>NZ_FQZP01000044.1 GCF_900142095.1 Thermoclostridium caenicola | reverse complement strand
CTTGGCAGGAAAGGTACCTCTTCATAAAACCTTTTATTGCATGAAGGACATACATAGCGTCGTTTCCGCAGATGTATGAAAGTATAGCTTCCAAATGAAGATATATCCTTAATTCGTTGTTCTCTGTAATCGTGAATCTTTTCCGTAATCCGACCACAGCGGGGACACTTATGGGCTTTTCGCTTCATTTTCATATGAATGTGGAACTGATTGTCCTTTCTTTCTGCGAAGGTAACGGTTACATCTTCAAATCCAATAAATTCTCGCATATAATCTTTGTAGAGCATGGTTGATTCTCCTTTAAAATGTTGGATTGGGTAACTTCATTTTACTAGAGAATTCACTCCATGCTCTCTTTGTTTGCAAAAAAAATGTTGGAGTTCCGAAGTGTTCTGTCCCTCGGCACCCCAACATTTATTATAGAACCTTTTATTTTCGTGCGTCCGGCGAAGCTGGACCGCACCAGTCGGTGAAACTGGTGTATGTGCGGGGCGGCAATCAGCCTCACCGACCTACTTTATCAAGCGTGGGCGGAAGGCAGATGCGATATGCGATAAAGGCCGTCCGTGCAGTTTCCGGCGTATTCTCCGGAAACTGCAGCATATATTGTATCGGGAAGCCCGGCTGTCTGGGGGGCGATGACCATCAGAAAATGGGTGATGGATGACGAGCTGAAAGACAGCTGCATGCTGTTGGCCAGCGTGTCAATAAGTCTTCTTACCGGTTTTGCAGGCGCATGGCTTGCGCCCGGGATGAGGCAGACCTATGAAATGCTGGCAAAACCGGTCCTGGCGCCGCCAGGATGGGTTTTCGGTCCGGTATGGATATTCCTGTACATTCTGATGGGGATTGCAGCATACAAGGTGTTCCTGGCAGGCTGGAACAGGAAGGAAGTACGGGATGCCCTTTTCTATTATGGTGCCCAGTTTGTTTTCAACTTCATGTGGTCCATCCTTTTTTTCCGCTTCGCCCTGGTCGAGGTAGCCCTGCTGGATGCGATCATCCTGGCAGCCCTGGTTGTCATAACCACCATGAAATTCTCAAGAATCGATACGGTGGCCGGCTGGCTTATGGTTCCCTGCATGCTCTGGGTGATCTACGCCGCTGTTCTGAACTTTGCCTTTCTGGCGTGAAAATTCTGGGTTTGTCCTCATTGATGGTTTTTCCGGTGAAAACAGCAGACACTTCTGCCAACCTGTCCATTGCGCTATCGGGAACTATCGGTTAAACTGTTATTCATAGCCTTTTATCCGGGAAATCTAAACCGTGGAACTTTGGGGGTACATCCATGGATTTGACGCTGATCCTGAACCAGGTGCTCATACTGTTTATCATCATGCTGACCGGTTTTGCAGCCGGCAAGGCCGGAATTATTGATTCAACGGGCAGCAAAAAGCTCGGGGAAGTCATGCTCTTTGTCACTTCTCCCATGATGGTTTTCAAGTCTTTCTTCATATCCTTCTCAACCGAAAGGCTGATCAATATCTTATGGATCATGGGCATGGCTTCTTTCATGTTCCTGCTGTCCATTTTGCTCTCCAAACTTATTTACGGCAGATTCCCGGAGGACAAAGCACCCATATTGCGGTTTTGCGCCATTTTCTCCAATTGCGGCTATATGGGTCTGCCCGTCATGCATGCCCTGTATGGGGATGACGGTGTTTTCTATGGCTCCTTTTACATCGTGTGTTTTCATATCGTGCTGTGGACCTATGGCTACGTCATGTTCGGTGGCCAGGGAACCAAAAGGCAGATTATCCGTAAAGTGTTCACCAACCCATCCATTGTTGCGGTTTATGTGGGCATGGTGGTCTTTCTCTTCGGCATTCCCATACCGGAGCCCATCGAAAGCGCCGTTGCGGCTGTGGGTAACATGACCATGCCGATATCCATGCTGATCATCGGCGCGGTGATCAGCTCTGCGAAACTGCGGGACATCGTCTCAGACTGGCGGGTTTACCTGTCCGCTTCTGTGCGGCTGGTTCTGATGCCGCTGTTAGCCCTTGCCCTGACCAGGATTCCCGGAATACCCGACCTGCCTGCGGCGGTACTGGTAACTGCCCTGGCCATGCCTGCGGCTGCCAATACCACCGTGTTCGCCGAGATATTCAATAAGGATGCAGTATTTGCCTCGAAATGCGTATCGGTATCCACGCTGCTTTCCATAGCCACCATACCGCTTGTGGTAAGCCTGATATAGAAGGAGGTACATAAGCATGAAACTGTCCCAGTTGTTTGGGAAGAACAAGCAGACACTGGCCTTTGAAATCTTTCCGCCCAAACCGGAGGTTCCGATGGAAACCCTGTTTGAATCCATTCCGGGTTTCAAGGAACTGTCTCCCGATTATATCAGCGTGACATACGGGGCCGGCGGAAGCTCCAGGGGCAGAACGGTTGAAATCGCATCCAGGCTGAAAAACACCTATGGGATCGAAGCCATGGTCCACCTCACCTGTGTCGGACATACCATGGAGCAGATAGACGAAATACTGGACAGCCTTAAGCGGGAAAATATCGAAAATATCCTGGCCCTGAGAGGGGATCCACCTATCGATCAGCCTGATTTTGATTTCAGCAGGGGCGACTTCCGGCATGCCAATGAACTGATAGCCCATATCAGGAAGGTGGGGGACTTCTGCATTGCGGCCGCCGCTTACCTTGAGGGGCATGTGGACAGCAAAAGGCTGGATGAGGACAGAAGGTGGCTGAAGGAGAAGGTGGATGCCGGCGTGGATTTTTTGATCACCCAGCTGTTCTTTGATAACAGGCTGTACTTTGACTTCCTGGATCGCGCGGCACAGATCGGCATCAATTGCCCCATCGTGCCGGGGATTATGCCCATCTTCAACGCAAAGATCAAAACAATGACAGCCAGGAGCGGCTGCTCCATTCCTGCCAAACTGGTGCTCATGATCGACAAATACCAGGACAATCCGGAGGATCTGCGCAAGGCCGGTATCGAATATGCGGCAAAGCAGATCAGGGAACTTCTGGACGGCGGTGCCCCGGGCATTCATCTCTATACCATGAACAGGCTCAAATCCACCATCGAAATCCTGAAGGCGGCCGGATTGCGGTAATGGGTATTGCACGGGAAATGCCCATCAGAAATATTGACACAAACCAAAAAGGACATGATGCCATGTCCTTTTTTTCATATGCTGAAACTGGTTGACAACTGGGAAACTGCCAGATGCGGGTTATCCGGACAGTTCTATCAGGACTGACGGGCAATACCTGCCTTCCTGATGGCCGGAGCCAGGATGCCTGCCAGAAGAACGCCTCCGAAAAATTGCAGCAGGTTGGGCGGGATGCTGAAGGTTGCCGGAATCGGGCCGTACATAAAGGATTCCACGATGAAGTAGCCCATGACCATGCACATGCCGGCAGCAGTCATGCCGATGATGGCTTTTACCCCGAAGAAGTCGCTTCCGCTTTTTCTGGACAGGAACCAGGCAGCCACTGCCAGGACCAGTATGGATGCCGCAATGCCGAGAATCAGATACAGTGGAAGATTGCTGAGCTTGCTCTCCATGCCGGCAATGGCTTCCGCGTCCGCACCGGGTTCCAGCACCGCCTCAAGGATCTTGCCGGTGCCGCTGGCCCGGATGCTGGACTTCAGGTTGAGGATGGCACCGGCGCAAAATACGGCCCAAACCACCATGGAAGCGCCTACAGATGCCAAGGCGCCTTTTTTGCTGCGGCTGTTCAGGATGAATCCCATGCATAAAGCCATCAGGGATTTGATGACCAGGGTCGGGATAGCGTAGTGCACATATCCGCCCATAAGATCAGCCAGCATGGAGCCCACGCCCGAAGCAAAGGCGCCATAGTATGGTCCCAGGATCATTACCGAGAGATAGATCATGCTGTCACCCAGATGGATGTATCCGGAGGTATAAGGAACGGGTACCTTGATAAAATAAGTCAGGCAGAGGACAAGTGCGGTCATCAGTCCGGTCAGAACATATTTCCGCGTATTGTTCACCATGGCTATATGACCTCCATTTTCAAATTCGGATAACCTGCAGCAATGCCTGATGAAGTCAAAGGATGAGCCGATGGAAGCGCTTCATTTTTTTTGTATACCATATTAACCGGTAAAACCATAAAAAACCATAAGAAAATTGTATGAAGAAATTGCGATTTTACGCAGGAATATTGGACATTTTGTATACTTGTTTGTGGCGCAAAAAGGGAACTATAATCGTATAAGGGTCAGTATCGGCTCATGCACATTGTCTCCAGAGTTAAGCGACAGCAATCATCTGTTTGCTGTAGTTCGGAAGGTTGTGATTTTTTGCTGGCAGACTACATCAGGGAATATGTCAAAGGCGAATGTAGCAACTCCCCGCAGGGAAGGGAGTTTTACGAGAATCACCTCATCCTGGTAGCCCATTATGGCCTGAAGTTGGCGATGGAAACAGGAGCGGATCCGGAAATTGTGGAACTGGCAGCTTACCTTCACGATTTCTCCTTTGTCATGGACGAAAAGGATCTGAACCATCATGAAGCCAGGGGGGTAGCCATTGCCGAAAAGCTGCTCAGGCAGTTCAATTATCCCCCGGACAGGCTGGAAAAGGTTAAACGCTGCATTCTGAACCATTCTTCACTCATTCATGCAAGCGGGGGCTCTCCTGAAGAAGCGTGCCTGGCCAATGCCGATATCATGTCCCTGATTGCCAGACCGGATTACTGGATAAGATTCAGCGCCATTGCCAACCAGGCGAATGGCAGCAGCGACTGGTATTATGAGCAGATTGCAAAAAGCTGGCCCTTATTGATGGCTTCCGCCAGGGCAATGGTAGCAGACAAGTTCGATGAACTGAAAAAAAAGGTCCCCCTTGCCGTCTGACGAGGCTGTACCCCGGGTAACGCATTGGAAAAAGGATGCCATGAAATGCGATAAATCATGCGGTGGTAAAAATATGGGCAATATTGTCCTCATCGGAATGCCCGGAGCAGGTAAGAGCACAGTGGGCGTCATACTGGCAAAAACCCTGGGCATGGACTTTGTGGATACCGATCTGGAAATCCAGCGGATCCATGGGAGGCTGCTGCAGGATATTATTGATAACGACGGGATAGAAAGCTTTTTGCGGGCAGAGGAAGAAGCCGTCCTCCAGGTTTCCCGTAACCGGGCTGTTATTGCAACGGGCGGAAGCGTGGTATACAGCAGCAAGGCCATGGCTCATCTGAAAAAGGATGCCGTTATCATATACCTGAAGGTGGAACTGGATACCCTCCGAAAGCGGATCAGAAACATGGCCACCCGCGGGATCGCCATGGGCAGGGACCAGACCCTTGAAGATATCTACAAGCAAAGAACTCCCCTTTACGAAAAATATGCCGATATCATTGTTGATTGCAGCAACAGGGATGCGGAGGGCGTCGTTGCGTTGATCCGCCGCAGCCTGAACCGGTTCGGACCGTAAACAGATTCTTTCTCAAGTTGCGGGATTGGCCTTCCCTTTGGACATTGGGTCTGGTACAATCCAAATGGGGTTTGTTTCAGGCGGCCGGTTTTTTTGTGCCGACCCGCGCGGTTTTATGGGGCGCCATGCCCGGAAAGTCCGTGTTTATTCGATATACTGGCTGAAATGGAGTGATATTCATGGAAAGAATCGAAATCAGCAAACTGAACCAGACGTATGCGCGGCTTGTGGGAGAGGAAGTCGCCGTATGCGGTTGGGTGAAGACCTTGCGCGACTCCAAGAATTTTGGATTTATTGAACTTAATGACGGCTCCTGCTTTTCCAATCTGCAGGTGGTCTTTGATGATAAACTGGACAATTTCTCTGAGATACGCAAACTGAATGTGGGAAGCGCTCTCAGGGTGCAGGGGAAAGTGGTGGAAACGCCCCAGGCGAAGCAGCCCTATGAAATCCATGCCACCCAAATCGTCGTGGAAGGGGCCTCGGTGCCGGAGTACCCGTTGCAGAAAAAGCGGCACAGTTTTGAGTACCTGAGGACCATTGCCCACCTGCGGCCGAGAACCAACACTTTCTCGGCGGTGTTCCGCATTCGCTCGGTGCTGGCCCACGCCATCCACAAGTTCTTCCAGGACAGAGGATTTGTCTATGTCCACACGCCTATTATCACCACCAGCGACTGCGAAGGAGCCGGTGCCATGTTCCAGGTGACCACCCTTGATCTGGTGAACCCGCCCAAAACCCCGTCGGGAGAGATCGATTATGCCGAGGATTTCTTCGGCAAGCGCACCAGCCTGACGGTGAGCGGACAGCTGGCTGTTGAGCCTTACTGCCTGGCTTTTGGCAAGGTCTACACCTTCGGTCCCACATTCCGTGCCGAAAACAGCAATACCACGCGCCATGCGGCAGAGTTCTGGATGATTGAACCCGAAATCGCCTTTGCCGATCTGAATGATGACATGAAGCTGGCGGAGGAAATGATCCGCTACATTATCGGCGATGTCATGGACAGATGCAAGGACGAGATGGATTTCCTGAACAAGTTTGTGGACAATGAGCTGTATGAAAGGCTCAATAAAGTGCTGAATTCCGAGTTTGGCTGCATTACCTATACAGAGGCCATCGATTTGCTGAAAAAGAGCGGTCAGAACTTCCAGTTCCCCGTTGAATGGGGCTGCGATCTGCAGACCGAGCATGAGCGGTACCTGACAGAGCAGCTGATGAAGAAGCCCCTGTTTGTCATAAACTATCCCAAGGAGATCAAGGCGTTTTACATGCGCATCAATGATGATAACCGGACCGTGGCGGCCATGGATCTCCTGGTGCCGGGAATCGGGGAGATCATCGGCGGCAGCCAGAGAGAGGACCGGTACGATGTCCTGGAGAACAGGATCAAAGAATTGGGCCTCAATATGGAGGAATACCAGTGGTATCTGGATATGCGGCGCTTCGGCGGCGCTCCGCATGCGGGATTCGGGCTCGGCTTCGAACGCATGATGATGTATATCACGGGTATGCAGAACATCCGCGATGTCATTCCCTATCCCAGGACGGTCAACAACGCAGAATTCTGAGATTACAGAGGGAGCGAAGCACAGCATTCGCTCCCTTTTTGCATTCTTCGTGGGCTGCCATGGAAGTAACTGGGATTGCTTCGTCGCTTGCTCCTCGCAATGACAAAAGAGACATGACCAGCGGGGTCAAACCTGAGGTGTCATTGCGAGCAGAACGGAGTGGAGCGTGGCAATCTCGGGAGCCCGTTAAGCCCGGTCGTTGTGCTGCCATGGAAGTAATTGGGATTGCTTCGTCGCTTCGTTCCTCGCAATGACATAAGAGAGATGGTTAGCAGGGTCCATCCCAGGATGTCATTGCGAGCTCCGCGGAAGCGGGGCGTGGTAATCTCATAACACCCTCGAAGCCATACCTGTAATGCCATTGTAAGCGCAGTGTGGCAATTTTCATAAGACCGTAGAGCGCAACTGCTTCAGTACACCTGAACCAATTGAAAAAGCCGCGCCAGGTCTGAAATGGTCTGATGCGGCTTTGTTGATTCAGAAATTGCTTAAAAACTGAGGCAGCTCACGCCTTTATCGGCCGGAACCCTGTTTGCCCGTCAAACGCCTGATCATGGCTTCTCTTGCGGCCGCCTCAAGGCTGTCGTCCAACGGCGGCAGCGCTTCAAAATCGGTATAGCGGTTCTTAAGGGCCAGCGTGATCAGATGGTCGGCAAGGGCAGGATTCTTGGGCAGGAGGCTGCCATGGGAATAGGTGCAATAAGTATTCTTGTAAACGGCGCCTTCAAAGCCGTCCTCCCCATTGTTGCCGAAGCCGGCAATCACTTTCCCCATGGGCCTGACGCCGGGCCCCATCCAGGTTTTGCCCGAATGGTTTTCAAACCCAACAACCAGGCCGTCAAAACCGTCCTTTTTCAGAAAATCGCACTCAAAAACCAGATTGCCGATTAGCCTGTCATGGCTGCCGTGGGTCCACAGGTCCACAGCTCCGATGCATGCGATATCCTTACCGTCATGGGTCCGGTAATAGCGGCCCAGAAGCTGCATTCCACCGCAAACGGCAAGGATGACCTTTCCGGCTTCAACGGCTTCCTTTATGGCTTCACGCTTGCCTTTGAGCAGATCGTCCTGGATGATGGACTGCTCGTAATCCTGGCCGCCGCCGATAAAAAGGATGTCGCATTCATCAGGGCTGAACCGGTCGCCCAGGGATACCGGCCTGCTATGCACCCGGATACCGCGCCACTCACAGCGTTTGGTCAGGGCGATGATGTTTCCCCTGTCCCCGTAAAGATTCAGAAGATCCGGATATAGATGGCAGATGGTCAACTCATACATAAGCTCAATCCCTTTTCTACTTCCAGAATTCCTTCAGGCCGAACTGCTTTTTCAGAATCCTGCGGATGTCCAGCATGGCGGTATAGGTGGGAAGGATGCAGCAGGTCTCGCCGGCACCGGTTTCCTGCAAGGCCCGGGTGATAAGCTGCCGGTAATCCTTTTCCATCCGGATCCTGTCCGTGGATATACCGGCATATTTCAACCGCACCGCCATGTCTTCCGCCCGGATGCCCGATACATAGAAGTTCCGCACCCGCTCAGCCATGAGGGCCAGCACTTCAAAATCCACATCCCAGAGCCAGGATATGTCGGTGCCGTCGGCAAGCCTGTCGTTGATGGCAAAGGCCAGCACGAAGGGCTTTTCCTGGGTCAGAAGGTAGCGAAGAACCTGGTTGAAACCGGTGGGGTTCTTCACCAGAATCATTTTCAGTTCCTTGTCCTGGATGGCTATGGTCTCCATGCGTCCAAAGCCGCACTCAAACCCGGAGAGGGCTGCGGCGATCGCTTTCTCGTCCAGGCCAAGGGCCAGGCCGAAGGATGCGCCGGCCAGGGCATTGTAGATATTGTACAGGCCGGGCAAGGCCAGCTTGACGCTGATTCTCAGGTCCGGTCCGGAAATCTCCACGTGGGAGCCAAGGCTGTCATAGAAAAGGATGCCGCTGCACTCCACATGGGTGTGAGGCCTTTCATAGCCGCAGGAAGGACACCTGAAATGTCCCAGATGGCCGAAGGTGACCGAGGAATATTCATACCTGGACTTGCACTGGATGCAGAATGCGGCATCCGAGTTGATGCTGGCGCCGCTTTCCGGGTAAATGCCTTCCCCCATGCCAAAGTAAATGACCTTGTTGGGGGCATTCCTTCCCAGGGACGCGCAGAGGGAATCATCGGCATTCAGGATGAGCACGGCATCGGGTATCCTGCTGATGCCTTCCCGGACGTTATTGACCGTAGTGTGGAGTTCCCCGTAGCGATCCAGCTGATCGCGGAAGAAGTTGGTCACAATAACCGTTTCGGGCTTAAGCCGGGGCGCCAGGGTCCTGAAGGCTGCCTCGTCGGTCTCCAGAAGGGCATGGCTGAACCTGGGTCTGCCACCAAGGGTTAAAGCACTGATCAGCGTCGTTGTGATGCCGCTTGAAAGATTGGCGCCGGATTTATTGGTGATCACCTTCAGGCCTTTCTGTTCCATCATGCTTAGAACGATGCGGGAAGTGGTGGTTTTACCGTTGGTTCCGGTGATCATGGTTACACGGAACAGGCCGGCAAGATGATCCAGTATCTGCGGATACAGCTTCAGGGCAAGTTTCCCCGGAAGGCTTGTGCCGCCGCTTTTGAAGAGGCGCAATATAACAATGGCACATTTGGCTGTGATGACGGCTGCCCAGAACCTGAGCAGCTTAAACCTTTGCTTCATAAGAACTCCTTGATCCTTAAAGAATCGGACGCACTGCCCTCAACAAACCACAATAGGATAAGGACGGATTAATTTCCGTCCCTGTCCTTCTTCCTTCTTAATGTATCAAGCTCTTTCAAAGCGTTTCTGTAGCGTATGGCCGACCTGATTTTGTTGATAAGGATCATCTTGTTGATTTTATCCAGGGGCTTGAGGATATAATCGAAGACCTCGTACTCGGTAATGACCTTATGGATGATGTCCTCGGAATCCCGACTGGTGGTGACGATCACAGGAACCTTACCGTAGAAGCTCGTTTTTTTGAAGGCTTTCAGAAAGCTGAGGCCGTCCATGACCGGCATGACCAGATCCAGGACAATCACGTCAATATTTCTGCCCTCCAGCATGTCCAGGGCTTCCCGCCCGTTGAGGGCCGATATCAGGTTAAGGTGTTCATTGTAGAGGTAGTTTCTCAATACGGCGTTGTCAAGTGCATTGTCATCAATAACAAGTACTGTGTTAATCATTTCAATACCTCTTCCTGCCAATTCTACCGCTTCTTATTGTTTCCATTTTTATGGCATAAAACACTTAAATATTATACAATAATCAGTATAAGCGGACAAGATTATCACGCCGGGCTGCGGGAATCCCCAGGAATGGCAGCCGGCGGACGAGCAGGCCGGAGGAAATTATGAGTGGAAAACTGCTGATAGTAGACGGCAACAGCATCCTGAACCGAGCCTTTTATGCCTTCAAGGGTTCCGCGATGCTGTCAACCTCGGAAGGCATTCCCACCAATGCCGTTTACGGTTTTTTGAATATCCTGAACAAATACATTGAGGAGGAAAACCCCGATTATATTGGGGTTGCCTTTGACCTGAAAGCCAAGACTTTCCGGCATCTCATGAGCGAGGAATACAAGGCCACCAGGAAGGGCATGCCCCATGAACTGGCCAAACAGCTTCCCATCGCCAAGGACGTGCTGAAAGCCATGAAAATCGCCATCCTGGAGAAGGAAGGCCTGGAAGCCGACGATATCATCGGCATTTATTCCAGGATAGCCGAGGAAAAGGATATGGCTGTATCCATCCTTACAGGGGACAGGGATGCCCTGCAGCTGGTCAGTGACAGGACCACCGTGATCATCCCCTCTTCCAGCAAGGGAAAGACCGAGACCAACCGATACGATCCGGGCATGGTCAGGGAGAAATTCGGGGTGGAGCCCGTCGCGCTGATCGATGTGAAAGCCCTGATGGGCGACCAGTCGGACAATATCAGGGGTGTTCCCGGGATTGGGGAGAAGACGGCTATTCAGCTCATCCAGGAATATGGCACCATTGAAAACCTCTACGAGCACCTGGACGATATCCCGAAAGAGCGAATCAGGACGCTTCTGCGGGAGGGAAGGGAATCGGCCTTCCTGTCCAAAAAGCTGGCAACCATCATCAGGGAGGATGAAGGCCTGTCGGAGCTGGAGCCCCTGAAGCGGCAGGAAATGGACAGGGAAGCCCTGTACCGGCTGTTCCTGGAACTGGAGTTCAACAGCCTGATCAGGCGCATGGGTCTGGAACAGCCTGCCCGACAGGAAGCGGCGGAAACAGTGTCATACCCCATTGCCGAGGTAACATCCGAGGAAGAACTCAGGAAGATTGTTTCCCAACTGAACAGGAAAAAAGAGCTGGCTTTATATGCCATGATAGAGCAGACCGGACGGATTGGCGGTGTCATGACCGCCATCTGCATGGGATGGGAGGAACAGCTGTATTTTGTCAGGACCGGGGAGCGGATTGGAGAACCGGAACTGGCAAAGCTTTTATCCCCCATCTTTATGAACCGTGAGCTTAAGCTGATCTGTCATGATGTGAAACCCCTGTATACCTGGCTTCTCAGCTATGGTATGGACCTGGAATGCGAGCTGTTCGACCCCATGATCGCGGAGTACCTCCTGGATGCCCAGGCAGGCTCCTACAGCTTGGATCGGCTGGCCCAGCGGCATCTGAATCTTGCGCCGGATCTGCCGGAAGCCTTCAGGGGAACGGCCAAGCAGCGTTTTTCAGATCTATCCCGTGAAGAGCTCCTGTGCGCTTCGGGAAAGGTGACCTCGCTTCTCAAGCCCATTTATGAGAGGCAGAGCGAAAAGCTGGACAACAGCGAGATGCATTTCCTGTACCATGACGTGGAACTGCCGCTGGCCCTGGTGCTGGGCAGCATGGAGTATTATGGTTTCAGGGTGGACAAAGATGCCCTTGAGGAATACGGCGGAATGCTGGAGCGGCGTATCAAATCCCTGGAGCAGACCATTTACATGCTGGCCTGCGAGGAATTCAACATCAACTCCCCCAGGCAACTGGGCGTTATCCTGTTTGAGAAGCTGGGACTGAAGGCGGTCAAGAAGACTAAGACGGGCTATTCCACCGATGCGGAGGTCCTGGAGTCCCTGGCGGACAAGCATGAGATCATCCCCTGCATCCTGGAATACCGCCAGCTTACGAAGTTAAAGTCCACCTATGCGGAGGGACTGATAAAGGTTATCCATCCGGTAACCGGAAGGATCCATTCCAACTTCAACCAGACCGTGACGGCCACCGGCAGGATCAGCAGCACCGAGCCGAACCTTCAGAATATCCCTGTCCGTACCGAACTGGGACGGGAGATCCGAAAGGTCTTTATCCCGGAGGAAGGCTATGTCCTGGTGGATGCGGACTACTCCCAGATAGAGCTCCGGGTGCTGGCCCACATCACCGGGGATGAAACCCTGAAAACAGCTTTCCGGGATGGCGTGGACATCCACACCCTGACCGCATCCCAGGTCTTTAAGGTGCCCATGGATCAGGTCACACCCGACATGCGACGCAGCGCAAAGGCCGTCAACTTCGGTATTGTATACGGCATCAGCGATTTCAGCCTGGCAAAGGACATCAACGTCTCCAGGAAAGAGGCCGCACGCTATATCGAAGGATACCTGAATACCTATCCCAGGGTTAAGCAGTATATGGAGGATACGGTCCGGAACGGCCAGGAAAAGGGATATGTGGAGACCCTGTTCCACAGGATCAGGCATATCCCCGAGCTGAAGTCGTCCAACTTCGCTGTCCGTTCCTTCGGTAAAAGGGTTGCCATGAACACGCCCATCCAGGGCAGCGCGGCCGATATCATCAAGATCGCTATGGTCCGGGTCTGGCGGGAGCTGAAAAAGCGAAAGCTCAAATCACGCCTGATTTTGCAGGTGCATGACGAGCTCCTGGTGGAGACCTGGGAGGACGAACTGGATGAGGTCAAAGACATCGTGCGTGTTGGCATGGAAGAGGCGGTTGCCCTGTCGGTGCCGCTCACCGTGGACATCTCGGTAGGGCGCAACTGGTATGAAGCAAAGTGATCCAAGGGGACGGTCTTCCGGTCAAGTCCCGGCGATTGACACGCTACGCTAGCGTTGTGCTCGTAATAGCACTCGCCTAAGATAGGAGCCCGTAAGGTCAAGGCTGCATTGCGATAAGGCGCAAAACAGCCTGTGAGAATGGGAAAAGGCAGCCGTTTCAGCACAGCGGCCGGGCCTTACAGGCTCCTGTAGAGATATGCCGCAATGATATTTTTCTCAAAACCACAGGAGTGACGACCATGACAATCATCGGCGTGACCGGAGGTATCGGAGCGGGTAAATCAACCGTTTCGGCCATATTGAAGGAGATGGGGGCCGAGGTCATCGACGCGGACTGGCTTACAAGGATGGTGACCCAGCCGGGAGAATCGGCCTGGAAAGAAATCATTGCATGCTTTGGGCAGGATATCCTTCTGCCCGATCAGACCCTTGACAGGAAGAAACTGGCCGGTATTGTTTTCAACTCCGAAGAAAAGCGCAAAGAGCTGGAGAAGATCATCCATGGCCGGGTTATCCAGGAGATGAAAAAGCGGATCAACGACCTCAGTACATCGGGCTATGACGGGATAGTGGTCCTGGATGTCCCCATTCCGGTGCGCGAAGGGTTCCTGGATATTGTGGATACCGTCTGGGTGGTGGTATGCCCCGACGAGGAAAGGATCCGGCGTGTGATGGCCCGCAGCGGGATCGACCGGACGGATGCGGAAAGACGGATACGGTCACAGCTTTCCCAGGAAGAATACATCAGGCTGGCCGATGCGGTCATTGAGAACCACGGCGATCTGGCATCATTGAGGCAGAAGGTGCTAAGCCTTTTGCAGGATGCAAAGGCATAAGAGAAAAAAATGAACCACATGAAAATTCCTCCAGTCTAATATGGCAGAAAGATAAAAAGGAGGAATAGTCATGTTAAAGAGAAAAATAACTTCACTGATTCCAGTCCTTCTGATGATCGCGCTCCTGCTTGCATCCTGCGGTAAGGCGCAATATGCACCTGACATGGGGGCTGTCCCGTCGGCGGCGCCCAACAAGATGTCCAAGACAGAGTATCTGATTTCCGAAAGCGGCCCGGATAGCCTGAAGTATACAAACAGCAGCGGCTATGAAAGCATTTCAGACTTCAACACCGAAGAATACAACGCAATTGTGGAAAGAGGCTTTGTTTCGCCGCTGGCTGAGCCCATGTCAACCTTCTCCATCGATGTGGACACGGCTTCCTATGCCAATGTGAGAAGATTTCTCATGGACGGCTTCACCGTACCGCCTGACGCGGTGCGTATCGAAGAGATGATCAACTATTTCCGGTATGACTACCCCAATCCCGACGGAGACGTTCCGTTTTCAGTTACCACCGAAATCGGTCCCTGTCCCTGGAATGAGGAGAATAAACTGCTGTTGATCGGCCTTAAGGGCAGGGAGGTGGACATCAGGGATATACCGCCCTCCAATCTGGTCTTCCTGATTGATGTTTCCGGATCCATGCTGGATGCAAACAAACTGCCGCTGGTCAAGGAAGCCTTCCTCCTTCTCGTTGAAAACCTGCGGCCCATTGATCGCATATCCATTGTCACCTATGCGGGCAGTGAAAGTGTTGTGCTGAATGGTGCCACCGGTGAGGATAAGCTGGCCATCACACGGGCCATCCAGGACCTCGGGGCCGGCGGTTCCACCGCGGGGGCAAGGGGCATACTTACGGCCTACAAAATTGCGCAGGAGAACTTCATTGAAAACGGCAACAACCGTGTCATCCTGGCAACCGATGGTGATTTCAACGTGGGTGTGACCAGCGAGGGCGAGCTGACCCGTCTCATTGAGAAAGAGCGCGAGAAAGGCATTTACCTGTCCGTGCTCGGATTCGGTACCGGAAATATCAAGGATAACAAGATGGAGGCCCTGGCCGACCATGGCAACGGAAACTACGCCTATATTGACACCATCCTGGAAGCCAGAAAGGTACTGGTGGAGGAGATGGGCGGCACGCTGCTGACCATTGCCAAGGATGTGAAACTCCAGGTGGAATTCAACCCTGCCAAGGTGAAGGGATACCGTTTGATCGGCTATGAGAACAGAATGCTCAACAACGAGGACTTTGACGATGATACGAAAGATGCCGGCGAAATGGGAGCGGGCCACCGGGTGACGGCCCTGTACGAGATCATACCCGCTGACTCGACTGCTGAAGCTGCAAGTAACGGACTGAAATACCAGCAAACCCAGGTTGTGAAAAGCGATGAATGGCTGAGCATCAAGATTCGCTACAAGGAACCCGACCAGGATCAGAGCAATCTCTTAACCCTTGCGGTTGACGACTCCCATGAAAACGCCATTCCTTCGGAGTCCTTTACATTCGCATCAAGCGTTGCAGAATTCGGCATGCTCCTGAGGGATTCCAAGTACAAAGGCCAGGCCAGCTATGAAAACATTTACGGGAGACTTGCAGGCCTGCCTTCGGTGAAGTCCGATCCCTACAAGGCAGAATTCCTGCAGCTTGTGAAAATATGCATGGATCAGGAACTGCGATAAAGGGAGCAAGCGCCATCGAGTGGGGGGCGGAACGGCAGGGTCCGTTTCCGCTCCTTTCCTGTGTCATGAACGGTTCGGTTCATGAGATCTGAAGCCGGAAGGAATCGGGTTATCGCGGGCCCCCGGCTGACAAATTTTGAGGAAAATCTCTATATTCCTTCCGGCTGATATGATAGAATAGGTATAGATTTCAAGTAAAGGGGCGTACGAATGATGAGAATTGTCAAAAGATTTCCGGTTTTCGTGCTCGTTCTGGCCATTATACTGGCATCAGTCATTCCGTCAGTCGCTGAAACGGCGGAAAGAACCACCCAGGAAAAAGCGGTTGTATTGAGCAATCTGAAGATCATCAGCGGTGTCAACGGAGAGTTCTATCTGGACAATCCGCTCAGAAGGAATGAAGCGGTCACGTTCATTGTTCGCCTCATCGGAATGGGTGACCATGTCAACCAGAATAAGAGCCAATACAGCGATACCCCCTATTCCGATGTCCCCTCCAGCGAATGGTATGCGCCTTTTATCGGGTACTGCTACCAGAATGGCTTCATCACGGAATCATCCACGACTTTCAGACCCCTTGACTACATAACCGAGAAGGAATTCCTCAGCCTTGTCCTGATGGCCCTGGAGTACGAGGAGGGCGAGGACTTTACCCTTGATACGGCCTTCGACAAGGCAAGGGAGATCGGTTTGCTTACCCTTTCGGAATATATCAATCGCGCAAGCGCCAATCAGGCAGCAACCCGCGGCAGCGCCGTGGAGCTCATGTACAAGGCCCTTACCACGGAATGCCGCGATAACGACAGGATTCTTCTTCAGAAGATGATTGAAGCGGGCGTTGTAACCCGCCTGGAAGCCATGGCGATGGGGCTCATTGTCGATTCTGTCTTTACAGACATCGTCAGCGTGGAAGGCCTTGACCTGAACCGGATTCAGGTTACCATGAACGAGGCGGTGTCCTCGGTGGGCAGCGTTCTGATCTATTCTTCTGATGATGAGGATTCCCTCTCCTGCAGCGTGGATACCATCGAGGATGACATCATCGTTGTGGTCACCGAGCCGTTGGAGGCAGGGAAGGAGTATGTTCTCGAACTGCTGGATGTCAAGGACAGGCAGGGCAACATCACCAACAGGCTGACAAAGGCTTTTACGGGCTTTGAGACGTATGAGATAACTTCAGATTTCTTCCGCATCAGCAGGATCGAACCTGTGAACCAGAGAAGCCTGATGGTCTATTTCACGCATCCCCTTTCAATCAACAGCGAAATATGCCTGTATTATACCCTGACAAAGGATTATCAGGTGATTGCCGACGGCAGACAGGGCCGGATCCGGGCCGGTGTTCTGAATTCCGACAATAGGGGAGTGCTGCTGAGCCTGGACAGCGATCTGCTTAAGGACGGCGAAGTCTACACCCTTACCATTGACGGCGACATGGTGAGCGCCTATGGTGTCAGGCTGAATGATGGCGAAGGCGACAGCATGAAGTTTATTGCGAAGGCCGATACCGATGCCAGATTCGAGCTGGTCGAACTGGTGGCTGTCGACAAGAACACCCTGCTGCTCAACTTCAGCAAGGAGGTTAACCCGTTCCTGGCAAGGCAGATCTACAATTTCTATCTGACAGATGCCAAGGACAAGCCGGTTCCCATCAGCAGCACCACCGTCGATGCCAATGGACGGGCTGTCTATCTCGTGCTGGGCGAAGATCTGAGCAGGAACGGCACATATAACATGACCATCAACAACCTCAATGATATCACCAAGCAGGAATATATTACGGAGCAGGTCTATTCCTTTAAGGCGGATTATGGCTCGACCACCAAGTTCAGGCTGAACCGGGTGACCGTGCTGGATAACCAGACCATTGAACTGACCTTCAACAAACCGCTGGACAGCGCAACCGCCACCAACCCCGGCAATTACACCATCACCCGCAGCGGCGGTTCATCGGGCATTCGTCCGGCAAAGGTATTGTTTGAGTCAGGCGACCGGAACAAGGTGATCCTCTACCTGGATTCCGGCAGCAAGCTCCTGAAGCAGAACGAGTACATCCTCAGGATTGACGCGGGCGACGTGAAGGATTATCTCGGAAACGGCATTGAAAATACACGGGAGATGTTCTCCGGAACCGGAAGGGAGCGGGAACCCGTTCGAATTGAGAAAGCCGTGGCCATATCCACCGATGCGGTTAAACTGGAACTGTCGCAGGGAGTAAGTTTCACCGCTGAGAATCTGGTTCCGTCCAATTACATCCTGGAATACAGTTATAATTTCATCAATGTCAGAAAAGTTCCTGTCAGCGTGATCTATGGTGATGCAAAGACCCTGGTGCTCAAGTTTGACAAGCTGGAGTATGATATGCCATATACCCTGAAGGTGTCCGAACTCACAGATATCACAGGCAATGTGGTGAAGGGCCTTGAAGCAAGCTTCAGCCTTGAAGCCAGATAAAAGCATCGGATAATCATCCTGACTTCCAAAACTCGTGCATATACAAAGGCAGACTGTCGTAATGACAGTCTGTTTTGCTTTAATGATGAATAAATATGCAGGTGCCGGCGAATATGCTTGAAAATTCAGAGAAGTTGCTATAAACTATAAAATTAGTCATAAAAAATATTAGTATAAGCAGTCTCTAGAGGGTTTTACCTATGAAATACAGAATACCCGAAAAATACTCCGGATTTCATTCCTTTTTGACATGCCAGTCTTCTGTTATTACCGGAATAAACAAAGGATTTCTCAGACAAACAGGCTATTCGGAAAGCGAAATCATTAACAGGCATATCGATGATGTTTTGACGGGGTTGTTGCGCATACAGCATCATAAGGTGCAGAAAGTAAAAGCAAAGGGCATGGCCGAGTGCTTTCTTTTTACCAAGGCACTCCAGCCCAGAAAAGTCTGCATCCGGCTTGTGAACGAGGGGGATAGTGACCGCTCGGTCTATTATTTTATAGACAAGTCGGGCTCCTGCCTGAATGACTACCTCCTGACGCTGAAACAACTGAATGACACGGCCTGTGCGCTGTATGCCGTGCCTGAGCTGATCCTTCTGAAAGCGAGCCCCAAATACCTGGGATATTTGCCGGAACCGGCCAACAAAGCGGAGTACAGCATCGGGAAATCTGTGGGAAATATTTTCCCGGATTTCAAGGGCAGCGCACAGGAATTGGTATGGAACAGGGCGATAGGCAGCGGGAAGATCAAACATGTCAAAAAACGCAGGAAATTTTCTGAAAACCAGGTTACATATTGGGAAAGCTGTGTGATTCCGGTCTTTAAAAATCGTAAGGTCAGATATATTTACGAAGTGATAACCGATGTGACGGACCGGGATAAAAACAATCAGCCCATGACCGGACAGGCCCAATTGACAAAAGTCAAGCAGCTCAAGCTGGACATATTGGAAAGCATCCGCGTGGGATTCGTCATCCTGGATCAGGATTGGCGATTCGCCTATGTGAACCCGCAGGCTGCGCACTATCTGGGTTTGAAACCCGATAAACTCGTTGGCCGGTTGATATGGGATTGCTTGGAATGGCTGGACAAGACCGAAGTAGGCGGTTATCTCCGGCAGGCTCAAATGGAATGCCGCCCGATCAGTTTTGAGTTTCATTATCCGGATACCGATCAGTATTTCAATTGCAGTATTTATCCTGCCACCAGCGGTATGGCGATCTACTGGGTGGAGACCACAAAACACAAGCATACCGAAAGGGAGGCTATCAGAAACAAGAAAAAAGCCGATATCCTCTATGAAATGGCAGGTAAACTCCATGCCAGCAACATGCCCCTGCGCATCATCAAGAAGCTGTGCCTCAAGATCACGGATTTCTTGGGCTGCCAGCTTTTTATCAATTATATCGTGGATGAAAAGCGAAAGAAGCTGAGGATGAATGCCTGCTGGGGCCTGGATGACCAGATGAGGAAGGAACTGGAGTGGATCGATTACGGTCATACCCTGTGCGGCTGCGCTGCCAGGGACAGAACCAGGGTTGTGGTCGAAAACATCCAGCATTCAACCGATACGGAAACCGAATGGTACAGAACCGCAGGTATTCGGGCCTTTGCCTCGCATCCGCTGGTTGAAAAAGACCGGGTGGTGGGAACGCTTGCTTTTGGAAGCCGCACCAAGGATACTTTCAGCCGGGATGACCTTGCCCTGATGAAAGCGGTGGCCGATCTGACGGCGACAGCCATAAACCGGGTCAGGACCGAACGCAGGATGAAAGAGCAGCATCAGCTGATGCTGGAAGCTGAAAGGGAGCGCATAGCCGCTCTGAAACGGTATATCAAAATGAAGGACGAGTTTCTGTCCATCATCTCCCATGAGTTTAAAACGCCTCTGGCTGTTATTTTTTCCGCCATACAGACCATGGAGCATACCTGCGGCGACGAATTGTCGGAGAAGGCCAAGAGCTTCATCAGCAAGATCCGGCAGAATTCGCTCCGACAACTCAGGTTGGTCAATAACCTGCTGGATATCACGCGCCTCAATTCCGGCTGGCTTATCCCCAACTGGAGCAATGTGGATATCGTCAGGCTGACCCGGGCCATTACCCAATCGGTCGAGGTTTATGCCCGACAAAAAAACATAGCGCTGACCTTCCAGTCAAGGCTGAAACAGCGCGTCATCCAGATGGACCAGGAAAAATATGAACGCATTCTGCTGAACCTCCTGTCCAATGCGATCAAGTTTACGCCCGAGGGCAAGTCGGTAACGGTTCGCGTTTACATGACGAAGAAGTTCGGCAGCCGCATGGTGGGTATAGAAGTGAAGGATGAGGGCATGGGGATACCCCGTGAGAAAATGGATGCCATCTTTGAACGTTTTTTCCAGGTTGACAGTTCCTTCACAAGACAGGCTGAGGGGATTGGCATCGGGCTATGCCTGGCCCAGAAATTCACCGAATCCCTTGGTGGCAGAATGACCGCAAAGAGCAAGGTGGGTCAGGGCAGCTCCTTTTCGGTGTTTTTTCCCGACACGAAAAAGGAATGCAGCGATGCAGGGCCCGAAAACGTTCAGCAGGATTATAAACTGCTCCTGACTGCCAGCGTGGAGTTCTCGGATATGGTTTCCTGAAAACATCCGGCATTCATCCGAAGGCCGGCCCGGCGAGGGCGGAAAAATGAAGTAAAGCGCCATGAAGGCGCTTTACGAACCTATTCTCCGTTATTTCCGGCTTCTTTTTCCTTGGCTTTTCTTCACTGCTTGACGCACTCATGCAGCAGATACTCGATTTGCCCGTTAATGGATCTGAACTCATCTTCCGCCCAAGCCGCAAGTTCCTTCCACAAGGACGGTGACAGACGAAGGAGCACCTGTTTCTTTTTGCTATCCTTGTTTTCCAATGAAGACCATTCCCTTTCAAAGGACCGTCAGTATAATGATCCGGTGTTGACAATGGGCTGGGCGTCACGATTTCCGCAGAGCACGACCAAAAGGTTGCTGACCATCGCTGCTCTCCGCTCTTCATCCAGTTCGACCACGTTGTTCTCGCTCAGCTTGTTGAGTGCCATTTCCACCATTCCCACAGCACCTTCCACGATCATCTGTCTGGCATCGATGATGGCTGCAGCCTGCTGGCGCTGAAGCATGGCTGCCGCAATTTCCGGCGCGTAAGCCAGATGAGTGATGCGTGTCTCCAGTATCTCAAGACCGGCCATATCCACCTTGGCCTGCAACTCGGCCTTTATCCTGTCGGCAACCTCCTGGCTGCTTCCGCGGAGGGATTTCTCGGTATCATGGGGGGTATCGTAAGGATACAGCCTGACAATGTCGCGAAGGGCGGAATCAGTGAAGCCATCGGTCACATGACCCAATGGTGGTAACATCCGCAACAGGCATAAAAAAGTGCCGCCTGGTGCGGCACTTCATGGCTTTCGGTTTTCTGTCATTCGCCTGCCAGAGCGGCGTGGACCTTGGGCATCCATTCGCTGATGGTGATGTGCTGCGGGCACTTTTCCTCGCAAACCCGGCACCCGATGCACAGATTGGCCTTGGTGTCCTCATCGAAGAAATGCTTATAGGAGTTCCGGGGTGTCTGGATATCGTCATAAATCACGGTTTCATTATACAGTTCAAAGTTTCCGGGGATATCCACATTGTTGGGGCAGGGCATGCAATAGCGGCACTTGGTGCAGGGGATGGTGGCACGTCCCTCAAAGCAGGCACGGACCTTCGCAATGGTCTTCAAATCTTCCTCGCTGAGGGTACCAATTCCGGAACGGTTGGCAGATTCGATATTTTCCTTCACCTGCTGCATGGTGCTCATACCGCTGAGCACCACGGAAACCTCGGGCTGGTTCCAGAGCCACTGCAGGGCCCAGTCAGCGGGCGAACCCTTCCTGTCGGATGCTTCAAGAATATCCAGCACTTCCTTTGGCGGATTAGCCAGGCGGCCGCCCAGAAGAGGTTCCATAATGATGACGGCCAGTCCTTTGGAGGCCGCATATTTCAAGCCTTCCATGCCGGCCTGATTCTTGATGTCCATATAGTTGTACTGTATCTGACAGAAGTCCCATTTGTCGTAGTGATCCACGATCTCCTTGAAAGTGGTCAGATCGTCATGGAAGGAAAAACCGAAATATCTGATTTTTCCAGCTTTCTTTGCCGCTTCGCCTTTTTCGATGAGATGATGCTTGAGAACCCGATCGCGCCAGGTTTCCCCGGAGAGGCTGTGGAGCATGTAACAGTCGATGACATCTGTCTGGAGCTTTTCAAGCTGTTCGTCCAGGAGTCTGTCAAAATCCTCGGGCTTTTCCACAAGCCATACGGGAGACTTGGTAGCCAGGTATACCTTTTCCCTGTACCCGTCCTTTAAGGCTTTGCCGGTCACGATTTCACTGAATCCGCCGTGATAACCGTAAGCGGTGTCAATATAGTTCACGCCATGATCCACTGCATAGCGGATCATGCTGATGGCCTCGGACTCGATGATGTTATTGCTGAATCGGTCGCCTACCTTTTCCGATATCTTGTCATCGGTAGGCAATCGCATGGTTCCAAATCCCAGCGCTGAAACCTGAAAACCACACTGCCCGAATTTTCTGTACTGCATAAGCAAACCTCCCTGATCATTAAGATTGGAGCATGTACCCAGGTGCCTTCCATGAAAGCTCCGGGACGGTATCTGCTTGATTCTGCCTGTCAGGCTCTCGTGAAAAGCAATCCATTATTAAGCATAGCACGGCTTTTCCAGGCCGGCAACAGGCGATGAACCGATTCCGTTCAGGTCATTGCTGCCCCATTGCATCGCTAACTGTAAACCGGGTTTGGTATTATTGAATCATTTGCAAAAAATCGTGACGATATACTTGAACGAAAGACTTTGATGGTATAAACTGTTTAAGAGACTTGGCAATGTATGTGTACCGGAGGGACGACCTGAATGAAGCAGGCCATGTTTGAGCGGGATCTGTTGTATCCTACGGCAAAGCAAGACGAACCAGGCAGTGTGCATATTACCGTATTCCAGCCTGAAAAATCCGGCGGTCTGCCAATCCTGGTGGAAGCCAAAACCGTGCATAATCCGCTTGACTATATACCTGTAATTGTCAATCATATACAGTCCGACATTTTTGACCGGATATGCATTGATATCCGCAAAAGTGGCATTCTTTATTTTAAGGCGGATCAAAACAGGTATTGCAGGATACGCTTCCAGGGTCAGGACCAGTACAGTACCGAGTTTGTTGATAGCTTTTAGCCGTAACAGGCTTGATTTGTGCCGGTATTCTGGTAAAATAATGATGGCGTGATGTGAATTTTTTCACAAGTTTATATAACAAAGGAGATGAAACAATGCCACTGGTAAATACGACTGAGATGTTCAAGAAGGCTTATGAGGGCGGTTATGCCATTGGTGCCTTCAATGTCAACAACATGGAGATCGTACAGGGTATCACAGAAGCAGCAAAGGAGGTAAACGCTCCGCTCATTCTGCAGGTTTCAGCAGGTGCCCGCAAGTATGCGAACCATACCTACCTGATGAAGCTGATTGAAGCTGCCTTGATCGAAACCGATCTTCCGATTGCTGTTCACCTGGACCACGGTGACAGTTTTGAGCTTTGCAAGGCTTGTATCGATGGTGGTTTCACCTCTGTCATGATCGACGGATCCCACCTGCCCTTTGAAGAGAATATTGCCCTCACCAAAAAGGTTGTTGAGTATGCCCATGAGAGAGGCGTAACCGTTGAGGGCGAGCTGGGAAGGCTTGCAGGTATTGAGGATGCTGTAAACGTCAGCGAGGAAGACGCTTGCTTCACAAGGCCCGAAGAGGTTGAGGAATTCGTCAGCCGTACCGGCGTTGACTCCCTGGCCATTGCCATCGGAACCAGCCACGGCGCATACAAGTTCAAGGGTGAAGCCAAGCTGCGCTTCGACATCCTTGAGGAAGTTCAGAGAAGGCTCCCCGGTTTCCCCATCGTTCTGCACGGTGCATCCTCGGTTATTCCTGAGTATGTTGACCAGATCAACACATTCGGCGGCAAGATGCCTGGGGCCAAGGGCGTTCCCGAAGATATGCTGAGAAAGGCTGCTTCCATGGCCGTCTGCAAGATCAACATCGACTCGGACCTCCGCCTGGCCATGACCGCCACCATCCGCAAGGTGTTTGCTGAGAATCCTTCCGAGTTTGACCCGAGAAAGTATCTTGGTCCTGCCCGCGAAGAGATCAAGAAGCTGGTTAAGCATAAGCTGATTAATGTTCTGGGTTGTGCCGGAAAGGCATAATTCCGACTGGTTGTGGTTCTACGTCAATTGTTGGGGTGGAACTAGTAAAATGAAGTAGCTTATGCTTTGTTGGCAGATGATCAATTTTGGTCATCTGCCAATTTTGAATATAAGAGCTAAGCCATAACATGAAGTATCCTGTTTCTGAACCTTGTGAAATTTCTTATCCCATAGGCATTTCGTTTGATCACTTTAATCTTGTTGTTGACACCTTCCGTGAAACCATT
>NZ_FQZP01000043.1 GCF_900142095.1 Thermoclostridium caenicola | reverse complement strand
ACTCATCAAAAAACACGAAAAATATAGATTTCTCTTGCTTTGCAAAAACTGTGGAATTTACTTTTGCAAACCGGAATTTACTTTTTCAATTGACCAAAAATGAGGATCAAAGCCGCGGTCAGGAGGGAAACGACGGCAGTTATCCCCACGATTATCAGCGCTTTGGATTCGTCCACCGCAAAGTTTTCGCGTAGGGTCGTCCATTCGCTGGCCAGACCGAAAGCGATGAACAGGAAAGAAGAGATCAGCGCCATGATCCGAACGGGGATATATTTCAGCGCGACAGCGCCGGCGGCCAGGCCGATGCAGTCCGCGATGAGCAAGGCGATGGTGGAACCGGCGAAAACGCTGAGCGGGCTGTCCGGATAAAGGGCGGAGAAGGATAGGGTGGAGAGCTGGGTTTTATCGCCTGTCTCAGCCAGAAAAAAGGCCAGTGCCACCGCGAGGATGGCGCCTGTAGAGGTTCCTGTGGAGCAGGAAGCGGTTTCTTCCTCCTGCCTGAGCGACAGGAGTCCGAAGAGGATGAACAGCAGGGAAGCGGCTGCTTTCACCACGTCCTGTATGACCTTGATGCCGCCGATGGCAGTGCCAAGTATCACGGCAAGCAGATTGAGGGCGATGATAGCGATGAGTATGCCTGCCAGAACATGCCTGGTTTTGTATTTTGAAGCGCAGGCCATCACCAAAAGCTGCGTTTTGTCTCCCATCTCCATCAGGAGTACCATGCCGAAGGTGGTCAGAAAAATACCAAAATCCAGATTCATGCGGCTTAATCCTTTCCGTTCCCGGGTTGCCTGCCGTTCCGTGTTGTCCACCAATAATATTGATGCTGACAAGCTATATAATATGATAGATAAATATATCATTGCTCAATTATGGATGATTCATGACAGTGCCAGGATGTAAGAGGTAAGACTGAGATTGCCGCGCTCGTTTCACTCGCTCGCAGTGACATAACCCAGGAGTTGTCATTGCGAGGAACGCAGTGACGAAGCAATCTCAGTGGCTTCCGTGGCTGCCCGAGAAGCTTAAAGAGATTGCCACGCACCACTTATGAGGTGCTCGCAATGACGTCCCAGGTATGGTTTCGCGGGTTTAGCGGGATTGCCGCGCTGTACTCACACACCGTATCACAAGGACAGCTTGCATCATACTTTATAAAAAAAGTATTGACATGATTGAAGAAAGGCTGATATAATTATTTCCAATCATAACTGAATAGCCCCTTAGCAATCAAATGTGATGAAGGAGCCGTGTATAGCTGCAGAAGTCAGCACAGAGAGCCGATGGTTGGTGAGAATCGGTCTGATGGCGGTTATGCATATCCCTCCCGAACAGTTACTCTGAACCATATCAGTAGGAGTAAACGGCAAGCCCCGTTACAGGCGAAGGTTTGTTAGAACCTCATGAGATTTCCACCGCAAGGTGGGAATGAAATAAGGGTGGTAACACGTGGAGTACATCCCTCGTCCCTGCTGTAGTGTACACAGATCGAGGGATTTTTTTATATACCTCAAGGTGGTGATGCCGGTGAAAGCAGCAGAAGCAATTGTGAAGTTCCTGGAACAAGAAGGTGTGGATACCGTGTTCGGCTATCCCGGGGGTTATATTGTCCATGTCTATGAGGCGCTGAGAAAGTCCGGGATCCGGCATGTCCTGGTGCGCCAGGAATCGGCAGCCGCCCATTGTGCCAATGGCTACGCCAGGGTATCCGGGAAAACGGGGGTATGCATATCGACCTCCGGTCCGGGCGCAACAAACCTGATTACAGGAATCGCTACAGCCTACATGGATTCCATACCGCTGGTGGTGTTGACCGGACAGGTTCCCAGCTCCATGATCGGCCGGGATGTCTTCCAGGAAGCGGACATTACCGGGGCTACCGAATCCTTTACCAAGCATAATTTCCTTGTGAAGGATGCCAGGGAACTCCCGCGCATATTCCGCGAGGCCTTCCATATCGCCTCAACGGGCAGGCCGGGGCCGGTGCTTATTGACCTTCCCCACGATATCCAGCAGGAAGACATTACGTTCAAGTACCCCGAAACAGTCCATATCAGCGGATATAAACCAACGGTAAAGGGGCATATGGGCCAGATCAAGCGGGCACTGAAGGCTATCGCCGAAAGCGAAAGGCCGCTGATCCTTGCCGGGGGCGGCGTGAACCTGGCAGGGGCCCAGGCAGAACTGGTGGCCTTTTCCGAGAAATCGGGCATTCCCGTTGTCCATACCCTGATGGGGAAGGGCGCTTTCCCGTCCAACCATCCCCATTATGTGGGCATGATAGGAACCCATGGCTTTGCACACGCCAATGAGGCCGTGAAGATGGCGGATTTGGTCATTTTTATCGGAGCCCGCATCGCCGACAGGTCTGCGGGGGGAACACAGATACTTCCCGAGAACATGACCATCGTCCATATCGACGTGGATCCGGCGGAGATCGGAAAGATTGTCGGAACCCACATCCCGCTGGTGGGCGATGTGCGCGAGATACTCAAACAGATGAATGAGAAGATCAAGCGCAAGGATACCGCTGCCTGGCTGGAAACCTTAAGAAGCATGAAACCCGAAGTGGCCTACCGGACCGGCGATTTCGTGAATCCCAAGAAGGCCATTCGCCTCTTGTCCGACAAGCTCAGCGACACGGCCATCATGGTTGCCGATGTGGGTCAGAACCAGTTCTGGGCTGCCAGGCATTTTGAGGACCTGCCGGGCAGGAAGTTCATGACATCCGGCGGCATGGGCACCATGGGCTATGGTCTTCCGGCCGCGATTGGTGCCAAGATTGCGGCCCCCGACAGGCAGGTGGTGGCGGTAGCCGGCGACGGTGGTTTCCAGATGAGCCTGTTTGAGCTGGGCACCATAGCTGCAAACCAGATTGGTCTTGTCATGGTCCTGTTCAACAATGCCAACCTGGGCATGGTCCGGGAGATGCAGAACCGGATGTTCGGAAACACCAGCCAGACGGCCCTGGAACGGAATCCCGACTTCGTCATGCTGGCAAAGGCCTACGGCATCGACGGGATACGCGTCCGAAACGATGACGAGCTTGAAGCGGCTTTCGAACAGGCATTGAGCCATAAGGGCCCCTTCCTTGTGGAATGCATGGTGGATCCTGATGAAAGCACGCTGTAATCCATAGAAGGAATACAAATCAATGCAATGACGATTATTGCATCAATGCGTAAGGGGAGATGAATGTGAACAGACATGTTCTTTCGGTACTGGTAGAAAACCAGTCAGGTGTATTAAGCCGGGTCTCCGGCCTGTTCAGCCGGAGGGGCTACAACATCGACAGCCTGTCGGTGGGTGTGACCGAGGATCCTGGCGTATCCCGCATGACCATCGTGGTCAGGGGGGACGACTACATCCTTGAGCAGATCAAAAAGCAACTCAACAAGCTGATTGATGTCATCAAGGTCATCGAGCTGGATCCGAAGCTGTCGGTCTTCAGGGAACTGATGCTGATCAAGGTGAATGCCAGGGAAAATTCACGTGCATCCATTATTGAGATCGTGGACATCTTCAGGGCAAGCGTCGTGGATGTGTCCAGCGAAACCCTCACAGTTGAATTGACCGGTGACGAGGACAAGATCGAAGCCTTCATCAACCTGATGAAACCCTATGGCATCCGCGAGATTGTCCGCACCGGCTTGACAGCCCTTGAAAGAGGCAGCAAGGAAATAAAAAGCTATAAGAAATACGAGGAGGAATAGTGTCATGGCAAAAATGTATTACGAAAAGGATTGCAATCTTTCCCTGCTTAACGGAAAAACAGTGGCTGTTATCGGTTACGGGAGCCAGGGCCATGCCCATGCCCTTAACCTCCACGATTCCGGCGTAGATGTGGTGGTCGGCCTGTATGAGGGAAGCAAATCATGGAAGCTGGCCGAGGAAGCCGGGCTCAAGGTGGCCGTAGCCGCCGAGGCAGCCAAGATGGCCGATATCATCATGATCCTCGTCAACGATGAAAAGCAGCCCAAGCTCTACAAGGAAAGCATTGAACCCAATCTCAGGCCCGGAAAGTCCCTTGTGTTTGCCCATGGGTTCAATATTCACTTCGGACAGATAGTGCCGCCTTCCGACGTGAACGTGTTCATGGTTGCCCCCAAGGGTCCCGGCCATACGGTCAGAAGCCAGTATGAGGAAGGCAAGGGCGTACCGTGCCTCATTGCCGTATACCAGGATGCCACCGGTAATGCGAAGGAACTGGCACTGGCTTATGCAGCCGGTATCGGCGGCGCCAGGGCAGGAATCCTGGAGACCACCTTCAAGGAAGAGACCGAGACCGACCTCTTCGGTGAACAGGCCGTACTCTGCGGCGGCGTTGTGGAGCTCATGAAGGCCGGCTTCGAAACCCTGGTTGAGGCGGGATACCAGCCCGAGAGCGCATACTTCGAATGCGTCCATGAGATGAAGCTGATCGTTGACCTCATCAACAAGGGCGGTTTTGAATTCATGAGATATTCCATCAGTGATACGGCCGAATACGGGGATTACATGACCGGTAAGCGCATCATCACTGAGGAAACCAGGAAGGAAATGAAGAAGGTCCTCACTGAAATTCAGGATGGAACCTTTGCCCGGAACTGGATCCTTGAAAATCAGGCTAACAGGCCCAACTTCAATGCCAGAAGGAGAATCGAGAAGGAGCACCTGGTCGAGAAAGTGGGAAGAGAGCTCAGAAAGATGATGAGCTGGAACAAGTAATGAGAAAAGGTTTCCTGGCGATGATGGTTCTTTCGTGACGGTCCGGTCATGAAAGGGAACAGTTCTTCGTGGCAGGGGCGGCTGCCCAGGGCATGCGGGCAACCGTGCAGGTATATGCAGACGCAGCAGTAAACAGGGAGCCTTAACTAGGTTAGCATCAGGAAGGAGAATGTGGCATGACGCGCAAGGTGGATATATTGGATTCGACGCTGAGAGACGGCGCGCAGGCTGAAGGGATATCTTTTTCAGTGGAGGACAAGATCAAGATTGTCAAGACACTGGATGAGCTGGGCGTTTCCTATATTGAAGCCGGAAATCCCGGTTCCAATCCCAAGGATATCGAATTTTTCAAAAGAATGCAGAGCATAGAACTGAAAAATGCCAGGCTTGCGGCTTTCGGCAGCACGAGAAGGCGCGATATCACCGTGGAGGAGGACAACAATGTCCAGTCCCTCCTGTCGGCCGGGACCCCTGTCATCGTCATATTCGGGAAGAGCTGGGATTTTCATGTGACCGACGTGATCAAAACGACCCTGGAAGAGAACCTGAATATGATCAGGGAGACCGTGGCCTTTTTCAAGAAAAGGAACAAGGAAGTTATCTTTGACGCGGAGCACTTCTACGACGGCTACAAGGCCAATCCCGAGTATGCCTTCAAAGCGCTCCAGGCGGCAGTGGAAGGCGGAGCCGACTGCCTGGTGCTCTGCGATACCAACGGCGGAAGCTTTCCGAACGAGGTTTATGAGATCACCAAGAGGGTAACAGAAACCTTCAAGGTAAAGATAGGGATCCATACCCATAATGACGGGGGAATGGCGGTTGCCAATTCCATTATGGCCGTGGAGGCCGGAGCATCCCATGTTCAGGGAACCTACCTGGGGTTCGGCGAGCGCTGCGGAAATGCCAACCTCTCCACCATCATCCCCAATCTGCAGCTTAAAAAGGGCATCCAATGCATCCCCAAGGACAAAATGGTGATGCTGACCCATGCAGCCAGGAAGATCGCCGAAATCGCAAACGTGACCATGAACGAGCGGGATCCCTATGTGGGCAACAGCGCCTTCGCCCATAAGGGCGGCATGCATATCGACGGCGTTGCCAAGGCCACCCGATCCTTTGAGCATGTGGATCCGGACCTGGTCGGCAACAAGCGGCGATTCCTGATGTCCGAGGTGGCAGGCAGACGCACCATCCTGGATAAGATTCGGGAAATCTGCCCAAGCGTTACCAAGGAGTCCAGCGAAACCGAGGCCATCATCAACCGTCTGAAGGAACTGGAGCACCAGGGCTATCAGTTTGAAGGTGCCGAAAGCACCTTTGAGCTGATCATCAGAAAGCAGCTGGGCAAGTACCGTCCGTTCTTTGAACTGGAATCCTTCAAGCTGATCACTGAGCAGCCCACACAGTCTAGGCCAAGCGCCTCCGCCCTGATCAAGGTGAAGGTTGACGGCAAAGCGGAGATCACGGCGGCTGAGGGCGACGGTCCGGTGCACGCGCTGGACAGGGCGCTGCGCAAGGCCCTGGAGGTCTTTTATCCCGAGCTCTCGTCGGTTCACCTCACCGACTTCAAGGTGCGCGTGATCGATTCCAAGTCGGCAACGGCAGCAAAGGTACGCGTGCTCATTGAATCCACCGACGGGGAAACGGTATGGACTACCGTCGGCGTTTCCACCGACATCATCGAGGCCAGCTGGATTGCGCTTGTAGACTCCATTGAATACAAACTGATTAAAGATCTTGAAAAGAAAATTCGTGTGTACTTATAAGGAGGCAGTTGGGAATTATGGGTATGACGATGACGCAGAAGATACTTGCCGCACATGCGGGTCTGGACCGCGTTGAGGCCGGACAGCTGATTGAAGCGAATCTGGACCTGGTGTTGGGTAATGACATTACATCTCCCGTGGCCATACGGGAATTCGAGAAGATGGGTGCCAACAAGGTTTTTCATAGGTCCAAGGTAGCCCTGGTGCCCGATCACTTTACCCCCAACAAGGATATCAAAGCGGCTGAACAGTGTAAGTGTGTAAGAGAATTCGCAAAAAAGATGGAAGTGGAGAACTATTTTGAAGTAGGCGAGATGGGTATTGAGCACTGTCTCCTGCCCGAGAAGGGGCTGGTGGTGCCCGGCGATCTGGTCATAGGCGCCGACTCCCATACCTGTACCTACGGCGCTCTCGGCGCATTCTCCACCGGCGTGGGCAGCACCGACATGGCTGCCGGCATGGCTACCGGAAAATGCTGGTTCAAGGTTCCTTCGGCCATCAAGTTTGTGCTGAAGGGCAAGCCCCAGGGTTGGGTAAGCGGAAAGGATATCATCCTACATATCATCGGCATGATCGGTGTGGACGGCGCCCTGTACAAATCCATGGAGTTCGTGGGCGACGGCATTCAGCACATCTCCATGGACGGGCGTTTCACCATGGCCAACATGGCCATTGAGGCTGGCGCCAAGAACGGCATTTTCATCGTGGACGAGAAGACCATTGAGTATGTCCTGAACCATTCCAGCAAGTCATGGACGGTCTATGAACCCGATGCGGATGCCGAATACGACGAGGTCTATGAGATCGATCTTTCCAAGATCCGTCCCACAGTGGCCTTCCCGCATCTTCCCGACAATACCCGGACCATCGACGAGGTAGGGGATGTGGAGATCGACCAGGTGGTTATCGGATCCTGCACCAACGGACGCATGGAAGATTTGAGGGTGGCCGCCAAGATACTCAAGGGCAGGAAGGTCAAGAAGGGTGTTCGTGTGATTGTGTTCCCCGGCACCCAGAAGATCTATCTGGATGCCCTGAAAGAAGGCATCATCGAGCAGCTGATTGAGGCTGGCGCCGTGGTCTCCACGCCCACCTGCGGTCCCTGCCTGGGCGGTCACATGGGCATTCTGGCAAAGGGCGAGCGGGCTGTAGCCACAACCAACAGGAACTTTGTGGGCAGAATGGGCCATACCGAGTCCGAGGTCTATCTGGCCAGCCCGGCAGTGGCAGCCGCATCAGCCGTTACAGGAAAAATCACCGATCCGGACACTCTGTTGAAAGCCGATTAAGGAGGGGTATTATGAAAGCTAAGGGTAGAGTCTTCAGATACAACAACAATGTGGATACGGACGTCATCATTCCGGCCCGTTACCTGAATACTTCCGATCCTAAGGAACTGGCCGCCCACTGCATGGAGGACATCGATCCGGATTTCGTGAAGAACGTGAAGCCGGGCGATATCATTGTGGCCGACAGGAACTTCGGCTGCGGTTCCTCCCGTGAGCATGCCCCCATTGCCATCAAGGCTTCCGGGGTGTCCTGCGTGATCGCGTCCACCTTCGCCAGGATTTTTTACAGGAACGCCATCAATATCGGCCTTCCCATCCTGGAATGCGAGCAGGCGGTAAAGGGAATCGAAGCGGGGGATGAGGTGGAGGTTGATTTCGATACCGGAATCATCCGCAACCTGACCAAGGGTACCACCTTCAAGGCCCGTCCTTTCCCGGAATTCATGAAGAAGATCATGGCTGCAGACGGCCTGGTCAACTATATCCGCACCAAGAATGCGGGGGATGGTTCTCCGTCCTGAGCCTTTGGGTATGGGTAAATCAATCATGACTTTGCTGATGGCAGGACCATCCCTGCCATCAACCAAGAAGAAGGAGAATGGTAGGATATGAATTACAAGATCGCTGTGTTGCCGGGTGATGGTATCGGCCCGGAAGTCATAGAACAAACCCTTTTGGTTCTGGAGAAAGTTGGGCAGAAGTTCGGCCACAGCTTCCAGTGCCAGAAGCTGCTGGCCGGCGGATGTGCCATTGATGCCACCGGAAGCCCGCTGCCCGAGGAAACCCTTGAGGCTTGCAAAAAGAGCGATGCAGTCCTTTTGGGTGCGGTGGGAGGTCCCAAATGGGATAACCTGCCGGGAGACAAGCGGCCTGAGGCCGGGCTCCTGGGCCTTCGGGGCGGACTTGGGCTCTTTGCCAACCTAAGGCCGGCCCTGTTGAACAAAGAACTGCGTGACGCATGCCCCTTAAGGCCCGATATCATCGGAGAGAGCCTGGATATCATGGTAGTACGGGAATTGACCGGCGGCATCTATTTCGGAGCGCGCGGAAAACGCGACGGCAAGATGGGCCAGGAGGCCTATGATACCGAGACTTACAGTGTGGGCGAGGTGGAGCGCATTGCCCGTCTGGCCTTTGAAATCGCAAGGCAAAGAAGCAAAAAGGTTACCAGCGTGGACAAGGCCAATGTGCTGGAAAGCTCGCGGCTCTGGCGTGAAGTGGTGACCAGGGTGGCCAGGGATTACCCGGATATCACCCTGGAACACATGTATGTGGACAATGCCGCCATGCAGCTGGTGAGAAATCCCAAGCAGTTTGACGTGATTGTAACGACCAACATGTTCGGCGACATCCTGTCGGACGAGGCCAGCATGATTACCGGTTCCATCGGTATGCTGCCGTCAGCCAGCCTGGGTGAGGGAGCCTTCGGGCTGTACGAGCCCATCCATGGATCGGCGCCCGATATCGCGGGCCAGGACAAGGCCAATCCCCTGGCCACCATTCTGTCAGCGGCCATGATGCTCCGGTATACCATGAAGCTGGAGGAGGAAGCCAGGGCCATTGAGGCGGCGGTGAACCAGGTACTGGAGGAAGGCTACAGGACCGGCGATATCATGAGTCCCGGCAAGAAACTGGTGGGTACTTCTGAAATGGGCAGGCTGGTGGTTGAGCGTATCTGACAAGGTAAACGGCGGGGACAGGACTTTTCCGCCTGGAGAGGTCCGTCCCCGATAATATCCATAGAGAGGTAGAATGCTATGAGAAGTGATATCGTCAAGAAAGGTGTTGAAAGGGCTCCTCACCGGTCCCTGTTCAAGGCCATGGGATATACCGATGAAGAGATCAACCGCCCATTGATTGGCGTTGTCAACGCCAAGAGCGAAATCGTGCCCGGACACATCGGGCTGGACACCATTGCCGAAGCGGTGAAAGCCGGTATCCGCGCCGCAGGGGGAACACCCTTTGAGTTTCCTGCCATCGGTGTTTGTGACGGAATCGCCATGGGACATGCCGGCATGCATTATTCGCTGGCTTCCCGTGAACTCATCGCCGATTCCATCGAATCCATGGTCATGGCCCATGGATTTGACGGGCTTGTGCTGATACCCAACTGTGACAAGATCGTGCCGGGCATGCTGATGGCGGCGGCCAGGCTTAATATCCCGGCCATCGTGGTCAGCGGAGGTCCCATGCTGGCCGGAAGGGCAGGGCAAACGGGCATCAGCCTGACCGACATGTTCGAGGCGGTGGGCGCCGTCAGCGCCGGAAAGATGACCGAAGAAGAACTCGCCGAGTATGAGAACAGCGCCTGTCCCAGCTGCGGTTCCTGCTCAGGCATGTTTACCGCCAACAGCATGAACTGTCTGACCGAAGCATTGGGCATGGCTTTGCCCGGAAACGGCACCATCCCGGCTGTCATGGCTGAGCGGGTTCGCCTGGCCAAGATGACCGGGTTCCAGATCATGGAGCTTGTGAAGGCAGATATCAAGCCGAGGGATATCCTGACCCCGGAGGCTTTCGCAAATGCTCTGGCCGTGGACATGGCGCTTGGATGCAGCACCAACAGCATGCTCCATCTTCCGGCCATCGCCTATGAGGCAGGCGTTACCTTCAACCTGGAGATGGCCAACGCGATCAGTGAGAGAACGCCGAATCTTTGCAAGCTGGCTCCGGCCGGCCGGCACTTTGTGGAGGATCTCCATGCTGCAGGCGGCGTTTGCGCGGTGATGAAGGAACTGTCCAAAAAGAACCTGATCAACCTGAACCTCATGACCGTTACCGGAAAGACCGTTGGAGAAAATCTGGACGGCGTTCAGAACAGGAACCCCGAGGTCATCAGATCCATAGAAAATCCATACAGCTCCACAGGTGGCATCGCTGTCCTGAAAGGCAATATCGCTCCCAACGGCTGCGTGGTGAAGCGCAGCGCCGTGGCGGAGAACATGCTGGTCCATGAAGGCCCCGCCCGGGTATTTGACTCGGAGGACGATTGTATCAGGGCCATCCTCTCGGGGACCATCAAAAAGGGTGAGGTTGTGGTCATCCGTTATGAAGGACCCAAGGGAGGCCCCGGTATGAGGGAAATGCTCATGCCCACATCAGCGCTGGCAGGCATGGGCCTGGATGCCGACGTGGCCCTGATCACCGACGGACGGTTCAGCGGCGCCACCCGGGGTGCCAGTATCGGGCACGTCTCTCCCGAAGCGGCGGAGGGCGGTCCCATTGCGCTGGTCCAGAATGGGGATATCATCGCTATAGATATGAACCGATACACCATCACCCTGAAGGTTTCGGAGGAAGTCCTGGCCGAAAGGCGCAAGAACTGGGTATGCCCGCCTCCGAAGGTACAGGGCGGCTATCTGGCCCGTTATGCCAGGATGGTCTCCTCTGCCGATGAGGGAGCGGTTCTGAAGTATAAATAGGGAAGCGCTATCAGAAATCAACGCTTCTGGCTGCCTTCCGGACGGAGGATGACAATTGAGTTGGAATGAGGTGTTATCATGCAATTGACGGGTGCTGACATACTGCTGGAATGTTTACTGGAACAAGGTGTGGATACCATCTTCGGATTCCCCGGAGGAGCGGTTTTGAATATTTATGACTCCTTGTACAAGTACCGGGACAGGATCAGGCATTACCTCACGTCCCACGAACAGGGCGCGGCCCATGCGGCCGACGGCTATGCCCGCGTGACGGGGAAGGTGGGCGTATGCCTGGCCACATCCGGGCCCGGGGCAACCAACCTGGTGACCGGAATCGCCACCGCCTACATGGACTCGGTGCCGGTGGTGGCCATCACAGGCAATGTGCCCCTGAACCTCCTTGGCAAGGACAGCTTCCAGGAAGTGGATATCACGGGCATTACCATGCCCATCACCAAGCATAATTTCATTGTCAAGGATGTCAACGACCTGGCCGATATCGTCAGGCGCGCCTTCTACATCGCCCAGGAGGGAAGGCCGGGGCCCGTGCTGATCGACATACCCAAGGATATCACCGCCCAAAAGGCGGAGTATACGCCTGCTCCGAAGCGGGAGATTCCCAGGAGGACGGAATACATATCCGAAAAGGCGCTGGCTCATGCCATCGACCTGATCAGGAGCAGTTCCAAGCCCCTGATCTATGCAGGCGGCGGCGTGATAGCCTCCGACGCGGCCCAGGAGCTTCTGGAATTTGCCGAAAAGATCAATGCGCCTGTGACCCTCAGCCTGATGGGGATGGGCGGCTTCCCGGCAACCCATCCCAACTATACCGGCATGATAGGCATGCATGGAACCAAGACTTCCAACATGGCTGCCACCCAGTGCGATCTGCTTATCGCCATAGGCGCACGGTTCAGTGATCGCGTGGTGAGCAAAGTGGAGCGCTTTGCGCCTCATGCCCGGATTCTCCATATTGATATTGACGAGGCTGAGGTCAACAAAAACGTCCGCACCAGCAGGTTCATCATCGGTGATGTGCGTGAGGTGCTGCGCGAACTGAACAAGCGGCTGGAGAGGGTTGAAAGAAGGGAATGGATGGACTACATCCAGGACATGAAGACGAAATATCCTCTCAGCGGCAGCAACGGCAAAGACATGCTCACCCCCCAGTACATCCTGGAAAAGATCTATGAACTGACGGGAGGCGACGCCATTGTGGCCACCGAAGTTGGCCAGCACCAGATCTGGACGGCCCAGTATTACAAGTTCACCAGGCCCAGGACCTTTGTTTCCTCCGGTGGTCTGGGTACCATGGGCTTTGGCCTTGGCGCGTCCATCGGTGCCCAGGTGGGTGCGCCCGGCAAGCGTGTATTCAATATCGCCGGTGACGGCAGCTTCAGGATGAATATGAATGAGCTGGCTACCGCGGTGGAATACAACCTGCCCATCATCGAGGTCATCATGAACAACCATGCCCTGGGTATGGTGCGTCAGTGGCAGAACCTGTTCTATGATTCCCGTTATTCACAGACCACCCTGGACAGGTGTACCGACTTCGTCAAGCTGGCCGAGGCCTTCGGTGCGGTGGGCTACAACCTAACAAGGAAAGAAGATGTGGAAGAGACCATTAGAAAAGCCATGGCCCAAAACCGTCCTGTGGTGATCAATTGTGAGATAGACCGGGATCTCAAGGTGTATCCGATGGTTCCGCCCGGAGCGCCCATCGATGAAGTGATCATGGATATGGGTGATTAAGTTCCGATACCATTCACACGCATCCCAACAGGAAGGCCGGAACGGTTCATCGGTTCCCAGCCGGGAGCCGGACCGTATACCCGGCCTTTTCCATATTCCATTTATTTAAATTTGTCAAGACTTTAACATCTGGAAACTTGGCGTAAAATATTGATTATAAGACCGATCCCCCAATTACCATACATCTATGGAGGTGCTTCGATGAAAAAATGTGCGGGTTGCCAACATGAAAACCAGGATACTAACGCATTCTGCAGCAATTGCGGTGCGCCGCTTGACAACGCGGTGGAGCCCGAATCACCCAAACCGGCCGGAAAGTCTTTTTCCAAAGCCAGAATCATCGCTGTTGTTGCTGCCATTGTTTTTTTGGCCATTGTCATCAAAGCCATTGCCGTCTCCGCCAATCCGGCCATGAGACTGCTTAAGGGCTTGGATCGCCTCGGCAAGATGGATGCTTTTACGGTCACAAGTACCCTTTCGGTCAACTACAAGGGCGATGACGATGACCTGAAACTTATCAACCAGGCCGGCGCCAGTCTGAAAACTGCCGTAAATCTGGACAAGATGCTCGCGGAAGTAACCGGAACCCTTTCCTATGACAAGAAAACCGTGGCTGAAATCACGGCGGGATTGGGCGAAAAAGAGGTCTATTTCGCACTGCCCAAGCTTTATGACAAGACTTTTACCTACAGGCTGGACAAGCAAGTGCGGGCGTACATATCCGAGATTCAGGTACTGCTCAAGTACCTCAGGGAAGCAGACGTCCAGTATGACAGGGGCAAGTATGCGAAAGCCATTGCGGAAGTCCTGGATGATGATATCAAGGGCTCCCCGGGCAAAGTGATGCTGACACTGGACGGCGACAGGCTTTTGGATATCTTTGCGGAAATCTTTGAGGTAGCGGCTGATGACGAAGTGTTGATGAAGTCCCTCAGGAAGAATGCCAAAAACGCCATCGAAAAAATCCTGAAGGACAAGCATGAGTTTGAACTTCTCTTTGACGAGGAAGATCTGGAATATGTGCTGGAATACCTCCAGGATGATGACGATTTCGAAATTGCCTATATGTACATCGTCAGAGAGATGAAGGATAGTTTCAGATACCTGTCCAGGAGTTTCAAATATTATGCAGACGATATACCGGAGCTTGACGTGACCATCGACTTTGGGCTGCTCTCAAGCAATATCAGGGGCATCAGTATTGCCATGGAAATAGAGGATTCCGGTGAGACCGTCGTGCTTTCCCTGGATTCAGAAATCAGCCGCAAGGCCTCAATCGGCAAAATCAACACAAAGAATACCGTGGATATTGAAGACCTGATGGATGATCCGGCAGAACTCGAGGACATCGCCGAAACCGTCCTTAAAAACCTGGCAAAGAACATCAAAAGCAACAAGAAGCTTGTAAATGCCATCGATGATCTGACCGGAATGGATGTGGATGACCTGATGGATCTGCTGATGGATGAAATCTTTTAGATTTCGGGCTTCATGGTCCCAATAACATAGAGCTTCTATCACGTAAAGGACGTCTGACATTTACTGCCGGACGTCTTTTGCTTTACATAAGAATGTAGGGTATGCCAGCGAGGATTGGCACAAGGCCATTCCCAGCGGGAACTGGCTTTATTCCATAAGAATCGGATAAAACTGCTAATTAAAGGTAATGTTATATATACGGCCAACAATTACATGCAGATGGCGGCTCATTTTATATAGCATTGGTAAGGGTTTTATGCTAAAATGCTAATGGCTTTTTGATCCAAGACGCAGCAACAGCTATACCACTATCAGCACTTTTATGCGTTGTATCAATCTTAGTTTTAACCGGGGGAATTCTTTATGTGGAGAATCATCTTGGACGCATTGCCAAGCCTTTTGGGCGGACTGGCCCTCTTCATTTTCGGCATGAATTTCATGGGTGAAGGTCTTCAAAAGGCAGCAGGCGAGAAAATGCGCCACATTCTGAAGATACTGACCAAAAATCCACTCATCGGCATTCTGGTGGGCATGATCGTAACCACCGTCATCCAGAGCAGCAGCGCCACAACCGTCATGGTGGTCGGATTCGTCAGCGCCGGCCTCATGAGCCTGCGCCAGGCCATCGGGGTTATCTTTGGTGCCAACATCGGTACAACCATCACAGCCTGGCTGGTTTCCATCAAACTCAACGAGTTCGCGTTTCACATTCTTGCAATTGGTTTTATCGTCTTTTTCTTCTCGAAAAATCAGCGCATCAAGTTCATCGGGCAAATCTTCTTCGGATTCGGCATGCTGTTTGTGGGCCTTAACATCATGAGCGACGCCATGAAACCATTGGCCGGAAGCGTTGAAATTCAGAATTTAATGGCCAGTGTCAGCAATAACAGGGTTTTGGGCGTCATCATTGGTACCGTTGTCACAGCAATTGTCCAGAGCAGCAGCGCGGTGATTGCGGTTATCCAGAAGCTGGCCCTTGCCGCAACACCCGACGGGTTGCCCCTGATTTCCCTGACAGCGGCCATACCCCTTGTATTGGGGAGCAATATCGGAACGACGATCACTGCTGTGTTGGCCTCCATCGGTGCTAGCCTTAACGCCAAGCGTGCGGCGCTGGTCCATGTGCTGTTCAATTTGATTGGCTCCATTCTATTTATCTTCTTTGTTCCCCAGGCTGCCTGGGTCGTAGGGCAATTCATGGGAAGTGTTGCCGCAGACAACATGGATGTGGCTATTGCCAATTTCCATACCTTCTTCAATGTGGTGAACACCATCATCATGCTTCCGCTGATATCCGTGCTGGAGAAAGTGGTATGCCGGATATTCAGGGGCGAAGAACTCATGGTGGAAACTTCCCTTGCCAATATTGATCCCAAGGTGTTCGGCACGCCGTCCATCGCCATGAACCTGGCGGTTAACGAGCTCAAGCAGATGAGCAAGTTTGTGCAGGGCATGGTCAGAAGTGCCAGGCAATCCATTGTTGCTTCGGATTTAACAGCTGTGGAAGAGACCTCGAGACTGGAAGATATCGTGGACATGCTGAGACGGGAAGTGGTGGACTTCCTTTCCAAGATCCTGACACACAGCCTTACACCTGGACAGTCCGTGCGCCTGACGGGGCTAATGCGCATTGCCCATGATATCGAAAAAATGGGTGATAACTGCAAGGATATCAGTGAGATAGCCCAGAATATGATCAACGCCAGGATTGCCTTCTCCGAAGCGGCCATCGGCGAAATCAACGAGGCTTTCCTGGATATTGAGCAGATTACGGCGGATATGCGCAAAGCCCTTGAGGACGGAGATATTGAGGCGGCAAAAAATGTGCTCAGACTGGAAGCTCGGTTTGACGAACGGGAAAGGACCCTCAGGGAAAGACATATCGAACGGCTGAACAAGGGAGAGTGCAAACCGGCCGCAGCCATCAACTTCCTTGAGCTGATCCATTATATCGAACGCATAACGGACAGCTGCAAGAACGTTGCCGAGGCGGTTATGGATGATTTGAGCCATAAGCTGTTCAGCGAACATGACACAAAACAGATTCCTGCTGGAAAACACGCTTAAGGAATGGCTTTGCCCAGTGTTCCGGGTAATAAATACAACGGCGTTACAGGTTGCTGTTTGCAGACTGATGCTTTTCGGCAGAAATGGGATATTTCCGAGGCTTGCCGGATAAAGTTTATTAAATGTATAATAAATGTGCTTTTACTAATATGTGGAGGAAAACGCTATGGGAAGGCTGTTTGGAACCGATGGTGTCAGGGGAGTCGCCAATACCGAATTAACCTGTGAACTGGCCTTCAAGCTGGGAAAGGCCGGCGCCTACGTCCTTTCAGGGGAGAAGGCGCATAAACCCAGAATCCTGGTGGGAAAAGACACCCGGCGCTCCGGCGACATGCTGGAGAGCGCCCTTGTGGCAGGCATTTGCTCTGCCGGGGCCCAGGCCTATCTTGCAGGCGTCATTCCTACCCCTGCGGTGGCCTGCCTGGTGAAAAAACACGGCTTTGACGCGGGTATCGTCATTTCGGCCTCCCACAACCCGGCCGAGTTCAACGGCATCAAGTTCTTCAACTCGGAAGGCTACAAGCTGCCGGATGAGACCGAGGAAAGGATCGAACGCATCATCCTGGATCAGGCCGAGGAGATCCCCAATCCTGTCGGCGATCAGGTAGGGTCGGTACATATCCTGAAAACGGCCGTTGAAGATTATGTCAGCTATGCCGTTCAGACCATACAGACAGACCTGTCGGGGCTGAAAATCGCCCTGGATTGCGCCAACGGCGCCGCAAGCGTCACGTCCCCCATGGCCATCAGCAGGCTGGGCGCTGAAACGCTTGTGATCAACAACACGCCCGACGGTATGAACATCAACAAGGATTGCGGCTCAACCCATCTGGACATGCTGAAGAAGTTCACCGTGGAGAACAAGTGCCACCTGGGCCTGGCCTTTGACGGCGATGCGGACCGGGTTCTGGCCGTGGATGAAACTGGACGGCTGGTGGACGGCGATCATATGATGGCCATCATCGGCCTGGATATGAAGAAGAAAGGGATGCTGGCCCATGATACCATCGTGGCCACCGTCATGAGTAACATGGGCTTTGACGAGATGGCCAGGAATAACGGGCTGAACATCGTCAAGGCGCCTGTAGGCGACCGCTATGTTTTGGAGAAGATGCTGGAAGGCGGCTTCGTTCTCGGAGGCGAGCAGTCGGGGCATGTGATCATGAGCAGGTACAACACCACGGGAGATGGTCTGCTGACAGCCATCATGCTGCTTTCCGTGCTCAAGGAATCGGGCAAGAGCCTGTCGGAGCTGAACGCCATCATGAAGGATTATCCGCAGGTTCTGAGGAACGCCAGGGTCAGCAATGCCAAGAAATACAGCTACAGGGACGATCCCGTCATTGCGGAGCATTGCAGCCGGCTGGAAGAGGCCTTCAAGGGCGAGGGCCGGGTGCTGATCCGCCCGTCGGGAACCGAGCCACTGGTCAGGGTTATGATCGAAGGCAAGGACCAGGACTACATTACCCAAAAGGCGGAGGAACTGGTCAGGATCATTGAAGAGCGGCTGGGATAACAACAGAAATAGCAAAATGGCAGAGGATCATGTATGGTCATCTGCCTTTTTCGTACTCAAGTTTCAGCCATATTCAGGCCTTCCCAATGTTTTTTCGCCAGACTTTACCCATTTTTTTCACCGAGCAACTGTAAGGGATTATATCCAGGACCTGAGCTTGTCAATGCACGAAAAAAAGAATGAGGAAGAGAAGAGAAATTGGCATGATTCATTGGGAAACGATGGCTTAACACTTGCAATGGACAACCCAATTATCATACAATGGTATAAGAAATGCTGAAAGCGATCTGTCGGAAAGGAGGGCAGCGTTTTTAGGACAGTGCAATAAGCGCCAGAACAAGGGTAGCAGGGCTTTTAACCATTGCCCCTTGTTGACGAGGAGAAGGAGGTTATCGAAAGTTTCGGCGGAAACCTTCCGGTGCGCCATCATCGATAAGACACTACAAAACCTGCCGGCGACGGCAGGGACAGAATGTGTCGGATTGGCCTTTCATGCATTTCTGAAAAAGGACTCTCAGGTTTGAAAACCATGTCTTTGAGTCCTGTTCCCGTTTATTGATATGACAGGAATAGGTGTATTTGCTTGCGGGCAAGGAAAGCAGGCTTATTGAATGGTGCTTTCCGTGTGTTATAAGGCAGCCTGTTTTTTGAACCTGTCCCAAAATCTATCAGAAATAATGAAAGGAGCATTTCCATGTGCGGAATAGTTGGCTATATCGGAAGCAAAGAGGCAACACCCATCCTTATGAACGGCCTTAAGAAACTGGAGTACCGGGGTTACGACTCTGCAGGAGTCGCCATACTCCATGATGGCGTCATCAAAATGGTCAAGACGAAGGGAAGATTGGCAACCCTTGAGAGCAAGCTGGGTACCACCGACCTGAGGGGAAACCTGGGTATCGGGCATACCCGGTGGGCGACACATGGTGAGCCCAATGATGTCAACTCCCATCCTCATATCAGTTCCAGCGGAAAAATTGCCGTGGTACATAACGGTATCATCGAAAACTTCATGAAGCTTAAGGAATTTCTCATTTCCAAGGGCTACCATTTTCAGTCGGACACCGACACCGAAGTGTTGGCTAACCTCATCGATTACAATTACAAGGGCGATCTCGTCAAAGCCGTCATGAACACGTTGAATGACATTGAGGGCGCTTATGCCCTGGGGGTTATCTGTACCGACTGCCCGGATGAATTCGTGGCGGCCAGGAAGGACAGCCCGCTCATTGTAGGTCTTGGGGAGGGCGAGAACTTCATCGCCTCGGATATCCCGGCGATACTGGAGCATACACGCGATGTGAAGATCCTCGAAGACAGGGAAGTCGCGCGCATTACCGCCGGGAAAGTTGAGATCTACAACCTATTGGGTGAAATCGTTGAGCGGGAGCCTTTCCATGTGGACTGGGATGTGGCTTCCGCCGAAAAGGGTGGCTATGAGCATTTCATGATGAAGGAGATCTGCGAGGAGCCGGCCGTGCTCAAGGCTACCATCAGTCCGCGCGTCAGGGATGGCCAAATCCAGTTTGAGCATTTCAAACTGACCGATGAAATGGTCAAATCCTGTGAAAAGATTAATATTATTGCCTGCGGAACGGCATACCATGCCGGAATGGTGGGCAAATACGCCATAGAGAAGCTGGCACGGATTCCTGTGGACGTGGATGTGGCATCCGAGTTCAGGTACCGTGATCCCATGGTGAACGAGAAGCAAATCACCATCGTCATCAGCCAGTCAGGGGAGACGCTGGACACGCTGATGGCTCTCCGTGAAGCCAAAAAGAAAGGCTCCCATACCGTATCCATCGTCAATGTGGTGGGAAGCTCCATTGCCAGGGAATCCGACGATGTGCTCTATACGTGGGCCGGGCCTGAAATCGCCGTGGCATCCACAAAAGCCTATAACACGCAGCTTGCCGTCCTGTATCTTCTGGCGCTGAAATTTGCCCAGATCAGGGGAACGGTGGATGATGAAACCATCAGGTATTATATAGACCAGCTCATGCAGATCCCTGATCATATGGAGACGGTATTACAGGATAAGGAAGCCATCCAGCGCTTTGCCGCAGGGCATTACAATGCCAGAAGCATCTTCTTTATCGGTCGTAACCTGGACTATGCCCTGTCCATGGAAGGCTCCCTCAAGCTGAAGGAGATCTCCTATATCCATTCGGAGGCCTATGCGGGAGGGGAGCTGAAGCACGGCACCATTGCCCTGATTGAGGACGGTACCCTGGTGATCTGTCCCATGACCCAAGACGCGCTCTTTGAGAAGATGGTAAGCAATATCCGGGAGGTGAAGGCCCGGGGAGCCGTAGTGCTGGCCATCGCCGCGGAAAAGCATTTAGACGAAGCGGAAAAGGCGGCCGATGCGGTCATCACCATCCCAAACATCGATCCGCTGTTGGCGCCCATTGTGGCCGTTACGCCCCTCCAGCTTTTTGCCTACTATGTGTCGGTCATGAAGGGCAACGATGTGGATAAGCCCAGGAACCTGGCCAAGAGCGTGACGGTGGAGTGAGATTGATGCTGTTTTATACTCATGTGTATAATTCAAATAAAGTTCACTCCATTAAAATAAAGTTCGCTCTATAAAAATAAAGTTCGTTCCAAAATCCCGTAGCAGATGCAGGAGCAATCTTCATTTGCTGCGGGGTTTGCATTTTAACAGGTGAAAGGGTTAAGGTGTAAGGAATAAGGTTATTATGGTTAAGAAGTATTAGATAAGGTTAGAAGTATTGATTTTAAAGGGATTGAAGACTATATTGAAGATAATATTGATAAAGCAATGGAAAAGTGAAATGAACTCTTATCCCTTAACCCTTGAAACTTTACCCTGTTCATCTTGCACCTTACCCCTATTTAGAACCGACTTTATTTTAAAAATTACTACAAGAATTAAGGAAGAAATGTTATTAAATGGAATGAAAATATGGAATTTTTGAACCGACTTTATTATCTGGAAGAGATTAGGAGGATAGGGTTAAGGCGAGAAGGGATAAGGGTTTGAGGGATTTCGGTTTGGAGCGGAGTTTATTTTAAATATACATAGTTAGTGACAAGGAATTTTAGGGAAAAGGAATAAGGAAAATGTTTTAGAAATAATAAAGTTGACTCTGTGATAATAAAGTAAGTTCTGTAATAATAAAGTCGGTTCTATTAGTAAGTTAGTTCTGAAATATAAAGTCATGCCATTGAAAGGTTATAAGGGGGCACAGCAATAGGATTAAGGATATAAATTACAGAAACTGGACAGTTGTTTCATAAACGGTAAAGTTCTATCAAAATGAAAATAAAGTCCTTATATTAAGATTTTATCCACATTTCTTGATGCAAGAATGGGGATAAAGTATAAAAAATATTAGGAAGATGTGGATAAAAGGATAAAGGGATAAGGACATTATTTACTTTTTATAAGAACTTGACGTATTTTTTCTGTTTCAGAAATGATGAAGAAGAAATTTTAGAAAAAGAAAAGGTATTTTTACGGATGTTAAAGTTCTTTTATAATAAAAATAAAGTTGTGATATTGAAAGGTGAAAGGAACAAGGGGAAGCATTGGAAATACGAGATTTGATATGGGTTTAAGGTATAAGATGATTGGTAATTGTAGGGAGTTCATGTAAGGAATTTATTTGCATTTCCTATAGAACATACCCTATTTTTTCTGTTTCTAAAACTCATGTAGATAAAAATTTAGAAACAAAAAATATTTTTACTACATGGAAAGTTCTATTAAAGTAAAAATAAAGTTATTGTCTGGTATTGGCAAGGTTTTTAGGTATAGGAGCAGATGAACTTTTTATAAAAGAGTTAAATAACAGACCTTTCGGAGAAGGACCCTGGGTTTGCCTAAATCCTGCCGACGACCACTTACTTGAGCCTGTAGTGGAAAACCTGTTGATAAAGTACCGCCGCAGAAATAAAAATGTGAATGGATTTTTCTCCTGTTCCTGTGGGTTTGAGTATATGGAAACAGTTACAAAGGAACAAGGTGAAAGGGGTAAGGGGCAGTAGCAGGCTTACAGTCACGTTGATTGGGAGGCAAGGGATGAAGAAATTCTTAAATGTGTAAGGCAAACTGTTCAAAAGATATTGGAAAGTGATGAAAAGCCGCAGAGAATAAGTCTGCGGTTAATTAAAACAAGGTCAGGACTCAAGAACATTGACCTTTAACTGGATAAATTACCATTTACCAAGACATTTATTAATTCCGTTATAGAGACACCTGTAGATTTGCACAAAAGACGGATACAGTGGGCAATCAGGAAGTTGAAGGAGGAAAAAAAAGACTTTGGGGTTTATACAATTGTGGATATGATTGGAGTAGGGAACAGGTATAGGAAGCAGGTGATGGAGGAGGTTAAAAGAGTGCTGGAGGATATGGGTTTATAAGAATTGTAATATTTGGATGATTTATTAAAATACATATGATATAATTGAAAAAACACATTTGTTTGATATTGTGAATATGGTTTAATAATTTGGGAGGGATGAATAAATGAATGAGATTATCATTAAACAAAGCAAGGTTAAATCAATAGGCTTGATAATATTAGGAATTGTTATGTTGCTCGCATGCGTCTTTGTTTTAGCATTTGGAACAATTCACAAGAATATAGTTTATATAATAATCGGAATAATAGGAATGGGTTTTTTTGTTCCTTGTGAGATATATTCTGTTAAAAGAGCATTAAATCCAAAACCATTATTGGTGATTACAGAAGATGGCATCACTGATATGTCATCTGCATGTAGTGTAGGATTTATTGCTTGGAATGAAATTGAATCTGTTTCTGTTATAAGAGTTTTCTCACAAAGACTTATAGCAATTACTGTTTATGATATAGATAAATTATTGCACAGAATTTCTTCCGCAAAGCAAAAAGTAATAAAAGCAAACTTGAAATTTAATTATCCCCCTATTGCTATATCGCTAAATACAGCGGATGTGAATTTTAATGAAGTATTATCTATAATCCAGAGCAAATTAAATGAGCATAATCTTAGAGTCAACAATTAATAAATATATACGACTGGAATCTGCATGTTTGAAGGCTTACGACACAATGAATAAGGAATTAGGGGATGTGGACAGAGAGGAATTTGTTTCAAATATAAATATGATAGACAAAAAAATGGGTTAAAGAAGGATTTTTGACGTAATATGGAGAATTATATAAAAAATGTTTGAAGTTTGGAGGTGTATTATTTTTGGGGCAAAAAATGAATACAAATTTGCCTTTGAATAACCAGCAAATAAGTATAAATCGAAGATTTAAAAAATACATACCTGTTAAAAATAAATTTATAGTGGGTCATATAGCAGCATTTCTATGGATGAGTTTTAGTATATATTTGTCAATACCTTGGGTTTTAGATTTAGCAGATTTAGTAAGTTTGCCGATTTCAATTTTTATTATAACTGGTTTAGCGTATATACCTGGGTATTTAAATATATTTATGGTTATAAGTTTACTGCTTGACAGACAACCTCCTTTCAAAAACGAAAGACCTGACAATGATATAACTATACTTATTGCAGCGAGAAACGAAGCAGATAAAATCGAAAATACATTGCGAAACAAGACTATGATGGAAAAATACATGTATTACTAGTTGACAATGGTTCTACGGATAGAACGGCAGAAAAAGCGTTGGATGCTGCTATGAGGCTAAATTTAGATTTAGTAGTATTAAAAGAAGAAAAACCGGGTAAGTTTAATGCTCTAAATAAGGGCCTACAGCATATTTGTACTGATTTAATGATTACTTTAGACGCTGATACTTTACTCCACAAGTCTGCAGTAAGGTATCTTGTTGCAAGAATCGAATCAGCACCTTCTGATGTTTGTGCTGTAGCAGGTGCTGTTTTGGTAAAAAACAGCAGGGATAATCTTCTCGCAAGAATTCAGGAGTGGGATTATTTTCTTGGAATAGCCTCTATAAAAAGGATGCAGGGTTTATATCAAGGCACTTTGGTGGCTCAAGGAGCATATAGTATCTATAAAACTGAACGGATAAGAAAAGTAGGTGGTTGGCCCGATGCTATAGGGGAAGATATTGTACTTTCATGGAGATTAATGTTGAACAACTGGAAAATCTATTTTGAGCCTTATGCTGTGGCTTTTACTGAGGTTCCTACTTCCATGTCTCATTTTTGCAAACAAAGGTCCAGGTGGGCAAGAGGAATGATAGAAGCCTTAAAGGCTATGAAGCCGTGGCAGCAGCCGCAATTATATGTAAAATATCTAACTACTATAGATTTACTGCTTCATTATTTAGATGCTGTATACACCCTGTGTTGGCTGCCAGGGCTTATTGGGGCATTTTTTGGATATTACTACATCGTTGGGCCTATGACATTATTTGTAGTACCGCTTACGCTTATTAGTTACTGGATTTTATATGAATACCAAAAAAATGTTTTCAAAAAGTTAGATTTAAAGATAAGAAAGAATAAAGTAGGTTTTATTATATTTGTACTATTTTATCAGATTATCATGTCACCAGTATCTTTTTGGGGGTATATACAGGAGTTTATAAAATTGAAGCGGATATGGAAGTAGGCATATAAACCTAAAAAACTTAAGTGATAATTGTATAACCCAAAAAAACTCGTGTTACGAATAAAAAAGTTGTGTTAAAAATAAAAAAGTCATGTTAAAAGTCATGGTGAAAATAGGGCAGAAAGCCTTATTGGAACCATGATTTTTTTTAGGATTACTAGGCTCAAGGAGTTATAGTCTCAAGTAGTGGTGTAAATTTCGTGGAGGCTAATTGACAAAAGTAACCACGATATGATTTCTACTTTATTAGGGAAACAAAACAAAACAAATAAAGTAGAG
>NZ_FQZP01000042.1 GCF_900142095.1 Thermoclostridium caenicola | reverse complement strand
AATGAATATCCAAGAAGAATGTTTGGTTATAGGTCAGCCATAGAAATGGCGGTATGATGTATAGAATTTATTCCAGTAAGCAATGGATTTACCAATTTTTTCACGGCATTTAATATTGCAATTTATATTGCCAAGGAAATCACCAAAAACATCTTGAAATATTACACTCATGGTGTTATCCTTGTGGTTTCGAACCCTGTGGATATCCTTACCTATAAGATTCAGCAGTGGTCCGGACTTCCGACCGGCCGTGTCTTCGGTTCAGGTACGGCACTTGACAGCGCTCGCTTCAGATTTACATTGGCTCAGAAGTTTAATGTTGACGTAAGAAACGTTCACGGCTATATTGTTGGCGAGCATGGTGATACCCAGCTTCCTTTGTGGAGTGCCACCCATATTGCCGGTATGAATGCAGAAGAATATGCCAAGATGCATGAAATGCCGTTTGGTGATGAGGACAAGGCAAAGATCAGAGACGATGTCAAGCAGGCCGGCGCAGTAATCATCAAGAACAAGGGTGCAACATACTATGCAATCGCCGTTACTGTGAACACGCTGGTTGAAACCCTTATCAAGAACCAGAATACCATCAGAACCGTATCAAGCGTCATAGACGGTCCTTATGGCATCAAGGATGTTGCTATCAGCCTGCCTTCTATGATTAATTCAAATGGTGTGGAAAGAATCATTGAATTCCCCATCACGCCTGAAGAAGAAAAACAGCTGAGAGATTCGGCTGATGCCCTGAAAGCAATCCTGGATGGTGTAAGCGATATCTGATTGTTATCACTGCCACAGGTCAACAGGGAAAGTGCCCCAAGTGAGGAAAGCAAATTGTACGACCACATAGCGTTTTTATTAACCGCTTGTTCAGCAGAACAGGCGGTTTTTTACGCGCACGGGATGAAACAGCATACCTGAAATATGACACGGACGACATCACTTGTAGAATGAACCATCCAGATTGACTTCGCCCATGTGGGCGGCGTGCATTTAAGCAGAAGGAAAGGGCAGATGTATGAGATTTCCGGACGGCATGATATGCCTTGACACGTTGTGCTGTAAGTGGTAACATTTGGATTAAGCCATGGCGATCACGCGGAAAATGCAGCCGCATTATCGGAAAGGCTGGGTGCCCCGATAGCCATGCATCAGGATGACATGAATCTCATCGCGTCAAATCATAATCAGACCCTGAATGCCAAAACCTTTTTGGGCAAAATTGTGCTGGCCGCCTCGCTTCAGGCATTTTCAAAAAGAAAACTGGAAGCCTTTACGCCGTCTGCTTTTCTGAAAGACGGCGATGACCTGTCAGAGTACGGGATTATGGCAAAAGTCATTGGATTGCCGGGACACACTATTTTTTGGAAGACATCATCAGGAATTACTTTCAGGCATGGATTGACAAGAAAATCGATGCCGTCCGGGAAACATTTTCGGAGGACATTGTCTATGTTGAGTCCCACGGTCCCGTTTATCAGGGTATTGATCAGGTCCAGAGATGGTTCGCCGATTGGAACCGGAAGGGCACCGTATTGCGCTGGGACATCAAACAGATAGCCATAGTGGATAAAACCGCATTTGTGGAATGGTTTTTCAGATACGAGTATGAAGGCAATATCGGCGAATGTGACGGGGTAACAATAGCCAGGTTTAATGATGACATGAAAATATGTGAGCTTAAAGAGTTCCAGTCCAAATCGCAGCATGATTATCCGTATGGCAAGGTATGGTAGAATACACGGCAAAAATGCGTAAAAATAAACGGAACCAGGCAAGGGTTAATATGAGCCCGGTTCCTTTATAAACAAAAAGCGCCGAGCCGGTTTACAAAACATCAACAAGTTCTCCTGCGAGGGCCTTGTTCATGCTTCTTACCGCACAGAATTTTCCGCACATGGAGCAGGTGTCTTCATGCTCGGGCTTCCTTTCATCACGGATTCTTTTGGCTGTTTCCGGGTCGATGGCATACTTCCATTGCGTCTCCCAGTCGAGCATTCTCCTGGCTTCAGCCATCCTGTCATCAGCTTCCCTTGCCCCTTTTACGCCTTTGGCGATATCTGCGGCGTGGGCGGCAATTCTCATGGCAATGATACCCTGCCTGACGTCGTCCAGGTTGGGCAGCGCCAGGTGCTCTGCAGGTGTCACATAGCACAGGAAGGCCGCACCGGCTGAAGCGGCAATGGCACCGCCGATGGCAGCGGTGATGTGGTCATAGCCTGGGGCGATATCTGTGACCAATGGCCCCAATACATAGAAGGGCGCTCCGCTGCAGATGGTCTGCTGGATTTTCATATTGGCTTCAATCTGATCGATGGGCATATGCCCGGGCCCCTCAATCATCACCTGGACATCCTTTTTCCAGGCCCGTTTAGTAAGCTCGCCCAGCCGCACAAGCTCCTCGATCTGGCATACGTCTGAAGCATCCGCAAGGCACCCGGGCCGGCAGGCGTCTCCCAGCGATATGGTCACATCATATTCACGGCATATATCGAGGATTTCATCAAAATGCTCATAAAAGGGATTTTCCTCACCGGTCATGCACATCCAGGCAAATACAAGCGAGCCGCCCCTGGAAACGATGTTCAGCTTTCTTTTATGCTTTTTTATCTGTTCGATTGTTTGTCGGGTGATGCCGCAGTGCAAAGTGACAAAGTCGACCCCGTCCTCTGCGTGCAGCCTTACGACATCGATGAAGTCTTTCGCGGTAAGGGTATGCAGGTCTCTCTGATAGTGGATAACGGCATCATATACCGGCACGGTTCCGATCATGAGCGGACACTCGGCGATCAGTCTTTTGCGGAAAGGAATGGTGTTTCCGTGCGACGACAGATCCATGATGGCATGGGCGCCCAGTTTCACCGCTTCATGCACCTTTTGCATTTCCAGGTCATAATCCTTGCAATCCCTTGACACGCCAAGATTTACATTGATCTTGGTCTTCAACATTGATCCAATTCCCTGGGGATCAAGGCATTTATGATTTTTGTTGGCGCATATGACAACCTTTCCGGATGCAACGAGCGGCAGCAACTCCTCTACGGTCATCCGCTCTTTTTGGGCGACTGCTTTCAGTTCTTCCGTAACAATGCCTTTTCTAGCCGCTTCCATTTGGGTTGAATATTGTCTCATTGTTCTCTTGCCTCCTTTGTTATAATCATGGATAGGGGGGCTTGCGCATCCGCCGGACGCAAATGGTGACAGTTCCTCCTGCTGAATGTAAAAAAGCCCGACGGAAAAGCCTCAGCGCATACCAAACACGCTGAACCTTCCCCCGCGGGCCTTTTGTGCCAATAGGTGCCTCCCGCTGCTGCGGGATCTGTAGCCCTCGGTCGCGGACCCTTAACGTTGTAAGGCGGAACCCTAGCTACCCAATCCCGGTTCTTTTACTGATCTAAAATTTTAGCATATATCTATTGAAAATAAAATACCAGGTTTGGTTTATTATTAAGTATGCGGCAACCTCAATGTCATATTTCAATCGGGAAGGAGCTTATGAAAATGGAGGACAGGGTATTCAACTACGGCGCGAACGCGGTTTGCTTTGAGAAAAACGGACACAAATACGGCATGATTTGCTCCTGGGCAACCCAGGTGGATTACGACAAAATTGTGATGCTCATAGGGGCCCAGAGCGTTACAGGGAAACATATTACCAAAGGGGATATCATCGGTGTCAGCGTGTTGAGTGTACGACAGGAGGATGTCATGAATACGCTGGGCAACAACCATTCCGATGAGGTGGACAAGTTTAAAAACCTGGACTATACCCTGAAGGATTCCGCGATCCTCATCAACAACGCCAGCGTCAATATGGTGGTTGAAGTCATCGATATCCTCCATTTACCGGGCATCGAAGAGGATAGTCTGGTATATGGGCTGATTAAATCCTATACCAAGAGCGGGGAAGAGATGCTGACCGTTCGATAAGATACGGAACAATGGACCAATGCCTGTGGTGCGAGGATAACGAAATTCCCCTCAATGGACGGCCTGACTGAAAGGCCTGCCGGAAGGGGACCATTATGCGCGCCTGATAATCGAGCTGGTCAACGCCAAGGCGAGAGAGAGGCCGGGCAGCGCATTTTCCAATGCCAATCCGCTGTCCCCTTGGTTTTTGAAATCCTTTATCGCTGCTGCCAGTAACGCTTTGCAATGTTCTTCCCGTTCAAATACAACTTGCTTTTTCCTGCCCCCGGCGTATATGCAGCATTCGGCCTCGACAGAATCTTTGTTTGACCTTTAAACAAAACGAATGTAAGCGTTTTCGAATGTCGCTTCATATCCGGTTGTAAAAGGAGCGTCCAAAGACAGCATGGAATGCCCCTGGAGATGAATCTTAAGCGAATGATTCGATAACAGGCAGTCAATAACCGCTCCCGAATTATCGGCGTTGGTGGTCGCATCGCACGCGAGCAGTCGAATGCCTTTCCCCGAGCCAGGTGATAAAATCCAGGTCATGAATCATTATAAAGCCCAAATAACAGCCGGTCAAAACGGCAAAAAACTCCCGGGAGATTTCATTCCCGGGAGCTTTTTATGTACATCAGAACATCGGAACAACGGCGCCCTTATAGGTATCCTCGATGAACTTCTTGACCTTCTCGCTCTGGAGGGCTTCAGCAAGGGCCTTCAGATCTTCCCTGTTCTCGTCGCCCCTGCGCACTACCAGGATGTTGGCATAGGTGACGGCGGCTTCCGAATCCTTCTCTTCCTTGGCCAGAGCATCGGTCATGGCGTTCAGACCGCCCTGGATGGCATAGTTACCATTGATGACGGCGATATCCACGTCCTGCAGGGAACGTACCAGCTGGGCCGCTTCGATTTCGATGAACTTCAGGTTCTTGGGATTCTCAACGATGTCCCTAATAGTAGCCTTCAAACCGGCATTGGGATCAACCTTTATCAGGCCCTGGGCTTCCAGGAGCAGCAGCGCCCTGGCTTCGTTGGTGGTGTCATTGGGAATGGCCACCTGCGCGCCATCCTTCAAGTCATCCAGGGTCTTGGTCTTGCCGGGATAGATTCCCAGGGGTTCGTAATGGATGCTTGCGATGGGCACAAGATCCGTTTTCTGTTCAGCATTGAAGTCGTTGAGATAAGGTGTATGCTGGAAGTAGTTGGCGTCCAGATCGCCGCTCTGGAGCGACAGGTTGGGCTGGACATAATCGGTAAATTCCTTGATTTCCAGTTCATAACCCTTTTCCAGCAAAACTTCCTGGGCCACTTTAAGAATTTCAGCATGAGGTACCGGCGTAGCGCCAACAACAATCTTCTTGGGGGTCTTTGATGTGCCGCCGCAGCCGGCAAGGGTGATCACCAGGGTTAATGCAAGCAATAGAGATAATATCTTCTTCATTCTACCTTCCTCCTATTATCCTATTTTCTTTTATCGCCTATCTTGGCTAACTTCATGCCAATCTCCTGAAGTACCTGAACGATGATGACCAGGAGAGCAACCGTAACGAGCATGATGTCTGTCTGGTACCTGTAGTAACCATAGCGGATAGCGATGTCGCCCAGACCGCCGCCGCCCACAAAACCGGTCATGGCCGAATAACCCAGGATGGTGGTCACTGAGATGGCCGCACCAAGGATGAGCGAAGGCCGGGCTTCAGGGAGCAATACCTTGTAGATGATTTCGAAGGGAGAAGCCCCCATGGACTGGGCCGCTTCAATCACACCCTTATCCACATCCTTGAGCGAAGACTCCACCATTCTGGCGATGAAAGGCGAAGCGCCAATCACCAATGGAACGATGGTTGCGGTCGGGCCCAGGGATGTTCCCGTGATAAAACGGGTTACGGGAATGACGGTTATGGCCAGAATCAGGAACGGTACAGAGCGAAGCAGGTTGATGATGACGCCAAGGATGCGGTTCAATCCAACGCAGGGCTTGATGCCGTCCTTGTCGGTAACCACCAGTATGATGCCAAGGGGCAGGCCTATCACGTAAGCCAGGGCTGACGATACCAGCGTCATGTACAGAGACTCCAGGAACCCTTTTCCGAGCATTTCCAAAGTAGCCTGATCAAACAAAGTCCTTTACCTCCTCTACCGTCAAGCCCCTGTTTTGAAGATAAGCCATCATCTTTTCGCCGGCCAGCTTATCCTCAGGAAGCTGAATGACAATCTGTCCAAAAGCTTTTCCGTCAATGTTCCTGGTGTCGGCAAAGATGATGTTGACGGGCTGCCTGAATTCCAGCACCATATTGGCGATAACGGGCTCAAAGGATGAGCTTCCGTCAAACACGATGCGACAACATCGGGAGCTGGTAAAATGCTCCACCTGTCCTCCTTCGGGGAATACCAGCCGGCGTGCTGCTTCGGTCGTCGGCTTTGTGAAAATGTCCTGCACATAGCCAACCTCTGCAATGCGCCGGTTATCGATGATGGCCACCCTTTGGCAAATCTCTTCCACCACGCTCATCTCATGGGTGATGATGACAATGGTGATGCCAAGCCTTTTGTTGATGTCCTTGAGCAGGGCGAGAACGCCTTTGGTGGTGGCCGGGTCAAGGGCGCTGGTTGCTTCATCGCACAGGATGACCTTGGGATTGTTGGCCAGGGCCCTGGCAATGGCAACGCGCTGTTTCTGTCCGCCGGACAACTGCGACGGATAGGCCTTGGCCTTATCGGACAGGCCTACCAGTTCCAGGAGCTCATAGGCGCGGGCTTCGGCTTCTTTTTTTCTGACGCCGGCAATTTCCAGGGGGAAGCAGACATTCTTCAGCACATTGCGCTGCATGAGCAGGTTGAACTGCTGAAAAATCATCCCGATGGACTGCCGGATCCTGTAAAGCTCCTTCTGGCTGAGAGCGGAAAGATCCTGGTTGTCAAAGTACACGGTGCCCCTGGTGGGTCTTTCAAGGAAGTTCAGACACCGAACCAAGGTACTCTTGCCGGCGCCGCTCATGCCGATAATCCCAAAAATTTCGCCTTTCATGATGTCAAGGTTAATGTCCTCAAGGACATTGACCTCGCCGACATCGGTCTTAAAAACCTTGCCGAGGCCCCTGATCTGAATGAGAGAAGTACCGGTACTCATTAAATAACTCCCATCTGTTGTCATATTATTCCTATAGGTTTTGTTTATGATAGCATAATTTTAACGTGTTGAACAGCATTGTCAATAATTTAAGGCCGTTTTCGTACAGTTGCATAAAAATTGAAATACTTCGGCCCGGATGTCTGTCGGGCCAAACCACCGGTCAATGTTCGACAACGGTTGCAATGAAGCCGGACAGCCATCTTTTCGCTACAATGTCCTTTTAGTTATACCAGATAACCGCTTGCCTTGGAAAGGGGCAAAGCAAAATTCAGGCCGGATTTGGCATGAAAACACCATTAGATATTCAGGACCAGGAATATAGACTCAGATGCGGAGGTCGATGTTATAAGTACCCAGGCACATGGATGCAAAACCATACCCTTCGGCCGGCAAAAGCATCGGGACGTAAAAATGGTTAAATGACGAAATCAGCCTTGGGTCAACAGAACGCATGCCTGGATTTATCGCTCAGGTAACAGTAATTCCATGGTGCCTCTTCATCCAAATCCCCCCACTCCATAAATCATACTAAACATATAAGAATTATATATTCAAGGATAACACGGCGGCAAAGTTTTGTCAATCATTTTTTAATTAAATATATATGAATAGTCAGATATGGATGTGACGGTTCTCATTCCCTTGCTGCCATGCAATTTTGCAGTGTTTCCGGGTAAAAAAACACCGCCGGAAGATCTTGCTTTACATATCCGTCGCCATGGCGTATAATGAATATAAACTTAATACTGGATGAAAATGGTAGCTAGGGGTGCCGCAAGGCTGAGAGAGATCCTTTGGTCTTAACCCTTCGAACCTGATGTGGTTAGTACCACCGTAGGGAAGCGCCAGGAAACAACTGAAAATGAAATGTTTTGGGCTTACCTGCGGGTAGGCCCTTTTATTTATGTTTTTTCGATAAGGAGGTTATGGCATGAATCTGAAAATGAACGGAAAGACAGTGGAGGCGGAAGAAAATATCAGCCTGTATGATTTTCTGGTCTCCAAACAGCTCGAGCCCGAAAGGCTGATCGTTGAGCTGAATTTCGAAATCGTTCCGAAAGAGCAATGGAAGGATGTCGTCCTGAAGGAGAATGACAGCATTGAAGTCCTGAGATTCGTAGGAGGAGGTTGATCAGAAATGGAGGATAGTCTTGTTATCGGAGGAAGGGAGCTTAGAAGCAGGCTCTTTATCGGAACCGGAAAATTTTCATCCAACAGAATAATCCCCGAGGTAGTCAAAAGTGCCGAAGTACAGGTGGTAACCGTTGCGCTGAGAAGGATCGATTTTGAATCAAAAGATGAGAATCTCGTGCAGTATATTCCTGATGACTGCATTATCATGCCCAACACATCGGGCGCAAGAAACGCGGATGAAGCCGTCCGGATCGCCAGGCTTGCCAGAGCGGCAGGCTGCGGCAACTGGGTAAAAATTGAGATTGTTACGGATAATAGGTATCTTTTGCCGGACAATATGGAGACCATTAAGGCGACGGAGATGCTTGCCAAAGAGGGTTTTGTGGTGCTGCCGTATATGAGTCCGGATCTGATGGCAGCCAAGCGGCTCAGAGATGCCGGAGCGGCTGCCGTCATGCCGCTTGGAGCTCCAATCGGCACCAACAGGGGCCTAAGGACCAGGGAGCTCGTGAAGATACTGATCAACGAGATCGATCTGCCCATTATCGTTGACGCCGGATTGGGCAAGCCATCCGAGGCAGCCGAAGCCATGGAGCTTGGCGCTGCGGCGGTGCTTGTCAATACGGCGGTTGCGACAGCCGGCGACCCGGTTCAAATGGCAAAAGCCTTCAACCTTGCTGTCAAAGCGGGAAGACTGGCATACCTTGCAGGAACCGGGGCAGTCAAAGAGTATGCCGAGGCGTCCTCACCGCTGACAGGCTTCTTGTCAGATAACGCCTGAAGGCGGGCAACAAGGCTTGCAATTAAGAGCCGTTGTTACATAAGGAAGTGTGTCCAATGAGTTTTTACGATAAGTACATAACGTATCACGATTTTGACTTTGACGGCTTTTTTGGAAGGGTAACGGACGGGGACGTCCAAAGGGCGCTGAACAAGGATTATCTTAATGAACTTGATTACCTGGCGCTGCTGTCCCCGACAGCGGAAAAGCACCTGGAACAGATGGCCGTCAAGGCGCAGCAACTGACTATCCGGAATTTTGGCAAGGTTATTTTCCTGTTTGCCCCGCTGTATTTGTCAAACTACTGCACAAACAGATGTGTATACTGCGGATTTAACGTCACCAACGATATCAGGCGCGGCAAACTGACCCTTGACGAAGTGGCGCAGGAAGCGGAAGCCATCTCGTGTACGGGAATCAGGCACATTCTTATCCTGACGGGCGAGTCGAGGAAAGACAGCCCGGTGTCCTACATCAAAGACTGCGTCAACGTGCTTAAAAGATACTTTCCGTCTATATCCATCGAAGTCTATCCGCTTGACGAGCAGGAATATGCCGAGCTTGTCGAAGCAGGTGTGGACGGCTTTACCATGTTCCAGGAAGTGTATAACGAAAAGCTGTATCCTGAACTGCATTTGGGAGGCCCAAAGCGCAATTACCGTTACAGGCTTGATGCCCCTGAAAGGGCCTGCCGGGCCAACATGAGGACCGTCAATATCGGCGCACTCCTGGGGCTGGATGAATGGCGACGGGAGTCCTTTTTCACCGGCCTCCATGCCGATTATTTGCAGGATCATTACCCGGATATCGAGATTGCGGTATCCTTCCCAAGAATCAAGCCTTCGGCGGGCTGCTTCAGGCCAAAATGCCAGGTAAACGATAAAAACCTGGTCCAGGCCATATTGGCGCTGCGGCTTTTTATGCCCAGGGCCGGGATAACCATATCCACCAGGGAGAGCGCCAAAATGCGGGACAACCTGATCGGACTCGGCGTGACCAGGATGTCGGCCGGCTCGTCCACCGCTGTCGGCGGATACTCGCATAAAAGCAAAAGCAGCGTTCAGTTCGATATCTCCGATGAACGCAGCGTGGAAGAGATCAAGAACCTGATCTACAGCAAAGGCTACCAGCCGGTGTTCAAGAACTGGCACCCCATATGAAACGGAGCTTTAACCGGAAAAATCAAAACGAAAAGGAGTTTGGCGATGAACGATTTTGAGCGTGGTCTTGAAAGATATATCGGCCGTGAAAGGCTGGAAAAACTGCAAAAGATCAAAATTGGCATTGCCGGAGCCGGCGGGCTTGGTTCCAACTGTGCATTCAATCTTGTACGCAGCGGTTTCAGGAAATTGAAAATCGTAGACTTTGACTTTGTGGAGCCGGCTAATCTCAACAGACAGTTTTACTTTATCGACCAGCTCGGGATGCCCAAGGTGGTGGCGCTCAGGCAAAACCTCCTGCGGATCAACCCGGACCTCGAACTGGAGACCTTACAGGTAAAGATTGATGCCGGGAACATTATGGAACTATTCGGCGACTGTGACGTCATCGTTGAGGCTTTTGACAACATTGCGGGCAAGACATTGCTCGCCGAGAAATTCTACTCTTCCGGTAAACTGGTGGTTTGTGCTTCCGGTCTGGCCGGATGGGGAAGCTCCGATGAAATCAAGATCAGGAAAATACACCCCAAGTTTTTCATGGTGGGCGATTTGGTCACGGAAGTCGGTCGGGATGTCCCTCCCATATCCCCAAGGGTGAACGTCACAGCCGCCAAGCAGGCTGACATCGTGCTGGACTACATCATGAACCATGGCCCATAAGCCGGTTTGCGGCTGATATTTCATTTTTGGTGCATGGTCGGGAGGAAAGATGGTGCGAGAACTGTACGAAATCATTCAAGCGAATGTCCTGAGGGCATCCGAAGGGCTCAATGTGCTGGAAGATCTGGCGGGGTTCTGCCGTGACGGCGGCAGTGTCTCGGAAAGCCTGAGGAGCCTGAAGGCCGATATCAGAAACAGCCTGGTTGAACCTCTGCCGGATGGCCTGACATACCGGCAATCCGCCGGTGACGGTGTGTTTCCTGGATCGCGGGAATATGTCGCCGACATGATACATGGCCTTAAACTACTCAAGGATAATTTTGAAAAAGTCCAAAAGGCCCTGGGTGCCCTGGTGGCGATCCTGGATAGTGCAGGCGAGAGCGAATTCGCCAAGCGATACGAAGACTATAGGTTGGCCGCATGCGACCTGGAAAAGACATTATACAGGATTTATTGCAGAGATATGAAAAAGAAGAAGCTGGATACCGATCTGTATTGCCTCACAGCCGAGGAGTATTCACTCGGCCGCAGCAACATTGAAGTGGTTAAGGCGATGCTCAGCGCAGGCATCAGGATCATCCAATACCGGGAAAAGGAGAAGAAGATGCTCCATAAATACCGTGAATGTGTGAAAATAAGGGAGCTTACATACGATGCCGGCGCTGTGTTCATCGTCAACGACGATGTCGATCTGGCCATAATGGTCGGGGCTGACGGTGTGCATATAGGTCAGGATGACCTGCCGGCGGATAAGGTAAGGGAACTGGTAGGGGAAGAAATGATCATCGGTGTCTCGACGCACTCCCCTCAGCAGGCTCAGGACGCAATCGCCAGGGGAGCGGATTACATTGGCGTTGGGCCGATATTTGCCACCAAGACAAAGAAGGATGTATGCGATCCGGTGGGGTTTGAATACCTGGATTATGCAGTAAAGCATGTCGCCATACCCTTTGTGGCCATTGGCGGCATCAAGGAGCACAACATCTCTGAAATTAAGGCAAGAGGAGCCGGGCTGATCGCCATGGTAACAGAGATAGTGGGTGCCGAAGATATTGAAAAGAAAATAGAAAGCATACGCCAAAAGCTGAAGGGTTGAGGCGACAGCCTTTGCACGCGGCTTAAACCAAAGTAGCGCCCAAATGCACAATCCAGGCGGCGCACCAGGCCACAAAACACTGCCAGACAATGACGCCGAAGGCCCATCTTCGGCCAAGCTCCCTTCGGATGGAAGCGATGGCCGCAACGCAGGGGGTATAAAGCAGGGAGAAAACCAACAGCGACATTGCGGCAGCAGGTGACAGCACGGATGACACGCCTTCGCCGAACAGGATCTTGAAGGTGGAAACAACGTTTTCCTTTGCCATGAATCCGCTGATGAGCGAAACGCTGATTCGCCAGTCACCGAGCCCAAGCGGCTGCAGGATCGGAGTAAACCATCCCGCCACAATGGCCAGAATGCTGTTCTCCTGATCCCCCGCCAGGTTGAAAAGCGGATCAAAGCTCTGAAGGAACCAGATGAGGACCGTTGCCAGAAAGATGATTGTGAAGGCCCGCTGCAAAAAGTCCTTGGTCTTTTCCCAAAGCAGTTGCCCCACGTTTCGGGCGCTTGGCATGCGGTAGTTCGGCAGTTCCATGACGAACGGTACTGCCTCGCCCTTGAACAGTGTGCCTTTAAACAGCAGGGCGACAAGGACGCCAACGGCAATGCCGAGCAGGTATAGACCGGTCATGATGAGGGCCTTGTATTCCGGGAAGAAAGCGTCAACGAAAAATGAATAGATGGGCAGCTTGGCCGTACAGCTCATGAACGGAGTGAGCAGGATGGTCATTTTCCTGTCCCGTTCGCTTGGAAGGGTGCGCGTGGACATCACCGCCGGAACGGTACAGCCAAAACCGATGAGCATGGGAACGATGCTTCGGCCCGATAAGCCAATCCTGCGCAGCAGCTTGTCCATGAAAAAGGCAACCCGTGCAACATAGCCGCTGTCCTCAAGGAGGGACAGGAAGAAGAACAGTGTCACAATGATCGGAAGAAAACTCAGGACGGTTCCAACGCCTGAAAAAACACCGTCGATAACCAGCCCGTGAATCACATCGTTCACGCCGGCTGCGGTCAATCCCCGATCGGCCAGGCTTGTCAGAGTTTCTATCCCGAGTTCCAGCCAGCCCTGGAGCGTGCCGCCGATCACGTCGAAAGTGAGCCAGAAAGTGGCTCCCATGAACAGGATAAAGATGGGGATCGCGGTCCATTTGCCCGTGAGGACGCGATCGATCTTCTCGCTGCGAATACTCTCCCTGCTTTTTTGGGGCTTTGTCACGCACATGTCGCAGACCTTCCTGATAAAGGCATAACGCATATCCGCAATCGCAGCGCTCCTGTCGAGGCCCCGTTCCTTTTCCATCTGCGACACGATGTGCTCGATGGTGTCCTGCTCGTTCTGGTCAAGCTTTAGCTGTGACAGGACCAGGGGATCGCCCTCAATGACCTTGCTTGCGGCAAAGCGGATGGGAAGCCCGGCGCTTTGGGCGTGATCCTCGATAAGGTGGTAGACGCTGTGCAGGCAGCGGTGAACGGCGCCGCCCTGGTCGTTGACGTCGCAGTAATCCTGATGCAAAGGCTTTTCCTGGTAATAGGCCACGTGGATCGCATGTTTGACAAGTTCATCAATTCCCTGGTTCTTTGCGGCGGATATGGGGACTACGGGAACACCCAGCATGGCCTCCATCGTGTTGATATCGATGGTTCCGCCGTTTGCCGCCACTTCGTCCATCATATTGAGCGCAACGACCATGGGTACATCCATTTCCAGCAATTGCATGGTCAGATACAGGTTACGCTCGATGTTGGTGGCGTCCACGATGTTGATGATGGCCTTCGGCTTTTCTTCCAGGACGAAATTGCGCGACACGATCTCTTCGTTGGTGTATGGTGACATGGAATAAATCCCGGGCAGATCGGTGACCAGCGTGTTGGGATATCCCCTGATAACGCCGTCTTTCCGGTCAACCGTTACACCGGGGAAATTGCCGACGTGCTGATTGGCGCCTGTAAGCTGGTTGAAAAGCGTGGTCTTCCCACAGTTCTGATTGCCAACCAGCGCAAAGGTCAATGTGGTCCCTTCCGGCAAGGGGTTGCCGCTGCCCTTGGGATGGGATATACCGTCTTCCCCAAGATTGGGATGGACAGTTTTGCCGACAGGGCGTTTTTTGTCCGGTTTTTCCGCATGTTCGGTGATCGGTTCCACTTCGATCTTTGCCGCATCGTCCAGTCGCAGTGTCAATGCATAGCCATGGATGATCACTTCAACTGGATCGCCCATCGGTGCGTATTTGAGCAGGGTGACCTTCGTGCCGGGAATGACGCCCATGTCCAGCAAGTGCTGCCGTAAAGCGCCCTCTCCGCCGACTTTTGTGATGATTGCCGATTTTCCGATTTCCAGTTCCTTAAGCGTCATCGTACTCCTTCTTCCTTTTGCTTCATGGCCGATGCAGACAATGCTCATCCAGCGCTTTCGGGTTCTTTCCTAGTACAACTATTGTGAAATTTTGTCGATTTGTCAAGAATTAAAGTCAGTCAATCAGGGAGATATTTGGCATCTCGCAACGAATAACGCCGGGGCTACACGGCCATGCTGGAAGGCTATAAGGTAATGTTGGAACGTTTCGTCGGGCCAACCAGGATCATGATTTGCGGAAACACTCTGCAGGTCGATGATTATAGCAGGTACAACTGGACCGTCTTTGATCCGGCCCAGAAAAAAGCCAATCACGAAGCGGCATTTCCGCTTAAACTGGAAGAGGCGTTTGCGCTCGGAGCAGAGCTTATTTAACTTTCTTCTTGCATCCGGAACCAAGGCAGGAAGCCTGGGATTGCCCGATTTCGGGAACGTGCCATAAGGCCCATAATTGCGGGGAAAGGTAAAATAAGAGGGACGGGTTTCTGAAAGCATGAGTTTAGAAAACCGTCCCCTTGCCTTATGGCTATATTATTTCGGAGGGGTTCTTTCTCCCTTGTTCAGGAACTTGAGCATGATGGTGCATGCCTGCGCCCTGGTAGCGTTTTTGCGGAAGCCAAAGCTTCCGTCGGAGAAGCCGGTCATGATGCCGGAAGCTATTATCTTGGCTGCCGTTTCCCTTTCTTCCGGAGTGAGGACAGTATCATCAGTTATCGAGGAAACATAGCTTTCCCAATTATTAAAAGCCGTTTCATCCTTTTCGGCCCTGATGATCAACCTGGCCATTTCGCCCCGGGTAATAGGTCTGTCGTAATTGTCAAACTCGCCATTCTGAATCAGGCCTGTTTCCAAAGCTTTGTTGATGTAATTTTTTGCCCAGTAATCGCCTTTAACCGGGTGCAGGTCATGGTAACCCAGGGCTACAACGAGCATTTTGATAAACTCGGAAACAGTCATGTTTTCCATGGGCCTGAAAGTATTATCCGAATAACCGCTGATAAGCCCGTCTTTAACCATCCTTGTCACGCTGTTGTAATACCAGTCCGTTCTTTTCACGTCGGCAAAGCTGGGGTTTTTTGCGGTATCTTTTATTCGATTGTAATCTGCGTCAGACCAAAAGATCTGACCTGTTGTTACGGACCAGTAGGCCGTATAGTATTTCTGACCCATAAAATTATTTAATAGATTGCTCAAATTGGAAATGGATGTATAGAGCGTTCCGCCCCTGTTAAACAGTTGGAAGGTAAATAAATCATAGGAAGTATTTCTGTCTTGCAGTTTCCCGTTATAATAAAATTTAGGATCCTTATATTCCAATAAATTCATGCGCCATCTGCGATATTCTTCTCTGAATTCAATCTTAATGGTTCCTTTGTCCGAACGGATTTCCATGATCTTATTGTCCATATCGAGGTTAACCGAATACCCCAGGAACTCCAGCATTTGCTTTACAGGCACAACGGCATGGTATGCGTCGGAATAGACAAAGCCTTCTATGTAAGGCCTTTTGCCCTCTTCGAAAATGAGTTCGAAGTCATTATAGAACGCATCGAGTTCGATCAATGGATCATCATAAATAACAAGCGCATTGTCTTCCCACTTGCAAGATTTCAGATACAGGAATTCCGATATGGAATCGTAACGGATGTATGGCTTCCCGTTGATCCTTTTGCTGTAGAAATAATCTTCACCCATGATGTTCTTTATTTCCACACCGTTGACGATTATCCTGTTGCCGTCCGGAGGAAAAACCACCGTATGATCGTATTTTGGGTTTATGACTGTCGCGTTGCCCGTTTTCTCGTCATAGCTATAGGTGCATCCAAAATATTCGGCTATCGGTTTTAAAGGAAGCAATGACAGATAAAAACCGCTGCTGCCGGGATATTTTATGGGTTGATAGTCTAGAGGAAATATGATGACCTTATCATTATCTTTTACGGTGAATGTTTCATATGTTTGGGCGTTAGCCCATACCGAAAGGTTTAAGCTTGTGCACAGGAAACAGATCACCAGCAAAACGGATAATGTCTTTTTCATAAAGTCCCTCCCAAGAAGATACTTATGATGCTGTATAAAAGCAATTAATATATACCACTTTCCGGTCGTATTACCGCAGGTAATCGTTCTGCCGGCATTACAAACGTATCTTTTTGAATCAGCCTGTTCCAAAGTGGTAAAATGATACTATGGACGGTTTATTTCCGAGAAGATTGAAAATAGTAGGATAGGATTCCAAACATTCAACGGGGGGCATGAGCTATGAGCAATGACTTTTCAGGTAATAAAAGGAGAATTTTGATCGTCGGGAGCGGCGCCGCCGGGCTTTCGGCGGCAAAGGCGGCCAGGGCACAGGATCCGGAAGCGGAAATTACCCTGTTCGGCGCGGAAGACCGGTTGCCGTATTATCGGCTCCGCCTGTGCGAATACATCGGAAAGAGCGCGGCTCCCGGCGAGCTTGAAGTCAGTAACAGGGAATGGTTTGAGAAAAACAGGATTCGGGTCGAGCTATCCTCAAAAGTGGAAGCCATCGATACGGAGGCCAAATCAATCGGTGTCAATGGCAAAACGTACGGCTATGACAGCCTGGTGCTTACTACCGGCAGCATCCCCATCATGCCGCCTTTTAAAGGCAAGGAGTTGTCGGGCGTTCATACCATATGGACCTGGAAGGATATCGTTGAGATCAATAAAGGCCTTCAGGGCGCGAGGCGGGCTGTCGTTATCGGCGGCGGGCTGCTTGGGCTGGAGGCGGCATACAAGATTTCCGAGTTGGGCATTAACGTATCGTTGATTGAAGGTATGCCGAGGCTGTTGCCCAAACAACTGGATGAAGAGGGCTCGGCTTTGTTTAAGGACAAGGTGCAGAGTTTGGGCATATCCGTCATTTGCGGGATCTCCGTAGAAGGGTTTGAAGGGGATCAGAACGGGCATGTCAGGAAAGTGAACATGGCTGACGGTACGTCACTTGACGCGGATATCGTCATCGTATCGGTCGGCGTTGCGCCTAATGTCGCCGTATGCCAGAATACGGGCATCAGCATGAACCGCTTTTTGCTCGTCAATGAAAAAATGGAAACCAGCGTCAGGGATGTCTATGCGGCAGGAGATGTGGCGAGCCTCAACGGCAGATGGTTTGGGCAATGGGCAGTTGCCAGCAAGCAAGGACAGGTTGCGGGAACCAATGCCGCGGGCGGTAACGCCATATACGAGATAACCGATGTTCCTTATGTGCTCGCCACCATGGGAACAAGGGTGGTTTGTGCGGGCGATACTGGATCCGCCCAGCCGGATGGTTCCGAATCGGCTTACGTGATAGACCAGAAGATAGACAAGGAGCAATTTGCCTATTCCAAACTGGTATTCCGTAACGGGCTTTTTGTCGGATATATCCTCATTGGCGAACCGGCAAAAGCGTCCAACAAAATCCAGTCGTTGCTCAATACCGGCATAAGCGCCGAGGAAATCAAACATAAGCTGTACGGCTGAACTGTGCAAACCGCAACCGGGTTGGGACCAAGGCTTCAGGGAAAAGCATCGGGACCAGGATGCTTCACATTTGCTGTCCGAATCCTGGGAATTTACGACGGCAAGCTCTTCCCACAGGACGATGGCACATACCTGAGACCGGTTTCTATTCATGGAGGAGGCTCGCTGGTCATCACGCCTGATGAATTGCAAAAGCAATATGCCAAGCAATGAATTTATAAGCGGTTCTTATGCCGTCAGACACCCATTCACTGAACAGGTTACTCGGCCGCCTTCTCCAGGTAAACAAATCTCAGATTTTCTGAAACGGCTTCCTCTTTAAACCTTTTATAACCATTGCGTTCATAGAGTTTTATGTTACGTATGCTCCTGTCGCTGGTGAACAACTCTTTTCTTAAACCTTTATGTTCATTTTCAATGTGCCTGAGCAAGCTGGTTCCGATACCCCTACCCCTACCCTGAAAGTTTGGATGAACCATTAATTTTCCGATATGTATGGTTCCGTCGCGTACATAGCCCCTGACAGAACCGATTATTTGCTCCTTGTCATCCACGGCTTTATATATGACGCCCTTTTCATACTCATCCATGAGTTCTTCCAGGGTTTGGGTCAGAGGCTGTATGTTAAAATCATTCACAAGCTGCGCTTCACTTTGATAGGCCAGATACTGAAGCTTCAGAATCTCTTCCAAATCATTCCTGTCCGCCCGCATAATTTGCATCATGACATACCTCGCTTATGTTCTCTTTATACAATACTGGGGGATATTATATAATAAAGTTACATTATTTGCCAGTCTTTTTGCCGTGCAAAACAAAAAGAGCCGGCTCCTCATAAGGTTCGGAGCCGACTCTGGTTTAGCTGCCTGGCGGATTATACCGCTCTCGCCACTGCGGCGGCTTCGGCTGTTGCGTTCAGCGCCCTTCTGGCACGGACCGCGTCGCCAATAATGTGGCAGGGGATATGATGGGCCTTGCAGTACTCAACCAGTTCGTCCGTAGAGCGCGATTTTGCGCCTACGGCAATTACCACGGCATCACAGGGTATTTCTTCCGTCTTGTTGTCCTTTTCGATGACAACAGCGTTTTCCTTAATCTCCACGCACTTTGCTCCGGTTATGGTCTTAATGCCTTTCATATACAGGCTTTCCATCACACAGATTTTTCTCAGGTATCCAAGGTCTTTGGCTACTTCATCCAGCATTTCTACGACAGTGATGCTGTTATTCCCTTCAGCAAGATGCTCGGCCACTTCAAGGCCGACAAGGCCTCCGCCCACAACAACCACATTGCCGCTGGCTGTAGCCCTGCCGGCAAGGATATCATGGGAGTTTGTGACATGGGGCAGTCCGATACCGGGAATGTTGGGCATGATGGGCTCTGAGCCTATGGCCAGGATCACTTCGTCCGGCTTTACTTCATCAATCAGCTCAGGTGTAACGGGGGTGGACAGCCTGATATCAACGTTTTCACGTTTTGCCGCCTCACCCATGGCTATGGCTGCATCCTTCATTTCTTCCTTGCGGGGAGCCATGCCGGCCAGCCTGAACTGGCCACCCAGGGAATCCGACGCCTCGCAGAGAATGGGATGATGGCCCCTTCTCTTGAGTGTCAATGCGGCCTCAAGCCCGGCCACGCCGCCTCCTGCGATGAGCACTTTTTTAGGCTTATCGGTTTTTGACAGGGCATATTCGGCTTCTCTTCCCAGGGCGGGATTCCGAAGGCATGTTATATGCGGCATTTCGGGCGACACGAACCCGTCATAGCAGCCCTGGTTGCAGCCCACGCATTTGACGATATCCTCTGTCCGGCCTTCTCTGGCCTTGTTGCAGAAATCGGGATCTGCCAACTGGGCGCGGCCTATGACTACCATGTCGGCCTTACCGGATGCAATGATCTCATCCGCCTGGGCCGGATCGTTAATGCGTCCAACGGCGATGGTTATCATGCCGGTTTCCTTCCTGATTCTTTCTGCGTTGGCCACATTGAATCCCCTCGGCAGATCAACAGGAGGCACTTCATATTTCAATGCGGCGGTGGAGAAGTTGCCACGGGATACATTGAGCACGTCAACGCCTGCTTCCCTTGCCATTTTGCAGAATGCGATCATTTCTTCGATGGTCAGCCCGTTTTCCAGGTAGTCGTCATGGGCGACAATCCTCATGAACAAGGGCATATCCTCGGGAATGTTTTCCCTGATTGCCCGGATGCATTCCAGCAGATATCTTGCACGGTTTTCCAGCGAACCGCCATACTCGTCCGTCCGTTTATTGAAAGCCGGGCTTAGGAAAGCATGGGGCGAATAGTTGTGCCCGGCATGGAATTCAACGCAGTCATAACCCGCTTCAACAGCACGCCTTGCTGCTTCTCCGAAGGATTTGACCACTTCCTTGATGGTTTCGATGCTGGCTCCCGGGATGACGTAGTCTGTGCCTGGTACCTGAATGTCGCTGGGGATGATGATACCGCCCTGCTGGTAGGAGGCGGCTGCCATGCCGCCCTGCCAGAGCTGTACACCGGCCTTTCCGCCTGCAGCGTGGATGGCATCGGCAAGCGCCTTAAGCCCGGGTATGTACTTGTCGTCATGTATGGCCAAAAACTTGACGGGATTTGACGGACCATGAACACCGCAGACTTCCGTAAAGTTCAGACCACATCCGCCCACTACTCTTGCTACATGATAATCGATTAGCTGCTGGGTGACGTAGCCTTCTTCCGTTGCCATTTTTGTTCCCATGGCAGGGAAAACGATTCGGTTTTTCAGTTCCAATCCCCTGATTTTAATCGGACTGAAAAGATTGTCAAATGCCATATAGAAGCCCCCTTTGCTCTATACTTTGTTATTTTTTTGTCTATCATAATTATAGTTGAACTTATAATTTAAAGCAACATGTTTTAAACAAATTGTTTGAATAAGGGGACAAAAGAAAAGGTAAACCCAATGCCCTGAGGTTACCTTTGCATCGATTCATTTGGACTTCAGCCTGTCAATGATATAGGCGATATACTTGAGCCTCTCTTCCTTGCTGTGTATGATGCTTTCCTTGAAATGGTTAATCTCCATGTTCATGATCGGATGAATGATGGAGGAGAGAAAAACCATGTTCCCGTATTGGGCGTCCGGTTCATCCGTCTTCAAAACCCTTGCGAGGGTATGATAAAGCTTTTTGTTTAAACTGTCAGTTATTTCGACTATTCTTGCATCCAGTTCGTTTGTGTTTTGATTTTTTATGGCCTCCCTCAGGATGATGAGCACGCCCGGATATTTGATGGTATACTCCATGATTTCATTGGCAACGATGATGACCTTTTCTTCATCGCTGCAGGATTCATCATCCAATGCGGCATAGGCTGCAATGGTGTTATTGATATAAAACTCTTTCACATACCGCATCATCTCATTCTTGGTACGAAAGTAATAGTTTATGGCGCTTACATTTACCTGAGCCTCCCTTGCAATCGCCCTCACCGGGATATCGAAGGAGGCATTTTTTCCGATCAGGTACAGCGCTTTATCCAGAATTTTTTCCTGCATGCCTGTCAGTTCCCGCATCCATATCGCTCCTGCATGTATTGTTCAGGATATTATTATACCAGAGAAGCCGAACAGATTAAAAAAATCCGGAAGGTGTATCCGGCAAAACCGGGTCCAGATTGACAAGCAGGATGGTTTGAATAAAAATGAAAGAGTATGGAAAAATCTGGCGCGATGGTCTTGGCCCCCAAAGGACATCCCGGGAAAAAATCAGCTTGGAGGAATACGGATGATACATAACTGGATCAGTGCATGCGGAGCGGCGATTTACATATTGTTTGGGGCACATCTATGTTACCATGGCTAACAGGAAGTATGATGACGAAGCATCACATCATTAAAAGAACATTAAAAATACAGGCTGTTAATACTCCGTTCACATTTAGAATCTATAATACTTTATAACTGGTATCACCCTATGAAAACCTTTACATGAGGAGAGCGCAATGGACAAAGATACAAACGACAGCTTTGGCAGCCTGTATTCAGATGGAGCCGATTCCCAGGTTTATGATCTCACAACGGAGCTTATGACCATGGACGACGCGTTGCTCAGCACCATGTGGGATCAGTCCAAAGAAATCCTGAACTTCATGATCGAGTTCAAGGAACTCATGATGATGTATAAGTGTGCCATTAAGGCCGTCAAGACAAAGTTTGAAGTTCTGGATACGGAGTTCAAAATCCGGTACCAAAGAAATCCCATAAACTTTATTAAAACACGGCTTAAACGTACATCGAGCATCATGGAAAAAATGAGAAGGAAAAATATACCCTTCTCGCTGGAGAATATTGAACGGTATATAAATGATGTAGCCGGGGTCCGGGTGATTTGCTCGTATGTGGATGACATATACAGCATTGCAAAGGCGCTGATCAAACAGGATGATGTAAAGCTTATCGAGAAGAAGGATTACATAATCAATCCCAAGCCCAATGGGTATCGCAGTCTGCATCTGATTATCAGTGTCCCGGTTTTTTTTGCCGAGCAAAGGAAGGACATGAAGGTGGAAGTCCAGATCAGAACCATAGCCATGGATTCCTGGGCTAGCCTGGAGCATCAGCTCAGATATAAGCAGGAGATAGCAAATGAAGAGGAGATCGCCAGGCAATTGAGGGAGTGTGCCGACCTTATAGCGGATATAGACTCCCGGATGCTGGATATAAGGACGAAGATTGAGGCAAGCAGCAGTATTCTTACAGAAGAAGAGATTCTGCTGAATAAACTGAGCAAGATTGATACGCCACTTGAATAAGGAAGAAGCATATGATAGCTGTCTATTCAGGACCATGAGCAAGGCAGGAATGTGTTGAAACTTGTTCGCATGGGCTTGGGTACAGGATACGGCAATCTATCGTGAGCTGCAGATCGTGCTTGCATGTTAAGCTTTCCTGAAAGCAGAGTTCATATGGATTTCGGAGAGAACAACCCTGCCAATGGCCGACTTGTGTGGCTGGATATCAGGACAAAATGAAAGCAGTTTAACAGTTTGATTTGAAATCAAACCGTTGAATTTGCTATCAGGAGGGAAAGCGCGTTGCGTACAGAACAAGAAATGTTTAACCTCATTTTGGATGTGGCTGAGGCTGATGAGCGCATACGGGCAGTGCTGCTGGTGGGTTCGCGTGCAAATCCGGAGGATCCACAGGACATCTACCAGGATTACGATATCACTTTTTTTGTGGAGGATATCACCCCTTACTACAACAATCCCGCATGGGTTGAAGCCTGTTTTGGCAGGCCTTTGATAATGCAGATGCCTCTGAAACCATGCGTTATCCGGTCGGAGACGGCCGTTTTGCTTATCTGATGCTCTTTCCCAATGGTGTTCGCATAGACCTTACCATTGATTTCAGAAAGTATGTGCACAACGGAGAACCAGCTGTTATTCTGCCCGATAAAGATAACGGCAAAGGCTTTTTACCTGCCAGCTGTTTATCTGCCTCAGTCGTGGGCTTGCGGAACTGCAACAAGTGCTTTGCATTTTTCAGAAAGCACATGGTCAATGATATCATCGATGATCACCGGGCTTACCGGCTTGCCTATGATTCTCAGCGGTCGTGCGGACATTAATTCATATGGGTTATCCATCGAGGTCACGAATACGATGTTGCAGGAAGGCTTCGCTTTAGCAGTTTCCATCTGGCGGATCCTTTTTGCGGTTTCAAGGCCGTTGAGCTTTTTCATATAGTAGTCGAGGAAAAGCAGATCAAAGCTCACATTCTCCCTATTGAGCGTATCAATGAGTTCTTCTCCGCTGCCAAATCTCCGGATGCTGAATATGACATTGTTTTTCTCACCGTATTGCCGGATGATTGCTTCAATGAGTTCGCAGAAGATGGGAAAATCGTCACAAATACCGATATTCAGCATTTTGCCACCTCATAGATTTATTTATTAACTATAAAGGTACTTTATATATTTTAGTCTACAAAAATTCAAATTGCAAGTGTATTAATACCTTTATGGTTGGTTAAGCTGATCCATCATTATTGCTAAAGTAAAAGCAGGTGATGATGGATGAATATCGACTACAAAGCACTCGGTGAAAGGATCGCGAAACGCCGTAAAGTGCTCAACTTGACACAGGATGATGTTGCGGAAGCCACAGGCCTCAGCAATAACTATATATCCAATATAGAAAACAATCATTCCATCCCCAGCATCGATACCCTGCTCAAGATTTGCGAAGCCATCGATACGACGCCGAATTACCTGCTGCTGGGCATTACTTCGCGCACCGATGCGGAGGAGGATCTGCGGAGTCAAATCAACGAAAGGCTTAAGCTGTGTGATCAGAAAAAGCTCAAACTGATCGAACGCTTTGTTTCCTGGGTGATTGATGAAGATATTTAAACATTTTTACACATTCGGTATCGTACAGAGACTCTGCATTATGTCAAAGAAGATGCCTGGCTTGTTCCATGCTGCAACATGCTTTCCTTCTGCCGGAAATGCTTGACTATGCGGAAAAAGAGTTATCCGTAATTGACGGTGGCAAGCGGATCCTTTCGGTCTGGGTAACCGATAAGGAGTACGATAAAATCGAGATGTTGTCGCGAAATGGCTATTATAAGGCATATTCCGAACCGGTACGGATTTTCCCATATAGCAAGCCGTTTCCTGAGGTCAGACTTCCGGACGGTTTTTCGGTTTTATCTCTGGAAGACGAGAATTGCCACAATAGCTGTTACGGGCGGCATGAAGAAAACAAAGGCACTCGGCGCGGCGTATTGTTTTGGAGGTGTGCCTGAATTCTATACCGCTATCGGCTTTGAAACGGTATGCCATCGGGAGATGTGGAAAAAAGAATGGTAATAGCATTGCTTCACACCACATTTTACGGTAAAAGTTTATAAAAAGGAGAAAAGCATGATCAACAAACTGTTTTCATAACTGCAAAAACCTTCCCTCTGGCAGCGCAGCCCGGAGCCGTTCTGGGATGACGAGCATATTTCAAAGGGGCTGCTGGAAGCGCATCTTAATCCGGATTGGGATGCGGCAAGCCGCAACCACAGTTATATTGCACGCTCGGTCAAGTGGCTTGAAAGCCTCATACCGGCAGGTAGCAGCATACTTGATTTGGGTTGTGGTCCGGGCCTTTACGCCAGGAAACTATCCGATACGGGGTATGACGTAACCGGCATTGATTTTTCCAGGCGTTCAATTGCTTACGCAAGGGAACACGACAGGAAAACCAAATACATTTATCAGAATTACCTGGAGATGGAGTACAACGAGGCTTTTGACGCTATCCTGCTGATTTACTGCGATTACGGCGCCCTTATTCCCGAAGAAAGGAAGACGCTGCTGTCAAAAATACACCGTGCGCTGAAACCCAATGGTTTGTTCATTTTTGATGTCTTCACCGAGCGTACGCACAACGGCAAAAGCGATCATACCTATTGGTCCTGGAATGAGAACGGCGGTTTCTGGAGCGGCAAACCCCATTTAAGCCTGGAAGCGGAGTATTATTACCAGGAACATATGGCTAAAGTCAAGAAGGCCGTCGTTGTTACAGATAACACGATAGACGAATACCTGTTCTGGGACACGGTGTTCAGCAGGCAGACCCTGCTCGATGAGGTGGCACCATCCGGGCTCAAACTGCACAGCATATATGACGATGTCTGCGGCAGCCCCTATAGCGGTGAAGCGGATACCTTATGCCTGGTCCTGAAAAAATGATGATGAGCATATAAACAGGGCTGCCATTTTGGCAGCCCTCAGATTGTCGAAAAACAGGCATTTTCACGTGGGTGAGAATGCCTGTTTTCTTTGAAATATCAAAAATATAGCCCAAAATCGATAAAATAAAGGGC
>NZ_FQZP01000041.1 GCF_900142095.1 Thermoclostridium caenicola | reverse complement strand
GACATAGTAAATAAATGTAAAATATGGAAATTTAAAGAAAGGAGAATCTAACTTAGAAAAGCTGAAAAATTGTCTTGACAATGGGGGGCATTATATTATTGTTATGCTTTTTACTCTGCTCATGCTCAAGTGTTGGTGGGAATGCCTCAGCGGATGCGGAGATTTCAGGCCTTACTGAAGAAATTCGTAGACTGACAACTATTAATGAAAGTCTTATTAACGAAAATAATGAACTTAAGAAAAAGAATGAAGAACTAACAGAGCTTCTGGAGTATTATCAGCTAGAAGATAACGAAGAGTTTGCATGGTTGTTTGAAAATCAATGGAGCAAAATAACAATCGATTCTAACCTAGGGCAGTATATTGTTGAGGACATGGAATTATTAAGACATTCACCCTATCAATACATCAGCTCAATTAAAAGAGGACAGGAGCCTGAAGCAATGCCTGAAGGCATATTCACTTACACATATTATAAAAATGATGGTTCATATAAGATAGAAGTTTATGATAGACGTACGTTTAAATTTAATAACGAATTCTATTGTTGTGATGGTGATCTTTTCACCTTGTATGACATTATTGTTCAGCAACAATACGAATGGCTAAAGACGGATAATCCGTTGAGCTTTATATATTCTAGTAAAGCGTATAATAGGACTGGTTATCTAATTTTCGCGCCAGAGAGGAACCAAAATATAGCCAAATATTTAGACAATTTTATACAGGTGGAAGGTCCCAAAAACAATCTTCTGGGTGATATAAAGGGCACCATAAAATTTTATAATCACGGTGAAGTTTTAGTTTTAAACATTTATCAGGATTATGTGTCAATCGAGTATAACGGCAAGTTTTTCTGGTATATAGGTGATGAAAAAGCCTACATGCCCGAGAGTATTTTGAGTATCCTTTGGGCTGGATGAGCGTTTTTCTCTGTTTTAGTCTATAACTGCCTGTCCATATTCATTCTTATAGATTGAGTTACTTGCTCCTGCCTACGGTAGCCTTGTATCCATGAAGTCTTTCTCTATCCTTATCAATTGCGAAAGAATATTTAAGCCCGAATTTCTACGGGAGTTTTTTTCCAAAACCCTATTGCAATACGCCAGAGCCCGTTATATAATTACATATGAACAAATGTTCAAATGAGCAATCATCGAATCAAGAGGGTGAACTTATGGCAGCAGATGATGAGAACAGGGGCTCACTGGAACAGTCTGAGGTGGACGAGGATCTTGTGGCGCAGGTAAGGGAGAAGATGCCCGAGGATGAGCCGCTGTATGATCTGGCGGAATTGTTCAAGGTCTTTGGCGATTCCACCCGCATCAAGATTATTTGGGCGCTTTTCGAGTCGGACATGAGCGTCGGCGACATCGCAAACCTCCTGAATATGACGCAGTCGGCCATATCCCATCAGCTGAGAGTGCTGAAGAACGCCCGCCTTGTCAAGTATAAGAAATCCGGAAAAACTGTTTATTACTCACTCAACGACGACCATATCAAGAAGATATTCGAGCTGGGCATGGAACATATCATGGAGTGACCTGGCCGGATTTTGCAGGAGTAACGGAGGAAACGACATGAAAACGACGAAGCATGAGTGGAATCTGAAAGGAATCTGCTGCGCCAACTGCGCACAAAAAATCGTAACAGCTGTTCAAAATATGGAAGGTGTGGCATCGGCGCGCCTTGATTTCGCCAACGCGAAATTCTATGTGGAGATACTTGACGGCCAGGATACCGGAAGCATCCGGGAGCGCGTAAAAACCATCATGGCCGACATAGAGCCCGGCTCTTCCATCGTTGATGACGTACCGGAGCAGGAAGAAAATGAGGAAGGGTCTTTCAAAAAACGGATTGCCCTTTACATAGGCGGACTTCTGCTTTTTATCACAGCCATCATCCTTCCGAAGGAGAGCCTGCCTGAGACCCTGCTGTTCATCACAGCCTGGCTCATATTCGGCGGCGAGGTTCTGGCAAAATCTTTTCGGAACATCCTCAAAGGCAGGGTGTTTGACGAAAACTTTCTTATGACCATCGCCACCATAGGTGCCTTTGTGCTTGGCGAGTATGCGGAAGGCGCTTCGGTTATGCTGTTCTATCAGATCGGCGAGTTGTTCCAGGGCTATGCGGTGGACCGTTCGAGAAAATCCATCAGGCAACTCCTGGACATCAAGCCGGAGTTCGCCAACCTCATCACGGAGAACGGATTGATCAGGGCGCAGCCGGCCAATGTCCGAATCGGTGACAGGATAAAGGTTTTCCCCGGAGAAAAGATTCCGCTGGATGGTCGGGTTATTGAGGGGCATTCTTCTGTTGATACCTCTCCTTTGACCGGCGAATCCTTGCCGAGGGATGTCCAGGAAGGGGACGAGGTCCTCTCCGGAAGCATCAACCAGACAGGGGTATTGACCCTTGAGGTGATCAAGAGCTATGAGAACTCCACCGTCAACAGGATTCTGGAACTGGTCCAGACAGCGGCCGGCAAGAAAGCGGTAACCGAGCGGTTTATCACCCGTTTTGCCGCCAAATACACGCCGGCGGTTGTTGGTCTTGCGGCTATATTGGCCATTGTGCCGCCCATACTGACGCAGACGCCGTTCAGCCAGTGGGCATACCGGGCCCTGGTGTTTCTGGTCATCTCCTGTCCCTGTGCCCTGGTGATCTCCATACCATTGGGCTTTTTCGGCGGGATTGGCGCCGCGTCCAGGCGCGGCATACTGGTCAAGGGCGGCAACTATCTGGAGGCGCTGGCCAAGGTGGACACCATGGTGTTTGATAAAACCGGTACACTGACCACCGGCGTCTTCGAGGTAACCGGCATAGCGCCCCGCCCGGGCTTTACCGGGCAGGAACTGCTCTACTATGCGGCCTGTGCCGAGAGCTATTCCACCCACCCTCTGGCCCGTTCGATACTCAGTAAGTATGGGCAGAACCCGGATCCTGACCGGATGGACAGCCATGAAGAGATCCCCGGCAGGGGTGTGCGCGCCCGGGTTGACGGCAAACAGGTGCTCTGCGGCAACAGGAGTCTGCTAAAGGATCACCAAATTGATGCGGACGATGTGCCTGTCTCGGGAACATCCCTGTATGTTGCGGTGGATGGTATCTATGCAGGACGGATTGATCTGGGCGATGCGCTGAAGCCCGATGCCCGTTCTGCCATCGAAAGGCTGCGCGCTCTTGGCATTCAAAACACCGTACTGCTTACCGGCGACACGGAGGTAACAGCCCGCGATGTTGCAAAGCGCCTTGGGATCGGCAGGGTCCATGCCCAGTTGCTTCCCCAGGACAAGGTAACGGTGCTGGAACGCATCATGGAAGAAAAGCAGGGAGCCAACCCGGTGGCATTCGTGGGAGACGGAATCAACGATGCGGCGGTTATTTCCCGGGCCGATATAGGCATCGCCATGGGCGGCATCGGTTCGGATGCAGCCATTGAGGCGGCGGATATCGTGATCATGAATGACGAAGTGGGAAAACTGGGCGATGCGGTGACCATCGCCAGGAAAACCAGGCGCATTGTGTACCAGAACATCGTTTTGGCGCTGGGCGTCAAGCTTCTGTTCCTGGCCATGGCTACAGGCGGACTGGCCAGCCTGTGGGAAGCGGTTTTTGCCGACGTGGGTGTGGCGCTTTTGGCTGTCCTGAACGCCATGCGCATCATCAAAGCCGGGGATAGGCTTCACTGAACAACCGGATGAATGTCTTTTACGGTTCGGTTAAATATGGTATAGTTAGGTTATTGAAATAGTGTGAATCAGAAAGGTTCACACTATTTCGCGTTCCTATCGGCAGGAGAGGCTGGAAACCGGAAGTCAGCGGGAGAAGGGTTCATGTCTGTATATGACAATAAGGTGATGGACCAACCATTGAAATATGTGAAAGGTGTGGGTGAAAACCGGGCAAGGCTGTTCGCAAAGCTTGGGCTTTTTACCCTTGGAGACCTCCTTCATTACTTTCCCAGAGATTATGAAGACCGCTCGGTATACAAACCTATTTCAGAGGCGGCCGACGGGGAATCCATAACCGTAAGGATCCGCTTTGTTTCCGATATCGCCGAAAGCCGCCCGAGAAGAAATCTGAGCCTGCTGAAAGCCCAGGTGACCGACGGTGTCTCGCTGATGAACGTGACATGGTTCAACCAGAGCTATATCAAGCAAAGCATAGACATATCCCGTGAATATGTTTTTTTTGGCACAGTCAAACGGCTTGGGGCCAGGGTGGAGATCCACAACCCTGTTTTTGAGGAACTGGAACATTCCGGGAACCTTACCGGCCGTATTGTGCCCGTTTATTCCTTAACCAGAGGCATTACCCAGAACATGCTCAGGAAAATCCTTCGGAACGCTCTGGATGCCGTTTCGGACAAGCTTGTGGATATTCTTCCTTCAAGTTTCCGCAGCCAATACCGGCTGGCAGAGACAGCCTTCGCCTTTGAACAGATCCATTTTCCCACCAGCATGGAAAACATGGAGATGGCCAGGAGACGCCTGGTCTTTGAAGAACTGCTGCTGCTTCAGCTGGGGCTTTTCTCCATCAAGGGAAGCAACAATAACCAGAACGGCATCCGGTTTTCTCCTGTCGATATGGAACCTTTTCTCAAAGCCCTGCCCTTCAGACTGACTTCCGCCCAGGAACGGGTTCTGGCTGAAATCAAGGCCGATATGGAGTCTGATAAGCGCATGAACAGGCTGATACAGGGTGATGTAGGCTCGGGAAAGACCATTATGGCCGTGCTGGCCATCTATATCGCAGCCTCATCAGGGTACCAGAGCGCTTTCATGGCTCCTACCGAGATCCTGGCGGAGCAGCATTACCGCAGCATTGCGCCGCTTTTGGAGAAGTTCGGCATTAAGGTCGGGCTGCTCACCGGCGGCATGAAAAAGAAGGAGAAGGAAACCATCAAAAAGGAGGCCGGCGAAGGGCGGCTGGATGTCCTGATTGGGACCCATGCAGTTCTTGAAGACAGTACCGTATTCAGCAGGCTTGGCCTTGTCATAACCGATGAGCAGCACCGGTTCGGCGTCCGCCAGCGGGCCAGGCTCTCACAGAAGGGCGAAAATCCTGATCTGCTCGTCATGACGGCCACACCCATCCCCCGAACCCTTTCCCTGGTGCTTTACGGGGATTTGGATGTTTCCATCATTGATACCCTCCCTCCCGACAGAAAGCCCATCAAAACCTATGTGGTGGATGAGAGCATGCGGGACAGGGTTTACCAGTTCATCCGCAAAAACATCGCCGAAGGTCGCCAGGCTTATATCGTCTGCCCCCTTGTGGAAGAATCTGAAGAGCTGGAAGTGGAATCAGCCACAGGTCTGGTTGAAAAGATAAGGGAGGATGCGCTTAAAGGGCTTCGTGTCGGGCTGATACACGGCAAGATGAAAAGCGCCGACAAAGATGAGGTCATGCGTAAATTTTCCAAAGGCGAGCTGGATGTGCTGGTTTCCACCACGGTCATTGAAGTTGGGGTGAATGTGCCCAACGCCAATATCATGGTCATCGAAAATGCGGAGCGATTTGGACTGGCCCAGCTGCACCAGCTCAGGGGAAGGGTCGGAAGAGGACCTTACCAGTCCTACTGCATCCTCTTCAACCAGGGCAAGAGCCATATTTCCAGGCAGAGAATGGAGATCCTGGCCAAGTCCAATGATGGTTTTGTCATCTCCGAAAAAGACCTTGAGCTGCGAGGGCCAGGGGATATCTTCGGTGTCAGGCAGCATGGCCTTCCTGAGTTCAGGATCGCCAACCTGTACCGCGACATGGAAGTGCTGAAAGACGTGCAGAAGGCAGCCCAATACATTATGGCGGAGGAATTGCTGGAAAAGGATGAAGCATGGCGGCCGCTGGCCAGAAGAGTGGAACTGATGGTGAAGGAAAAACTTCAGGATTTGTCCATGAACTGACTTTTGGTGGTATATATGAAAAGGTGGCACAGAGATGGTACGGATTATATCAGGCACTGCAGGGGGAATTCCCATTAAGGTTCCACCCACAGAAAAAACAAAGCCCACGCTGGATCGGGTGAAGGAATCGGTTTTTTCCATCTTGCATCCCTATATTCCCGGAACAAAGGTCCTGGACCTCTTTTCCGGATCCGGGAACCTGGGGCTTGAAGCCCTGAGCCGGGGAGCAGATTTTGCGGTTTTTGTGGACAACAGCAGGTTATGCACGCAAATCATCAAAGAGAACATCAAAAAGACCAGGATGGAGGAGAAGGCGCAGGTGGTGCAATCGGATGTTTACCGTGCCATCCAGCACTTTGCCCGGCAGGGTATGCAATTCGACATGATCCTGCTGGATCCGCCCTATGCGCAAGATTTTGTCATTAAAACACTGCAAATGATCGAAGAAAATGGTATAATAGTCGAAAATGGTTTGATTGCAGTGGAGCATATTGAGAGCGAACCGGTACCTGACAGGATCGGAAGCCTTGTAAAAGTTCGCTCCAAGCATTATGGTGACACCGTTTTTACCTTTTTTATCCGTAACAGTATGGATGAGGAGGCTTAACCATTGAGAGTACTGGTTTACCCTGGAAGCTTTGATCCGGTTACAAACGGACATATGGATATCATTGAGCGGGCAGCCAAGATATGCGACAAGCTGATCGTGGCTGTGCTCGTCAACCACAGCAAGGCTCCCCTGTTCACCATGGAAGAACGTACCCGGTTTCTGAAAATGGCCATCGGCGACAGGGAGAATATCGAAGTGTGCAGCTTCTCCGGGCTCCTGGTGGATTTCATGCGGAGCGTCAATGCCAAAACCATCATCAAGGGCCTTCGGGCGGTTTCGGATTTTGAGTATGAAATGCAGATGGCCTTGCTGAACCGGAACATGGATCAGGAGATCGATACCCTGTTCATGATGACCAGCATCAACAACTGTTTTCTGAGCTCCAGCGTGGTCAAGGAGCTTGCAAGAAATGGTGCCAGGATAGAGGATTATGTTCCTCATGCCATTGCTCCTTTTATCTATGAGAAATTTAAAAAGGCGGGTGTCTGAATGATGGAGCTTTTGGAGCTTTTGGAACAGATGGAGGATATCATTGAAAGCGGGACCACGGTTCCGTTTACCGGCGGCAAGTGCCTGATCAACAGGGATGAAGTGCTTGAAATTATCCAGGAAATCCGCCTTAAGCTTCCCGATGATATGAAACAGGCCAAGCGGATTGCCGAAGAGAAGGCGCGCATTCTTGCCGAAGCGCAGAAGGAAGCGGAAAACATCCTCAATAATGCGGAAAGCCGCATAGCAGCCCTTGTGGATGAGCATGAGATTACCAAGAAGGCCTATGAACAGGCCGAGGTCATCATATCCAACGCCAAAAAGAACGCACGGGAAATCCGCCTTGGCACCAGGGAGTATGCAGACAGCGTCCTGAGCAAGGTGGAAGACATCCTGGAGGAAACCTTGGATATCATCAAACTGAACAGGCAGGAACTCAAATAAGCACAGGTTTATCGTTTTGCAGAGTTATTGGAATGGCGGACAGTTCCGCCATTTTTATATGGATTGATCAGCAGGGCGACGATGAGGGCCGTGATAGTGAAAAACCTTAAATAGGAAGGCATGCCGGTCGCCATGGGTCTCATGCTGGAAGCGGCCAGGCTCACGGGCAGGCGGCTGAGGGTTACAAGGGTCAGTATGCCGGCTACGGCTCCGTGGAGAAGCTTTCCAAGGAAAAACACCCCGTACCGGGTTCCGGTCCCCTTCATGATGCCCATGACCTGCGTATGCACCGAAAACCCCGCAAATCCGCAGATGAAGGAGACCAGGGAGAGCTGAACGATGATCGGCATTTGGACCGTGTGGGCAATGGCGCTGGAGCCTGACGCGATCTCCATAATCCCTCTCAGCACGGCCGCAAGGCCGCTCCCTGTAATGATCTCCGGCAAAATGGCTGACACCATGCTGCCCACCAGGCTGAAAAAGCCCAACCGGTAGAGCAGTTCAGACAGCACCGCAAAAAGGACGATATAGCCAGTGACCTTGATGGAAAGGATGGCGGCGTCTTCTATGGCGCTGGGAATGAGCGCTGCGAGATTGCTTTTCCTTTCGGTTTTGTCGCTTTCAAAAACCATCATGCCGTTCTTCAGGTCAAACTGGCCTTTCTTCAGCAGTTGGTTGAGAATGAGCGCGGCCAGCAAACCCGATACCCAGTGGATGGCCAGAAGTATGAACCCGATTCGGATGCTCTTGAACAGGCCGGCGCCCACCGTCCCAATGAGGAACAGCGGGCTGCAGTTATTGGCAATGGCAATGAGCCTTGAAGCCTGGTTTGAATCCAGGAGCCTTTCATCCAGCATATCCCGGGCAAGCTTCGCTCCGGTGGGATAGCCGCTGAGATAGCCCAGGACGATGGTGGGCAGAACATAGTAGGGAAGGCCGATGAGACCTTGTACCAGGCGTCTCAGGATCCGCGGGCAGGAAAAATTCCTGAGGTAGGGCACGGTCAGCCGTGACAGGACAAAAAAGGGGAAAAGGGAGGGTATGACCACGTCCAGGCACAGGTATATCGCGTCCCTTGCCGCTTTGGATGTTTCCCTGGCAAAGAGCGCCAGCATGAGCGCCAGTGCCGGAAAGAGATAAATAACGCTCTTTCTGTAAAGGCTTGCGGTATTCTTCATGATCACCCTGTCAATCCGAGGCTCGGTTTATAGATATTCCGACCGCTGCGCAAACTTGCCTTGACCATGGCGTGAAAAACTTATAAATATATCTTGAATAAGCTGAAATATGGTGCAAAGCAGAAGGGAACACTATGGATATATTCTCTGGGCTACTCCTTGTATCCGACTTTGACGGAACGTTGATAGGATCGGACAAAAAAGTATCCGGTGCGAACCTGGAGGCCATCAGGTTCTTTACGGAAAACGGCGGCTTGTTCAGCGGTGCCACCGGAAGAACCCAGTTCAACCTGAGGATGTATCTGGAGGGGCTTCCGCTGAACTGTCCCTATATCCTGTACAACGGCGCTTGCCTTTATGATTTCTCTGCAGGGACCATGCTGAGGACGGCTCCATTAAAGCGTGAGCCCATCATGTCTGTTTTGAAGACCATCATGGCCCGGTTCCCCTCGGTCTGTGTCCATTTGTATACGCCTGACGATCTTTATCTTGTCAATCCCCTGGGAAAAGAAGACTGGCACTTGACCCTTGAGAAGCAGCATTTCAAATGGGGGGATGCCGGGCTAATCGACGAGCCATGGATCAAGCTGCTCTTCTTTGAGGAGAACGAGCTGCTGCAAAAAATCCAGGCTATCATTACGGAAGCGGACAAGTCACAGGACTACCATACCTTTTTCTCAGACGAGACCTACCTTGAAGTCACCCGTCGCGGCGTTAATAAGGGCTCTGCCCTGATAAACCTGAAGGAAGAGCTTAAAGGCAGGGTCAGAAAGGTGATTGCCATCGGCGATTACCTCAACGATGTGGAAATGCTTGAGCAGGCGGATGTCAGGGCTGCGCCCATGAATGCCCATCCGAAGATCAGGAGCATGGCCGATATCCTTACGGCGCCCCATGACAGCCATGCCATTGCGGATCTGGTGGCCTGGCTTGAACAGCAGGCAAAGCAATCCCGTTTATAAGGGATTGCAGACTGGACGGGCTGCTCAGAAAGCCGCCTGATTTTATGGCTGCCATGTTCCTTTGTTCGTCGCGGCCCACGCCAAAACCTGTCCGGTCAAGGCTCCGGCAGGATGTAAAGTTGCATTGGGAGATATGAGAAGGTATAATTATATCATGCAACACATCCTGAGAAGTGCCGCAGAATCGTCTCTTAGTGAACGCAGGGAGCCTCGTTGAAGTTGAAATGGATGGAGGTATCCGTATGGACGAAAACGAACTCAGTCTGAATACTTCCCCGGATATTGGAGAAATCAAGATATCAGCCGATGTCATAACGGTTATCGCTCATACGGTGGCCAGCGAGATTGAAGGCGTCGCCAGCATGAGTTCCGGTATTGCAGACAATATTTCTTCGGTTTTGGGGCGGAAGACATCATCCAAGGGCGTGAAGGTGGACATTTCCGATAAGGGCGTCGTGATCGATTTCTACATCGTGGTGGATTATGGGGCCAGAATCCCGGATGTGGCCTGGCGGATCCAGGAACGTGTCAAATCCTCGGTGGAAAGCATGACGGGGATGCATGTCAATGCCATAAACATTCATGTCCAGGGCGTAAGCTTTGACAAGACAAAAGAGGCTCAGAAAACCGAAGCTTCTTCAAAATAACGGATATGAGGTGTTGAATGTTCGGTTATGTCGAGCCCGATAAACCCGAATTGAAGATTCGCGAGTTCGAAGTTTTCCGTGGTTATTACTGCAGTGTTTGCAGAAGCATTGGCCGGCGGTACGGACAGGTACCCAGGCTCTCCTTGAGTTATGATTTGGCCTTTCTTGCTGTCCTGCTGGATGCCACCAGCCATGAGGCTATCCAGGGGGATATTGTGCGCTGTTTTGCCCATCCCATCAGGAAGCGCCTTTTGATCAGACCCAACCGGTTTATCGAATATGCATCAGACATGAACATCATTCTGGCGTATTATAATTTAAAGGATAAGTGGTCTGATGAGAAAAACCTTCTGGGCGGCTGCGGCTGCCTGGCCCTGCAGAGTGCCTTTAAAAAAGCCGAAAAAAGGTACCAGGAGAAGACCAGGAGAATAGAAGAGCTGCTTGGCGAATTGAACCGGCTTGAAAAGGCCAGGTGCGCCTCGGTTGATGAGGCGGCCGAACCTTTTGCCAGCATCATGCGCGAGGTTTTTGAATGTCCCCACGTGGAAGACGAAAGAAGGCGCAAGGTGTTGGGATGGCTGGGCTACAATATCGGGAGATGGATTTACATACTCGACGCATGGGACGATTTGGCCGATGACGTCAAGTCCGGCAGCTACAACCCTATCCTGGAACAATACCGGTACGATGGCGGCGATCTTGATGCATTCAAGGCCAGTATAAAGGACAAACTGGATTTTAGCCTGACTTACTCCCTGAGCGAGTGCGAAAAAGCCTATGCGTTGCTGGGAGCGGAAAAGAACACGGGTATCCTTGACAATATCATCTATTCAGGCCTCATTGTGAAGACAGACAAGGTGTTACAGGGGAGATGCGGGAATAATGAAAAAAAATCCATATAAGGTTTTAGGGGTCAAAGAGGGAGCCAGTTACGACGAGATCAAAAAGGCATATCGGGAACTGGTAAAGAAATATCATCCGGATCGCTACCGCGGCAATCCGCTTGCCGATCTTGCCGATGAGAAGATGCGCGAGATCAATGAAGCCTATGAGTTCCTCATGAAGAACGCCGGGGGCGCTTACCAGTACCAGTATGATTACGACGACAGCAGCACCTCTTCCCAGGGAAGCTCCTACCAGTACCAGAGCCAGCAAAGCAGCCAGTATCAGCAGAATGCCCAGCAGGGCTATGCCGATGAATCGGAGCTGGAGCGGCAGGCAAGGGCTTGCCTGAACCGTGGCGATCTCAACGGGGCGCAGCGCATTCTGGACAGGATGCGCAACCGCAATGCCAACTGGTATTATCTCCAGGGGCTGGTTTTCTTAAGGCGCGGCTGGTACGACAGGGCCTACAGCAACATCCAGAGAGCGGTCAACATGGATCCGTCGAATTTTGAATACAGGAATGCCCTGAACAACCTGAACAACCAGTCCTATGGCTACAGGCACAATCCCTATTACTATAACAATTACCGCAGTAGTCCGGATATGTGCCAGATATGCGGTACCCTGTGGTGTGCCGACTCCTGCTGTGAGTGCATGGGAGGCGACCTCATCAGCTGCTGCTGATGGCGATCCGGAAAAAGGGAATCCGTTGATGATGGAGGAATGAGCTTGTCGGCTGAGCGTAGGCCACTAAACCATACCAGGAAACTGACGTTGACCGGGATTCTGTCTGCATTAGTCGTATTGGCGCTGGTTTTGGAATCCATCGCACCAACAGGGCGGCTGGGATTCTATGTGCTGGCCGCTTTTATCTTGTCGGTCATACTGCTTGAGTGTGGTATCCGTTTTGCCTGGGCCGGTTATGTGGTCACCAGCGTGGCAGGATTTATTGCCGTTCCGGAAAAACTCAACATTATCCCTTACATCGCTTTTTTCGGGATTTACACGGTTCTCAAATACCATATAGAGAGCCTTCGGGTGGTATGGCTGGAGATTGTGCTCAAGCTGGCCGCCTTCAATCTCTTTCTCTGGCCGGCCTGGAGCCTGGCCAAAACCTTTTTGCCGGAAGCGCTCACAATGGGCTGGGGTGTTCCGGCAGCCGGAGCGGTTCTGCAGATCCTGTTCCTGCTTTACGACTATCTCTTTACCCTCTGGATACGGTATTATTTCGAAAAGATCGCTCCCAGGGTAAGAAAGGATTAATCCCCGGTTTCAATTGAAGGTCCATGTATGTGTACCGCTTCACGGCGGACAGGCGGATTTTGGGCATCCTGCATGGGATGGCCTGATTTTCTGTAAAGGAGATGCTTATGGATCAAAAGGCACTTAAGGTGCTTGAATATGATAAAATCATAAAAATGCTGGACGAACGGTCGGTGTCCGAACTGGGCCGGGCCCTCACCGGAATGCTGGTCCCGTCAACCGATCTGCATGAAGTGGAGTATAGGCTCAAGGAGACCACCGATGCGGCGGCCTTTCTATGGCGGAAGGGCAGCCCTCCCTTTGGCGGGGTCCATGATATCCGGTCTTCCCTGAAGCGCATCGAGTTAGGCGCAACCCTGAGCATTCCCGAACTGCTGAGGATAGGCGACATGCTCAGATGCTGCCGCATCCTGAAGCAATATCTGACCAATGATGTGCCTTCCGAATGGGAAGGCAATCTGGCGCTGGAACTGGGCAGGCAGATCACGCCATCCCGGGAAGTGGAGGAAGCGATTTCGCATGCCATCATCAGCGAAGAGGAGATCTCGGACCATGCCAGTCCGACCCTTGCGTCCATCCGCAGAAGCATCCGGCAAAAGCAGGACAGTATTAAGGACAAGCTTAATGCCATCATCCGTTCGGCTGAGTTCAAAAAGTATATGCAGGATGCTGTTGTCACCATGCGGGGCGATCGCTACGTCATTCCGGTCAAACAGGAATATAAGGCCCTGGTACCCGGCCTGATCCATGACATGTCGGCCAGCGGCGCCACGGTCTTCATCGAGCCCCTGTCGGTGGTGGAGACCAACAATGAGATCAAGGCGCTGCTCATCCGGGAACAGCAGGAAATTGAAAGGATCCTGGCGGAACTCACCGGGAAGGTTGCAGAGATCAAGGACTTGCTGAAAGCCAATGTGGATATCGTGGCAAGGCTTGACTTCATGTTTGCCAAGGCCAAGCTCTCACGGGATCTGGACTGCATATGCCCCAAACTGTCCGCCTCAAGGGCCATTAAGATCCTCCAGGGAAGGCATCCTCTCCTGGACAGGAAGCGCGTAGTGCCCATTGACATTGAGCTGGGATACGGGTTTTCGACCCTGGTTATCACCGGACCCAACACGGGTGGAAAAACGGTTACCCTGAAAACGGTAGGCCTTTTCGTGCTGATGCTTCAGGCCGGGCTTCACGTACCGGTCAAGGAAGGCAGCGAGTTCGGGCTGTTCGGCAGCGTATTTGCCGACATTGGCGATGAACAGAGCATTGAGCAGTCCCTGAGCACGTTCTCGTCCCATATGAAGAACATCGTCAGGATACTGGCGGAAGCGGATGAATCCAGCCTGGTTTTGTTTGACGAACTGGGGGCAGGAACCGATCCCACGGAAGGCGCCGCCCTTGCCATCGCTATCCTGGAGGGCCTGACCCAAAGAGGAATCCGTACCATTGCCACCACCCACTACAGTGAACTGAAAATCTTTGCCATGACCAGGGAGAGGGTGCAGAACGCCTGCTGCGAGTTTGATGTGGAGACCCTCAGACCTACCTACCGGTTATTGGTAGGTGTTCCCGGCAAGAGCAACGCCTTTGCCATATCCGAAAAGCTGGGGCTGGGAAAGGATGTCATTGAAAGGGCAAAAGGGTATCTGACCCAGGACAATCTGCGCTTTGAGGATGTTTTGTCCGACATCGAGAAGAACAGGATTGAATCCCGGAAGGAAAGGGAGCAGGCCGAAGACCTCCGGCGCCAGATAGAAGCGCTCAGGCAGGAGACCGAGAAGGAAAAACAGAAGATAGCCAGGGAGAGGGATCAAATCATTGCCAAGGCGAAGGAGGAAGCCCGCGCCCTGGTTCGCGAGGCCAGAAGGGAAGCGGAGGAACTCCTGGAACGCCTGAAAGAACTTGAGAAAAAGGGAATAGAGCAGAGTATGAAAGAGCTCCAGGAAGCCAGGGCGGGTGTGCGCAGGCTTGACCACCTGGAGGCTTCCTACACGGATGGCTTTGGCATCAGATCTGCTTATGCAGAGCCACCGAAGGATCTTAAGCCCGGCGAAAGCGTAATGCTGCTCAACCTCAACCAAAAAGCCACCGTGCTGGACGAGCCTGACGGGGACGGACAGGTGCTTGTCCAGGCAGGGATTATGAAGATTAAGGTCCATGTCTCCCAACTGTCACGTGTGGATGAGCAAAAGAATGCCCTTGAGAAGATGCAGCACGTCAGAACGGCCGGTGTGAAGGCATCTCCCATTGGATTGGAACTGGATCTGAGAGGCCTCAACGTCGAGGAAGCCCTGGACCGGGTGGACAAGTACCTGGACGATGCCGTTATTGCCGGTCTCCATGAGGTGACCCTGATCCATGGAAAAGGTACTGGCACGCTGAGAAAGGCTATTTCCGAACATCTTCGCAGGCATCAGCATGTGAAGTCCTTCCGGCTGGGAAAATACGGCGAGGGCGAAACCGGTGTTACTGTTGTGAGCCTTGGCTGAAGAGGTGTACCGAGGAATCCATCGATAGGCACGAATCTGCGCAGGAGCGCAGTATCAGGATATGTGCTGCCAAACGGCAGAAAGGGATGGCTCCCGTATGGGGAAGGGAGCCGTCCTTTTTGTGTTTTGGCGCTTTAAACCCATTGAATTGAGGATCTGTTCTATTTACAAAAAAAATAGATAAGGTATAATGAGATAAGTAGAGGTGCGGTTCTTACGCATCATGTAGTATGGAGACACGGGCAGTTGGGAAAGAAACTCCCAATTCTCAATTTTGCAGTATGGAAGGATGGTTTTGTTATGCCTGTCAAGATTGCTCTTCTTGTGATCTTCATTCTTGTTACCATTGGTGTTGGAATCTACAGCAGGAGACGTGTGCACGGTATCAACGACTTCTTTCTGGGCAGCAGAAAGATGGGCGCATGGATATCCGCTTTTGCCTATGGCACCTCGTATTTTTCCGCTGTGGTGTTTGTCGGTTATGCCGGTAAGTTCGGTTGGGCCAATGGCTTGTCGGTGGTTTGGATCGGTATCGGAAATGCCGTCATCGGCTGCCTGGTTGCCTGGCTCCTGCTGGCCAGAAAAACGCGTGTCATGACCCACAAGCTGAACGTTTCCACGATGCCCGAGTTCTTCGGAGCCAGGTATGACAGTATGGCCATGAAAATCGTCAGCGCCCTTGTGATCTTTGTATTTCTGGTACCCTATACCGCTTCCATTTACAAGGGTCTGGGCTACATGTTTGAAAGCGCTTTTGGACTTCCCATGAATACCATCATCCTGATCATGACGGTTCTGACCGGCGTGTATCTTATCCTCGGCGGGTATGTGGCTGCAGCGCTCAATGATTTGATCCAGGGCGTTGTCATGCTCGGCGGTTCCATCCTGATGGTGTTTTACATATTGAATCATCCCGAAGTGGGCGGACTGTCCAATGGTCTTGCCAAGCTGGCAGCCATCGACAGCAACCTGACCGGTGTCTTTGGCCCAACCCCCCTCAGGCTGGGTGCGCTGGTGCTGCTGACCAGCCTTGGAACCTGGGGACTGCCGCAAATGCTGCACAAGTTCTATGCCATAAAAGATGAAAAAGCCATCAAGCGGGGAACCATCATCTCCACGCTCTTTGCCCTGGTCATCGGCGGCAGCGCATACTTTGTAGGTGCTTTTGGACGGGTTATGCTGAACAACGAGGTTCCCGGCGGCGGCAACATGGATATGATCATACCCGTAATGCTTGAGAAAGCGCTGCCGGATGTTTTGATGGGCATCATCATTGTGCTGATGCTTTCAGCATCCATGTCCACCTTGTCCTCTTTGGTGCTCGTTTCGAGCTCCGTGATTTCCATAGACCTGATCAAAGGGTTTATCAAGCCCAATATTGATGAAAAGAAGAATATGCTGCTGATGCGTATATTCTGCGTGATCTTCGTCGCCCTTTCCTTCTTCATGGCCATCTGGGAAAACCCGACCATTGACGCGCTGATGGCGTTGTCCTGGGGCGTAATTTCAGGTATGTTTATCGCCCCGTACCTGTATGGCCTGCTGTGGAAGGGAACCACACGCATCGGTGCCTGGTCCGGGTTTGCAACCGGCTTCCTGGTCATGGCTGTGGGTCTTGCCATTGAGCTTCCGAAAGTCGGGTATGCCATGGGCAAGGTCTTTGTGCCCGGAATCGGCGCCATTGCCATGCTGGCTTCCCTTGTGGTGGTGCCGGTGGTCAGCCTGGTCACCAAGAAATACAGCGAGGCACATATCAGCAAGGTGTTTGATGCCTCCGAACAGAATGCGGCCTGATTTGGACGGCATATAGAACGAAACTGGGATTTGCCTGAATCCGCATCGGGCAAATCCCTTTTTAGTTATGAAGCAGCTTTTCACACTGCGTTTGAAACGACACCAGCTTCCAACAACCTAACGGTCTCTCCGAATTTTGAGATTGTCACGTATATATCTACTTCATTTCGCTAAAGTATTGGACAGTGCCGACAGAATACTGATATAATATAAAAATGTTGAAACTACACAGGCATCCGGGGTTATCCCGCGCATACCAGAATAATACGTGAGGCGAAGGGCAATGAAACAACTGATGTTAGGCAATGAAGCCATTGCCAGAGGTGTATACGAAGCCGGTGCAAAAGTGGCTTCGGCTTATCCGGGGACTCCCAGCACCGAAATAACCGAGTACATAGCAGAATATGACGAGATCTATTCCGAATGGGCTCCCAACGAGAAGGTGGCCCTTGAGGTAGCCATCGGCGCTTCTGTGGGCGGTGCCCGAGCAACCTGCGCCATGAAGCATGTGGGCCTGAATGTGGCGGCAGATCCCCTGTTCACCGCTGCCTATACCGGAGTGAATGGCGGACTGGTGATCTTTGTTGCCGACGATCCGGGTATGCACAGCTCACAGAATGAGCAGGATACCCGTCTCATCGCCAGGGCTGCCAAGGTACCGGTACTGGAGCCTTCAGACAGCCAGGAATGCAAGGATTTCACCAGGAAGGCCTTTGAAATCAGCGAACAGTTCGACACGCCCATCATCGTAAGGCTGACCACCCGGGTAGCCCATTCACAGGGACTGGTGGAACTGGGCGAGCGGGAGGATATTCCCCTGAAACCCTATGCAAAGGATCCGGGGAAATACGTCATGATGCCCGCCATGGCCAGAAAGCGCCATGTGGTGGTGGAGGAAAGGCTTGAAAAACTCACTGAGTATTCCAATGAGACCCCGCTAAACCATATCGAATGGGGCGACAGGAAGATAGGCGTTATCACCAGCGGCATAGCTTACCAGTATGCGAAAGAAGCTTTTGGCAATGCCTCCTTCCTGAAGCTGGGCATGGTTTATCCGCTGCCGGAAAAGCTTATCCGGGAGTTTGCCGCGGGCGTTGAAACCATCTATGTCATTGAGGAGTTGGAACCCTTTATCGAAGATCATTGCCTGAAGATGGGTATTCCTGTAAAAGGCAAGGCTTTGCTGCCGTTGATCGGCGAATACAACGCCAACCTGATCCGGGAAAGGATATTGGGACAAAAGGCGGAGAAGCTCAACAACATTGAGGAAGAGGTTCCCGTCCGTCCCCCGGTCATGTGCCCGGGATGTCCCCACCGCGGTCTCTTCTATGTGCTTAAGAAGCTGAAACTGACCGTGACAGGGGATATCGGTTGCTACACACTCGGTACTTTAGCTCCTCTTGAGTCCATGGATACCTGCGTGTGCATGGGTGCCAGCGTGGGTATGGCCCACGGCATGGAAAAAGCCATGGGGCGGGATGCTGCCCGCAAGACCGTTGCAGTTATCGGGGATTCCACCTTCATTCATTCCGGTATAACCGGCCTTATTGGTATCGTTTACAACAAGGGAACCTCCACGGTGGTGATACTGGACAATTCCATCACCGGCATGACGGGGCATCAGCATAACCCTACCACCGGTTTCACCATCAAGGGTGAGCCCACACGCCAGGTGGATCTGGTGAAGCTGTGCCAGGCCGTGGGTGTTGACCGTGTGCGGGTTTGCGATCCCTTCGATTTGGAAACCCTGGAGAAGGTTATCAAGGAGGAAGTTGCCGCTGATGAACCTTCAGTGGTCATCGCCCAAAGGCCCTGCGCCCTGCTGAAGCATGTAAAGTTCAACGGTGCTTTGCGGATCGACAGGGAGAAATGCACCAGGTGCAAGATGTGCATGCGCCTGGGATGTCCTGCCATCGTGGACCGGGGTACCCATGTTGAGGTGAACCCAGCCCTTTGTGTTGGCTGTGATCTCTGTACGAAGGTTTGCCGTTTTAATGCTTTTGAAAGGGTTGGTGGCGATCATGCGTAGTACATCCATCATGATAGTTGGCGTGGGAGGACAGGGTACCCTTCTGACCAGCAGGATACTTGGCACCGTGGGTATCAGCACCGGCACCGATGTGAAGGTTTCGGAAGTCCACGGGATGTCCCAGCGGGGCGGCAGCGTGGTGACTTACGTGAAAATGGGGGACAAGGTTCACTCGCCCATTATCGAGAAGGGTGAGGCCGATATCCTGCTCTGCTTTGAGGAATTGGAAGCCCTCCGCTGGATCGATTATGCCAAAAAGGATGCCTCCATTATCATCAACACGCAAAGGATTGATCCCATGCCGGTCATCACCGGAAAGGCAAAATATCCGGAGAACATTGTTGAAAAGATTAAGGCGGATTATCCCAACGTGGTGACGGTTCCTGCCCTTGAGCTGGCCGAGGCCTGCGGCAGCATCAAGGCTGTCAACGTAGTCATGATAGGCGTCCTGGCCAAAAGGACGGATATCGCGGAAGAGACATGGCTGGATGCCATCCGGAAGACGGTGAAGCCGCAGTTTGTGGATTTGAATATAGAAGCCTTCAAAAAGGGCTACTCTCTCTGAAAAATGGCGGGTATATACCCGCCTTCTGCATATTTTGCAAATGAGAAGGCCTCTGTTTATTGCAAGGAAAGGCCCCAATGGTGTAAGATAAGCGTATACAGCAAGTTTGTCCATGATTGACCGACCGAATAATTATTCATGAAGGAGCCATAAAGGAGAAGTGCCTATGTTTAACCAGAAGATTGTTGCCAGTCTGGCCAAATCGTCCATGATCCGTGCCATGTTTGAGGCAGGCGCCAAACTGAAGGCCCAATACGGCGAGGAAAATGTTTTTGATTTCAGCCTGGGCAATCCTGAAATAGAACCTCCTGTACCGGTACAGGAGTCCCTTAAGAAATACGTCAACAGCGCAACACCCGGGTTGCACTATTATATGAGCAATGCCGGATTCGAGGATGTCAGGGAAAAGGTCGCCGCGCACCTTCAGAAGAAGAGCGGCGCGCCGTTGACCAAGGATCATATCCTGATGGTCTGCGGAGCTGCCGCCGGAATGAATATTGCGCTCAAAGCGCTGCTGAACGCTGGTGAGGAAGTTATCGTGCTGGCGCCCTTCTTCGTGGAATACCTGTCCTATATTGAAAATGCCGACGGAAAGCCCGTAATCGTCAATACCGAAAAGGGCACGTTCCATATCGATGTGGAGGCTGTTAAGAGGAGCATCACCCCCAAGACCAAGGCCATCATCCTCAATTCGCCCAACAATCCTACCGGCGTGGTATACAGCCGCGAATCCCTGGAAAACCTGAGGACGGCCCTTGAGGAGAAGGAGAAGGAATTCGGCACCAGCATCTTTGTCTTGTCCGACGAACCCTATGTGAGCATCGTTTATGACGGCGTTGAAGTGCCCAACATGATGTCGGTGTTCAAAAACTGTGTCATCATCTACTCATTCAGCAAATCCCATGCGCTGCCTGGTGAAAGAATCGGTTATGTGGCTGCCAGCAGCCGTATTGATGATGTGGGTACGCTTATGGGGGCCATGATCACCCTGAACAGGACCCTGGGATTTGTCAATGCGCCCGCGCTGTTCCAGAAGGTTGTGGCCGAAAACCTGGACGTGGCAGTTGACACCGCTTTTTATCAGGAAAACAGGGATATCCTGTACAACCATATCACCTCCGTAGGTTTTGAATGCGTCAAGCCGTCGGGGGCTTTCTACCTGTGGATGAAATCGCCCATTGAAGATGATGTGGCGTTCTGCCAGACCGCGCAGAAATACAACCTGCTCATCGTTCCCGGCTCCGGCTTCGGTTGTCCCGGATATGCCCGTATCGCCTATTGCTATGGTACGGAGATGATCAAGAGAAGCCTCAAGGCCTTCACAAACCTGGCTAAGGAATATGGGCTGATTTAAGCGCATTTGCGATGAAACACATCATAAAGCGCAATAAGGACATGGCCTTGCAGACATTCGCGAGCCCATGTCCTTTTATTTTTGCAAGAATCATCCTGTCTTGAAGAGATTGCTTCGTCGCAGTGCTCCTCGCAATGACAGAAGGGTGGTCTGAGATTGCTTCGTCGCTGCGCTCCTCGCAATGACACAGGAGAGATGGCCGGCAGGGTCCAACCCGGGGTGTCATTGCGAGCGAGTGAAACGAGCGTGGCAATCTCTTCAATACCTTGCGAGTGGATACATAAGTGAAGGGAATTGCTTTGAGCACAATGGCATGATGCAACCTCAGCTGCTGGCGCTTCCGTAGCGCTTGAGGCCCATGCGCCATATCCATCGGGACAGCAGAACGAAGGCTGTCACTACCCCCAGGACCAGCAGCCACATGCCACCGCTTAAAACATCGGTGAAAAACTGGGTGGGGATGGTGGCGATAAGGGCATAGGGCAGGAGCACGTACAGGATCAGCTTTGTGATGCCTCTGAATACAACACCGGGCACTCTGAAGCTGATGCTGATAAGTTCACCTTCCAACTCATCGAGGGCCCCTGTTTTGATGAAGAAAAAGGACAGGCTTCTGATGATGAGCATCAGGCTGTATAAAAGCACGAGCATCAGCATAAGCAGCAGGATATAGCCCAAAATCTTCCAGAGCGTGATGCGGATACCCAGGTTGATGGATGCAGTGACGATCATGATGATGCCCGGGATACAGATGAAGGCCGATCCGATATCCATGTTTTCGAAAGTGAGCCAGAACAGCGTGTTTACCGGTTTTGTCAGGTAAATATCCAGCTTCCCCTCCCGGATTTTCATGGGTATGCTGGTAACGCCGAAAAAGTAGAGCCACATCTCCAGGCCGTCAATCAGGGTGAAGGTGCCGACAAAAAAGACCATTTGATATTTGCTCCAGCCGTTGATACTGTCCACGTTGAAAAACAGCGTTTGGAACACCGCAAGATGGATCAGGAACAGGGAAACGTCAACAAAAAACGCTGTCCAGAAGCTGGCCCGGTAGATCATCTGATTGCTCATCCTGAAGCTGAAGAACGTTTTGATGAGGCGCAAATGGCGTGCTATGGTTTTCATTCAGTTGCCCACCCCCTCATAAATCCTTCTGAAACGATGGTATACAAACACCGACAGCCCATAGAGCCCCGTGATCCACAGACCCAGGATGATCAGTCCCGGGACAAATTCTTCGGTCTTTAAACCAAGATACAGCGAGGCAGGCAGATACTGCATGTAGTAGAAAGGGAAGAACCGCATGGCTTCCTGTATCCATTCGGGTAGCAGGGACAGGGGAACCAGTGATCCGGAAAGGAATTCCACCAGGTTCTCCTTGAGAAGGTGCCAGCCCGTGATATCGTTGAATTTGAAAGCCAGCATGGTTGTCAGATAATTGAGCAGACAGAGAAAGATGAGCCCCATAAAGCCCATCAGGCACGCTCCGGCCAGGTTCATCCAGCCCGCAGGGGGAAGCAGGATTCTGTGCATGAACGCAGCTAAAACAACTACGGCCGGCAGGACCAGAAGAAGGACATACAGGGTTTTAGCAAGGCCTGCTGCAAGGAAGTGGCCCAGTGGGCTGATGGGGCGCACCATGTATTTCGAGAAGCGGCCTTCCCGGATTTCTTCAGCAGTCTCCCACACAAGTCCGGAGGACTGGTCAAGCCTAAGCAGGAAAGAGGTAATGAGATAATAGGTCATCATCATCTCAAAGCTCATGCCGCCTATCACCGACTGTCCTGCATAGAGGGCTTTCCAGAGCGCATAAGCCAGGAATAACCTGATAAAGGGCAGAATGCTGCGGACAAAGACGTCGAACCGGTATGCAACCTGGTTTTTCATGCTGATTTTCCCTGTTTCAAGATACTTGCCCACATGAGTCACCTCCGTTTTCACCATGGTAGATGCGCTCGATCACGTTTCCGATATCCTCTTCTTCGATCCGGATATCATCCACATCATACAGGGAGAGCATCTCTTGGAGAGTGGGTGTGACCAAATCGCGCCGGATCCGGAAGACCGCTTTGTATGGGCTTTTTTCCACCCATTCCACCGCATCCAGCTGCGGCTCGGTTTCCCGCTCAAAAGTCACATGGATGACACGGTACTCCTGGAAACGATCCAGAAGCATGTCCAGCGGTCCGTCATAGATCTTTTTGCCGCTGCTGATTACCACGGTCCTTTTGCACAAATGACGTATATCCTCCATGTAATGGCTGGTCAGGAGTATGGTCACGCCCCTCTCCTGGTTGACCTGCCTGAGGAACTGACGGATCTGCTTCTGGGCGATGGCATCCAGGCCTATGGTGGGTTCGTCCAGGAACAGGACCCTGGGGCTGTGAAGCAGAGCCGCTATCAGTTCCATCTTCATCCTTTCGCCCAGGGACAGGTTTCTTACCGGTACGTTGATCAGGTCTTTTACCTGGAACAGGTCGCTGAAATAATCCATGTTGGCCCGGTATACCTCTTCCGGAATGTCATAGATCTCCCGGTTCAGGGCAAAGGTATCGGAAGCGGGCAGATCCCACCACAACTGGCTCTTTTGCCCCATGACCACGGCAAAGCTTCTCCGGAACTCATTCTTGAGCATGCCGGGGGTGAAGCCCAGCACATCGCAGGAACCGGATGTGGGCTGGATAATGCCGCAGAGCAGCTTGACAAGCGTGGTTTTGCCTGCGCCGTTGGGTCCTATGAGCCCGATGCATTCGCCCTCATCAATCTCCAGGTCAAAGCTGTCCAGAGCGGCCTTTTTCACTACCTCTCTGTGAAACAGGGCTTTAAAGGCTCCTTTCAGCCCATCCTGCTTTTTTATTCTCCTGTAGATCTTTGTCAGTGATCTTGCTTGTATAATGGCCATCATCATCACTCCTATCCTGTTTGATTCATAATCTTTGCTCCGGTCTTATTTACGGGTTGTGCCCTCATGAACCTCAATGGTCAGGCCTTCCACATGTCTTTTGTTCATGATCCTGCGTTTTTTTCGGTTCTCCTTGGAGTCCAGGACAATGGACAAATCGTAGTCTTCAGGATACAGGTCCTTCCCGTCGATATACGGGCGCAGCCTTTTCCTGTTGATAACAAACCGTTTCTTCATGATCAGAACGCCCACATCGCCCCGCGCATTTTCCGGTTCGCAAACGATTCCTGTGCGGTTCATGCTGGTGACAAACACGCAATCTCCGACCTTGAAGGAAGAAGCAATTGGCGGTTTTCCGGCCTTTTTGCGGTGTTCCCTGTGCCGCCCGGATTTTTCATGGCTTTGTGCAGCGGGCTCAACCCTCCCGGTATGCGCCTGGATGGTATGGAAAGCCTCCTTTGCGGTGCTGCCAATATTTCCACAACTGCCGGATGCTTGCGGGGGAGCCTGATAGGCCTTCTTTTCCTTGTAGGTGATTTCATGGGCCCGGGAGATGATCTCCGGATCCATGCCGAGCCTGAGCGCGATGAGGAAGGCATTGCTTTCGCCCGGGATGCCAATGCTCAGCCTGTAGAGGGGCATCAGGGAGTCGGGATCAAACAGCATGCATCCGTTTCTAAATCCCGGAGTCATGCTGGCAAACGCCTTGATCTCGCTGTAGTGGGTAGTGGCCAGAATAATGCTGCCTTTTCGCTTCAGTTCTTCCAAAACAGCCACGGCGAGCCCCATACCTTCGGCCGGCTCGGTTCCCGTTCCCAGTTCGTCCAGGATCACCAGGGTATCGGGGCCGGCACAGCGGATGATGCTGATGATATTGCGGATATGCGAGGAGAAGGTGCTCAGGGACTGGGTGATGCTCTGCCCGTCACCGATATCTGCCAGGACATCCCGGAAAACCGGAAGGCTGGCAAAAGCGGCCGGCACATGGAGCCCCGACTGGGCCATGAGGCAGAATAGGCCGACGGTTTTCAGCACCACGGTCTTTCCGCCTGTATTGGGGCCTGTGATGATCAAGGCCTCATAATCCTCTCCGATGCGGAAATCAAGCGGTACCGCAGCCTCACCAAGAAGGGGATGCCGACCACCGAGAATCTCAATGCGCCTGTCTTCATTGATTTCCGGGCAAACGGCTTTCATGGCGTTGGCCAGTTTTGCCCTGGCGAAAAGGAAATCATAATGGGCCATTGTCTGCACATTGATGGTGATCTCCCGTTTGTACCCTTCCGCCAGCCCGGTGAGCCAGGAGAGGATTCTGAATACTTCCTTTTCCTCTTCCAGCTTTAAAAGATTCAGCTCGTTTTTCAGGGAACGGATGGCCGCCGGCTCGATGAACACGGTGGAACCGCTGGACGAGGTGTCCACAACAGCGCCGTCCACTGAACGCCTGTGTTCGCGTTTTACCGGTATGACATAGCTTCCGCCCCGGATGCTGACCACTGCATCCTGCAGTTTGCTCTGCCAGTCCGGCGAGCGCAGGATGCTTTCCAGCTTGCTTGTGATGCGTTCTTCGACCACAGCGATTCTTTTGCGGATGCGTGCCAGTTCAGGCGAGGCCTTGTCATCCACCCGGCTGTCCCGGATGCAGCGGTCGATCTCGGAGGCCAAATCCTCCAGCGGAAACATGGAAGCCGCGTAGGAGGCCACATGGGGCGCCAGCTCGGTACGCGCTTTCATGTAACCCATTATGCGGCCGGTGCCCACCAGCACGTTTTTTACAATTGCTAAGTCCTCGGGCAGCAGAACTGTTACCTTGCCCAGCTTTTCCAGGACTTTTCCGATTCCGTCGAGGCTGCTTAATGGGACGGAAGCCCCTTTATCCAGAAGCGCCCTGCTTTCACCGGTTTCCATCAACCAGTTCCTGATGATAGATATATCGGTCTCAGGTTTGAGCGCCCGGACGAGGTCGCGCCCCAGATCGGAAACCGTGAATGCTTCCAGCATTTCTTTGATCTTCTGGTATTCGAGAATATCGAGGGTGTGTTGGTTCATGGTAAATAACCTCCAAAAATCTTTTTCGGTGAAGGAGAATGCGGCAGGCGACGGCAATGCTTTTCATAAAATCCCTCCTTGTGGGTTTGATGTGTTCTGGAAACCTTGGAACGAAAAAAGCTGCGCACCGTCAAAGAGAGACGGGCGCAGCCGTTGACAACATGAACGGATGCCGGTCCATGTATCCAAAAAAGGGTATAAAAAAGCCGTTCAAGCTAAGTCTGAACGGCGATAAACCTTTTCCGGAGCCGCCTTATCCTTGACTTAAGCAATAGTCTGAGGCACAACAACATAAGGCCATAAGCCCCAATGTTTGCCTCAATACTATTCAATTGCCTTAAGCCAGGTAAACGGCCAACATAAAAACACCTTTACTTGATTTGAATGGTATTAATGATACATTTATCATAAAACGGGCAGACATCTTTTGTCAATATCCCGGGATAGCCCCGATTGCATCACTGGTTCTCAAAGAAGGTCGGTTTTGGACAAAGGAAAATAAAGATGATGACAGGGGAAAGGGGTGCAGTTCAACGGCAGGGTTATTCCTAAATGACCATGAGGGTGAGCCGCGTTGTGCTCCCTTAATAAGCTCTCGTTTTCTTTTAATATCTCTGTTTTTCTTAATTTTTTACCTTGATAATATTGAGCTGTACTTCTGGATTGCTTGGTTTTCTTGGCAGTTTTGCGGATTTTGGGTATGACAATAAAACCGCATATG
>NZ_FQZP01000040.1 GCF_900142095.1 Thermoclostridium caenicola | reverse complement strand
CTGTTGGTTATGTTTTATTGTGTGGGTTACTTGAAAACTATACCACATCGAGAAGGTAACTTGCTTTTTTATTCCTACATAAACTTTACACTATGCTGAGGACGGATCTTTACCGGTACAACGGTATTCTGGAGGCCATCAGCTTTTTCAGCAACAGGCTGACTTATGACCAAATCACCCAGGCAGCCTTCGATTTCGTCAACGAGCTGCTCACCGTCAACAAGTCGGTGCTGTACCTTCTCCAGGATAACCGTTTCGGTAAGGTTAAAAGCAGGAATCTGCCCCAAGCTCCTGAAACCATACCGCTCAATGACAGGCTGAAGGATTTTGCCCTCTATGTAGGCAATGTGGTCAACGGCAGAACACGCCTGGAGGCATATTTTGAACCCGATATCCTTGAAAAAACCGAGGCCAATCTCATGATACCGCTGATGCTGGGGCATAAACTCTGCGGCTTCATCCTGCTGTCCGGCCGGGTATCCTCCGACTTCAACGAAAACGACATCTTCGTTTCCGGAACGCTGATGAGTCTCTTCAATAACGCCCTTGAAAGCAGCAGCAGGCTGGAGGAGCTCCAGAAAGCCAACCGTGAGCTGGATGAAAAGATCTTCAGCCTGTTTGCCATCAACCAGTCGGCAAAGGCCATGCTCACCGAGCACCGGCTGGATGAGCTGAATCAGCTGGCCGTGGATGTTTTCTCGGAACTCACCCTCAGCGCCAGCACCGGTTTCTTCCTCTATGACAAGAAATCCGAGAAATACGCGCTAAAAGCATACAGGGACGTCTTCCATTCCGGAGAGGATCCCCGGATCATCTATCTGACTTTGAGGCCGGAAGCCCAGGTTCTGATGCACAGGCAGATCTTGGATATCAGCGATGAGAAGGATATAGGATATTTCGCGTCCCTTTTCGCGGAGGGCGCCGAACCCCTGTTAGCCCTGAAAGCCAGGTACATCGTGTTCATTTTCGGCAAGGCCAGTGAACTTCTGGGCTTTGTCACCCTCGGTGAGACCATCTCGGGAACGGATTACAAAAAGAGCACCTTTGAGTTGGTGGACAGCCTGGCCTCCTACACCTATATCGCCCTGTCCAACGCCATGCTGATCCAGGTGGTCAACGACCAGAAAAAGCTCCTTGAGATGAAACTGGAAAGGCTTATCACATTGAACCAGCTGATCAAAAACATCAACAGCGCGCAGACCAGCAAACAGCTGATAGACCTGGCCCTGGAAACCCTCACGGTTTCATTGGGAGTTGAAAACGGCCTGATAGCCCTGTACCAGCCCGAGGACGGCCATCTTCTGGTCAACACGGCTACCAACAGTGCTTTCTGCGGGCTGGCCATCCCGATAACTTCCCGGCTTGAGCCGCTGTTCCAGGGAAAGATCGTGTTCGAGTCGGATGCCACGCTGGTTTCGGAATACATCGGCCATGCTATCGCCGATGCTCTCCCCGAGCGGGCCGGCCTGCTGGCTATTCCCATGTATCTGGATCTCTATGAGATCCGCCTCATCGGAGCCATTATCATATTCAATACCCGCAGCAGCCTCCTGAGCGAGGAAGAAAACATCCTGACCTTTGAAACCATTGCCAACCATATGGCGCCGCTGATAGACGGCTTCATTTCCCTGGACAGAAAAAAACAGGAATATGTTCCCGATGTAAAGAAGAAGTTTACTTCCGAGCTTAAAATTCAGATAGAAGAATGCCTGCAGTACCATTTTGATCTGGAGATCATCCGGCTGGTGAACGAAAAGGCGACGCCGTTTACCGAGGACGATTTCTTCCGCACGGTTGCCGAGCATTTCCGGAATGCTTATCCTGTGTCCTACAACCACACCTACGTGGTCATACACAATGAGTTCGACTACAACCGGCAGATCCTGGAACGCCTTGCCGCAGAAGCCGGCGTTTCTGTCACCTGCTACAGGCTTTACAGGGACTTTAATACCTATGAAGAGCTTTTGGAGCTTCTGAAATAAGGGCAGGAGGTTTCGGTTATTCCGCTGCCGGCTCGACAACCCGCTTCATGGCTTTTTCAAACTTTGCCCTGGATATCATGACGGAATGCTTGCATCCCAGGCATTCCATGCGGATGTCCGCCCCGGTCCTCAATACCTTCCAAAGCTTGCTGCCGCAGGGATGCGGCTTTTTCATTTCCACCGTATCCCCTACCCTGAACTGCTTGATTTCCATCCAATCACCCCTTGCCCCATGATAAAGGTAACGCTTCCTTTTATTTTACGAATCATATATACCACACGTCAATGCTTCAGCCTGCCTTGCAGCCCGATGCACCCAAAATAAAAAAGGGCGCTGCCTGCGCCCTTTATGCAAAGCCTCTCAGGAGTTTTTAAGGGTATGTAACGCCTCTTCCACACTGGGATAGATCTGAATAAAACGATTCAGCCTGGTCACCTCAAACAGCCTGTTGATGTTGGGAATCAGGCCGCAGAGAACCAGCCGGCCGCCATTGTCGCGAAATTTCTTGAATGTATCCACAATGATGCCGATTCCGGCACTGTTCATATAGGATACCTTCTCCATGTCCAGCAGGACGGTTTGGGATCCTCTGGTCTGAAAAAGGGTATCCATATGCTCCATGAACTCGTTCTGTGTGGAGATGCGTACCTGACCTTCTATTGATGCAATTGTGAATCCATCTCTTTCTGCCATTCTGAATTCCATGCCCATACGCTCCTTCTCATCAAACATTATTATTTGTACCCCTGGCTTGTATCTTTAAACAGGCAATAAATTGGTGCATATCCTGAAAAATCAGTTTTTGAGGCTTTGCAGCGGTGCCGGGATGCGTCCGCCCCTGCTGATAAACCTTTCCGCAGAATAGGGGTTGACCGCCATGACAGGCGCGCTTCCAAACAGCCCGCCAAACTCTACCATGTCCCCTTCCTTTTTGCCGGGAGCCGGGATGATGCGGATCGCCGTGGTTTTTTGGTTCACCACGCCTATGGCGACCTCGTCGGCGATGATGGCCGATATGGTTGAGGCCGGCGTATCACCGGGTATCGCGATCATGTCAAGGCCAACCGAACAGACACAGGTCATGGCCTCAAGCTTTTCAAGGCACAGCGCGCCCGCATTGACCGCTTCAATCATGCCGGCGTCCTCGCTGACCGGTATGAACGCGCCGCTGAGCCCGCCGACCTGGGAGGAAGCCATCACGCCGCCCTTCTTCACGGCATCATTTAAAAGCGCCAGGGCCGCGGTGGTACCATGGGCGCCGCAGCGCTCCAGGCCCATCTCTTCCAGGATGCGGGCCACGCTGTCCCCAATGGCCGGGGTGGGCGCCAGCGAAAGATCCACAATACCGAAGGGAACGTTCAGGCGGGCGGCGGCTTCCTGAGCCACCAGCTGCCCCACCCGCGTTATCTTGAAAGCAGTCCTTTTTACGGTTTCTGCAAGTGTTCCAAAATCTGCGTCTCCCAAAGCCCGCACGGCGCTGGCCACCACGCCGGGACCGCTGACCCCCACGTTGATGACGCATTCCGGTTCTCCGATGCCATGGAACGCACCGGCCATGAACGGGTTATCCTCCGGGGCATTTGCAAAGACGACCAGCTTGGCGCAGCCAAAGCCGCCCATATCCCTGGTCCTTTCCGCGCATTCCTTGATGATTCTCCCCATGTCCATGACGGCATCCATATTGATCCCCGCCTTGGTGGTTGCCACATTCACCGAAGAGCAAACCCGCTCGGTTGTCGCCAGGGCTTCCGGGATGGATTCCACCAGAAGCCTGTCCCCCCGGGTATATCCTTTATGGACTAGGGCCGAATATCCACCGATGAAGTTTACGCCCACATTGGCGGCCGCCCGGTCCAGGGCTTTTGCAAAGGGTGTATAATCGTTGGTATTGCTGCTTTCCGCTACCAGCGCAATGGGCGTCACCGCGATCCTTTTGTTGATGATGGGGATGCCAAACTCGCGCTCTATATCTTCACCCGTTTTAACAAGCTTTTCAGCATAACGGCAGATCTTGTCATAAATTCTTCCGGTAGCCCGCTCCACGCTTTCAGAGGCGCAGTCTCTCAGGGATATGCCCATGGTGATGGTGCGGATATCCAGGTTTTCCTGTCTGATCATGTTGATGGTTTCTATAATCTCATTACGGCTGAACATATGCGTTCCTCATCCTATATTCTATGCATGCTGGTGAATATCTCTTCCCGCTGAAGACGGACCTCCACCCCCAGCTGGGCCCCTGCTTTGCCAAGCCTTTCGTTCAGATGCTGTATATCGCATTTCATTTTTGAAAGGTCAACCAGCATGATCATGGTAAAGATATTTTGCATGATGGTTTGTGAAATATCCAGGATATTGACATTTTCCTCGGCCAGAATGCCTGTGATTGACGCAATGATCCCAATCCTGTCCTGTCCCAGTACGGTGATGACTGCTTTCATATTAACCTCCGCTTAATGCCGTGTTTTGGTGCTACCTGCCCAATTATAACACATCCGCACCGGATTTTCTCATTGTTTGTTTGCATTTTTATACAAAATATTGCTGGCACTATCCTTGATTCCCCGGCCGCCGGCGCAATGGCGCCCATGGTGCCGTTGCCGGATTCCCTGTCCGCCGACGCCAATCTTCATCGGGCAAACGAAAAATGCAGAAAAAATGGATAAGCCGCCGGCTTAACCCATGTCATGATGAAGTCGTCCCTGCTCATAGAATGACAGTGTAAGGAGGGTGATGCACAAAAAAGACAGGGATTATGCTGTTATTTTTCCTGCCAGATGGGTAAATAATCAGTGTAAAGAGCAGCAACAGCAACAGGAACAGGAGGTTGATAACCGAGCGAGAACCCACAACGTAAACCTCATCATCCTAACGGAATATCATAACAAAGGGGTTGATTCCACCCAGAAGGTCAATTGAATCTATCAAAGGAACGAAGGTGAATTGTAAAGATGCATTGCTTTTCGAAACCCTGTCCGGCAGGTGAGCATGCCGGGGCAGGTTAGGCGGATCGGTTAATAAGTGAGAAACCGGTCCGCCTATTTGCTTTTGCCGCACCGATGTCGTTGCAATGATATTTTGGCAGATATGGCATTGCAAACGTTGCCTTCGGCATATCGGGCACCACGTTATTCTTTATTTCCGTGATAACCATGAAAGACAGTGCTGATGTTTTTCAACTGGGCATTATTTGCCGCTCTTGCGATGATCCTGTTCCATCTGCAGATAGTCCTGGTGGAAGAAAAATACCTTGCCGCGGTTTTCGGCGAGGAATACGAGACATACCGCAAAAGGGTCAACCGCTATATCGGCCGAAAGGCAGTATAGCGTCCTGTTGCGCCAGGGAAAGATGAACGGATATATCAGTTGAGTTCGTCCAGGGTCAGGGAGAAATTCTCGATATAATGGTCCATGAAATGCTTCAGCTCGGGAGAATCCATCTCCATGAGCCTTTTATGTACAGCCTGCTTTGCCTTTGCAAACTCCCCGTTCCCGGCCTTGATTTCCTCGATGCACTTGATGTAGGCGCACAGCCTGTCTGCAGCCTTGACAAGCTTTCCTTCTTCCGATTCCTCATCGTAGAACAGGATGGGTTTATAGAGGTCAGCCAGCTCCTCGGGGAGCATGGAAAGCAGTTTTTCCCTGGACACCCTTTCCAGATCCCGGTAGGCCCGGCTGATTTCCGGATTATAATACTTGATAGGGGTTGGCAGATCGCCCGTAATGGTTTCATTGCAGTCGTGATACATGGCCAGGAGCGCCACCCTTTCCGGGTTCACGTTTCCGCCGTAATACAGGTTTTTGATGAGGGCAAGGGCATGTGCGATAATGGCTACCTGGAGGCTGTGTTCCTGGATGTTCTCCTGGTTCACATTGCGCATCAGGCTCCATCGGTAGATGTGCTTCATCCGTGACAGAAATGCAAAGAAACTGTATTGCCTGCCCTGTTCCATGAAATCCCCTCATACGCGTTTGATATCGGCTCCAAGCCTCTGCAACTTATTTTCTATGAATTCGTAACCCCTGTCAATATGATGGATGTCCAGCACTTCCGTGGTTCCCTGGGCCGCCAGCCCGGCCAGAACAAGCGCTGCCCCGGCCCGCAGGTCGGTTGCCCGGACCTGGGCCCCCTGGAGGGTTTCTACGCCTTCCACAACGGCTGTGCGGGCATCCAGATGGATCTGGGCGCCCATCCTTCTCAACTCATTCACATGCATGAACCGGTTTTCAAAAATGGTCTCAACGATGACGCTGGTGCCCTGGGCTATCGACATCAGGGCCAGGAACTGGGCCTGCATATCGGTGGGAAAACCCGGGAACGGATGGGTTTTAATATTTAGCGCTGCAGGCCTTGGCACGCCCTTCACCCGGATCTCGGAAGGCTTCTCAATCACTTCCACACCCGCTTCCCTCAGCTTTGCGGTCACCGGCATCAGGTGATCAGGAACCACGTTTTGGAGCGTGATGTCACCGCCGGTTATGGCGGCCGCTGCCATCAGCGTTCCGGCTTCAATCCTGTCGGGCATGATGGCATGTTCCGCGCCATGCACGCGTTCGACGCCCTCGATGGTGATGGTGTCCGTGCCGGCTCCCGTGATTTTGGCTCCCATTTTATTGAGAAAGGCAGCCAGGTCGACGATTTCCGGCTCTGATGCCGCATTTTCAATGGATGTACAGCCTTCGGCCAGAACGGCCCCTATCAGCAGATTCTCGGTTGCTCCCACGCTCGGAAAGTCCAGGTAGACCCTTGAACCCTTGAGCCTGCCGTTTCTTGCCCTGGCTTCTATATAGCCGTTGCCGTATTCAATTTCGGCGTCCATGGCTTCAAAGCCCTTCAGGTGCAGATCCACCGGCCTGCTGCCGATGGGGCAGCCCCCGGGCAGCGCCACTTTGGCCCTTCCGCCCCGTGCCAGCAGCGGCCCCAGGACCAAAAAGGACGCACGCATTCTGCTCACCAGTTCATAGGGCGCCACATGCCCGGTGAGCTCCGGTGTGCTGATATACAGCTCTCTTTTGCTGATATTGGCTTCCACCCTGGCCCCCAGGCTGGAGATCAGATCACACATGACAAAAACATCATCAAGCCCGGGTATGTTCTTGATGATGCATTCGTCCGCCGTCAGGAGGCAGGCGGAAATAATCGGAAGTATGGCATTCTTTGAACTGCTGATTTGAACGGTCCCGGACAAAGGTTTTCCACCATTGATCACAAATGCTCCCATATGATTCCCTTCCATTCTGAAAGTCGGCTTTTTAAGCCGACTTTCCGTTATGTACATTCCGGGCGTCCAATCGTTCCGTTACACTTTTTATTATCCGATCCCGCGATCAATTCATACGTGGTAAAAGCATGCGGGCTTGCCATTACAAATCGCCGCAAAGAATCAAAACGCGCCTGATCATGACGATCAAATCGCCCCAGGTTATCGCTTTGTCCGGATTGAAAACATTGCCGGTTTCCTGGACAATGCCGTTTTCGATGGCAAATCTTACCGCATTCAAAGCACCGGTCGAAACCCTGTTCAGATCCTGGTAGCGGGACCAGGCCGAAGGATTCTGCGGATTAACCGGAAGCTTCGTCCTGAAGCGGTAATAGGATACCAGGAGGCTCACTGCCTGATCGCGACGGGCATAGCCATCGGTGACAGCCTGGGGACCGCTGATCAGTCCACTTCTGGCAGCCTGGACCAGCAAATCGTTGTCATCATAGGCCGTGCCGGTCAGATCCAAAAGCAGCTTCACAATATCGGCCTGCCTCACCGGATCGGCATGGCGGAAGGTCCTGCTTTCAAGGGAAGGCAAGGCGTAAACGGCCTGGATGGCCTTCAGGCTGTCAGAAACATCCCTGGGAACGGTACCGGCCGTGGGCACGGCACGCGTCGCGGCGGCCATGGCGCCTGGTTTTGTCATTTCTCCCGATACAATGCCATTGGCATAGTCGGTTCTCGTCTCCTGGGCGTTCCAGGCGCGCCTACCTGTGTCATAGAGATAGGTTCCGATCTCGTTGGCCATATAACTTCTGAGGTTATCCACCGGGAAATCCACCCGGATGGGCCGCACCAGGCTGACAAAGGAACGACCGGTGGAAGCAGGGCCTATCCTGATCTCGGTGATCGGGGCGACCAGCTTCAGGTTGGATGGCTGCGTATAGCTTGTTGCCGGCGATGTGATATCCAGCCTGAGGGTAAAGTTCGAATCCATGGTCTTCATCTTGAAGTATTCATCGGTCTGCAGGGTCTGCGGCCGGATGATCAGATCGTTGGAAGGCAGCTTGATGTATAATTCCTTCCCCATCTCCGAAATCGCATCGATGAGCACGGCGCCCAGTTCCAGCCTTACGGTCTGTACCTTTCCGGGCGGTCTCGACAGATCGATCTTGACCACATAATGGGGTATGCTCCTGACCTGTTCCGCCATCCGATGGGCATTGATCCCCGTGGAACTGGCCGTCCAGATGCCGTCAATTACCTTGGGAGATATGACCAACACATCACCGGTGGGCACGTCGGAAAGGTCGAAGCCCGAGTCGTAATCATCCCTGCTCCTGTTGGTCACAACAAGGATGGTCCTGGTTGGTTGCGACCGGAGCCCGCTTACCGGATCATAGGCATACAGCCGCGCGTAGTAGCGCCTGTTGGAGATTAGATCGGTAACCGTATAGGTTTCATCATCCACTTCAAAGGTCTTGCCACCCTCAAAATTGCTGTTTTCCGCAATTTCAAGGATATAGGTATACTCCGGAAGCCTTGTCCAGACATAGGTAATGCTTTTTTCGGTGACATCGGTGACTCCGAACCCGGTGGGCGCCGGCGGCGGCGTGTAGGCCTCGGTCCTGACAATCACAGCGTTGCTGTATTCGGATTCCTTACCGGTCTCCGGATTGATGGCCTTGATCCAGATATAGTACTGGGTGTCGGGCTGAAGCCCGGTCAGCCTGTAATAGCCGGTTCCCGCCAAATCGTCATAGGTAACGGTGTTGGTGATATTGGCGGATTCAAGTTTTTCAGATGTTCCGCAGCGGATTTCATAGTTCATCCCGGGCAGGAACTCCCAGAAAAGGTCAATAAAGTTATCCGCAGCGATCGCAATGATGTTTGTGGGCGCTGTCGGGGTGACAGGGTTGACCACATCCCTCGGCTTTGTATTGACAATAATCGGATCAGAGGGGTTGGATTCCTGCCCGTCGTTGTTTGCAATGGTTACCCAGACCACATAGGCTGTGTTTTCCCTGAGTCCGGTGATATCAAACTCAAAGGTCTGATCATTCTGATTCTCGGGTATGTCCGGGATGGAAACCTCCGTGAGGATGGTCGCCAAACCCTTGAGTTTTCCGCTCAAATCGCTGTATTGCATCGTGGGTGTAGAGATATTCTCCATGGCATAATTGTACCTTATCCCATAGACAATAACCTTCCAGCCGTGCTCATAATTAATGGTCTTTGTCGGCGGATTCTGCGTTCCGCTTTCTCCGTCATCGGGATCCAGCAGCGAGATGTCCCTCCATCGCTTGCTTTCCTCATCATAATAAGCATCCCAGCGTTTTTTCAGCAGAAGGGTCGCACCATTCAGGGTAATGCTGTCCTCCTTCACGGCAAAAGGCGGCGCCGAGGGCGCTTCGGGTATTCTGTCCGTACCGGTGTCCGGTTTGGTAATGATAACCTTGACAGAACTCTCTGAAATAAATGCCTTGGGCACAACGCGTATCAGCCCGTTGACGTTTGTTTCAACCGGGTAATACTTCTTTGCCCGGATCACAAAATAATAGATGGTCTGGGACTTCAGATTCGTCAAGTCGTACCGGTAACCGATAACCGTATGCCCTGATACAGGATTTTTGGCCTTTATCTCATTGGCTGAACCCAGGCTCAAATCCGAGGCTATCTTGTCTTCTTCATCCGGGGATTCCACCTTTCGGATATCGTCCACCAGGTAGATATCGTAAACGATATCCCTGTCAATGAACTTGTCACCAACGCCTTCACCGTTATAGGGCACCTTCCACATGACCGTGGCGCTGCGGGATGTCAGCAGGCCGTCGTAGGTAATGTCCGGGTTTTCAGGAAAGCTGTCCACGATTTCAGGCGCTTCGGGTGTTTGGGGGATGATTTCCTTAAGCTCCACCCTGGCGCCCGAAGGGAAATGCAGATAGTCGCCGTCGATGGAATACACATAAGCCTCGACACTGAAGCTGTAAGGGGTCTTGTCATCCTTGGGGATGATGATCTGGTAGCTGGTGATATCGGGCAGGAGATACTGCTTCGGGTTATCGTCATTCTTGCTGCTGTAACGATAGAGGATATAATTGCGGCTTGCTACCTTGAACTCATCCTCGTCAAGGATAACAGGATCCCAGATGAGGTTCCATATGGCGTCGCCGTCAGGGGTAAAGCCAACCCGGTAGGCCCTGATCAGGATATTGGTTGTTACCTGGAGTTCAGGGATTTCGGCTTCGGGTGCCACCACGACGCCCTGGCGCGGTACGGGTACGACCTTAATGGAATACCTTCTGCCCGGATAGGCGCCGGTAAAGGTATATTCCAGTTTCCTCTCGGCGGCATTGACAGTAACGGGAGGCGCATCCGGCTGGCCTATCCTGGAACCGCGGATGGTTTCAGTCAGGGAGATCTTCCCTATGGCATCCTTACTCACGTCGGAAATATAGAGCCTGTAATCAATGCGCCCGTCTGTATCCCATACATCGTCCCATGTGATCTTGATATCATTGGTGCCGGGTATCAGCCTGGCTTCAACCCTCACGCTGGTGAGAAACTTGATCACGTTTGAGCGCTGGGACACGATGCGGGTATTGGTGTTGACCACCGAGCATGACGCCGTCAGGCTGGTTTCATAAATATGTCCGGGTTTCAGGGTATTCGGATTGGTCTCCGAATCAAAGCTGTCATCAATGGTCAATTCACTCTGGTTTCCGGGCATTGTCACCTGGATGCTGTTGGTGATGCGCCGCCCGGTGCCGTATTCTATCTCATGGAAGCTGGCCGTTATCTGCGTTTCATCCGTACCCGGAGGAAACCCGTCATGCTGCCACCTGAAGATGGCGTACCAGTCCTCGTGGACATCATAACCGATTTCTTCCACCCTGTAGTTCTTGGGAGGATTGACCAGAATGGGGTCGGCAAAGACCGCGCTGCCGGAATACAGGGTCAGCAGCATGACCAGGACCATGAGCCGCGATATATGTTTAAGCAGTACAGAAGGTTTTTTCATGCCTACTCAGCTCCATTTCATTTTAGAGGGCAGCCATGCGGGCTTTTATATCTCGCCAAGCTTTTCCAGGACCTTTGCCACCATATCCAGCATCTGCCCGATGGTGCTCCTGCCTGTTGCGTCAAACTGGTTGTTTCTGAGCGTTGCAAACCCTAAATCGATACCCACTGCCACATAGTTGTACAACCGGTTGTTTATCTGCGAAGCATTGGTAATGATGATGGTTTTGGCCGGCCTGAGCGCAGCGGGATTAATCCCCGTCTTTGCGCAGTACAGCCTGACCGACAGGGCCAGCGCGCTCTGGTTGTCCAGGTAACCTGTCAATTCCTTAATCCCCAGCACATCGCCGATGCCGAGGACAGAAACCTTCTGGTTGGGCGTCAGACCCGTGAGTTCGTTTTCCCTTCCGGTCAATACCGCATAAAGCACCAGGGCCTGCTGCCCGGTTAAAGGATCGCCGGGATAAATGGTGGTGTTGCCGAAAACCTTCTTCAAATCGTATTTTGCGCCCAGTTTCCGTATGATTTCCTCATAGGGGCTGCCCGGGCTTACCGAAATGCTGCCGACGGCCAAAACCGCGTATTCTCCGGGAGCATTTGCCCGGAACACAATGTATTGCAGATAAAATCCGGAAGAGCCCGGAACTTCAGTCCAGCCCTTTGATGCCTGGTAATTCACATAGGGGACTATGCGCCCGGATTCGGGCTGATAGGCCAGCTTCATTCCGAGTCCGCCCTGGAAGGACAGGACGGGCTTGTCCACGATGAGGCTGGCGGAAAGCCCACTGCCTCCGTCCAGGATATCCCTCAGATACCTGGACAGCTCGCTTTCTATACTCTTCATGACCGTCCGGATCATATCCTTCAGCTCGATTTGCGAGCGGTAGCTGTATTTATCCAGTTGCTCCAGCACCTTGTCCAATTCCCTGTCAAAAATGCCGTACTTGAAGGGACCAGTCGCCTCAGGCTCCATCAGGATATCATAGATCATGGTAGCCAGTTCTTCGTAGGTGCGCCTGGAACCCACCGCCGAAATACTGACGTCATATATCCCGGATACCAGTTTTGTATCCCTGGGCAGCGCCGTATCGGATTTGGACTTCAGTTCAATGCGAAGGCGCAGCATGGCTTCCCTGGCTCCGCCGCTCAGCGCCTGCTGCTTCAGGCTGGCCAGATCGACACTGCCCCTGTTCAGGGTCACTTCCACGCCGGACATTTTCAGGTTCAGCCGCGAATCATTGCTCTCAATGGTTTCCAGCACCTTCTGGGGTACCAGGATGTCATAGCCTGCCGCATTGGCAAGCTCCTCGGAAAAATCAATGGTCACGGTTGAGCCCGGCGAAGCCTGTAAAAGCCCGGAAACCATATCGCCCTTAACCAATGCCCGCACCCGGGTGGCGGTTTTTGAATCGACAAGCCAGTACAGCTTCTGGAGCAGGTGATCGGCCTCCATGTTGTAGAGATCTTCCAGTTCTTCCCGCTCCTTCTCCCTGTCGTAATCATCCTGGTCAAAGTCCGTGCGGACCTCGACGGGACCGACATGCAGGGACTGCAGGGCTTCGTCCTGGGACGGATCGTCGTCACCATCCCTGTGTTCCGCCCATAACCGCACAAAGAAGCGGGTGTTGGTTTCCAGCCTGATATCCTTGACATTGCCTTTGCCATCGGAAACAGGCCTCCTGGAAATACGGGCGTAGTAGACGTATTTGTCGGGATCCCCTTCTCTCAGGATTTCCGTGGTTTTCTCCCGGTACACATCCACCTCTTCCGGCAGATCATACCGATAGTGCACATACCCGGTCAGGGTGGCATACCCGCTCTCTTTTTCGGAGCGAATCTCCAGGAAGTACTCATAGACGTCTTCCCCTTCCCAGCGGACTTCAACCTCATGGAAGGTGTCCCTGGTTCTGGCCGGTATGGGCGTATATGCGTCTTCGTCCCAATAACCGCTGCCGTCTTTCTCATCGTATACATACCATTGATCGGCGGCTTTGTTGTATATCCTGAAATGATAGACGGTATTGGGTTCCAGCTTTCTTACCCTGAAATAATAGGTGTTTCCGTCCCTGACCACCGTATACTGGGAGCGCAAAAGCCTGGTGTATGCCCGATCAGGCTGCCCGGATTTTTTCATGTATACTTCCATGGAATCGGTGTCCGTGCCGGGCAATTTGCATTCAATGTTGAATCCCACTTCGATATCCCTGACCGCTTCAAACCTGACAGGCGCCTTGACCAGTTTGGTGGTGACAGGCAGCGTCACCCAAATGCTGGGTTCTCCCTTGCCATCCTTCCGTACAGCCCTCAGGCTGAAATAGTAAAGGGTGTTGGGCTTGAGAAAACCTTCAATGGGCATGATGATCTGATCGTCGGCGACAATGCGGAACCCGAGTTTCTCAAGGATGCCGTTGGGATCCTCCGGATCGATGACAACAACGTCGCCCGAGGCAATCTCGTCGTATGTTTCTATGAGTCTTCTGTTGAAGGCATTATCGGCATAATTTTCGGTATTGCCATTACTGGTACAGATCAGCTCATAGACCACATCCTTGTCCATGCGCGTCCATGTGAGGACCACCTGGGTATCGGTGACCAGTTCCTGGCCTTCCGCATCCTTGGCGATAGCCAAATCGGTAGGGGCACTGGGCCTTCTCTCGCTGTCATCCACGTCCTTCGGCGCAATCTTGGGCGTAGTGAACGATTTGACGGGAGAGGCATCGGACCAGGTAATCGGATTGTCGGGATCCTCGTTCATTGAATACAGGTACGCGATCACCCTGAAATAATACGTGGTATTGGGCTTGATATCAGCTGCTGAGCTGTCTATAAAGACAGTCACCGGATCCCTTGCGGCATCGGCATCCACATCGTAATTGACTTCTTCGGTTTGCCGATAGGCCTGGTTAAAGTCAGGCGACTGGCTGACGTGTACTTCATATTTCAGCACCAGGCCTGTTTCCTCAGTGGTGTAGCGCTGCCATTCGTCAGGCTCCAGCAGCCGATCAATCATCACGTTGATGCCTGTCAATTCAACGGTTCCATCACTATCGACAGTGGTTACAGCCTTGATATCCTCAATATTGGGGGCAGGAACAGGCTTCCGGTCCAGCGGATGGGTCGTAAAGCTCACGATGGGCGAAAGGTAGGACATTTTCTTTTTCAGTCCTTCCGAAAGACCGTCTTCCCATTTATCAGCATTTATTTCCGCGTTATCCTTATAGCGGGAGGTAATGATCTGGGCATAATAGATGGTATTGGGCACCAGAAAATCCGGATAGCCCGGGCCATTCTCGAAGGAAATATCCGGATCGCCGCCGTGTTTTTCGGCTGCATAATCCCAGAACAGCTTATCGCCCGGAATAATGGCAACCAGCCGCCCGTTTTCCCAGTCCAGGCTTTCCTTTCCGATGACCAGCACCCTTTTCTGTTTGACAGGTACATAGACTTCCACGTCATCCTCGCCGACCTTCGTGGTCTCCCCGTCCTTCACGTCCGCATCGGGCCGGTAGGCGCTGATCAGGATGTGGAAGGTATATTCAATATCGTCGCCGTAATTGCCGGGACCTCCGTTTTTGAAAAGGTTCCACAGGTTGTTTGCAAAAAGGTTCTGCCAGGCCAGGGGCGCATCAAACGACAGTTTCAGATCACTGATAAGCATCTTGGTTTCCGTGTCATTGCCCTGGATGTCCTTAACCGTCATGGTTACTTCTCTCGTATTTGCCACCGAAATATCGATATTCTTGGGCACCGGTGGCGGCGCATCTCCGGTAATGGTATCGAGGAACTCTGATTTCAGGCTCAGCGAGGCTCCCAGCGGACTGCTCGCGTCCTTGTTGGGATACAGCACGACCGCGATATAGTCGCCCGGATTGTAAGGGATGATCTCCCTCACCTTCTCGGTTTTGGGATTCACCCATCTTACCTGCGGCCACAGATCCTTCCTGTTGTAAATATACGCATGGGCTGAATGATACTGTATCTGGTAATACAGCTCAGGATAGTTACCTGTTTTAAGTTCGTCAAATTCAATCAGGATCAGGTTTTCATCCACTTTCTTGATCCGGAACTCCAGGGGTGTATAGATGGAGTTTGACCTGTCAAAGGGGATGTTGGGGCCTTTCGGATCATTAATATCCTCATTCCTGACATCACTCTGCAAAAACCCGCTGGCGGTTTTAAGAATGGATGGGGTGCGTATGTCGCCGGAATCCCCGGATCTTCTGAAGCTGATATACAGCCGGACATTCTGATACTCGGTACCCGACTGGATGTTGTTGTTCTTGTCCAGCCTGATGGTAAACCTGTCGCTGCCAGCCGGATGATCCACCATCTGAGGCGCATTGCCGGCCACGCTCCACTTGAGGTTGCCATCCGCGTCAACGATCAGACTGCAGGTATATTTTGAGTTGGGATTATTCACGTTCTGCTGCCAGTTTCGGCCCACCTCCATGTCAATGAGGAAACGGATCTCATCGATCTGGGTGCCGAGTATATTCCCGAGGGCGTTTCCGTTCAAAAGGTTTGTGATGGGGACATCCCCAGTGCCTTCCACATAGATTGTGGGCGCATACCAGGTAAACTCGATCACAGGATTCCGCCCGCTGACAATGTACTGATCCTCGGGTGGATTCCATCCGCCGTCGATAATGCTTCCTTCGCTTTCCACCATGACACCGAAGGATCTGCCGGTAAAATCGATTCCGGGCAGGTACAGGAACTCGGCATCATGCACGACAGAATCTTCAGTGGTAACCTTTATACGAATTCTGAATATATGATTTTTCCTGAAGGTTTGATCCGGGAATCTGATGGTCAGGATGCCATCCGTATACTCATAATAACTGGAAGGTAATTCTCCATCCGGCCCGAATGGTTCTTCGTCATCCCACCACACGGCAACCTTCTGAGGATCATCATTCACAGGCAACGAGATGATATGCATATTATTGGCATAACCGACGTTTATCTGCTGCAAGTCCACCTGCGCCGCATGGGAATAGGTGATATTGACCACCGACATGGCTGAGAAAACAAACACGAAGACCAGCAGCCAGGATACGCATCTATTGAAAACGCTTCTTCCCATACAACCTCTCCTCAGTACAACTTAGTCCGGGCAAAAAGGGCATAAAATCCCTACATTATATATCGGAACAACCGACCGCGCTGATTACAGCCCGGGCATGCAATCGAGAGTGTTTGCATGTTTTTTCTGCAGTACAACGAAGAACCCTGCCGCTATGCGGCTTTTCCGCCGGGCTTTCCGGGATTTTGTGGCAACAGCAACGCCTACCTGCCATGTCCATGTTGTGCTATAATGGATTTACTGTTTGGACGAGGGGTGCGCTATGCATTTCGAAGCGGTCAAGGACATCCTGTTTTCTGATACATTGGTACCGGATATCTTTATCAGCGATATCATGCCCAACCTGCCCGCTGATGCGGTTAAGGTTTACCTGTACTGCCTGTTTTTAAGCAAATACGGCAAAGAAGCGCGTCCCGAGGATCTGGCCGCCAAGCTGGGCATGTCTGTGGATGCGGTATATGCCACCTTCACCATCCTGGAAAAAGAAGAGCTCATCCTAAGAACCCCACAGGTCATTACCCTCATCGACCTCAAGGACCGGGAGGTGAGCAGGCTGTACCGCAAAAAGACTTCTTCCGACGCCGACGAGGCGGTTTCCCGCACGGCCATGAACATCAGGCGCAACCAGTGCGTGGATTCCATCAACAAGATGTTTTTCCAGGGGATCATGGCGCCCAGCTGGTACACCACCATCGACCACTGGTTCGAGACCTTCAGGTTTGATGAGGACGTCATGGTATCCCTGTTTAAATACTGTTATGACCGCAACGCCCTCAACGCCAGGTACATAGAAAAGGTGGGCGCCACCTGGGCGGCCCGCGGCATCACGAATCACTGGGAACTGGAAAAATACATGGAGCTTTGCGAAAAGGTCAATGAACTCGGGAAGCAGATCGCCATGAAACTGCGGTTGAACAGGAAACTGACTTCTTATGAGGAACGCTACCTGGAGACATGGATCAACGAGTACGGATATGGCATGGATATCATCGACCTGGCGCTGGAAAAAACCACGGGGAAGACCAACCCCAATTTCAAATACATCCACGGGGTTCTCACAGGATGGCATAAAGACGGGCTGAGAACCAGGGAACAGATCCTGGCCGCTTCCCAGGCGGCAGCCTCCAGGGACAGGAAACGGCCTGCGGACACCGTGGCGCGCAGGGACAACTTCATGCAGCGTTCCTATGACGATACATTCTTCGATATGCTTGACAAGGCATCCGTAAAAGGAAAGGACAGAGACAATGGTCCGGATTAATCGCGAGATCAAGGCAATCCTGGAATCAAGGCGAGACAGGGCAAGGGCGGATTTGGACCAAAGGAAGGCCGAGGTTTGGTCCAGGATCCCTGAGCTGGAAGCTCTGGAGCAGCAAATCACGCTGGAGGGGATCCGCCATGCCCGGATGCTGATCCACAGCCCGGACAGCGCGGCCGACGCCGAAGCCCTGGCCGAGCGCATCGCTGCGCTGAAAAGGGAAAAGCAGAACCTGCTGATACAGAACGGCTACCCGGCGGATTATCTTGAACCCCGCTTCACCTGCGGGATATGCAGGGACACCGGCCTGGTCACCGAGGAAGGTTCCCTCGAAACAAGGCCCTGTGCCTGCTATCGCCAGCTTTACCTTGAAAGGCTTTACCAGGTGTCCAATATTCTGGATGATGGCCGGACCGGATTCGGACATTTCGATGTGACCCTTTTTTCGGACAAGCCTGACAAGCAGCGTTATGGCTCCGATATCTCACCGCGGGAGCAGATCCTGACCATACGGGATCGCTGCCTGTCCTTTGTGGAGCACTTCGCGGATCCGGGGCCAGCCAACCTTTACTTTTACGGCTCCACGGGTACCGGGAAAACCTTCATGGCCAAATCCACAGGCCTTGAGCTGATAAAACGGGGATATACCGTGCTGTATCTTTCTTCGCCCACCCTGTTCGACGTGATGCAAAGGGCACGCTTTGCCTCGGACAGTGAGGAAATGGATGCCACCTACAGGGATCTCGTGGAAACCCAGCTCCTGATCCTGGACGATCTGGGGACTGAGCCCGCCAGCGATGCCCGGTACGCCGAGTTCCTGACCTTGCTGGAAGCCCGGAAAGCCCGTTCCAGCAGGTATATTGCGCGCACCATCATCTCCACAAACCTGGATCTGAGGCAAATATACCAGACCTACAATGAGCGCATTGCGTCCAGGATCCTGGGCGAATTCGAGACCTTCAAATTCTTCGGCGAGGATATTCGCATCATGAAAAGGTTTGCATGAATAAAAAGGGGCGGCGTGGTCATTCCTGCCGCTCCTTTCTTCAGAACGCTGTCCGGCTCCGGCGGATGTTTCGTGTGCGAGCCTGTACAAAGCCACATCGTCGGCGCGTCTACATGGTCAGAAAGCCTTCGTCGGAGTTGATGATCAAAAGGATGTCCTCCTCTTCTCCCGTCATGGCGTTGATATAGACCAGGAAGTCCTGATCGTCAAGCTTTCCCTTGAACTCATAGCAGAACAGTTCGCTGCCGTAATTGGTGGGAATGATGGCAAGCCCCGAAGAGATGATGTTCTCCTTCCTGGCCACCTTCTGGAGCGCCTCTTCCATGGAAATGGCGGGCTTGGGTATATCCCTTTGCCGGTGGCTCATGAGATACCCTTTGCTTTCAAAACCGACGATCTCGCCGTTATCGAGGGCCACCTTCACCTTGATCAGGTCCGGATAGACAATCACGCCGTCCTGCTCATAGGCATAGTTGATGGTGGCGATCCCCTGCTGTTCGGTATAATAGGTATCCTTCATGCTCTTGAAACCGCTCTTTTCAAGGAACTGCTTACCTACTTCCTTGGCCTTGTCGATATCAAGCTCCACATCCCCCACGTCCCGGTTGTACAGGAACCATACCACCCTGCCGCCAACCACCGAAACATCGGCTTCGGCGATGCTCTTTTCCTTCTTGCCTTCCAGTTCAAACCTGAAGTTGTAGGTGTCGATGACACCGTTCTTGTTGTCGGAGACTTTCTGGATGTTGCGGATATTCTCCTTTCCGAAGAGCTTGCCCAGGTTTTCGATGGCCTGTTCCTCCGTCACCTTGTCACCGGTAAGGCCAAGCGCCTTCTGTTTGGTCATATGCTCCGAGAACGGGCCGTCGTAGATGAGGGTGGGCATGTTTTCAAAGGTTCCGTCGATATTGGAAATGGTCATGGGGATTTCCACATCGTTCTTGGCAAACAGCCTTGTGCCCTCTCCGGCCAGGTTCGCCCAGGTCATGGTGCCCGCCGTCAGCTCCCCATGGAACTTGTCCAGGTTGTCGTTGAGGGAAACTGCCAGCTGATGCAGGTTTTTAATGGTGTCCATCTGCTCCTGGGTCAGGGTCTTCCCTTTTACGTTCTGGCTGGTCAGGGTCTTGGCATAGTCGCCCACCTGGCTGATGAACTTCTGGGTATTCACAAGGGCTCCCTGCTGTATCGGAAGCTGCCCCAGGTTGGTGGAAACCAGCTCGGCGCGATGCCAGATATCCTTGAGGATATCCGCGGCCTTTTCGGTGGAAGAGGTCAGCATGGCCTTGGCCAGTAGCACCTCAATGTCCTGGACATACCCCGTCATCTCATAAAATGCTCGGTTATACTGGGCATCCAGCTGCCGGCGAAGCTTAACGGCCAGCTGGAACTCGTAGGCGCCGAAAAGAGTGGTCAGGGCCAGAAAGACAATCACGACATTTTTGGCCTTGTTCCTGGCGTAGTACCCCGGAGGTACCCTATCCCTCTTATGTTCTGAATCATGGGCTTCATGTTTTTCCAGGATGTATTCCTTCTCATCGTATTCCATGGTCAGACTCCTCTCCTCCAGATTATTTTCCGAAATAGTGCTTGCCTATCTTCGTAACGATTTCCCTTGACCAGATCCATTTGCTGGTCGCTGTGGCCGGATTCCAGTAATACACGCAGCCATAGGTGGGATCCCAGCCGTTGAGGGCGTCCTGGGCAGCCTTCACCACGGTGCTGTTGGGATCGATGGGAACATTGATCTGGCCATCACTCACCGCGGTAAAGGCACCGGGCTGGTAGATCACTCCGGCAATGGAGTTGGGGAACCTGGGGTCCTTGACACGGTTGAGGATAACAGCGCCAACCGCCACCTGCCCTTCATAGGGCTCCCCGCGTGCTTCACCGTTGATGGCCCGGGCAAGCAGTTGCAAATCGCTGGTGCGGTCTGAGTTATTCTGCGCTTGTCCTGGGGTGAGCGCCATAACAAAGCCGACAAAGAGGGCAAAGATGATGATGAACTTCTTGAAATGCATATCCATATCACCTCTTTGGTAGTGTTTCTTCAAAAAGCCGGGATTATGCCAAAAAAACGGGGACACAAAAAAGGACGGCTCTTTTGCCGCATATTGGCGGCAAAGTACCGTCCTTCCGTAGTATTCCACTGCCAGCATCAGTATTGCCAGGCGGTCATTTCTCATGTCATTGCGAGGAGCAGAGCGATGAAGCAATCTTGGTCATTTTTGGCGCCTTACCGCAATGCGGCCTTAACCTTTACGGGCATCCTTCCTGCGCAGGTGTCATTGCGAGCACCGCGCAAGCGGGGCGTGGCAATCTCTATATGCCTATGGTTAGCCCAGGAAGTAACTGAGATTACTTCGTCGGCTGCGCCTCCTCGCAATGACACAAGAGCAAATCACAGCAGAATCATACCCGCAATGTCATTGCGAACGGAACGAAGTGGAGCGCGGCAATCTCATCTAAACACGTAAGTTCCCATTCGAATTGTCATTGCAAGAGCAGCAAAGCGGTGCGTAGCTATCTCTGGAAGTCTCACAACTGTATCACGTTCAGCGCGTCGCCCCACAGTTCCCGGGCCAGTTCCAGCTCGCGTTTTCGGCTGGTCATGAAGAATACCTGCCGGTTGGCGGAGGCTTCCTTCATCAGCCTGAAAGCCTGCCGGATCCTATCCTCGTCATACTGCAGGAAGGGTTCGTCGAGGAAAAGAGGCAGGGTTTCCTTTCCTCTTTCCAGGAGAGCAAGGGCTGCAAGGCGCATGGAAAAGTAGACCTGATCAATGGTACCGGAACTGAGCCTTTCCACCGGCACCAGTTCTTCGCATTCGGGCACTTCCAGATACAACCGTCCTTCCGGATCAGTCCTGATGTGCTGATACCGGCCGTTGGTGATGACCGAGAGGAAACGACTCATTTCGCTGTTGAGCTGTGCCGTATAATTCATCTGAAGTTGGGATCCCACTTCTTTCAGGATATCCCGCGCTGTCCGGAGGCTTCTTCCGGCCAGTTCCAGCTCACGCTTTTTCTCCGCAAGGCGCAGGATCTCCTCCTCCATATCCGCCAGCTCATCCTGGGAGGGCGCGTTCTCCAGCCGGCCGTACAGGCTGCCGATCCGCACCTCGCAGTTTCTGATCGCCTCTTCGGTGGCCCGGATATCCTGTTCCTGCGCCTTGCCGTCCAAAGCCAAAGGGGATTGCTCCTCACCATGGGCCATCTGTCGGGCTGCAGCTTCCAGATCGGCGGCTGATTTCATCTCCTTCTGTGTTAATGCAGAGGCTTCCCTGAGAAGCAGCCTTCTCTTTTCTACAAGGGATTCCATCCGCTGTCGCAGTTCATGGGCCCGGTTGTCATCCTCCCGGAAGCGGCTGAACCCGCTTCTGAAGGCTTCCATCGCTTCGTCTACCGACTCCGGATTATCTGTGACAGTTCTGAAGCCATCCAGGCAGGATGCCAGGCTCTTAAACAGGGTTTCCTTCTTCTCTGCAAGATAAACCCGTTTTTTCCGCCATTCCTCCAGTTCGGACCCGCATCTTTCAAAATCCGCCAGTGCGCCCTGAAGCGTCTCTTTTTGTGAAAGGTAGTCGTTAAGACCGGTGAAGCCCTCGCCATACAGCATTTTAAGCTGCCGGTCTGCCGCATCCGTCAGAACGGATTTCTTTGTCAACATCCTGAGCAGGGCGGTAAAAACGCCGGTCAGGGCCAGCACCCCGGCGGCATATAGCCAGGGCATCCCCAAATCCAGGTGCAGAACGGCCGGAAGCACCAGGATCAGCGCTGCGGCTGTCAGGAACAGGACGGGAACCGCCAGGGGAATACGGCCCCCGGATTTCCGGCCTTCTGCCGATGCTGCCGCTTCCCGGAAAGATTCATCCTGCTCCCTTAATCGCCTGTCAATCCGCTCCACCTTTTCCCGCATGGGCTGCAGCTTCTCAAGCCTGGCGCTCAGACCGGCATATTCCTGTTCCAGGGCTTTTATCCCGGATTCGCATTCAGCCAGCTGCTTTCGTGTCTCCTGGTAAGCAAACCAGGTATTGGTCAGTGCCTCCATGGCCCTATCGGTCATCTCGCCGAAGATGCCCGAACGTTCCAGCCGCCTTTCCAGTTCGGTCAGGGCGGTCTTCATTTCGTCCAGGGACCGATCAATCTCGCGGCATTCCCGGGCCAGCGCATCCAGACGCTCCTTCAGCTTCAGCTGATACCTGGCCTTCAGTGCCTCGTGCCTTTGCTTAAGTTCCCGTAGCCGATCCTCTTCCTGCCTCAGCATGGACCAGGTGTCCAGGTAGCGTTCATGCCGCTCCAGCCAATCGGCCTTCATGCGCTCCAGTTCCTTAAGGCGCGCCTCCACCCGATCCAGCGGCCTTGTGGTGGACCGCTCGGTGCCCACCCTTTCCAGCAAGGCATTCTCCAGGGCTTCCAGGGCCCGGCCGAGGGACTGATCCTCGCTCCCCGTGGCCGAGAGGTTGGCCAGCTTCTCCAGGATGATACGGGCCCCGTCAGGATCCATGGCCGTCTGCATCTGCCTGATCCGGGCGCTCCTTATAAAGACCTCCTCGGAAAGGCCCAACTGCTCCTCCGCAAAACGCGGCCCCGTATTCCTGTCCGAAGCAAACCTGGAGGTGATATCCCTGGCCATACCGTCGTACACATGGACCAGGCCTTTGTCAAAATTGCGGTCCACCCGGTATGCAGACCCGTCATCCAGGACATATTCCATGACGCCCGCAAACCGGTCTGAAGCCCAGGGCCTGAAGTTCCGCCCGGAAGCTGTCTTCCTCGAGCGTTTCCCGCTTCCCAGGCCATAGAGCATGGCCGTCACGAAATCGGCCAGCGTGGATTTGCCCGCCTCGTTGGGCCCCATGATCAGGTTGAAGCCGTCGGCAGGGTGGATGCGTTTATCGATAAACTTTCCGAAACCTTTGATATCAATAAGCCTGATTCTCATATCAGCCGCCTTCTCCGGACCAAAGCCTTCTGAACAGGCCTCCGTCAAACCGTGTATCTATCCTGCCCGTCTCAAGGGCTTCGACGCCGAGATCCAGCGCGGCGCCGAGGATGACGGCCTGTTCCTCATCGCCGTTCGTTTCGCAGGCTTTCAGGCGCCTGAGCACTTCACGGACATAAGCCCCTTTAAGACTCTGCTCCCTGGACAAAGCCTCATAATCATGGCCGTCCCGGGTTTCATCGATCACCTGGAGCCAGGGGAAGTCCTTCAGCCAGGGCTTTTTCAGATGCTCACAATCCACCGCCGCCGAGACACGGCCTGTCAGCACCACCCTGGGCAGATCCCGGCCGGGATCCAGCCCGCCGAGCAGGGTTTCCAGTTTTTTCCCGGCTTCCTCAGGACCCGCCATGCCGGTCATGTCCAGGGTCAGCCATACATACCTTTTCTGTGCCAGGTTGATCTCCCGGATATCCAGTGCCTTTTGACCGGATACGCTCCTTTCCAGGGTGATCAGGAGCACCCCATGTTCCCCCGTTTCATCGAAACCAAGGGGTTCAGGGCTGCCCGGGTTGGCGGCGTTCCTGAGCTTAAAATCGGTTTTCCGGTTATGGAAATGGCCAAGGGCGTAATAATCATAGCCCAGTTCGGCCAGATGCGACGATGAAACGGGATTGAAGGGCCGGCGGCCGAAATGCATATCCAGCGTGCCGTGGAGCATGAAAATATTGAAAAGATTCCCGTCCGGGCGGGGTACGGCGGAAAAATCGGGCGTATCCTGCCTGAAGGCTGAAAAGCCGATGCCATGGATGAACGTATCCAGGCCGCCAAGCATCACCGAGGGGCTTTCCGGATGGAGAATGACCACGTTGCCGGGCCATCGCCAGGTCTTATACCAGGAATTGGCCACATAGGGGTCATGGTTTCCGGGCAGGATGACAACGGGAACGGACAGGCTCCCAAGAAGGCTGCTGATCCTTTGGATGGTGGCCTTTGAGGCATAATCATGCTCGTAAAGGTCACCGCAGATCAGGATGAAATCGGCCCCTTCCTCTTCCGCCAGCCCCATGGCGGCTTCAAAGGTCGTCCAGGCATCCTTTCGGCGCATCTCGGCATATTCTTTCAAGTTGCGGCCGCCAAAAGGGCTGGCCAGGTGAAAGTCGGCACAATGGACGAACCGAATCCTGTCCCGAGCCATGGGCATCATCCTTCCTCTGTCTGAATCACCGCGTAAGCCGCTGCATAGTCCCTGCTGTGGGTCAGGCTGATGTCCATCGATATACCGCAAAGGCTTTGGAAGCGCTTTTCGGCTTCACCGTAGAGGATCACCCGGGGTTTGCCGCTGTCGTCATTGACCACCTCGATGTCCTGAAACGAGACACCCTGGGCGATGCCTGTGCCAAGCGCCTTGGATACGGCCTCCTTGGCAGAAAAGCGAACCGCATAGCTGCTTACCCTGGCCGCGCCCCTGGATTCGCAGTACGCGATCTCACGGGGCGTATAGACGCGACGAATAAAGGCATCATTTCCTATCGCACGCCTGATGCGGTCAATCTCCACAATATCGATACCTGCCAGAACCCCCATTGGACACCTCCAGGGCTTATCCCAAAAGCGACAGTTAGCAAAAGAGTACAGGCCGATCAAACCTGTACTCCAAAGAACTTTGATGTGCGATATTTGCAGTTTGGCGTCCCGTGCAGGAATCGAACCCACATTAATGGAACCGGAATCCATTGTCTTATCCATTAGACCAACGGGACATATTGCGCCCTGTACCGCATGCAATATTATACGCCAGAACAGGTCTGATTTCAATAGGTACCCTTTTCATTCCCAAAAATCTCCCGGATTTCCCGGGCCGCAGGGCTGACGCCGTCGCTTACTTACCCGAGAAGCAGGGAGTAAGCCAGCCCCTCCACAAACACAACCACGCTTCCGCTGAGCTGCATCCAGAAATAGGCCGCACAGATAAGGATCAACTTGCCGAAAGGCTGTATGCGCGTCCTGATGCTGATGGTGCGGTAGAGAACCCCAAGCTGAATGAAGGGCAGGATGGGCATCAGGGTAGCCAGGGCGGCATAGAGCATCCTGATCTGCTGTGCCGATACCGGCCCCACCTGTGTCCAGTCCACGCCTGAGTAAAGCGCGACCGCATAAGGGATGATGAACAGAACATGGGAAATGGCGTAGGATTTCATCAGGATCACGGATATTCTCTTGTGGACGTACTTTTCACTGCGCCTTCCAATCATCTGCAGAAAATCGGCAAGGGGACAGATGGTGAAAATAACGTCGATGGCGCCGACCACGAAGGAAAGGATCAGGAACAAAACGATCCTGAAAAACACTCTTCCCGGACTGCCGCTGAACACCGACTGTTCGGCAAGATTCTCGTAGAACAGGAGATCGAAGCAGCCCACGAACAGAAAAGCCACCAATAAGCCCGGTAAACGTATGGATATTCTTCTGTGCAGCCAAACCGGAAACAGAAAAAAATCCATTGGGCTGGCCGGAATCTGACTGATTTTTTCCATAGAACCAGTATCTCTTTTCATGTGATTTCAGTACAATCCGTATGCCATGGCATACAGATTATTGTATCCCATTCTAACATATACAGTAGAGCTAATCAATAACTTGGGCCCGCCATTCCTCGTAGTGGGCAATCTGCTTCAGGTTCCTTTCAAAAACGGGCCATACGCTTTCATTGGCGAAGTTGGCTGCCCATACGCAGGCTCCCGCCAGATTGTATTTATGGATCAGCGAGGTCTTGTAGTTGACCGCATCCGCGTCCTCTATCCACATCTTCATGGTTTTGCCGTCTTTTTCGTAAGTGGCATGGTACTGGCCATGGATCGGATTCCAGACCACCGTCGCATCGTTTTCCTCCACCCTTTTCCATGCGCCGTCTATGGTCAGCGCCGCCAGGTACGAGATATTCACCTTCCCGTCCACCACTTCCTCAGACCAGATCCTGGTATAGAGCGGAATGCCCAGCAGCAGCTTTTCCGGAGGCACCTCCCTGAGGGTGGCCACCAGCCGGTCCTCCACCCAGTCCAACTGCGCGCTGGAACCCATATTGGGCCAGTTCTGGTCATAGGTCATCACGCAGACATAATCCACCGTCTCGCCCAGGGCCTTTCTGTCATGAGAAAGGGACCAGGTTTCGCTGCCGCCGGGAACGCCAACCGCCACCGACACCACAAGCCCCTGTTCCCTGAGCAGCGGCGTGATCTCCCGGACAAACTGGGTGTAGGCATCCTTGTCTTTCAGATAGATGTTCTCAAAGTCCAGGTTAATGCCGTCCAGTTTGTAGAGCGAGGCGTAGGCCAGTATCTGCTTGATCACCTTGTGCCTGAGTTCTGTGCTGTTGAGGATGATGCTGGTTCCCTCGATGTCTTTGAAGGCGTTGGCCACATGGCCCCATACCTGCCAGCCGTTGCTGTGGGCCCACGCCACGTACTCCGGGTTCGCGCGGTTCTTGACGGTTCCCTCCCGGTCGATGATCTCAAACCAGGTAGGGGACCAGACATCAATGCCGGGAGATTTTTCCCGGCTAAATTCCATGTACTTCTTGCTGTAGGTCATATCCCATACCAGGTTGAGCTTGCCCGCGGGAAGCGGCGGAGAGGTCTCGAAACGGTCTGGTTCCTGCTGTGTGATGATAATGTCACGCACCACCACATCGGCCTTGGGGATGTAGCCGAAGATGCCCTCATAGGTCCTGACCCGGTACCAGGATTCATATTCCTCAAAGATGACCAGTTCGGCACTCTGGGTTCCCAGTTCCGACTCGGTAAACTTCCTGACGATGGGCTCCTTGATGCTCATGCCCGTCCGGATCAGGGCTTCCGCGCTGATAGGTTCACCAATGCGGTAGATGCTGTTTCTGCGATCCAAGATGACCACATCCTGCTCAGGGTTATACCGGAGACTGATGCGGTAAAAATCCTTCAGAAAATCAATGGGGATATACAGGATCCCGTTCTCTTCCACCGGGGGAAACTGCAGCTCCATCGGCTCTTCATTGACCAGCGCCTCAAGCTTTCCGGTCTCCATCCGGATAACCCGGTCCCTGGTGGTGACAATCACTTTTTTCTGTGCCTCGTCCCACCAGATATAGGGATCGATGTGCTTCTTCACGGTATCAAAAGGCAGCAGAACCCTCCCTTCACGAATGAGGGGAGGCTCTCCTTCCACAATCAGCTCGGAACCGATGACGAGCCTTGTTCCCGGAATGTCGTCGAAGAAGCCCACAACCTGGGTGTTGGGCGTATTCGCACGGATCCAGAAATAATAGCCCAGCACCAAACCCAAAACCACCACCAGATAAATGGTCAGCAGGTTGACAAGTCTTCTCCGCATGGACATTCCCCCGTGAAATCAAAAAAGATCAGATCATGATCCGTCTATGGCTTTTATCGGCTATATCTCCATGTTTCATTTACGTTCCGGCGCGTAAACCTTCGGAGGCTGCGCCGCGCGACAACAGATTATTTGAATACCTTTCTGGGAATAAAGGTTCTGAACCCGTCAATCATCCTCTCATCAGGCTCAAAGAGGATGACCATGGGCATGCCGTTCTGGATAAGATAAATGAACCAGACATCTGCATTGGAATTACGGGACGTAAAATTAAGGACGTTTTTGGTTTCCCGGATTTGCTTGGTATACTGATCCGAATTGACCCTGGCAACCACTTCAAAATCCTTACAGTTCGCCGTGAAAACCCTTTTCCTCTTCCTCTGATTGACAATCATGTCTATATCAATATCGCCGTTGGTGACGATGTATTCATACTCAATATTGCGCATGGAAATCAGATAATAGGTAAGAAACATCAGGCCCGCTATAATCAACGGCGCCAGCCCGCTTATGAACAGGAAGACGAAATGCGAGATGCCAAATGCAATGAAGAGCAGCAAAAACATATAGGCGACATCGGCGGGCGATTTCCTTCGCTTTATCAGTTTTTCGATAAATACATCCATTTCCCGTACCTCCTGCGTATCTTCCCCCTTCAGGGACATCCTGTTCCATTCTACCATACCCCCGCAGGCTTTATCAATTGCAGGGACTGCCATGACGGTGTCAACTTGTTGTAGGATTTTGCTAGACACCTTCTTTGGAGATTACTAAATAATGCTCATACTAGCCGCTATTGCTTTCAATTGCTTAA
>NZ_FQZP01000039.1 GCF_900142095.1 Thermoclostridium caenicola | reverse complement strand
TTTGCTAATGTTTTTCTTTGGTTATTAAACATTTTACAATGGATTACCATGAGTTTTCTATATATTACGGCATTTTATTTTACAACTTCCCGCTTCCGCCTGAAAATTTTCAGCCTCTTACTTATAAAGTCAAATCCGTTCTTTTTCATATGGGAAGGGGCGGTCCTTTTGCCCGTTTCCATGCCTGTGCACGGATGAAAGACCGCCCACTGCTCATTAACGCTCATGGTTATAGCCATTCCTATTCCTTCTTGTCTTTTTTCCTTAATGAGAATCCTGCCGAGATGAGGGTAACCCCGGTACCTATCAGGAACTCCACCGGAATACCGCCTGTCTGCGGAAGCGTTGCTCCTGCGTATGGTACATCCTGATCCAGTGTGACCCCTTCTGCCTGAACAGCGGGACCTTGCCAAGGCTGGCATTGAACCTGCCGGATAAACAGACCTCCAGTTGAATCCTGATTTCGGATCCTGCACCCATAAAAACCAAACCTTATAAAATGGCGTTTTCTGCATGAACTTCGTATGATGTCATACCTTATTCCTTGTACTTGGCTGCTGTTTCGGCATAATGCCTGAGCTTTCTGTATACCCGGCCATGGACCGTGTTTTCGGGATAGGTGCCGTCGGGCAGCTTTTCCCCGGCCGATACGCCGGTAAGGATCTCAATGCCCTCATCCACCGTGCTGACGGGATAGATATGGAACATCCCTTCCTCCACGGCTTTTACCACCTCATCGTTGAGTACCAGGTTCTTGATGTTCTGCCTTGGGATGATCACGCCCTGCCTTCCCGTCAGTCCGTTTATCTTGCAGATGTTGAAGAAGCCCTGGATCTTGAAGCTGGCCCCGCCGATGGGCTGAATCATGCCCAGTTGGTTTACGGAACCCGTAACAGCAATGCCCTGGTTGATGGGCAGATCCGCCAGGCTGGACAGGATGGCATACAATTCGGTGGACGAGGCGCTGTCGCCGTCGATCCCGCTGTAGGTCTGCTCAAAGCAGATGCTGGCGGTCAGGGAAAGCGGGATGTCCTGCGCATATTTTCGGCCGATATACCCGCTCAGGATAAGGACGCCCTTGGAATGGGTATAGCCGCCCGTCTCAACTTCCCTTTCAATATCCACGATGCCGGCCTTGCCCATATAGGTGGCCGCTGTGATCCTGGCAGGCTTGCCGAAGGTATAATCACCCAGTTCAATGACCGACAGGCCGTTGATCTGTCCCACGACCCACCCGTCGGTGTCGATCATGATGGTCCCGTCCCGGACCAGTTCCAGCAATTCCTCGTCGTATTTGTTGGAGCGCTTCATTTTCTCCCTGATAGCTTTCTTCACATGCAGCCCGGTGACAAGGTCCGAGTTCTGGATGCTTGCCCAGGTGCCTGCCTCGCCCAGGATGTTGACGATTTCGCTGAAACGGGTGGTCAGCTTGGTCTGATCCTGCACCAGCCAGGAGCAGTAGTTGACGACCTCCGCGACGCCCGTCCTGTCGAAATGGGGTATGCCTTCCTTGTTGCAGAAGGCGCTGATGAAACGGGCAATCTTGTTCACGTTGTCCTGGTTCCAATCCATCTGATCATCAAACTCGGCCTTGATCTTGAAGAACTTCTTGAAATCCCGGTCAAAATGATAGAGCAGATGGTATATCTCGCTGCTTCCCACCAGGATGATCTTGACGTTTACCGGGATGGGTTCGGGCTTTAAGGCCGAAACGGCCACCAGCCCCATTTGCTCCTTGATGTTCTCGATGATGATCTGCCTGGTCTTCAGGGTCCGCTTGATGGCCTCAAAGGACTGGGGATTGGACAGAACATCATTGATCTGAAGGATCAGAAAACCGCCGTTGGCCTGATGGAACAGTCCGGGCTTGATCATGGTATAGTCAGTGGTCATGGTGCCGAATTCGTTTTCATATTCGCACCGCCCCATCAGGTTGTAATAGGTGGGATTGTAGTCCACGATGACGGGCGCACCCTTCAGATGGCTGTTGTCCACAAGGAGGTTGACCTTGTAGCGGTCATACGGGTTTTCTTCGGCCCCTCTCCTGGCCATCATCTGAAGGAACATGGTCTGCTGATCATCCCCATAGTCGTCACCCACCAGGGCTTCAACGTTATCGAGGATGTCGCTCCGGACCTCGTTCAGGTATCCGACAACAGCCGGATAGGCCATGTATTTTTCCTTCAGGCTGTCAATATGTATCCCCACCGCATACAGGGCAATCTGGTGTTCCCATTTTTTTATGGCTTCCTCCGCCTCTGTTTCGAGTTCGCGGATCTTCCTGATGATTTCCCCGGTCTGAGCCTGGAGCGCTTCGGAGGATTTGGTCAGCTCTATCTTGATATCCTCATCCAGCTGGTTGAACTCATCCTCGCTGATGGGCTCGCCGTCCACCAGCGGCATGAAGTAGATGCCCGAATTGGCCAGCTTGACCCGAAATCCCCGCTCCTGCGCCTCCTGGCTGAGCTTCATGACCAGTTCATCTTTCCTTTCACGGAACCGCTTGATGATGCGGGTTCGTTCAGCCTCGTACTCGTCGCCGTTGAAGGCCTTATCCATTTCCTGCTCGATGATCCGCACGAACTCTTCCATATCCTTTTTGAATTCACGGCCCATGCCTGCAGGAAGGTTGATGGCCCTGGGACGGGTAGCATCCTCGAAATTATAGACATAGCACCAGTCGTCGGGAACAGGCATATGTTTTGCCTGCTTCTGGGCGCATTCCAGCGCATAGCGCGTCTTCCCCTCGCCCGACTCGCCGGCCATGTAGATGTTATATCCGTCAAGCTGGATGGCAAGACCAAACTCGGTCGCTTCAACAGCACGTTGCTGGCCGATCAGCTCCCTTGTGGGCGGAAGCTGTCCGGTATGCTCGAAATCAAACAAAGACGGGTCGCACTCCCTGCGGAGCGCTTTCGCCGGAAGCGGTTCTACTGGCATAGCAGCACTTCCTTCCATCTTTTTCTTGCTCATGTTTACCTCAAAACGGGCTGTCCAAAACAGGGATTTGAAAAGGACAGCCCGTAATTGAAAGCTGTATTAAATAATATGTTGATCTGTCCTGCAGAAGTGAGGAAACACGAAAATGCAACAAAAAACAGAGCCGGCTTTAACGGGCTCCCGGAGATTGCCACGCGCGCTCGCAATAACAGCTGGCGCTGGATTGAAGAGCTCAGCCGGAATTATCTTGTATTACTCCAACCGGAGCCACATGATCAGCGCATCCTCGTTGTTGTCGGCATAATAATGCTTCCTCCGGCCCTCAATCTGGAACCCGAAGGACTCATACAACCGGATGGCCGGAAGATTGCCGACCCGGACTTCAAGGGTCAAGGAACGGATGCCGTTGGCTTTTGCGTAATCGACAAGATCCTGCATGAGCCGTCTGGCAAAGCCTCTTCGCCGGAGCTCCGGGAGGACGGCCACATTGGTGATATGCCCTTCATCCAGTATCTGCCACATGCCGATATAGCCGACAACAGCTCCCTGGAACTCAAGCACACGATACCTGGCCCGGCTGTTGGACAGCTCCTCCTCCAGCATGTTCCTTGTCCAGGGCACGCTGAATGAAGCCTGCTCAATGGCCGCCATGGCATCCAGATCCGATTCACGCATATCTCTGATGAGAATCTGATCCGACATCATGGACCTCACACTTGCGAAGCGCCCAGTTCTTTCATGCGCTCCGCCTGGGATTTTCTGAGATAGAAGGGTTCAAGTTCATAAGGACTGGAAAGGGATCCTTCCTGCGCCTGTTTCTCAGCCAGCAAAGCGGTACAGGCTGCCCTCGGGAGAAAAAGTGCCTTGTCGGCCTGCAAGACCGGCTGTCGGATCAGGCCTTGCATGGTCTCATGGTGAAGGGGAGCACCATCCCCCAGGAGCAGGACCTCTTCACCGAATGCATCCAGCCTGCCGGCCAGTTCGGTGACATGTATGCCAAAGTAATCTGAAACGCGCCGGAATTCGCCATGGTTTTTCCTGTATATGGCCGTATAGACCTGGTTGTTCCTGGCATCCATCATGGGGCAGACCACCCCTTTGAAATCATTGACCGAATAAGCCAGGGCATCCAGCGTCGGGATGCCGCACACCGGCTTCTTCAGGGCATAAGCCATCCCCTTGACGGTTACAATGCCAATCCTGAGTCCGGTAAAGGAACCCGGCCCTATGGAGGCCGCATACAGGTCAATCTGGTTCGCCTTCAGATCCAGAAGCTCCAGCAGGGATTGGATCATGGGAACAAGCTGCTGTGAATGGGTTTTGGCATGGGAGGTGGTCAGTTCCCCAAGGACCCGGCCGTTTTCCACCACGGCGCAAGAAGCCGTCAACGTGGCTGTTTCTACTGCAAGGATTTTCATTCCTGGTCCTGCCTTTCCACAAGAATGGTTCTTTTGTCCGGTTGGGTTTCATCCCTCAGGATCCGGATCCGCAGGGCACCCGGGGGAAGCATTTGGGACACCCGATCCCCCCACTCCACCACGCACACGTCGTTGGGATTGAAGTATTCTTCCCAGCCGATCTCGTAAAGCTCTTCCGGATCATCTATCCGGTAAACATCGAAGTGGTGCAGCGTGACATCCCCCTCATAGGAATTCACGATGGTGAAGGTGGGGCTTGTAATGGTATCCCTCACGCCGAGGCCTTTGGCGATACCCTTGACCAGGGCCGTTTTCCCGGCGCCCAGGTCTCCTTCCAGGCTCACGGCCGTTCCCGGTCCCAGCTTGCGCGCCAGCTGCACGCCCAGATTGAAGGTCTCTTCCTCCGAACCAGTCAGATACTTTTCCACCATGCTACTCTTTGATCAACCTTTCTTCTGCGTATAGACAACCCTGCCGTTGATGATGGTCATGTAAACCTTGGTCATATAGTCGAAGGGATGCCCCGTAAACATCACCATGTCCGCATCCTTGCCGACTTCAAGGCTTCCGACCCGGTCATCGATGCGGCAGGCCCGGGCCGCGTTGATGGTGATGGCCTTCAGGGCCTCTTCGGGATTCATGCCCTCGCGCACCGACAGGGCTGCACAGAGCATGAGGTGCTGGACAGGCACACAGGGATGATCGGACATGATGGCAACCCTCACGCCGCTTTCTGCCAGAATGCCCGGGGCCTTCAGGGACTGGTTCTTAAGCTCGATCTTGGAGCGATCGGTAAGGAGCGGCCCAACGATGACGTCAACCCCGTATTCCTTCAGCACATCGGGAATCAGCCAACCTTCGGTGCAATGATCGATGGTCATGTCCAGGTTGAACTCCCTGGCTATCCGGAGGGCTGTCACGATATCATCGGCCCGGTGGGCATGGGCCTTCACAACCAGTTCCCTTTTAATCACCGGCAGCAGGGCTTCCAGCTTCATGTCGAACTCGGGCTTGTCGTTTTCTTCCTTGTCCTTTTCATATTTCTCAAGCGCCTCCAGGTATTCCCGGGCCTTGAAAAGCTGCTCCCGCAGGATGGCCGCCGTCGCCATCCGCGTCGAAGGCGCCTGGTGCTTTTCGTTGTAGACGGTTTTGGGGTTCTCCCCGAAGGCAATCTTCATGGCGCAGGGATCCCTGACGATCATCTCGTCCACCGTTCTGCCCCATGTCTTGATGGCCGTAAACTGCCCGCCCAGGACATTGGCGCTGCCGGGCCCTGTCACGACGGTGGTGACACCGAACTGCCTGGCTTCTTCAAAGGCCCGGTCATAGGGATTGATCCCGTCAATGGCACGCAGATGGGGGGTGACGGGATCGGTCATCTCATTCACATCATCCCCCTCAAAGCCCATGGCGTCCTCCACCATACCCACATGGCAATGGGCGTCCACAAGCCCGGGCATGAGCACCATCCCGGCCGCATCAATCACCTGATCGTCCGGCCCGGCCTCCAGGCACTCGGTCATGGGGCCCACAGCTGCGATCTTATCCCCGCTGCACGCCACAAATCCGTTGTCGTACCGGCTGCCGGCCATGGTGTAAATGTTTGCGTTCTTTATGATTAACATGCGTTCCTCCGAAATATCTATGCATATAGCCTGTATTGACCGTTTTGAGTGCAAAAAGTGCAGGCTTTCGGTCAAAAAGCCTGCACCTATTATAGCACAATCTGTTTTATCCGGCGAAGGTTACCCCAAAAAATCAATGTTCAAGGCTTACGGCTGCTTCCTCGGCCGCCTTTTCCATACCGGGCATGCCTGCCGTTACTTTCTTGTGGCCGTCGGGCATGCGGACCAGGGCCAGTCTGAATACCTCATCCATATGGGATACGGGAATGAGCTTGATTTTGTCCCTGATGTTCTCGGGGATCTCCTCGATATCCTTCACATTGTCCTTGGGGATCAGCACCTTTTCTACTCCGGCCCGGTGGGCTGCAAGCACTTTTTCCTTCAGGCCGCCGATGGGCAGAATCCGTCCCCTTAAGGTGATCTCGCCGGTCATGGCAACGTTCTTCCTTACCGGAATACCCGAAAGCGCCGACATCATGGCGGTGGCCAGCGTAATGCCGGCCGACGGGCCATCCTTGGGTATAGCCCCCTCGGGCACATGGATGTGCATGTCATAGTGCTTGTGGAAGCTGGTGTCAAGCCCGTATTTTTCAGCAACCGAACGGATATAGCTCCGGGCGATGCGGGCGGATTCCTTCATCACTTCGCCCAGCTGGCCGGTGAGTTCCAGCATACCCTCGCCGGGCATGATGTTCACCTCGATGGCCATGGTATCACCGCCTACAGGCGTCCAGGCCAGGCCGCGCACAATGCCCACTTCATCCATCTCATTGGCCTTGTCGTACAGGTATTTCCTGCCGCCAAGGTAGTTTTTCACTGTTCCGGCCGTAACCCGGACCATCTTCTTTTCCCCGGAAACCAGGAGCTTGGCCGCCTTCCTCATGACGGTGGCAATGCTGCGTTCAAGATTTCTCACACCGGCTTCACGGGTATAGTGCACCACGATCTCCCGAACGGCGGATTCCTCGAAACGGACCTTTGACGCATCCAGCCCGTGAGCGGCCAGTTGCTTGGGGATCAGATGGCGTGTGGCAATGCAGACCTTTTCATCCTCGGTATATCCGGTGATGTCAATAACCTCCATCCTGTCGAGAAGGGGTCTCGGGATGGCTTCCTTGTAGTTGGCCGTTGTGATGAACATCACATCGGACAGGTCAAAGGGCAGTTCCAGGTAGTGATCCCTGAAATCCTTGTTCTGCTCGGTATCAAGAACCTCCAGAAGGGCAGCAGCCGGATCTCCCCTGAAATCGCTGGACATCTTATCGATCTCGTCCAGCAGGATCAGCGGATTGCTGGAACCGGCCTGCCTGAGCGCACTGATGATGCGCCCGGGCATGGAGCCCACATAGGTTCTCCTATGGCCCCGGATTTCGGCTTCGTCCCTCACGCCGCCCAGCGACATCCGCACATAGTTCCGGTTGAGGGCCTCGGCAATGGATCGGGCAATGGACGTTTTGCCGACTCCCGGAGGTCCGGCCAGACAGATGATGGGACCGTGGAGACCGTTACGGAGTTTTCTCACCGACAGATATTCCAGTATCCTTTCCTTGACCTTGGTCAGACCATAGTGATCCCTGTCCAGGATCTCGGCAGCATACTGCAGATCCAGGCGTTCCTCGGTTTTCCTGTTCCAGGGGAGCTCCAGGATGGTATCCAGGTATGTTCGGATGACCCCGCTCTCAGCCGATGTGGAATGCATGCGGGAAAAACGGTCCACTTCCTTCAGGGCCTTTTCCCTCACCTCTTCGGGAAGGTTCGCCTGGCTGATCTTCTCCCGGTATTCCTCCACTTCGGTGAGGACACCTTCAGATTCACCCAATTCCCTCTGGATGGCCTTGAGCTGTTCCCTCAGATAGTACTCCCTCTGGTTCTTGTCGATCTGCTGTCTGACCTTGTTGCTGATGTTCTTCTCTATTTCAAGAATCTCGTTTTCATTGACAAGGATGTCCAGCAGCCGCTCCAGTCTCCGCTTGGGGGATAACTCCTCCAGCACGCTCTGCTTGAGATCGAGGGCTATGGACAGGTTGGATGCAATCACATCCGGCAAGCGGGTCAAATCGTCAATAGCCGTTATGGAGAGGGATGCGTCGGGCGATATCTTGCCGGAGAGCTTGGCATACTGCTCGAAATGCTCCACCACCTGCCGTGCCAGGGCCTGGATGTCGGTCTTTCCGCTGCGGATGGAATAGACCTTGACCGGCCTGATCCTGGCCAGGTAATAAGGTTCGGTCTGGACGATTCCAACCAGCTTGGCGCGTCCGATGCCCTCAACCAGCACGCGGATAGTGTCGCCGGGAAGCCTCAGAAGCTGCTTGATCCTGGCGATGGTGCCGCAGGTATAAATATCCTCCGGAGTCGGATCCTCAATGCTGGGATCCTTCTGGGCAACAAGAAAGATAAGCTGCTCTTCGAGCATGGCTTCCTCTATGGCCTTGATGGACTTGGTCCGGCCTACGTCGAAGTGCAGTATCATATGCGGATAAACGACGATTCCTCTCAGCGGAAGAAGCGGCATGAGTCTGATTTTATTGTTTCTGTCATTAACCCTGTCTGCCATGCAGTATCATCCTTTCATTGCCGCAAGGCTTCCTGCCCCTTGGCACAACCTAATTATAAAGGGCAATACCCTCTATTTCAAATGTTTCTTTTGCCAAATCAGGACCTGCAGGCAAAGCGCCGGCCGAGCCGCCTTGGGTAGTTGGCATCAGAGCATCTTGATAAATATCTTCCCACCCGACAGGTTCCGGAAACAGGCAGCCGGCCATATGATACCAGTTGGTATGGAACAGAAATGCCGGGAGGGCATCCGGGTTGTCCCGGCTCCGTCTTCCCGGCCATGCAAAAAGGAGGAGACCGAAATCTCCTCCTTTGCAGTAATCCCTGTTTGGTTCAGCGTGCACCGCTTATTCGATAATATCGGCAACAACGCCTGCACCAACCGTACGGCCACCCTCACGGATAGCGAAGGTAAGACCCTTCTCCATAGCGATGGGGGTGATCAGTTCAACGGTCAGTGTGGTTCTGTCGCCAGGCATGCACATCTCAACGCCATCGGGCAGCTTGATGTTGCCAGTAACGTCGGTGGTTCTGAAGTAGAACTGGGGTCTGTAACCGGAGAAGAAGGGCTTGGAACGGCCGCCTTCTGCAGCGGTCAGAACGTAAACCTCAGCGGTGAACTTGGTGTGAGGAGTGATGGAGCCGGGCTTTGCAAGAACCTGGCCTCTCTCGATTTCTGTCCTCTGGATACCGCGGAGCAGGGCACCGATGTTGTCGCCGGCAACAGCCTGATCCAGAAGCTTTCTGAACATTTCAACACCGGTAACGGTGGTCTTTCTGGCTTCGTCGGTGAGACCAACGATCTCAACTTCGTCACCAACCTTGAGGGTACCTCTCTCAACCCTACCGGTAGCAACGGTACCACGACCGGTGATGGAGAAGACGTCCTCAACAGGCATCAGGAAGGGCAGGTCGACGGAACGCTGAGGAGTAGGAATGTATTCGTCAACAGCCTTCATGAGCTCGAAAATGGGAGCATAAGCGGGATCGCTGGGATCCTTGGAGGCGCATTCCAGAGCCTGGAGAGCGGAACCCCTGATGATGGGGATCTCATCGCCGGGATAGTTGTACTGGCTGAGCAGGTCACGAAGCTCCATCTCAACAAGCTCGATGAGCTCTTCGTCGTCAACCATATCGCACTTGTTCAGGAACACAACGATTCTCGGCACGCCAACCTGGTGAGCGAGCAGGATGTGCTCACGGGTCTGAGGCATGGGACCGTCAGCAGCGGAAACAACGAGGATAGCACCGTCCATCTGGGCAGCACCGGTGATCATGTTCTTAACGTAGTCAGCGTGTCCGGGGCAGTCCACATGGGCATAGTGACGGTTTTCGGTCTGATACTCAACGTGAGAGGTGTTGATGGTGATACCTCTTTCCTTTTCCTCGGGAGCAGAGTCGATCTGGTTATAGTCCTTTACCACAATGGATGTGTCCGTAAGGGCCAGAGTCTTGGTAATAGCAGCGGTAAGGGTGGTCTTGCCATGGTCGACGTGCCCAATGGTACCAATGTTTACATGCGGTTTTGTGCGTTCAAATTTAGCCTTTCCCATTTCTTAAATAAACCTCCTTCATTGAATCGCTGATGATTCATGATTATATAATTTTTAACATATTAATTCAATACTTTGAGCTTTTCGGAAATACCGCTCCGGCCTCTTACCCGAAGGGTTCCGCCAAATCAATGCTCAGTCGCCTGCCTTGCGGCCTTCCACAATCTTTTCCTGCATGGCCTTGGGCACTTCAGCATAGTGCGAAGGTTCCATGCTGTATGTGGCGCGGCCCTGGGTCTTGGAACGCAGGTCTGTTGCGTAGCCGAACATTTCCGACAGGGGCACGAAGGCGCGCACGTTGTGTCCGCCGCCACGGGGTTCCATGCCGTCGATGCGTCCGCGGCGGGCGTTCAGATCGCCGATAACATCGCCGAGATACTCGTCGGGAGTCTGGACATCCACGCGCATGATGGGTTCAAGCAGCACCGGATCGGCTTTCTTCATGGCTTCCTTGAAGGCGATTGAACCGGCAATCTTGAAGGCCATTTCGGATGAGTCAACCTCATGGTATGACCCGTCGAAAACGGTAGCCTTCACGTCGATAACCGGATAACCCGCAACGACACCGTTGTTCATGGCATCACGAATACCCGCGTCAACGGCAGGAATGTATTCCTTCGGGATCACGCCGCCGACGATCTTGTTGACGAATTCATAGCCCTTGCCGGGTTCCAGGGGCTCCAGTTCGATCCAGCAGTGACCGTACTGACCCTTACCGCCGGACTGGCGGACAAACTTACCTTCAGCCTTGACGGCTTTACGGATGGTTTCCTTGTAGGATACCTGGGGCTTGCCCACATTGGCCTCGACCTTGAACTCACGGAGCAGGCGGTCCACAATGATCTCCAGGTGGAGCTCACCCATACCCGCGATAATGGTCTGTCCGGTTTCTGGATCGGAATAAACCCTGAAGGTGGGATCTTCCTCGGCCAGCTTCTGCAGGGCAAGGCTCATCTTCTCCTGACCGGCCTTGGTCTTGGGCTCAATGGCAACGTTGATAACCGGTTCGGGGAATTCCATGGATTCCAGGATGATGGGCGCGTTTTCGGTACACAGGGTGTCGCCTGTGGTAGTGAACTTCAGACCGACGGCTGCCGCAATGTCTCCGGCGTATACCCTATCCACTTCCTGGCGATGGTTGGCGTGCATCAGCAGGATACGGCCAATCCTTTCGCGCTTGTCTTTCGTGGAGTTGTATACATAGGAGCCTGAATCCAGGGTTCCGGAGTACACGCGGAAGAATGCCAGCTTGCCGACAAAGGGGTCGGTCATAATCTTGAAAGCCAGAGCTGAAAACGGCGCGTCATCATTGGTTTCCCTTATGTCTTCCTCATCGGTGCCGAGCTTCACGCCTTTAACCGGCGGAATGTCCAGCGGTGACGGCAGGTAGTCCACAACGCAGTCCAACAGTTTCTGTACGCCCTTGTTCCTGTAGGATGAACCACAGGTCACCGGAACCATGATGTTGGCGATGGTCGCCTTCCTGATGCCCGTCTTGATTTCCTCTTCGGTGAGTTCTTCTCCTCCGAGGTACTTTTCAAGCAGGGTCTCATCCAGTTCGGCAACGGCCTCGATCATCTTCAGGCGGTACTCGTCCACCATTTCCTTCATATGATCCGGCACATCCACCTCGTCAATCTGCTTGCCCAGATCATCCCGGTAATAGTAGGCCTTGTTCTTAACAAGGTCCACAATGCCCTCGAAATGATCTTCCTTGCCGATTGGAAGCTGGATGGGCACCGCATTGGCATGCAGCCTGTCCTTCATCATCTGGACGCAGTTAAAGAAATCCGCGCCCATGATGTCCATCTTATTGACGTAGGCCAGACGGGGCACGCCGTACTTGTCGGCCTGTCTCCAGACGGTTTCCGACTGGGGTTCCACGCCGCCCTTGGCGCAGAATACGGTTACCGCACCATCGAGCACGCGAAGGGAACGCTCAACCTCAACCGTAAAGTCAACATGTCCGGGTGTATCAATGATGTTAATTCTGCAATGCTTCCAGAAAGCGGTGGTGGCGGCGGAGGTAATGGTGATGCCTCTTTCCTGTTCCTGTTCCATCCAGTCCATGGTGGCGGAGCCTTCATGGGTTTCGCCGAGTTTATGTGAACGTCCGGTATAAAATAGAATTCTTTCTGTGGTGGTGGTTTTTCCTGCATCGATGTGTGCCATGATACCGATGTTCCTTGTGTTTTCAAGGCTGTATTCTCTGGGCATCGATCTCCTCCTTTCGATTAGTAGCGCGTTTGTTGCTGCATAGAACCATTACCACCTGTAATGTGCAAATGCCTTGTTGGCTTCCGCCATCTTATGGGTATCTTCCTTCTTCTTGACAGCGCCGCCCATATTGTTGATCGCATCCAGCAGTTCGGCAGCAAGCCTTTCCTTCATGGTACGCTCGCTTCTCTTTCTGGCGTTGTCAACAATCCAGCGCAGTCCAAGCGCCTGCCTTCTATCAGGTCTGACCTCAATGGGAACCTGGTAGGTAGCACCGCCCACACGGCGCGGCTTAACTTCCAGCACAGGCATAACGTTATTCAGAGCCTGTTCAAAGACTTCAAGGGGATCCTTGCCAGTCTTCTCCCTGATGATGTCGAAGGCGCCGTAGCAGATCTTCTGCGCGATACCCTTCTTGCCGTCCAGCATCAGCTTGTTGATAAGCTTTGTGACTTTCTTGTCGTTGTAGATGGGATCGGCAAGCACGTCTCTCTTAGGTACATGTCCTCTTCTTGGCACTATTCTTCCCTCCTTTTCATGATAACTGCGGGTGTTCACCCGGTATCACAGGTACTCGTCCCGGATGCATCCGGGTACGTCAGTGCGCTCGTTGATTAAGACATAAATATAGGTTCGGCGTGCCCGCGCAGCCATTGTAGGCCGTGTTCGCCCAAAATGACCCGCATGCGCCCAACCAGGCGGAAAGCCAAACCATATATATGTTAACAACGTTATCGCACGTCGATTCGTCCTGTATTCAAACAGAATTGGGTGAGTTGAAGAATTCTTACTTCTTCGCTCTCTTGGCACCGTACTTGGAACGGCCCTGCTTGCGGTTTGCCACACCGGCGGTATCAAGTGTTCCTCTGATGATGTGATACCTTACACCAGGAAGGTCCTTGACACGGCCGCCTCTGATAAGAACAACGCTGTGTTCCTGCAGGTTATGGCCAATACCGGGAATGTAGGCAGTTACTTCGATGCCGTTGGTCAGGCGAACCCTTGCAACCTTACGAAGAGCTGAATTCGGCTTCTTCGGCGTAACGGTCTTAACTACCGTGCAAACCCCTCTCTTCTGCGGGCTGCTCAGCTTGATGGGCTTCTTCTTCAGCGTGTTGAAACCCACCTGAAGAGCCGGCGCGGTTGATTTGTAGGTCACCTTCTGCCTGTTCTTCCTTACCAGTTGGTTAAACGTTGGCATGCATTTTCACCTCCTGCTTTCCTGATTCATGGAATTTAAAAATTAACGATTAAACGTTAATTCCCTTTTTGCTCTGCCAAAACACCGACCACTGAGGCCCCCACGTCGATTCCTGCAGCCTTTCCAAGCTGTTTCATGGAATCGGCCATATGAATGGGTATGCCTTTTTCCTCGCAGTACTGCTTGAGCTGGCCGACCACGCGCAAATCCGCATCGCTTGCGACGATCAGGCATTCCAGCCTGTTCTCCTCAGCCGCTTTTCGGGTCTCCTTGATGCCGACGACCCTGTTCCTGCGTTTTAAGCCATCAAGCATGATTTACGCCTCCGGATTGGGATAAAATTGGCAACAACACAAAAGCATGCAAACAGGCACGTTCGCACGCTAAAATATTGTATCACCGCACATATTTTATTGTCAAGCAGGATTTATCGGCCTTAGACAGCCCTGCCCGGTTCAGCTCTGGATCAATCCGTCCTGACCGATCGGTAGACGCGGATGCCCCCGCTTTTTACCACATCCTCCACGTTGCCAAAGGTTTCCTCCATCATCCTTTTCAGGGTCTCGCCGCCCTTGTTGTGGTAGGCCACAAGCTGGAGGGCTCCCCCGGGGTAGAGGTGCCGGGCCGCTTCCTCAATGAGGCGTGAAGTGACCGCCTTCCCGGCAGCCAGTGGGGGATTGGATACGATGTCGCCATATTGCCGATCCCCTGTTTCGTTGTACAGATCGCTTTTCAGGATACGGACATGGAGGTTGTTGAGATCCGCGTTTTTGGCGGCATAGGCCACCGCCCGCTCGTTGATGTCCAGGGCGGTTACATCCAGATGGGGATACCGCGCCTTGATGAACAGGGCTATGGGACCGTATCCGCAGCCCACATCCAGGACGGAGGGATGTACGCCCGAGGGTTTGAAATGGGCAATCAACAGTTCGGAAGCCTTGTCCACCCTGCTGCCAAAGGCAAAAACACCGCTCACCGACACAAATGTTAGGGTATTCCCCGCAATCCGCCAGTCGAAGCGGGATTCCCTGATCTCGGACTGGGGTTTTTCGGTATAATAATGTTCCGACATCTCATCGCCACCTTCATGGTCATCTTTTCATTCCTGTTCCACCGGATAGGTATAGGCTACCCTGAACGCGCTGGGCGTTATGCCTGAATAGCGCCTGAACACATATGAGAAATAGGCCACATTGTCAAAGCCGCATTTTAAGGAAATATCCGCGATGGTATCGCAGGTGGTGGCCAGCAGTTCCCTGGCCTTGTTCATCTTTTTGGATATGATGAACGCGTTGGGCGTCATCCCCATGGTCTTTGTGAACACCCGGTGAAAATAATTGGGGCTCATGCCGGCTACCGCGGCCAAATCCTTCAGAAGGATCTTTTTCGAGATATTCTGCTCCACATACTCGGCCACATGCCTTAACACCGTCCGGTAGGCCGAACCGTCCCCCAGGCCGCCCACCGGGCGGATGGCCTCCCTGGATATTCTGCACAAAAGCTCCAGGCAATAACCCTTCAGGAGCGTCTCCGATTCAGGGCCCGGATTGATGTATTCCTTGAGGATCGCATCAAACAGCACCGAATACTGTTCAAAAGCCGTCGCCTTGATGACCGGGGGAATGCGATCCAGGGCGGGACAGGTATAAAACTGCTGGTATGCCTGAGGCCTGTTGAAGTCGTAGGTGGCCGAATCCTTGCCGGTATTGTCCATGATATCCAGGATGACCGCGTAGCAGGTATAGGGCAGAACGGCCTTGGTGGTCTGTCCGGGCTTCCGGAAAATGATATCCCCCTTTGCAACAGGGTAGTACACCTTATCTATGTACATCCCGCCCGCGCTGTAGGTGATCAGTTCGATTTCATAATCATAGATGGTTCGTTCCCTCAGCTCGTGGCGCTTTCCGTATTTTTTGCCATCCAAATAGTAATAGGCCTTCAAAACGCGGGGAATGATCTGACTGAACGCTATGGGCACACCCTGCATGACTGTCACCACATCATCATAAGATTTCTATATCATCATCAAGATTTTTAGTTAACAAATGCTGGTGAATCCAGTATACTAAAAGTAATAATTTGATACAAGGTGGAGATCGCATGTCACGTTCACATTTTCCCCCCGATTTTGTCTGGGGAGTTGCCGCAGCGTCCTACCAGATAGAGGGCGCTGCCTATGAAGGCCTGAAAGGGCCCAGCGTATGGGATGAATTCGTCAAAAAGGAAGGCGCCATTGCCAATCGCGACACAGGGGATACGGCCTGTGACCATTTCCACCGGTACGAGGAAGACGTGGCCATCATGTCGGAACTGGGATACCCGGTTTACCGGCTGTCCATCAACTGGCCCCGGGTGATTCCCACCGGCACCGGAAAGGTATACACAGAAGGTCTGGATTTCTATGACCGGCTGATAGACACCCTGCTGGCCAAAAACATTACCCCCTATGTGACCCTCTTCCACTGGGAGTATCCGCAGGCGCTCCAGGAGAAGGGCGGATGGCTCAACCCCGACAGCCCCAAATGGTTTGCCGAGTTCACGCAAGTGATTGTGGACAAGCTGTCCGACAGGGTACACAACTGGATCACCATCAATGAGCCCCAGTGCTTCCTGGTGCTGGGCCATTATGACGGCGTCCATGCCCCGGGGCTCAAGATGCCGGTAAAGGACATCCTGGCCATGGCGCACCATGTCTTCATCGCCCACGGGGAAGCGGTGAAGGTCATTCGCAGCAGCGCCAGGACCAAACCCCACATCGGGCTTGCCATGGTGGGCTCTACATTCATCCCCTTCACCGACACGCCGGAAGATATTGAAGCGGCCAGGCAGGCTCTCTTTGGGTTCCACGGCAGGTCCGAGGGCCTGTGGAGTGCCGGTCTCTGGTTTGATCCCATGCTCCTTGGAAAGTATCCGGAGGCTTACTACCGGGCCTACGGGGATCAGATCCCGGATATCCGTCCCGAGGATCTTCAGACCATGGCTCAGCCCATCGATTTTCTGGGACTCAACATCTATACCTCTCCGCAGGTGCGCAAGGGTCCCGGCGGGCAGCCAGAAATCGTTCCCTACAAAACAGGCATGCCCAGAGCCCATAACGGATGGCCGGTCACGCCCAAAAGCCTTTACTGGGGACCGCGCTTCTACTATGAGCGCTACAAACTCCCCATCTATATCACTGAAAACGGACTCGCCAACCAGGATTGGGTTTCCCTGGACGGAAAAGTACATGATCCCCAGCGGATCGATTATCTGCGCCGTTATCTTCTGGAACTGGATCGTGCCATCGCAGACGGCGTAAATGTGAAAGGCTATCTCCAGTGGTCCATCCTGGACAACTTCGAATGGGCTGAAGGCTACGACAAGCGTTTCGGTCTGATTTACGTGGATTTTGAAACCCAGAAGCGGACTGTCAAGGATTCCGCCCGGTGGTATGCCAACGTGATTAAAACCAACGGAGAGGCATTGTTCGAAGGGATATAGTTCCCTTACAGGTCATGTCCATTGCTTCAGGAGGTCCGTCATCCACTGGGCCACATCCACCGAGTAAATCGCCTTGAGATTGTCCCGGTTCAGGACCTGGCGGACATCGCCCTGGGCATACGCCCTCCCTTGATGCATGAGAAGCGCCCGGGTTCCGTAACACAAAGCGGTGTTGAGATCGTGGACCACCGCCAGCACCGCTTTGCCCGGGGCTTTTGACCATTCCCGGATAATATCGAACAGGGTAATCTGGTACTTGATATCCAGGTGGTTGGCCGGCTCGTCCAGGATGAGAAGGCTCGGATCCTGCGCCAGGACCTGCGCCAGAAACACCCTCTGCAGTTCACCGCCCGAGAGGGTCAGCACCGATTGATCCGCCATCCGGTCCAGGCCTGTCATGGCAAGGGCCTTTTGGATCATCTCCCTGTCCTCCCGTCCCAATGCACCAAACATGCCCTTCATGTGGGCATAACGGCCCAGGCTGACCACCTCATACACCGTGTGGGGAAACTGGGGCTGATGCTCCTGGGCCAGCACCCCAATCAAGGAAGCCAGGGCTTTTGGGCGGATGGACAGGATATCGCGCCCGTTCAGGAGCACCCGTCCCCGGTACTTATGGATGCGCATGATGGCCTTGATCAGGGTACTTTTCCCGGCACCGTTGGGGCCCACCAGCATGAAGAAGTCGTTCTCATCCACGCGGAGGGAAACCCCGTCCACTATGGTCTTATGGTTCAGATGAACGCTCACATCCTGAATATCCAGCATCTCTTTTCCCGTCCATCCTTTCAAACAACGCTATCACAAAGGCTTACCCGTGCCAGGCCTTCCTGCCCGGCCGGTTGTTGTAGCGATAGAAGATGACAATGAAGATTACCGCGCCTGCAAAAGAGGTCACCACGCCCACAGGGAACTCCTCCGGGCTCAGCAGCGTTCGCGACAACAGATCGGTCAGGACCATGAAGATTCCACCGAAAATCAGGGATGCGGGCAAAAGCCTTCTGTGGTCCGGCCCCGTGATCATCCTGGTGATATGGGGCACCACGAGGCCCACAAAGCCAATGGTGCCGCTGACCGAAACCGAAACCCCGATGAGGCAGGCCGTCAGGACCAATAAAACCAGCTTGACGGTTCTGGTATCCACGCCGATATAGCGCGCCTGCTCCTCGCCCAGGGAAAAGGCGTTCAGCTCTTTTGAAAAGGCGATCATGGCCAGGCTCCCCAAAAAGAAGACAGGAGCCATCAGCATCACGTGTTCCCATCCCTTCCCGGAAAAGGAGCCCATGGACCAGAATACCACCTGCTTCAGGCTTTCGCCCGAAAGCACCACCAGAAGACTGGTGATGCTCCCTGCCAGCATAGAGAAGATCACACCGGTCAGGATGATGGTATTGGTGGAAAGGCTCCGGTCTATCCTGTAGGTCAGCGTCAGGATGAAGATCAGGGACAGGAAGGAAGCGGCAATGCTGCTTAAGGCAAGCCCCAGCCCGGGGAAAAAGCTGAGGCGCAGGCCCAATACGATGGACAGAACGGCGCCCAGCGCTCCGCCCGAGGAGACACCCAGGGTTGAACCATCAGCGAGAGGATTCTTCAGCAGGCTTTGCATCACGGCTCCCGCCAGGGACAGGGCGCCGCCCGTCATGGCAGCAAGCAGCACCCGCGGCAGGCGCACCATGGCAATGATGGTCTCGGTACCGCTCTGTATCCCTTCCAGGTCCCCTATCCCGAAGAGATACCTGAGCAGGATGTTCCAGGTATCGGACAGGGATACCCGGACGCTTCCCAGGGAAACGGCGATGAACAAAACGCCTGCGAAAAGTATGCAGCTTAACGGATAAACCCACAAGCTCCTTGCCTTCTTCATGAGCCTGCCTCTTGTGTCCTGCAAAAATACTTCCCCCTTACGGTCATCTCCGCAGCCCGCCAACGGCTTAAAGCCCATCATGTCACTCCGTGATTTGCATCAGTTCCTCTGCGGCATCCACCAGCCTGGGCCCGGGCCTGCTCAGCATGTCCGCGTCCAGCATATAGACACGGCCTTCCTTGACAGCGGTGATCTCCGACCAGTTGGAACGCCCCATGATCTCACCCACCGGGTCTTCAATCCCGGTCAGCGGGCTTAACGTGGTGACGATGACATCCGGATTCCTTTCAATGACCTGCTCTTCCGAAACGGCGCTCCAGCCGGTGACATCTTCAAAGACGTTCTTTGCCCCGATTATGTCCAGAAGCTCCTGCACAAAGGTCTCCCTGCCGCAGGACCACAGGCCGTACTGGAGCGGGGACACCTCGATATACACACTTTTGGGCGCCCTGTCCCGGACCTTTTCCTTCAGGGACGCAAAACTCTCCTGCATGCTGCTGACCAGCTTATCCGCTTCCCCGGCCTTCCCTACAGCTTGTCCGATCAGTTTGATCATCTCATAGGTCTCATTCAGGGTATTGGCCTCTGTGACAATCGCCTTGATGCCGGCCTGTTCCAACTGGGTGATCTGATCTTCCATAGCGTTCATTTTGCTTAAGAACACCACATCGGGATCCAGTGCGACAAGGGTTTCCACATTCAGCTTCTCGCCGGTGGGAATCTGCTGCTTGCTCAAAGCCTCCTCAGGATAGTTGCAGTATTCGCTCACGGCGACGATTTGCTCCCCGACACCCAGGGCATAGAGGATCTCCGTATTGGCCGGGCTTAAGGAAACAATGGAACGGGGAGCGGCATCCAGGCTGACTTCAACCCCCCTGCTGTCCACAAGCTTAATTTTCTGATCCCCGGCAGAGCCCCGGCCGCAGCCGGCAAAGGACACGACCAGCATCATGATCAGGATGTACGACAGGATTCTTTTCATGAAAAAAACACCTCCAAAGATTTGAATCTTCAAACAGGTGTTTCTTCAAGGTAAGGCCTATTCAGCAAAAAACCCGCTTTCTTCAAGCGGGCAGGATCGTGCGCACAATCCATTCAACAAGCCTTTCAGAGCTTGCTCTTTACCCAGAAGAAACCAAACATGGCGGCAGGTCTCCCGACTTGGCTTCATCCTCGAACGGCACCTTCCCAGATCAACGATCCAGTGGCATACGCCGTCTTGTCAGCTTCACGGTTGCTGGGACAGTGCGGGCTTTTCACCCGCTTCCCTCTGCTTCTGCGCAGGCATTTTCATGCACCGCCACGCATTATTTGATTGTGTTTTTAATTATAAGCCTTTTGTCTTTCCGGTGCAAGGTACCGGAGAAAGGGAAACGCCCGCCGGAACAATCCGGACGAGCGCTTCCCTGGTAAACTCTTTACCGGAGATTGCATCTGAAATAAATCGCTTACCCGATTACATCATGCCGGCCATTCCGCCGCCCATGCCTGCCGCAGCCGGATCGGGCTTTTCAGGCTTGTCGGCTACAAGGCTCTCGGTGGTCAGAACCATGGATGCAATGGAAGCGGCATTCTGGAGAGCGGAACGTGTAACCTTGGCAGGATCCACGATACCGGCCTCGATCATGTTGACATACTGCTCATTGAGGGCATCGAAGCCAATACCGGGCTCGCTGTTGCGTACTTTTTCGAGGATAACCGAACCCTCAAGACCTGCGTTGGCCGCAATCTGTCTGATGGGTTCCTCCAGAGCACGCAGAACGATCTGGGCGCCGGTCTTCTCATCGCCGGACAGGGTATCCAGCAGCGCCTTAACCTTAGGCTGAACGTTGATGAAGGCCGTACCGCCGCCGGAAACAATGCCTTCTTCGACAGCAGCCCTGGTCGCAGCCAGAGCGTCCTCGATACGCAGTTTCTTTTCCTTCATCTCGGTCTCGGTAGCTGCACCCACCTGGATGACGGCTACGCCGCCGGCAAGCTTGGCAAGCCTTTCCTGGAGCTTCTCCCTGTCGAAGTCGGAGGTTGTCTCCTCGATCTGAGCCTTAATGGAGGCAATCCTGTCCTTAATCTTCTTCTGGTCGCCCTTACCGCCGACGATGATGGTGTTCTCCTTCTGGACAACGACCTTTTCAGCACGGCCGAGCATGGAGAGCTTGGCTTCCTTGAGGTCGAGGCCCAGTTCCTGGGTGATAACCTGACCGCCGGTCAGGATGGCGATATCCTCCAGCATGGCCTTCCTTCTGTCGCCAAAGCCGGGAGCCTTTACGGCAACGCTGGTGAAGGTGCCGCGGAGCTTGTTGACGATCAGCGTGGACAGGGCTTCGCCTTCCACATCCTCAGCAATGATAACCAGCTTCTTGCCCTGCTGAACGATCTGCTCAAGGATGGGCAGAAGTTCCTGAACATTGGAAAGCTTCTTGTCGGTGATGAGGATGTAGGGCTCCTCCAGCACAGCTTCCATCTTCTCGGTATCGGTGACCATGTATGCAGAAACATAGCCGCGATCGAACTGCATACCTTCCACAACTTCCAGGTTGGTCCCCATGGTCTTGGATTCCTCAACGGTGATGACACCGTCGTTGGAAACCTTCTCCATGGCTTCCGCAATCAATTCACCGATGGCGTCGTCATTAGCGGAAATGGAAGCGACGCGGGCAATGTCCTTCTTGCCCTTAACCTTCTGGGAGATTTCCTGAATTCCGGAAACGGCAGCGTCCACTGCCTTCTGGATACCTCTCTTGAGGATCATGGGATTGGCGCCAGCTGCCACATTCTTCAGACCCTCACGGATCATGGCCTGGGCAAGAACGGTAGCGGTGGTGGTACCGTCACCGGCCACATCGTTGGTCTTGGTAGCGACTTCCTTGACCAGCTGGGCACCCATGTTTTCAAAGGGATCTTCCAGTTCGATTTCCTTTGCGATGGTTACGCCATCATTGGTAATGAGCGGGGAACCGAATTTCTTGTCCAATACAACATTTCTTCCCTTGGGACCTAATGTGATCTTTACTGTATTGGCAAGCTTGTTGACTCCGTTTTCTAACGCTCTTCTTGCTTCTTCACCGAATTTGATGTCTTTTGCCATTATTCCCGCCTCCTCTTTATTCCACTATCGCAAGGATGTCACCCTGCTTGACAATGGTATATTCTTCGCCATCAATCTTCACTTCGGTTCCGGCATACTTGCTGATGAGAACCTTATCTCCTACCTTTACTTCCATCTTGACCTCTTCAGTGCCGGGACCAACAGCCTTCACTTCGGCAACCTGGGGTTTTTCCTTGGCTGAACCGGGCAGAACAATGCCACTCTTTGTGGTTTCTTCGGCTTCCAGCATCTTGATAACGACTCTGTCTGCCAGTGGTTTGATGTTCATGTATTCACCCTCCTTGTATTTTTTCCCGAGTCATTTGAACGGGTTATAAACTTATTAGCACTCAACCCGGTTGAGTGCTAATACAATATTAAACAATTTCATTCCTCGAATCAAACAATCATAATTTTAGAATTCCATTGAATACCAGCAATTATTCCTCACTATTCAAATATATCTCGCATTTGCTTGTGATTTCTCTTCAATTCTTTGGTTTTAGCCATATCTCACAGGGTTAACCTGGAAAATTCATCTCATAGATCACCTGAAGCCCTTCCAATGTCAGGAACGGATGCACCTCGTCAATGGTCCTTGATTCCGAGGCGATGAGCCTGGCCATTCCTCCTGTTGCCACAACCTTGATGCCTTCCTCCCCCATCTCCTGTTTCATCAGGCTGACGATGTGGTCCACCTGTCCCACATAGCCGTGGACAATACCGGACTGCATGCTGGTGACGATGTTTCTTCCGATAACATGCTTCGGCTTCAGGATCTCGATGCGGGGCAGCTTGGAGGCTTTCTCAAAAAGGGCTTCGGCGGAAATCTTCATGCCCGGACAGATCACGCCGCCCAGGTAGTCCCGCCTGGAATTGACGGCGCAAAAGGTGGTCGCGGTGCCGAAATCAACAATGATAACCGGTCCGCCGTAGCGTCTGATGGCGCCGGCGGCATTGGCGATCTTGTCCGAACCGACCTCCCGCGGGTTTTCGTACTTGATGTTGATGCCAGTCTTTATGCCGGGCTCAACCAGGATGGGCTTCTTCTCCATGTACTTGATGATGGCGCTGGACATGGCATGCATAACGGGAGGCACAACCGTGCACATGATCACATCCGAAAGCATTTCAGGACCGAGCCCGGCATGCTTCAGCACCGACAGCAGGAACATGCCGATTTCGTCCGAAGTGCGTTCCTTGCTGGTGGACATGCGCCAGTTCCCGATCAATGTCCGCCCCTGAAAGACCCCGATGGCTGTGTAGGTATTCCCAACATCAATGGCAAGAAGCATACCCATTCAAACCTCTCCACGCTGAAGCCCGGTGCGGGTTCCCTCTACAGGCCCAGCTTGATACTCCTGATCTGTTTGATCTCAAACTGGATGTCCTTTTCAATCTGCTCGATATCAGCCCGGATATCTTCCAGCGTCTCTTCCCGCTTGGTCCTGGCAGAGCGGTTGTAAGGCTCATGGTGGGACCGGTTGTTGCTTCTCCCGTGCCTGCCCTGCTGTCCATGGCGATGCTCCGACTTCTCCTTTGGCTGATTGTCCTGGGCTGCCTTCTCGGAGTATTTCTGAGGTTCCTTGCCCTTCGCGGCTGCCGCAGCCTGTCCGTTGTTCTGGCCGCGGTTCCTGTTGCCGCCGATTCGAATGGAAACCTTTTTATCCTGCCCGTTGTTCTGCTGAACCTTGCTCTGACCGTTTCCCCTGTTTTCCGGTTTGCGGTTGTTCTGATTCTCGCTGGGCTTATTCTGATTGCTCTGGTTTTCCATAACTACCTCCCATTCCATGTCCTGCTCCGGGGCTGGTGTCAAAGCTGATCCACATTATCATACAACAATTCCTTCAAAGGTTGAAGCCCCAGTTTTCCGCTTTTGGGATAATCATTCATAGCGAAGGCTGATTTCTCCCGAAAAGACCTCGCGGGTGCTGCCGTCCTCCAGCTGCACCACCAGCCGCCCGTCCTCTCCCACGTCCAGGGCCAGCGCCGGCACGGTTTCCTGCCCATGGATGAGCTCAACCCTCTTGCCGAGGGTAACGGAGCGTTCCTTCCATTCGGCGAGCATGGCCTCGGGTCCGTTCCTGACAAAGCCTTCATAGACCGGCTCAAACTGGTTGAGGATTTCCGCAGCCAGCCAGGTGCGATCCAATACCGCTCCCCGCACCAGGTGCTGGCTGAGGGATGTGGCCTTGCTTCGCAGTTCCTCCGGAAAATCGTCGGGTTTAAAGTGCGTATTAAGGCCCATTCCCACGATCACCCACGCCACTTTTTCCACTTCGGCCGAAAGCTCGGTCAGGATGCCGCAGGCCTTTCTGCCGGCAACCAGGATATCATTGGGCCACTTGATGCCGGGTTTCTCCGCAAGAACGGGCTCAATGGCCCGGCAAACCGCAACGGCCGCGGCCAGCGTGATAGACTGGACCCGGCTCGGGTGGATATCCGGCCTGAGCAGGACCGACATCCAGATGCCCTTGTCGGCCGTTGAAGCCCATTCCCTTCCGAGCCGCCCCCGGCCTTTTGTCTGTTCATTGGCGATGACGACCGTGCCATGGGGCGCGCCGGCATTGGCAAGGGCTTTCATAACATTATTGGTAGATTCCACAGACTGACGGAAATGCAGTTCCCGTCCCAGGTATTCCGTCCTGAGCAGGCTTTGTATGCCCGACTTTCCATAGCATGTCTCACGGGAAAGCAGGCGATAGCCCTTTCTTGTGGTAGCTTCGATAAGATACCCTTCCTTCTTCAGGGCCGCAATCCTCTTCCATACGGCTGTTCTGGAAATGTTCAGGGTTTTGCTGATATGCTCTCCCGATATATAGCCGTCCCCGGCAGAGGCCAGCAGGGCAAGAATATCGCTGTTGTGAACCGATTCGTTGTAGTTTGCGTTCTTCCTGTTGATAATAACGCCTCCATCATCAGGGGGTTCTGGTGACTATGTACGCGTCGGTTTCCGGCTCCACAAAGACTGTAAGCCCCAGATCCCGGTTTTCTATGCGCCGCATGCCTCCCATGGACTCCAGGTAGCGGCAATAGGCGTATACCAGCGTGTTTCCCGAATCCTGGCGCTCCTGCTCAATGCTCTCCAGCAGGTTGCCCAGGTACAGGGTCTCCGAGTTTTCAAACAGGACCGGGGTATCCTGCACTTTTCCGGTGACTTCAATCTGGTCAGGCAGGATGGAAGTAAAGACAAGGCATTCCGGATTTCTGAACGTGCCGAAACGATATTCGGAGAGCGGTACCAGCGTCCGCAGGTAACGCGCCATCAGGGACGGCTCGGAGAGACCCATCCGATAGAGATCGGCATCACCCACCCGGCACTCGGCAGCATCCAGTTCAAGCCTGATACAGCGGTAGGCTGGATCCCTGGATTTCCCGGGATCATCCCAGGGATTGATCAACGCGCGCAGAGCCTTGCGGCGCCCGTGGGGTTCGCCGAAATCCAGCTCGCGGTCATACCACTGGGAAAGCTTGATGCCGCAATCGACGATGTCGCTGACGCTGTCTGCCGGCACGTAAAAGTACAGAACTGACATATGCCAAGCCCTCCATATTTTTTGTCCGTTTGCGACCACAAATGCCTGAAAATAGCCGGAAAATCCCCTTTGCTGCATTCATTATATAATTTTTTTCAGGGATAATCAAACTTGTGCGCCTTTCGGCAGCATTTCCTGAGCCTGCCCGTCCCGATCGGTTCCCCGCGCCGACGCCCGGAAGCATCTGTACGAACCTTTTTTCGGCGTTTGAGAGCGGATGCATTTGCCGCAATCAGGTTTTTAAGCGCGTTTTGACCCCGGCTTTTTGGGAAACGTGCATAAATCCTTGACTTTATCAAAAACGCGTTATAAAATGATGACGAAATTTTGTGCAGGAGGTAATTCCTAATGAATAAGGCTGAACTCATAAGCGCTGTAGCCCAGAAATCCGGTCTTACCAAGAAGGATAGCGAAACTGCTATCGACGCTTTCATGTCAGTTGTTGAAGAAACACTGGCCAAGCAGGAGAAGGTTGTTCTTGTCGGATTTGGTACTTTTGAGGTAAAGGCCAGGGCCGCAAGGAAGGGCCGCAACCCTCAGACCAAGGAAGAAATCACCATCCCTGCTTCCAAGGCTCCTGTTTTCAAGGCAGGCAAGGCGCTTAAGGATAAGGTTAACGGCTAATCATCCATTCGGAAGCAGTAAAATGAAAAGAGGCCCGTTATGCGAGGCCTCTTTTTTGTGTCTTTTTTCATACGGCTGCAGCGTCATCCTGCTTTTTTTCCTTCCGCAAAAACAGGGTGCCGATATCCTCGCCTTTCAGGATATCGAGGATCACGACGGGGTTCGCACCGTTGGCAATCACCATGTTGACGCCGGCTTCCGTGGCGATCTTTGCAGCGCTCAGCTTGGTGATCATACCCCCGGTACCCCTGCTGGTACCTTTGCCACCAGCATAGCTGAGCACGGTGTCATCTATATTCTCCACAATGGATATCAGGCGGCATTCCTTGCTCTTGCCAGGATTCTTGTCATACAGCCCGTCCACATCCGACAGGATGATCAGCAAATCCGCCGATACCAGCTTGGCCACCACGGCCGACAAGGTGTCATTGTCTCCGAACATGTTCAGGTGCTGGATCTCATCCACCGATACCGTATCGTTTTCATTGACGATGGGAAGAACACCGAATTCCATCAGGCTGTTGAAGGTGTTCATGACATTGAGCCGTTTGACATCATCATCCAGATCGGTCTTGGTCAGCAGGACCTGGGCAACGGTATGGTTGTAGGCCGCAAAAAGCCGGCTGTAGATGTTCATCAGCTCGCACTGGCCCACGGCCGCAAGAGCCTGCTTCATGCCCATGACATCCGGCCGCTTCCTGAGATTGAACTTTCCCATCCCTACGCCGATGGCTCCGGATGACACCAGGATGACTTCCTTGTTCTCGTTCATCAGTTCCGCAATGGTCATCGCCAGCCGATCCATCCGGATCAGGTTCATCTTTCCGTTTTCATGGGTCAGCGTTGACGTGCCGACCTTGATCACAATCCGCTTGGCGGATTTCAGTATCTCTCTGTGCTGCATCCTCAACACCTCATCAAGTTATCGGAAAAAGCGCATCTGTTATTTACACAAAACCCCGTACAGGCTTCCACATCCCCCGGCTGTGAGGCTTTTGGGAAATAACCTCCGCCCAGGGCGCCCGATTTCGGCTCCAGAAAAGGACAAGGTCATCAAAAAACACACCGGGTTCGACAGAACCCCCGGTCTTTCATCCCCTGGTCAAACCCATATATCGAGCCGTTTTTCGCATGCCGGAAGGCATGCTTTACACCCCTTGGTGAATAATATATGATAGTCATGCCATAGATTGACGGGCCAGACTAACACCTAACCCCCCGGTGGTTTGGCCTTTTTTTTTTTACTTAAAACGTTAAGCCCAATTATAATCTTTATCGCCAAACAATTCAATCGGTGGTTTTCATAATTTTTGCCGTCCCATGGCCCCTGGCGGGCCGGGATACTCAAGAGCAGCCCAAAACAGGTTGAACATCCTCCCGCGGCACAAAAAAAACCGGAAGGCTCACCTTCCGGTTCCTTGTGCTCGCTTCAGTTGAAGGCTCTCCAGAAATCGCCCTCCGTATCAATGAGATCCATGATCTCGGAATAAGGGATATAAAACTCCGGCATGCCGGCCGCGTAGGGAGCGATTTCATATTCATCAAAATAGATGAGCAGCCCCTCATCTTCCAGGTGAAAGCGCTGCAACTGTTCCGGTTGCACTTCATCCTCGAAATACTTGCCCCGTTCTTCCGCCATGGCTTCGGAGACCTTCCCGCTCAGCCGCTTCCTGGCTTCCGCCGGCGATTTGAACAGATCGTCCAGCGTATAAACCTTTCCGTTCCGGATATTGACATACACGTTGTCCCAGGTATGACCGCCGTGGGCGCCAAACCAGTACTCGTATTCAAGTAAATCGATATGCATCAGGTCTTTTTTAATCTGTACCGTACTGTAGACCTCCACGATGGGGAAGAAATAGGGGTCTTCGGGATCAGGCCGGAAACGCCAGAATCCTTTGGCTTTCTCTTCGATAACCCGGTTCAGTTCATCCTGAAGCCCGGTATCCGACATTCCCTCAAGAACCGGGTAAGTGATGAAGGAATGTTCGTGGGGATACCAGGTAACCGTCCGGGATCTCACGCCGCCCTCCAGCAGGGAAAGATCCTGGTCCTTCATAAGGATGTTTCCCGCCCGGTCTGCCACCGTCAGATGACCGTTTATGGTTCCCCGCAGCAGAGGGCCGTCGGCCAGCATGAGCCCCCGGCCCTGGAACGCCGGCATATCGGCCGGTTGGTTCAGGTCGGCATCCAGATAGTAAATCCTGCTGCCGTCACTGACACAGGTATAGCGCGCATCAAAGTCTTCCGCCTCCAGGAAGATCCAGTCGGTATGCCTTTGCAGATCCCGACTGAAGAGGGCTTTTTTGCTGTAATAAGTCCTTGTACCGATTGTATCAGACTCAGGTAAAATTGTAACCCTCTGCATTCGGCGGACAGCATCAAAAAAAGGTTCTACGTCAATTGTTGGGGTGGAACTAGTAAAATGAAGTAGCTTATGCTTTGTTGGCAGATGATCAATTTTGGTCATCTGCCAATTTTGAATATAAGAGCTAAGCCATAACATGAAGTATCCTGTTTCTGAACCTTGTGAAATTTCTTATCCCATAGGCATTTCGTTTGATCACTTTAATCTTGTTGTTGACACCTTCCGTGAAACCATT
>NZ_FQZP01000038.1 GCF_900142095.1 Thermoclostridium caenicola | reverse complement strand
AATGGTTTCACGGAAGGTGTCAACAACAAGATTAAAGTGATCAAACGAAATGCCTATGGGATAAGAAATTTCACAAGGTTCAGAAACAGGATACTTCATGTTATGGCTTAGCTCTTATATTCAAAATTGGCAGATGACCAAAATTGATCATCTGCCAACAAAGCATAAGCTACTTCATTTTACTAGTTCCACCCCAACAATTGACGTAGAACCAGTTTTTGTACTGAAGCGGTGTTTTTTTTATTTACACAGTGCAATAAAGTCTTTTGCACTCTCCGTTAAAAACTTATTTTGATGGTAAATGACAGAAAAACTTCTTTGAAAACGTATCCCATCTATATGAAACTGACTGATTTCTTTACGGTTAAGAGAGTCCTTTACCAATAAATAAGGCAACACAGAAATACCTAAATTTGCCTGCACTGCTCTTATTATTGCCTGAGTACTTGTACTCTCCCAAGCAGGTAGAATTTTTATTCCGAGCGAGGTCATAGTACTGTCAAAAATTTCACGTCCAGCGCTTCCTGATTCTCTTAAAATGAAACTTTCATTTTGAAGCTTTGAAATCTCAACATTTTTTTGATTAGCAAAGGGATGCGCGTTCCCGCAGACCATTACCAATTCATCATCCCGAAACTTATGCTCCGCAATATAAGGGCTATATACAATACCCTCTATCAGCCCAATATCAATCTGATTGGATAAAATATATTGTTGGATTTTTTCTGAGTTATCTATGATTACCTTAACATCCATTTGAGGATGAATTTTCTTAAACCGGGTTATGTAGCCTGGTAATAAATAGTTTCCGATGGTAATACTTGCTCCAATACGGATGATTCCCGTTGCATCAAAGTTTTTGATTTCCCTTTCCATCTCCTCAAAAAGTCCTACAATATGTGTTGCATATTGAAGAAACTTCTTTCCAGCTTCTGTGATATAGAGTCTCTTTGCAATGCGATCAAATAGTTTTATCCCATAATAATCTTCAAGCTCTGATATTGCAAGACTTATAGAAGGCTGCGCAATATGCAGCTTTTCTCCGGCTGCAGTTGTACTACCGGTTTCGCATACAGTAACAAATATTTTGAGATGCCTTAATGTCATTGACGCCTCCTAATTATAACAAAAACATTATGAACTTTATATAATAATACTATTTTATTTATAATCTATCAAGTTCTATAATAAACTAAAAGGAGGTCAATGACTTGAAAAACCAAAAACACGTTTACAGAAGATTGTTTGCGTCTACCTTCTACTTAAGCGCTTTTACCTTTGGTGGAGGATACGTCATTATACCATTAATGAAAAAGAAATTTGTAGATGATTTGCAATGGATTGAGGAGGAAGAAATGCTGAACTTAACAGCAATTGCACAATCCTCACCCGGAGCAGTTGCAGTCAATGCAGCGATACTGCTGGGGTATCGTGTTGCTGGAATATCAGGTGCCCTGGTAACGATTCTGGGTACAATATTACCACCTTTTATAACTCTTTCTATTATCTCAATTTTTTACACTGCATTTCGCGATAACACTGTAGTAAATGCGGTTCTAAAAGGAATGCAAGCCGGTGTTGCCGCTGTTATTGCAGATGTGGTTATGAGTCTCGGCAGTAATGTCTTTAAACAAAAGGACATAGTATCTGTGATTGTTATGGTTGGTGCGTTTATTTCCACATTTTTCTTTGGAATTAATGTTATGTATATTATTTTAGTGTGTGGGTGTATCGGAGCGGTAAAGATTCTGATTCAAATGAAAAAAGTACAAAAGGACGGTGATCCACAATGATACTATTAAAACTTTTTTGGAGTTTCTTTCAAATCGGCATGTTTAGCATTGGTGGTGGCATGGCTGCAATGCCGCTGATTCAAAATCAAGTAGTTAATTTGCACCATTGGTTGACATTAACGGAATTTACCGACCTCATTACTATTGCGGAAATGACACCCGGACCCATTGCCATCAATTCAGCCACATTTGTGGGAATTAGGATTGCCGGCATTCCAGGAGCGATTGTTGCGACTATTGGATGTATCTTCCCATCCTGTGTCATTGTTTCACTCCTGGCATGGATTTACTTTAAATTCAAAGAGTTGACCGTTGTACAAGGAATATTGTCTGGTCTAAGACCTACCATAGTAGCGCTGATTGCATCAGCAGGGTTGTCGATTTTTATACTGGTTGTATGGGGAGAAGATGGCTTTTCAACAAATCCTCTAACAATCAATTTGGTTTCTGTTTTATTATTTACTGTGGCTATTTTCATTTTACGGAAGTGGAAACCGAATCCTATTTATGTAATGCTCGGATCAGGCATTATCGGTGGAGCAATTGACTTGTTGATATAGGTAGAAAATGAAACTACGATTATATAAAGAATAGTTTATTGATGTTGGAAACTCTCCTAAAATGAATTGCTCCGACATAGGAATAATGCCGGAACAATTCAAGTATAGGAAATTATAATTCAAAGTCCTGTTTCATTCTCCACATTCATCGTGGTGCTCATGTTCATGGCAAACAGAACCAGTAGATTTAAGAGAACCCTGCAGGTATGCTTCTACTGCTGCTTTGGCATCACCTCTTGCCCCAACAATAACCTCAATGTTCCTTTCATTAAAAATGTCAACTGCACCTCCTCCCATACCACCACTGATGATGACATTTACTCCACGATCGGCAAGAAAATTAGGCAAGAATCCAGGTTTATGCCCGGGGTTAGCGATGGTTTCACTTTTAACAATTTTGTTGTTTTCGGTGTCAAAAATTATAAACCCTTCGCAATGTCCAAAGTGCTCAGTCACCATTCCGTTATCACTTGCTACAGCAATTTTAATCATAGTTGACCTCCTCTATTCTTTTACTCTGAATATATTCATCAAGTATCCTTGCAGCTTGCTCAACAAGTTCTGCGCAAGGCCGCTTTTTATAATAATTATCATTTCTGGTCTCGGGTATAGGTTTATCATGCTTAATTGAAATACCTAACAGTTCCCTGCATATGATTGATCCGTTTTCATTTTCAAATTGTTTTGCCAAATCTTGAACTAGCTCATAATGTTCTGCTTTCGCATTTTTGCTGGATGGATCTGTGTAACCATATTTCATGCCGACCACCATAAACATTCCTGTCACAGCACCACATACTTCCCGCAACCTACCCATACCTCCTCCGAAAGAAGATGCAATTTTTAATGCTGTTTCCGTGTCCAGCCCCGTTTCATCACAAAAAGCAGCAAAAACAGATTGAGAGCAATTGTAGCCTTTTTTAAACAATTTTCTTGCCAAATCTGAATGTGCACTCATTTATTATCTTCCTCAATGATTTCCTCCAATACTTTTGCCACCGGATCAAGCCGATCGCCGTCAAAAAGTTCTATCATACCCTTATCACAGGCGGCAGAAATTTTGGGGTTGACCGGAAGCTTAGCAAGCACTTTTAAATTATGCTTTTCGGCAATTTCGTCAATATGGCTGTCGCCGAAAATTTTGTGTTCCTTACCGCAATCCGGACATTTAAAATAGGACATATTTTCTACTAAACCAACGATAGGAATATTCATCATTTCAGCCATCCTGACTGCTTTTGATACAATCATGGATACAAGCTCCTGAGGCGAAGTTACAACAATGATCCCATCAACAGCAATGGATTGAAATACAGTAAGGGGAACATCGCCGGTGCCCGGTGGCATATCGATGAACATAAAATCCACATCGCTCCAGATAACATCTGACCAGAACTGCTTTACCATATTTCCGATCAGGGGTCCTCTCCACACAATTGGATCGGTATCATTCTCTAAAAGCAAATTAACAGACATGATATCAATACCTGTCTTACTTTTAACTGGGAATAAGCCAAATTCACTTCCTGTGGCTTTTTCCTTGATACCAAATGCCTTAGGAATAGAAGGCCCGGTTACATCAGCGTCCAGAACAGCGGTATGATAACCCATTCTATTCATGGTAACAGCTAGCATGGAAGTTACCAGTGACTTTCCAACCCCTCCTTTACCACTGACAACACCAATAACCTTTTTAATGCTGCTCATTTCATGTGGTTTCACGGAGAAATCATTTTTCTTCTCTTTTCTTTCTGCGCAGTCCTCCGAGCAACTGCTGCAGCTTTGGTTGCAATTTTCGCTCATAATATTAGCTCCTTCCTGTATATTTTTCATGCATGGTTGTTATGCTGTAATAACTTTAGTGTTCGGTAAACATAATAAGCAGTGCGAAAACAATTCCCAATATAAATGCTAGGGTAGAGTGCTTTTTCTCATAATCCCTTGCTTCAGGCAATAAATGCGATGCCGAAACGTATATTAAAACACCAGCAACAAATCCAAGCATATGTCCTAAAACATTGTTACTAAGATGTTGAACAATTGGATATGCTATAAAGGCACCGATAGGAGTTGTTAATGCTGCTGCAAGAAAAGCATAAATCCCAGCTTTCCTTGTGCTATATCCACCTTTAAGTAACATTGAAAAAGTTATAACGCCTTCGGCGAACTCATGAACAACCAACCCAACTCCAGTAAGAATTCCAACTACTGTGCTGATACTAAAAGTAACTGTGTATACAACGCCATCTATAAGTGAATGAATTAAGATACCTTCAATTGCAGTTATGCCAAAGGCCAGTTCTTTTTGCTTTGTTTTGTATTTGATGATCTCATTGCTGAAATACATAAATAAAAATCCTGCGAGCGCAGTAAATCCTGCGTAGGAGGTTTTTTGTATAGCTTGAGGTAAAGTCATTATCAGCGGGGAAGAGATAAGTATTCCCGCAGCAAAACACATACAATAGTCTTTAATTTTTTCTGCCCATTCGCGATTTTTATAAAGAGTCCAGATTCCCAAACTGTTTACTATCATTGCTCCCATTGCAAAAGCAGAAATAAAAATAAATGTATTAATATCTTTCACAGGCATTCATCTCCCTTGATTTGCACCACTATCAAATAATTCATATGTGTATTTCACTGCCTGCTGACAGATAATCGATGCTATCACCCATAATAGTTTTCAGCCTTTTATAAGGCTCCAGACCAGTGCAATGACATGTGTAAAACTTTGCTTTTGTATCCACCAGGTATTTACCAATTCTATCTATCATTTCATGGGCCTCGTTTCCGCCAGAACGGCTGGAAAGATGAAATCCACCTATCACATAGTTAGGCATACGTCTTTTTAAGTCATGGAAGTATTCAAGAATATTTACAATACCATTATGGGCGCAGCCTGTTACCAAAAGCGTCTTTCCTGCCTCCTCTATAATGAGGTTTTGTTCATGCGCAAAAGTATCCTGTACTATTTTGCCGTCTTGTTTCATAAGCAAACTGTCATTTGACTTTGGTAGAGGTTCCTTCCTGGTAATATTTGAGAACACTTGAACCCCCTTGCTGACAAAGAAACGGTCTGATGTAAATACAATTCGCCTGTTTTGCTTCAATTCTTCATCCAAACCAATATACTCCGGTTCATCATTCGAACGCAAAGCATAGTATTTTTCAAATGCCAGTCGGTGTAGGAATATCTCGGCTTTTGTGTTTTCACGCAAAAAAGCTCTTAGCCCGCCACCATGATCATAATGTCCATGCGAAATAATCAGATAATCAACCTCACAGATATCTACATTCAGTTTCTTTGCATTTTCAAGAAATAATTCACTAGCACCAACATCAAAAAGAATTTTGCGACTATTTGCTTCTATATAAAGGCTAAGTCCGTGTTCGCTGCCGAAGTTTTTGGATAGCGCTGTATTCTCAACTAATGTTTTGATAATCATGACCTCAGCCCACCACCTTCTTCAAACAGCAGCTCCATTGTCTTGCTAAAAACTACTTTCACTGCTGCACCTGAGGCACAGACTATATCAACAATTGTCTGCCCATTATTAATTGCTTTTACCGCGTCCGAATCAAAGGGTATTCTACCCATAAGGCTAATTCCCTGACCTTTACAGAAGTTTTCTATCTTTTCTGTGTTTTGCATATTTGTGTCAAACTTATTGATACATACCGCCGTCTTTACGCCAAATTTCGTCGCTGTATTTATAATCCGCTCCATGTCACTAATTCCGGATATGGATGGCTCGGCCACAATTAACACCATATCAACACCGCTCAAAGACGCTATAACCGGGCAGCCTATACCGGGAGATCCGTCAATAATGGCAAACTCCACATCAGCGGCTGCTGACTTCATTTGCTTCTTTACCTCGGTAACCAACATTCCGGAGGTTCCGCTGCCCATTTTTAGCTGCGCTGTAGAAAATACTTTTTCTCCTTCTGTATATAACAGCAGTTCACCAGCTACAGCAGGTTTTAAAGTCACAGCTTCAACAGGGCAAACAAGCTCGCAAACCCCGCAGCCTTCACAGGCAAAAGGATCTACCTTGTATTTTCCATCTGCTGAAATAGCGTCAAAACGGCAGTTTTGCCTGCATTGTCCGCACTCTATGCACAACTCTGTATCTATCTCGGCTTTCGGCAAGCCATAATAGTCTCTTTTCTTTGGCAAGGAGTTTTGCTTTGTTATAAGATGCAGGTTAGGTGCATCAACATCACAATCAGCATAAGCGCGAGCCTTAGATAGCTTGATAAACGCGCTTGCTATGGTTGTCTTTCCGGTACCACCCTTACCACTAAGAATCAGAAGTTGTTTCATGATGCACCTCCTTTTTCACGTCCTCCAGCAAAGAAGAAAAGATTGTACGATATTTTTCACTTTTCCTTACAGCAATTTCTGCATTTGAATTCAATGATCCAAGCTCATTATCAAAAGGTATTCGGCCTAAAATCCGAATGCCTTTTTCTATGCAAAATTTTTCCGACGGATTTTCACCGTCAAGACACTTGTTTAAAACCACTCCGAACGGCTTATTAAATAACTTGACCAGTTCATATACCATGTTAAGGTTATGAACTCCGAACAATGTAGGCTCAGCTACTAATATACAGTAGTCTGCATCCTTAATGCTTTCCATGACTATACAGGCACTTCCAGGAGGGCAGTCGATAAATATCGTCTTGCTTCTTTCATGTTCATTCTCATCAAGCAGCTTTTTTATTATGGGTATCCCTGAAGGTTCACCAGGATTCAATATCCCGGTATATACTGTCACCTGCTCTGAAGTACCTTTTTGCACTCTGCCGATAACCTTTTCTTTCTCTGTCAATGCCTTTTCAGGGCAAAGCAAGATACATCCACCGCAAGAGTGGCAAATATCTTCAAATACTATCAGTTTTTCTTTTATATAGGCAAGAGCATTAAACTTGCAAAATTCAACACACCTTCGGCATCCGCTGCATAGATTTCCATCCACCTTTGGAATTTTAACTGAAATTTCTTCTTCAATGATATCCTTGGGCTTAAAGAATAGATGTCCATTTGGTTCCTCAACATCACAGTCTATATAGGTTGATGTTTTGGCTACCGCAGCTAAATTAACCGACACTAGCGTTTTCCCCGTTCCCCCCTTGCCGCTTAGCACAGCTATTTTCATATTATTTGCCTCCATGTCCATGAAAACCAGCATGTATTTCATTCAGCAAAGGAAGCTTTCCAGCAATGAAGACATCGATATTATCCTTAGCTGAAGCAGTTGTCGTTTTATATATTTCGATTTCCGCAGATTTAAGTACGTCAGCAGCATTTTCACCTAATCGGGGAGTAAGCAAAATATTCACTTTATTATCTGCTATCATTTGTGCTGCCTTAATTCCTGCTCCGCCTGTACTTGCTGCGGCACTATTGTCAAGGAACACACTTTTCTGGGTATCGGTATCATAAATCAGAAAGTAAGGAGTGCGTCCAAAGGATACACATACATTCGACTCCAAACTTTTTTCATTTACCGGAATTGCTATTTTCATAAGAATCCTCCGTTCTATTAATATAATTATTGATCGCATTTCGTAATGCGCTAACGCCTAAATTAGAGCAATGAACCTTGTTCTCAGGAAGTCCATCTAAGGCATGTATGACATCTTCTTCTGAAATTTCCAATGCTTCATCCAGGGTTTTACCCTTAGCTAATACCGTCGTCATACTGGATGTTGCAATTGCCGCAGCACAACCAAACACAAGAAAGCTTATTTCACTTATACGATTGTCTTTTACTTTAATATAAATCGTAAGATAATCTCCGCATGTAGGATCACCGAAACTCCCCTCTGCATCGGCATCCGGCATACTATAAGCATTTTGAGGGCACATAAAATGTTCTATCACTTTGTCAGAATACATTATCAGTCACCTCTATCACTACCTGCAAAGCGCCAACCATGCCGGTGCCTGCGACAACCTCGTCCGCACCCATTTCCGAATCCTTCACATAGCCTGTATTCGCCACCTTCTATCAATAGTACCTTACCATTAACCAGAGACTCGGCAATCTTTTTTCTGGCTTCAGCGTAAATGCCTTGAACAGTAGTGCGTGCAACATCCATCTGCTTGGCGCATTCCTCTTGCGTAAAGCCTTCCAAATCAATAAGCCTTATGGCTTCATACTCATCAACTGTCATTCTGACAATATTCTCATCATCCACCTTTAAGTCAAGGGGACCAAACTTACTGTTTTCAGGCAAACAGCATACTTTTCTCCATTTCATTGGTCTCGGCATATTTTTAGTCACCTCGATTCTGATAGAAACAATCACTTTTATATTCCATTATATTTATGGTCATGCACCCCATCCCTTTAGCTAAAACGCGAACAAGGCAGGCTATCGCCTGCCTTTCGCATTACGACAGGACTAATCTTCTAACTCATCGAGGCGCTTTTTTACATCATCAAGCTGATTTTCAAGAAATTTAGCCTGCCTTTTCAGAAATTCTTTTTCATCTGCATCCGATGCAAAGTACGCCCCATTTGCATTTTGAGCACCAAAGCGTGCCCACCTTGGCAAACCGGTCGCATAAAACATTCGCCTAAAGCCTCGTCCCCGTCCGAATCCAAATCCGTAACCGATTGGATTTGCATAACCCGGAACGGCAAAACCTGCGCAAAATCCTGCACCTCGCCCTGTCATAGGACCCATTCCCATAGGCCCGGTTCCGTCTCCTCTTGGCATAATGTCACCCCCTTTCCTTATAATCTCTTACTTTTAATTTTGCTACGATTAGATAAGTGATAAGCTAGATAAAAACACCAGGGGATCATTCCAGCAAGCCAGAATGCACGCCTGTAACCTCGTCGTCCAAACCAAAATTCTCGTCTGTAACTTGCGTTCAAATAACCGGGCACTTTGGAACCTGCACAAAAACCTAACCTCCGTCCAGTTAATGGTCCCATTCCCAAAGGACCAGTTCTGTCACCTCTGGGCATAATAGTCCTCCTCATTTTTACAATCCATTAAATGAATTGATTATCCTTTCAACTGTTACTCAGCGTAAATGACATATGTCATTTACATCTTATATTATACCCCTATTCTGACATATGTCAATAACTATTTTAAAAAAATACGCCAATCAAGAATTTTTCTCGATTGGCGGCAATCATATTGAAATCCTATAGTTTCACTTCTATTTCCAGACCCGACTTAAACTCTACCATTAACCTGTCATCATATACAATTGCTTTTTCAACTAGTTTTCTAACCAGTTTATCATCAAACTCCGAAATATCACCCGTTTGCGTTTTAAGGAAGTCCGTCATTTCAGCAATCCGATCCCTCTTATCTTGGCGAAGAGCTTTTCTTGAAAGTGTTTCTTGCCTTAAGTCCCGTAAGCGGTAAATCTCGTTGACAATATTATCGTATGCTTCCTTTGAATTTGCCTTTTGGATTAACTCGGTTTGGAGTTCTTCCAGCCTTTTATCAATGTCTGCTGTAGTCTCATCCAAATCCACGCTTAATACGGTTTCAATATTCTTCTTCAGTATGGCCAGAAAAGAGTTTTTTCCGCTGACCGCTACATTGATAGCTTCTACAATCTTCTCTTTAAGAGTATCTTCAAGTATAGTGGAAGCGGTACAAAACAAACCGGTGTTTTCCAATCTGCTGACGCATCTCCATACGATTGATTTCTTTCCTCGGTTATTCCAATGAACCCTGCGGAATATTTCATGACACCGTTTGAAACTGCGATTTTTCGCGCGTGACCCCACGCCCGTTTCCGGGATGAAAAGCGGTAGAGATTTAGATCCCCCTACCCTATAAACTGCAGAAAATCTCAAAAGTTAAGCAGTTCTTTGAATTTCGTGAGATTTTTTGCATCTATTTTAAGCCGTTTTTCGGCATTGTTTTCAAACGAGGTATTTGCCCCTGTTAAAAAAGAAGTGAGTGTTTTTATTTACTTGTCAGTCAAACGAACAATTTGACAATTGACCGTCATTCTGTCCAATAAAGTCTGGCAAAGATGCTTATCCTCAGCTGCATCTATCCATGCTGACAGTTCACGATTGGTTATAAAAATAATGCTTCTGGTTTCATTAAGAAAGGTAACTGCCCGGTAGAAAACCTGCAGTTCTGCCCTGGTTGGTTCCACATAAAAGACATCATCAATAATAATTAAGTCACATTCCTGCATATAAGAAAAGATCGCTTCTGCTTTTGGATTTGTGGCTTTCTTTTCTGCCACTGCGATAAAATTATCAAAAGGCGCATAATAGGTTTTATGTCCATTGCTGATTGCAGTTTCTCCAAGCTGCGCTGCAAGACCGGTCTTACCCGTTCCGCATTTTCCCAGCAGGATTAAGTTTTGCTCTTCCTTAAGCCATGTCAGGTTGGATAACTGTTTAATCTGCCATTTTAAGCCCTTGTTTGAGTTCGATGCGTCAAATGCTTTGTTTGGAAGCTTACTTGCCTTCCTCAGCTTGGTGTATTTTTGCCTGACCCTAATCTCCAATTCTTTTTCTAACACCATCTTAAGATAGTCAAGGTTTGATAGTTTCTCATCATTCAAATCAATGTATCCCCTTGCGATATTCCAAAGGTTGAGCTTTTGGGCCAATTCACGGATTTCTGTTATATCAGCCATCGATTTCCCTCCTTATTTCTTTACTCCTCGCCAAATGGTTAAAATACTGCTGATTCGGCAAAAACTTCTTAGCTATATGCTCTCCGTACTGATACATGAGATAAGCCAAAAGCTCATAGGCACTGCAGCGTTCAGTATCAATGCAGTATTCTATTCCATCAAGCAATTGTCCAATTGTATAAAACTTTGTCATCCGGTATAATCGAATGCAATGTGTATTAAAATATTTCGGCTGTTGCTGCTCCATCCGGCGAATGAATTCCTGAGCTATTTCGTATTCTGCAAAATATTGTTTTATGATGGTTAAAGAAACCCTGTCTCTGCTGTAATTTTCTTCTGGTTTGAACAACTGCCCGGTATCTTCTGTGACTGGATATTTAGCCAATAAATCATTTGTTTCAGCGTCATAGAACAAAAACATTTCACCATCATCTTCAATGCGAATGCGTTTATGAGCATCCATCATACCTGTATTAATCTGATAACGGTTGCCTTTATAATTTACAACTCCATCCTTATCAAAGGAGGCAACAGTGCTTGATACTTCGGAATAAGGTTTGACATGGAACAGGTATTTTTGCTCTTCCATGAACATTTCACGCGGCACTTTTCTGGTCACAGTATGTATTCGCCCGTTGCCTTCCCTATCTAACCATGCTAGGGCAGCACTGTTAAGGCAATCAATTCCGGTGTATATCCTGCCCTCAAGAAAACTTTGCTTTATGTATCCAATCACCTCTTCAACCTTGCCTTTACTTTGAGGATCTCTTGGTCTACATAGCGAAATACTGTAACCTATACGCTTAACATATTCTTCAAATGTGGGTACGAATATGATATTCCCCAGATTTTCACTGACTACATAGACACGGTCAAGGTCATAAAGAATAGTCTGCGTTCTTCCTCCAAAATATTGGAATGCATAGTTATGAGCTTTAATGGCTGTTTTGGTTGTAAAGGGATCCGGTGAAAAATAAACAAATTTCATTCTGCTATAACTCAGAACCATGCAGAAGAAATATATTCGTACAATTCGCCCGTACATATCCTTAAGTTTGTATTGACCAAAATCCGCCTGCGCTTCATATCCCGGTGGAGAAATTTCACGGGGTGAGGTTTTACGTTTACTGGCATGCGGATACCCGTGCTGTTCCCTTAAGGCTTTCATATAGCGGTAGAATGTAGCTCGTTTAACTTGTAGATCAGGGGAGGCCTCCACCAATTTAATATAGATGTTTGTATCCCTCATTTGTGGACAAATTTTCAAATGTTCCAGTATGTACTGACGGTAGTTATCCATGTGGTACCTTTCCTTTTCAGCTTCCCTTACATAATCTTCTTCGCTCATAATCCAGTATTTACTGACAGAAGAATAGGTTATCCCCAGTGCTTTTGCGGTTTTTGTCTGAGCAAGTCCAAGTGCTTTGTACTCCTGGATTTTTCGGTATTGTTCAATGCCGATCATTTTGATTTCCTCCTTTGGTTTTGTTATAAAATCTATGCCTTTAGCAGTGCAATCATAGACATCAACTCCTTGTTAGGAGTCTATAAATTAAACATTATAAAATAAAAACACCCATTTGGGTGTTCTTGATAAAGTATGTCAATATTGTCATTAACTTTACAATTATTCTACTAACAGAAATTTATTTCTTATTTTTCTGTACTAAATAAACAATTTTTTCCAATTGGTACTATTGGATTACGTAATTGGTAGCTTAATATTCAACAATAAGCTATTCCGATTTCAATATTTTCGCTATCATACCATCGATGCAGTCGTCTTCATCAAGGCAAAACACATTCTTCGCTCTACGTTCCGGCTTGCCTTTTCCCCACCATTGACGCAAATCCTCGGAATGGGGTACCGGACATTATAAAAGAGTTCAGCACAATTTTCTTATCACCGCTTGAGGGCTGGAGGCGCGCTTCAAGTTCTTTAATAGTGGCATGGAACTCTATCTTGGGATCATCCCATTGCAAATACCGCAATCCTTTTGGGTCGATAAAGGAAATATATTGTACATCGGGCGTATCAATCCATAACACAAAGTCAGGATAAAAATTGCCTGCTTCGAAGAATCCCATTCCTACCTTGCTCTTGTTGCGGAGCAAGTATAGTTTTTTACCCTCGAAAATTGCAGCATTTGCATCTACATATGCCTTAAGTTTATCAACAAACCGTTTCTCGTCTTCATTCAGACTGACCGGTGATACAGTCAGTTTCAAACCACCCGCCGTAATTCCTTTCAAAATTACATCCGGGGGCATATTTCCCGCTGTTCTGTCCGAAAAAGTTGTAGCACCTGTGGATTAACGAAACCTTAAAGCTATAGTTTTCTTCTCCGAATACCATACCACCTACTTCTTCCATATTGTATCTGCGTCCGTTTATACCAATTAAATAAGCCTCCATGCTGTCTATTTTTTTCTGCACGGGCAACTTTTTAAACTGATAGAACTCTTCCTCAGTGATTTTATTGTTCATCATACTACACCACTCCATAATGTTTTTTTACCTTTGTCCAATACCTGCCTTCCAGTCCTGCAGTCGTCATCGCATATAACCGTCTTCGTAATTAATTTCCCTGTTTTCTTTTATCCCTCTTAACCATCTCCTTCATAACCGGGGTTTGTCATTAATCAAGACCTGCTTATCTCCCGTTTAATATATTTAATATAAACATATATCGACAAATATCGACCTGTTCTATATTATTTATTTTTAACTCAATATTCGGCCAATTTAATTAAAAAACCACCCTAATCCGGGTGGTTTGTAAACTTTGCAGTATTTTACTGTTTATATCAACACCGATATTGCATCTGAAATGGTTTTTTCAAAGGCCTCCCTACCATATTTATCAACCTCGGCCTTATCTTTCTCGCCATGCGTAAGGCAACCGGCACCGCCGATACACCCGCCTACGCAGGCCATTCCTTCAATGAAGTTCGCATCTGACATGTTTTTGCTTTTTTTCATCAGAGCAACTTTGCATTGTTCAATGCCGTCACAGACGCTTGATTTCAGTTTAAAGTCCGTAAAGCCGTGCTCTTTCAGCCCTTCAGCTATCGCATCGGTAAGACCTCCGCTGCGGGCAAAAATTCTGCCATAATACGACGCATTGTCCAGAACATCCTCAGGCAAAGTGGTAATGTCAATATCTTTGGAATCAAACAGCGCCTGTAATTCCTCAAAAGTTAAGACAACATCCACATAAGGTCTGACACTTTCTTTTTGAACTTCCGCCTTTTTGGCGGTACACGGGCCGATGAAAATCACTTTGCAGTTTTTCTCGCGTTCTTTCAAATACTTTGCAATAGTTGCCATAGGCGAAAGATTATGGGAAATGGACGGGGCCAGACCCGGGAAGTTCTTCTCCACATAACTGACAAACGCCGGACAGCAGGAGCTTATCAAAAATCCCTTCTCTACAAGTTCCCTGCTTTCGGAATAAGCCACCATGTCCGCTCCCAATGCCGCTTCAATAACAGTATAAAAGCCGAGTTCTTTTAACCCCGTAATCACCTGACCGAGTTTTGCGTAAGTAAACTGGCTGGAAATTGACGGAGCCACTACCGCATAAACTTTGTATTTCCTGTTGTTATCGCTTTTCTTTATAATATCAATCGCATCCAGAATATAAGACTTATCCATAATCGCGCCAAACGGGCACTGATACACGCACGCACCGCACGCAATGCACTTTTTGTTGTCAATGGCAGCGGTTTTGGCCTCGCTCATATGAATTGCCTTTATTTTACACGCATTCTCACAGGGACGGCGGAGGCTGATTATGGCGGAATAAGGGCAAACCCTCGAACATGCGCCGCATTCCCTGCATTTAGTCTTATCTATATGCGCCACATGATTCTGGTCAAAATAAATGGCGCCGAATTTGCAGGCATCCTCACAGCGGTGAGCAAGACATCCTCTGCAGGCGTTAGTGACTTCGTAGCCACCCATCGGGCATTCATCGCAGGCTATCTCAATGACTTCAATAACATTCGGATTATCCTTGTTGCCACCCATAGCCAGCTTTACGCGTTCCGCTACAATTGCACGCTCTTTATAAACACAACAGCGCATGGTCGGTGTCTTTCCGGGTATAATCATTTGCGGAATATCCATCAGGTTTTCAAGCAAAGTATCGTTCCATGCGAGCCGTGCCACTTCCTTCAAAACCTTGTATTTTAAATGCTGGACTTTTGTATCGAACTTCCGCATTTTTTCACCTTCTTAAAACCAACTGACTTTTCAGGCAATACCCGCTGTTTCACGCAGGCATACGAATTTAATCTTAATATCAAAAAATAATTTATGTCAAAATGTAATTTTCTCCTTCTTAAAAATAGCATACTTTTACACGCTTCCCCATTTGTCTCAAACACGCCGACAATTCTTCCACAAGGTTCATTTTTATGTTGAAGGTAATCGGCAAATCGGGATTTTGATGCGCCGGGTTGACGGCCCTTCCCACAAAAAAATTGATATCAGTTGCCTCCTCAAACAACATCCGGCAAATCATAGAAGCGCCGTCACGTTTAAATGCCCAGTGTTCATACAGTTCGTTTTTTCCCAACGCATCTTTGGCATATTCAATCACCCTGCTCATGGTTATAACTCCTTCGGTAACCAAATCCACACCCTCTATTTCCGCAACAGGCGGAATGTCAGCGCTTTCAAAGTTAAGGCTTGTCTTTACTTCCTTACCAAGATATTTCGCCGCTATTGAAGCGGTTGTACCGCCACAGATAATATGCTTTCCTTCCTTGGAAAAAAACAGGGACATCATCCGGTCACAATCATCCCTGTTGCGCGGGGGGCCAAAAAGAACGTTCATAGGCTCACGTTTACGCACTTTCACCACGCACGCGGTCGCATCATCACCGGGACGTTTGCCGTACCGCTTATTACATTCATCCACCAGCATTGTGGCAAGGTTTTTCGCAGTGTGACCGGCAATATACACGGTTTTCATGAAATCCGCTATGTCTTCCCATTTCCACCCGAAATTGAAAGCACGCCCGATACCGGCATGAGGACAACCGTCACTCATCGCAACCATGCAGTCATTTTCCTGCAGCTTTATGACAGATTTCAGAATTTTCTTGTTGTCAATATTAAGTTCCTGTTTAGGATAGTGGAATATCTCACCGTTCCGGATAAAAATGACATCAGGATTATCATATTGAATTATCTCCACCGTCTCATTCTCAATAAGATGTAAAATAGTAAAGGTGGAATAAGCAACCCCTCTGACGGAACAAATCGGTAAAGTGGCGGCAATTGTGGAAACACATTCTTCAAGGCTGAGACCCTCTGCCAGCATGGTAGATATAATCCTCGATGTAAGCGTGGAAAGAATGCATGCTTTCACCCCGCTGCCAAGCCCGTCGGCAAGCACTATTACCGTTGAGTTCTCGCCATGCTCGATTACATCAACGTGATCGCCGCAAAGCTGCTCGCCCTCGTGGTTGATACTTTTATAACCGATATCAACACACAGGTTATTCATTAGTGATCGACTCCTTCAGCTTTGTAAGTGCAATCTTGGTCTCTGCCACAGTCTCACCCAGTAAAGACGCAATTTCCTGCACAATCCGCATTTGCTTATCCACCACTTTGTCCGCGATTTCTATCGTCTGATGGGTGATACTTTCCTTCCTTGCCCGCTGGTTTTCTTCCTCGGTGACATCACGAAGAATGCAAAGAATTTGCCGGTATTCTTTATCATAGATAATGGTTTTTTCCACATATTTTTTGTACTCTGCCAAATATTCGCGCTTGTCACGAATACCGGTTCCTTCCGTAAGCACCGTCAAAAAGTCACCGGGGTCCAGCACCCGCACGATTTGATCGCCCAGAATATCCGAAGCTCTGCGCAGATTTAATATTTTCAGCGCCGCATTGTTTATTTGCTGAACTTCAAGCTTTTCATTCAGCACAATAAGCCCATTGGGAATATTCCTTGCAATCGTATCCGAAAAATTCTCCGCCTTTTCTTTCAAAAAAGGCAGACACATGGAAATTTCAGCCTTTCCCTGGCAAATGGCTATGGCTTTTTCCCTGCAGGTGTTGTAACCGCACGAACCGCAATTCAGTTCGTCAGACGGCTTCATTTTTCCCATTTGACGCAGTGTATCCAGAATTTCTTCTTCGGTGGGCTCCCTGAGCCTCTGTTCTATTATTTCAAAATCCTTACGGATTTCCGCCCGGGAAGGCTGCTCCACCAAAAAATCCTTTTTCCCTGCATATCTTGAGATAACGGCAAAATCCCTCACCGGTGAACGGTGATGTTTTTCCATAACCGGTCCGCCTATACAACTGCCGGCGCATGCAGACATCTCAATAAAGCAATGGTGAAGATTGCCCTTTTCAATATCCCTGAGAGCGGCAATACAGTTTTCGGCCCCGTCAATGGACATGTAAACATATTTAGGATTTTTCTTATCCATGGTTTTGAGAATACCGCCGGTTGTCGGAAAAAATCTTGCCCGGCTGTTTTCATTCGAATCGGTTTTCTTTTCCAGTGTAATATTTTCGGCTTTCAGCCATGCCGTCAGTTCGTCAAATGTCAGTACGGCGTCCACAATGCCCTTGTATTGCTGCGCCTCATCCTTTTTCGCAACGCATGGGCCGATAAAAACCGTTTTGGCATTCGGAATACGCTTTTTAATATCTTTACAGTGCACCTGCATCGGAGACATTATATCGGCAAGGTAAGGCAAGCAACGGGGAAAATGTTTCTGAATCAGCAAATTTACCGAATGACAGCAGGAAGTTATGATAATATCCCGTTCCTCATCTTTTACCAAACGTTCATATTCCCTTTTTACGATGGTTGCTCCGATAGCGGTTTCCTCCACATCATAAAATCCAAGCTTTTTAATGGCTTCACGCATGGCTTCAATACCCACTTCATAATTTGCGACAAAGGACGGGGCAAGACTCACCACAACAGGAGCACCGCTCTGTAACAGCACTTTGACCTTTTCGGTTTCATCCACAATTTGTTTCGCGTTCTGCGGGCATACAACAAAACACTGCCCGCACATAATGCATTCATCCCCGATAATATACGCCTGATTTCCCGAAAAGCGGATAGATTTTACAGGGCAGTGGCGAATGCATTTGTAACAGTTTTTGCAGTTAGATTTTTTCAGCGTCAGACATTCCATTCCCCAGACCCTTTCTTTCCGCTTCTATAGGTTTTAACACCTCTTCAGTAAAAAAATCCTTAAAATTTTCGGTCGTAATACCTGTATAAACCTCGTCATTCACCGTAACCGTTACACCTATACGATTACACTTGCCGGTGCAAAAGCTGCCGGCAAGTGTAATGTCATCTTCCAACTTATGTTCCGCTATGGCCGTCTGAAACAGTTCAACAATTCGTTCGGCTCCCTTCAGATAGCAGGAAGATCCAACACAAATCTGAACAATCATCTCATTCCACCTGTTTTAAAATATTCTCATTAAAAAACTCATCCAGTGTTTCGGGAGACACGGAACAGAATTTGTCATCCACGGTAACACAAACACCCTGCTGGCATTTGCCCATGCAGAATGTTCCGCCGAGCTCCACCTTATCGCCGATATTGTGTTTGCGTATCAGATACTGCAGCCCTTCAACCACCTGGCGAGAGCCTTTTATGTGGCATGAAGAACCAATGCATATTGTAACTTTCATATATCCTGTCCCCTCATTCATAATCTACGACATTAATCCATGAACATAAGAATTCCCGCTCTTTGGCATTGCCTTTGGCTAACTGGGAGGCTGCCACTATAGGCATCCACTTTTGCACATATTCCTTTTCGGTATTGCTTTTCGCGCAAAACAGCTCGAGATATTTATTGGCACCGTCAATATCGCCATTCAGCCAGAATAAAAGATAAGTCCTTGCAGCGTCGGCGGAGGCGTTGCCCTGGGTCGCATGAGCCCAGTCCAGGATATACGGCGTACCGTCCTCGGTAATGACGATATTGGACGGGTTAAAATCACCGTGGCAAACTTTGTTGTGTTTTGGCATTGCCTCCAGCCGGGTTTGCAGATCATAACGCACGGTAGCCGGGAGATCGGTTTCGTTGATTTTATGGCTCAATTTGTCCTTAAGTTTATTTAATCCCGGACAGACTTTACTGTGCATTTCAAGCTGCAGATCAACAAACAAATTCAAATACTCATCTTTCCTGTCAGGATTTTCTTCCATTAACCGCGCCAACGTTTTCCCTTTAATGTATTGCGAAACAATTGTCCAATTCCCGTCGATAACCGTAACTTCAAGAATTCTGGGAATATTAAGCCCGGTCTCTTCAACGCGCGCCTGATTCAGTGCTTCGTTCAGCACATCGGCTTTCGAATAGGTTTCGTCAAACACTTTAAGAACGCGTTCTCCATCACGGTAGACTGTTTTATTGTTTCTTACCGCAATGATACGATCTGCATTCATAAACACTGCCTCCGCCTCATGCTCTCTTCGCTCCGACTCTGGCTCTCAGATACGCCTTTTTAACTTTGTTTTCATCCTCTGTCCCGGCGATATCCGCTTCATTTGGCTTTTCTTCATCGACAAAATGTTTTTTGCCGTAATAAGCATTCAGATACATTTGCCTTATTTCGCTCATCAGCGGATATCGCGGATTGGTACCGGTGCACTGGTCGTCGAATGCCTGTTCAACCATCTCGTCGAGGCGTTCCAGGAATTCCTTCTCATTTATGCCATACTCTTTGATTGATGACTTGATCCCCACCCTTGCCTTCAGATCATTAATGGCTTTAATGAGATTTTCCAGCTTTTCATGATCGTTTTCGCCGCCGAGATTAAGCGCCTCAGCAATTTCGGCATAACGTCTTAAAGCGTGCGGGTATCCGTATTGCGGGAAAGTTCCCATTTTGGCCGGTGCTTCCGAAGCGTTGAAACGGATTACTTCTTCTATCATAAGCGCGTTGGCAATACCATGAGGCAAATGATAAAAAGCGCCCAGCTTATGTGCCATGGAATGGCAAACACCAAGGAAAGCATTTGCAAACGCCATACCTGCAATGGTGGCGGCATTAGCCATTTTTTCACGTGCTTCCACATCGGTCTGACCGTTATCATAGGCGCGGGGCAGGTATTTAAAAATCATCTGCAGAGCCTGTTTCGCCAGTCCGTCGGTAAAATCAGTGGCCATAAGAGAAACGTACGCCTCAAGCGCATGGGTGAGGGCATCTATACCTGCTGCGGCGGTAAGGCCCTTGGGAGCACTCATGTGAAAATCCACATCTATAATTGCCATGTCGGGGAGCAACTCGTAGTCTGCGAGGGGATATTTTACTCCACTCTTTTCGTCGGTGATAACCGCAAAAGGAGTTACTTCGGATCCGGTACCCGCAGAAGTCGGTATTGCAACAAAATACGCCTTTTCTCCCATTTTCGGAAATGTATAAACCCTTTTCCTGATATCCATAAAACGCATAGCCATGTCCATGAAATCAACTTCGGGATGCTCATACATTACCCACATGATTTTCGCGGCGTCCATCGCAGATCCGCCACCGAAGGCAATAATGGTATCGGGCTGGAAGGCTCTCATCTGCTCAGCTCCCGCTTTTGCGCAGGAAAGCGTCGGATCGGGTAAAACATCAAAAAACGTTGTATGTTCAATGCCCAGTTCGTCAAGTCTGTCGGTAATGGGCTTTGTGTAACCATTGTGATAGAGGAAGCTGTCGGTAACTATAAAAGCGCGTTTCTTACCCATGACGTATTTCAACTCATTAAGGGCTACCGGCAAACATCCCTTTTTGATGTATATTTTTTCGGGAGCGCGGAACCACAGCATATTTTCCCTTCTTTCAACAACCGTTTTGATATTAAGCAGGTGTTTTACCCCAACATTTTCGGAAACCGAATTTCCGCCCCAGGAACCACAGCCAAGAGTTAACGACGGCGCAAGCTTAAAGTTGTAAATGTCGCCGATAGCTCCCTGAGAAGACGGAGTATTCACAAGTATACGGCAGGTCTTCAAACGCGAAGCGAATTCGTCAATTTTAGCCTGTTCGGTGGTTACATCCAAATAAATTGCTGCGGTATGACCGTAACCTCCGTTGGCAACCAAACGTTCGGCTTTCTCAAAAGCGTCATGAATATCCTCAGCTTTATACATCGCAAGGACAGGTGACAGCTTTTCATGGGCAAATTCTTCCGACGGGTCTGTGCTGTCAACTTCTCCGATGAGGATTTTTGTGCCTACAGGCACTTTCACACCGGCAAGTTCGGCAATTTTGTATGCCGGCTGACCAACAATCTGGGCATTTAACGCGCCGTTGACAAAAATCGTCTTGCGTACCTTTTCAATTTCATCTTCTTTAAGGAAATAGCATCCACGGGCCGCAAATTCAGCTTTTACAGCGTCATAAACATTCTTGTGAACAATTACCGATTGTTCTGATGCGCAAATCATACCATTATCAAACGTTTTGGAATGAATAATGGAGTTCACGGCAAGGACAACGTCGGCGCTTTCATCAATAACGGCCGGAGTATTGCCAGGCCCGACACCGATAGCCGGTTTCCCGGAGGAATAAGCCGCCTTCACCATACCGGGACCACCTGTGGCAAGGATAATGTCTGCTTCTTTCATAAGCAGATTGGTCAACTCAATGTTCGGCACATCAATCCAGTCAATAATCCCTTCCGGAGCCCCCGCGGCAACGGCAGCATCCAATACGATTTTTGCCGCAGCGATGGTGCATTTTTTAGCTCTCGGATGTGGGCTGATAATAACGGCATTGCGTGTTTTCAGCGCGATCAGGGTTTTAAAAATTGCCGTGGAAGTAGGGTTAGTGGTAGGAATAACAGCGGCAATCACACCGACAGGCTCGGCAATTTTTTTGATACCGTATGCCTTATCTTCTTCCAAAACCCCGCAGGTTCTTACGTTCTTATACGTATTGTAAACATATTCGGCGGCATAGTGGTTTTTTATAACTTTATCTTCCACAACGCCCATACCGGTTTCTTCCACCGCCATTTTCGCCAGCGGAATTCTTGCCTGGTTTGCGGCAGTGGCAGCAGCCTTAAAAATTTCATCCACCTGTTCCTGGGAATAGGTTGAAAATTTCCTTTGCGCTTCCCTTACCCGGGCAATGACTTTCTTTAACGCGTCCACACTGTCTACAATCTTTCTTTCTTTGTTTTCCATATTCCTACCTCCAGTTTAATTTCCAATTTTTAAACAATGTAATTTTTTTAACAAATTTATATCTGTTATAATTTTAACAAACTTATTTTTGACTGGATATTGCCTTTTTTTCAATTCAATATTGCATTTTTTTAAACCTCGTTACTTTTACGGAATATATGGAAACCTTAGATACTTTGCGGAATAAAAAAACCGCCTTTCCGCGGTCAAAATTTACTTCTCAGGATTTTTACTTTTCAGGCTTCACTTCTGTTAAACACTCTCCGTTTTGCCTTCACCAGTTCTTCGATAAACATCTTGTCCAAATCAGAGAGTTTATAATCTTTCCGGTGTATCAGCACGTCCTTGAATTTCCGCTTATTATCGGCACATGTACGTTCCACAAGTCCGTAACGATCAAGCAAATCCTGCGGGGTCGGGGAAACCCACATATAGGTGTTAGGGTTTTTTGACAGCAGTTCAAACTGACTACACCGTTCGAACACAAAAATCCGGCAGCCCTCATGCTCCGGAAATTCCTCCCTTTTAACAGCCGACAGGGGAAGAGGCGGCACATACGGATCGCCATGGGCAATTTCACAATATGATTTCAAACTATCAAATGTTATTCTATCCAGTCTGGAAAGAGGACAATCTCTGCTCATAAGCAAAACATAGCTGAACTCCACAATAAGCTCGCTTGAAAGTTCCTTTTCATCCAGCAAAGCTTTATAATAGCTGTCATACTGCTCGTTATAACGGAGAATACCCAATTTACAATCTTCTTTCAGTATGCTGTTTATCACCCGGTATGCATTTGTTTCTTTATAAAAAATTTCAGTTTCCGATTTGGGATCTATTCTTTTTGAAAACTCTGCAAAAGCATCGGCAATATAACTGGCCCAGGGAACCGAAATGGAAAACTGCCTTTTTGCCGTTATTCCTTCTTTAAATATTGTTTCAATATCGTCAATTTGTTTCAGAATTTTCTTTGCATAACTGATAAAAAGTTCCCCCTCGGGCGTTAAAAACATTCCCCTGGCACTACGCTCAAACAGTGTCACCCCAAGAGTATTTTCAAGCTCTTTAATCGCGCGGCTCAGTGCCGGTGCGCCGACAAACAGCTCTTCCGCCGCTTTATTGATGGATCTTGCTTCAGCCACCGCCAATGCATATTTCATATGTAGAAGCTTCATATACAAAAGCCCTCTCTTTTTTCTGTTTGATACATAATTTTAAAACAGGTTCAGTAAAAACTCAATTCATGCTTATACAAAAAGTACCAGGAATATTTCACCGGATGATTTTAGAGCTTTGTTTCGGGAGTATCCGTTTTATTATAAATTTCATGTTTGTGACCATGGGCCGGTCCATCAGGATACTTATAAAGTATGTCAATTCAGAATCGGATTACATCCTCCCGGCATATATCCATATATACCCGCTGCATTGATGTATCTGTTATAAAAACGGCCCCGGCGCGCTGAACCACCGGAGCCGATCTGTATTTATACCTTCCATGCCTTTATTCTCTATACTTTAAGTTTTGCAACCAACTGCTTCAACCCTTCCGCAATTCCGGCCAAATTCTCCCCAAAATCGGCTATTTCCTGAATTACGGCAGATTGTTCTTCCATAGAGGCAGATGCCTGTTCCGTTCCGGCTGCATTTTCTTCAGAAATTGCCGACAGACTTTCAATTAACTCTATGATTTTGTTTTTATGTTCCGTCATGGCCTCGGATGAATCATTAAGATTATCAATTATGGATTTTATGACATCTATTGCTTCTGCAATTCCACCGAACTTATCTTCGGTCTGTTTTACACTTTCATTTTGTGCGTCAAAGATATGCTTGACTTCATTCATTGTCTCAACCGCTGACTGGGACTTATTCCTGATTTCATTAATTACCGCACTTATAGCGCTGGTAAAACTGTTTGTTTGTTCTGCCAATTTTCTGATTTCGTCAGCAACGACGCCAAAACCTCTGCCGGCCTCCCCTGCCCTTGCCGCCTCTATTGCGGCATTCAGAGCCAGAAGGTTTGTCTGATCAGCAATACTCTTAATCATTGCGCTGGCTTCTTCAATTTTCTCAGCACTTTCATTACTGCTTACTATAACCTGATAAATTTCATTTATGGCTTCGTTACTCTTTTCAGTCTTTTCAACAAGTGCTCTGAGAATTTCATTACCGTCCTCTTTCTGTTTCTCAATTTTCGCTGCGGCGCCATTAAGTTCCTGAATATATTTCACATCCTGCTCAAGCAAATTACCCAACTCTCCTATGTTGTCCGCTATGTTCTCGATGTCTTTTGCCTGCTGTACCGCGCCTTTTGCAATTTCCTCAACCGTTTTTGCAACCTCTTCCGATGTATTAGCCGCCATCTTTGTCCTTTCGGACAACTCTTCGGTCATACCTGCAATGTTCTTTGAGTTCTCAGAAATTGTATTAACAATATGTTTCAGTTCTTCAAGAACGTTATTATAATAGCTGCCCATTTTTCCTATTTCATCTTTGGTCCTTACTTCAACCGGCCGGGTAAAGTCGCCCTTTGCTATAAACCCAAGGTTGTCGACAAACTGTTTGATGCGTTTGGTAAAAGAAGCACTGTAATAAGTTATGAATGCAGATGCTAATACAATGGCTCCTATGGTAATCAAAATTACCCCTTTAACACTCTCCTTTACAGATGAGAACAGTTCTTCGTTCGGAGCCATTACAACCAGTTTCCAGCCGGTGTCTTTAAGTGTTAAATAATATGCTTTAAAATCTTTTCCGTCGAATTTGACATACTCCGAGCCTTTGTCATTGCCCATTATCTTATCTGCCACTGGGCCAAAATTCCCGTCGTCTTTAATATTTTGATTAATAACCTTGTCAGAGTCTTTGTGGGCAATGAATTGCCCGTTTGAATCAAGCAGAAACGCAAAACCGCTTTTTTCCAACTTCACTTCAGAGACAATTTTTTGTATTGTTGTCAAATCATAGTCAGCGGATACAACCCCAACTATGCCTCTCTCCATATTAATTGGTACGGCTGTGGTTATCATTGTAATTCCCAATGTTTCGTCATAATACGGCGCTGTCCACGCTACTCCGTTTCCGGCATTCACACCGGCGATATACCATTCCTTATTATGATAGTCATATCCTTCTGTTTCATATTCCTCCGTATATGCCAGCGAATCACCGTCCTTGTAAACATACGGTCCAAAGTACTTTGTATTATTATCATACGCGTACTTTTCAAGCCACAACCCGGACCCCAGTGTATTGGCGTTTAAAGAAACCATTTTCTCAATAATCGCTTTGTAGTCGGCTTTTGTCAACTTATTTCCCTGCGCTTTGTACACCGAAGCTATTGCTTCTGCGATTCGTCTGTGGGATGTGAATTCGCGTTCAATAGATTCATTTATTTTTTTCAAGGGATGTATCTATTCTTTCTTCTATTTGCCGCTCCAGCCCTTTTTTCGACTCAAAAACCGAGACCGACGAGACCAACAGCGTTGCCACCAGTTAATGGGAATAAACGCAATTAACATCTTCGTTCTGATGCTCATTGAAATCATTCCCTTCAAATTGATTCGACATTGTACGTCTGTTAAACTGTTGAAATTGCTTATCTATGAACTATTTGTATTTATCTTATATGAGAAAAACTTTAAGGTCAATAGAAATAAGGCAAATTTTGATAAATATCTTTGTTATTCGACAGATTACGATAGTCTTATCAAAATTTTTGTCTAATATGCACGATAAAACCAGCAGCCGGATTCCAATATCGTCTTATAAAGGGAATAAATGCCATTTTTACGAAATGAAAAAAATCACCCATTAAAAAACAGGCCGCACTGTCCTGCTTTATTGATGAAAAATATACAAAATCAAAAGATACTAATTTATCTTATTAAGTTGTAATTTTATGCCATCTTGTTAAAATATATATACATATAATGTTAAAAATGGAATGTATTATTTGTTTATATATTAAAACTCTATATGAAAGAAGGCGTTGGCTTGACGAAGCTTGTTTGTTTTTTAAAAAAAATTCTACGTTACGTTGAAATTGTTATTGTCGGCTTATTATGCATTCTACTGACTGTTAATATCTTTAAGGGTGTTAATAAATCCCTGCTTGTAGTATTGGTTTATTCTCTTTTTTATGCAGCAAGCCTCGTTACAATATATTTTCTCAGGGAGAAGTTTTTTGACGGAAACGTGGTAAAACGGTTTATATTTATTTTATCAGTATCGGTATTTATCCGCTTTTTGGCTGTTTATTTCTTAGGATTGACACCACAGGGCGATTATGCGATTTACCTTTCCGTTGCAAGGAAAATTAAAAACGGAAATCTCGACAATAAATTATATTTTGGCATATTTCCCCATGCCCTTAACTACCCTATTTTTATTTCATTGTTTTACAGGCTGTTAGGCGAAAGAACGTGGTTACCGAGGATCATAAATTTGATTTTCGGTACTTTTGAGGCAGCCTTTGGAACATATATTATGGAAAAATGCACGAACCCTCGAATTGGCATGATCGGAGGTCTGGCGATAGCATTAAATCCTTCGATTATTACATTTACTTTATTGTCCGGTGGCGAACCGATATATGCGTCAATCATCATAACCGCCGTTTTCTTTTTAACCGTGGGGTTCAACAGCAAAAAGCAACATTTCTGGATTGTTGCCGCCGGAATCACCTGCGCGGTAGCAAACTTTTTCAGGCCGACGGGCATTATATTAATCATCGCCTCTATACTTGTAATATTTCTTTACAGTAAAGTAAAGATAACAATAAAAATTAAGCAGCCATTATTGCTGGTATTTTCTTTTGCGGTGATTGTTTGGGCTACGGGTTTTGTTACATCTTCGGTAAGCGGATACACAAAGCCTTCATACAGCTTCGGATGGAATTTATTTATCGGGGCAAACGAACAGACACAAGGGAGGTGGAACGAAAAAGACGCAGAATTGTTTGACGAGGTGAAAAATAATTTGGGCGACCCGTCTGAAATCCAAAAGCACTTTTTCAAATTAGGCGTTGAACGGTATAAAAATATGGGAATGCGTGTAATTCCGCACTTCAGAAAGAAATTGGGTGTTTGGTTTGACGAAAGTTATGTTTCAAGAGTTATAACAGAATGGTAAACACAATACACAAGATTTAAGTCCGGCGATTTGCAACAAACCTATTCTTTAATAATAAATCTTTATAACATTTTAATTATGTCAGGAGCCATTGCCGCACTGCTTTTCTTATCATTGGAAGAAAAGCCTCCGCTGATACTCAAGATAATTTCTTTTTATATGATCGGTTCAATAATGCTTTTTATGGTGATTGAAACCGCCGCCCGCTATAAAGGAGCTTACTATTCCGTACTTACAATATTGGCAGTATACGGTTACTGCAAAACCGGCGGTTTTATAAAAAAACGCTTAAGCCGGAATAATCAGTAAAGGCGAAAAACCCATATGTAAAAATGTTCTCACGTACGCGGAAGGGAAATTACTATAACTGTGAAAAATCAAAAGCGCGTAAAAACCTTCGTACTCAGCATCACCGGAGCCGGAAACCGGATATTTCCATTGGCTTCGTACCGGAACAAAATCTGCCGGTCAATACAACATCGTTTACCGACTCCGGACAGGCTTTTAAATGACGGAACAGCTAAATACTTATTCTTGCAGAAACCAGCAAGCTTTGTAAGCACAAAAACTCCTTATTTCACGCACTCCAGAACATTTTTGTTAAAGAACTCTTCTACTGTATCGTGGGGCACGGAGCAGACTTTGTCATCCACCGCCACACAAACACCTTTTAGGCATTCGCCCATACAGAAAGTTCCTGCAAGTTCAACCTTATCCTCAAGATTATATCTGCGAATTAGACGCCTGAATTCCTCTACCACCTGGCGAGAACCCTTAATGTGGCATGATGAACCAATACATACCGTAATTTTCATATTCCTTTTCTCCTTGTTCATAATCTTCATTATGAGTCCAGGAATGAAAATTTCTCTTCCCGGATATTCTCACAAGCCAACAGGCAAACATGTTTCCATATATTTATAGTCTAAAAATATATCCTTATAACTTAGACTGTTATAATTTTAACAAACTTCTGTCTATCTGTGTAGAGTTTTTTCAATTTGGAATTAAAATTTTTAAGACGCTCAATTTTTTTACTAAAGAATTCCCTTAAAGACATGGTTTTTGCATTGACAAGCTGACTATGAAAAAGAAAACAAATAAAAACACTGTATATATCGTCCATCAAACGCTTTTTTCGGATTTTACGTTTAATAAAAAAAGACAAGAGAAGCGTTCGTTCCCTTGTCTTTTTTGACTACCGAATTGTCAACATAGGCTTATCACTTTTTGTGAATGATTTTATAAGGCCGTATACCAGACTATCCTCTTCTATCCCGGGCAAATGCAGTACATCTATTACTTCAATCACCATATTGACGCTTGCGCTATTGATTAATATCGCGGAATTGTTTAAGGTATAATCTATGTTTAAAAACTTGTCCACTTCATCGGAATGATTATTCCCTAAAATGTTTACAACATTCTCCTGCTGAGTACTCAACACACTCACACCGATAATATCACCCTTTGAAATGTTTTTTCCGGTGACACTTTGAGCGCCAATAAGCATCACAATTTTGTCGTAATCAACCTGAGTCGCCCACGAACAAATCATTCCGTATTTACGGCCGTTTTTCTGAAAACAAACAGCATTGGCACCATAGTTGAAAGCTCTGAACTCCGCCATTTTTATAACTTCCTTTCATTGTTCTGTTTAGGGCACTTTAATCCCTGAAAATATTAGGGAAGTTGTAAAATAAAATGCCGTAATATATAGAAAACTCATGGTAATCCATTGTAAAATGTTTAATAACCAAAGAAAAACATTAGCAAAGGAGTGGTACCGTCAAGAATTTTTCGCAAATTCATAACCCGCTTGGTAGTCATCACCTAGCCAGCAGTTACCTGTGAATCAGTCATGACATCCAGGGCCTCAAGATGTATCATGCTCATATAGCGCTTGGTACCCCAATCCTTACTTG
>NZ_FQZP01000037.1 GCF_900142095.1 Thermoclostridium caenicola | reverse complement strand
GGAGGCTTTTCTTTTTCTACTTAAAGCTAAAGCTCTTAATCACACCGGCATAGCCGGTGGTTGTTGTTCCTCACTCCTTCGTCGTTCGGAACCAACGCTAAAGCAACAACCTGAGAGGCGGGTGATTGTGATGCCCGCCTCTCAATTATACAGCGTTTGCTTCAATGAATAAATGGGTGCATAACGTTTCAGACTTCACTGGACAGCTTCGCATGCTGTCTTCCGGCTTTTCGGATTTTCTGCCCAGAGCCGGTCCGCCGTTTCAGCCCAGGCTCTGGCAGCCGGGGCCGTTTTGGCACAGAGCACATCCACGTCTTCAGGCGCTTCCATGTCGGTTGATTTCGCGCCCGATTCCTTCACCATCTCCCGGAGCATTTCGGGATTGTCCAGCAAAGGACAGGGACGCAGCATGTTGCCGTTAAAGGGCTGTCTCCTGCGGTAGGCCATGAACAAAGGCGAGCGCAGGGCATCCAGAAGCGACACGTCGTGAATGTTTACGTTGGAATAATGGATAAACGCACATGGCTCAACATCACCGGCCGCATTGATATGCAGATAGCGTTTCCCGCCGGCAATACACCCATCGGCATACTCGCCGTCGTTCCAGAAATCCATCGCAAAAATGGGCTTTGTTGCGCGGATTTCATTGATGCGCCTGTACATGTAGGCCCGCTGCTCGGGCGTAGCTATCAGATCCAGTCGCGCATCCTTACCCACGGGCATATAGGTGAAGTTCCAGGCGAACCGGCAGCCGCGCGCAATCATATCATCCACAAACGCATCGGATCCCACGCTCTCGGTATTGTAGCGATGGTAGCAGGTGGAGTACCCAAACAAAAGCCTGTGGGCTTTCATGCGCTCCATGGCTTCAATGACCTTTCGGTAGGTACCTTTCCCGCGCCGCATATCGGTGGCTTCCTCGTCCCCCTCAATGGAGAAGGCCAGCGCGAAATTGCCTACACGCAGCATATCTTCACACAGCTCGTCATCCACAAGGGTCCCGTTGGTGAACGCAAAGAAGTAGCAATCCTGGTGGGCTTCACACAGCCGGATGATATCCTTCTTGCGAACAAGCGGCTCACCGCCCGAGAATATGTAGAAGTAAATGCCCAGTTCCTTGCCTTGCCTGCAGATGGAGTCGAGCGTCTCGTAAGAAAGGTTGTGTCTGCTTCCGTATTGCGCTGCCCAGCATCCGGTACAGGACAGGTTGCAAGCGCTTGTGGGATCCATCAGGATCGCCCACGGTACGTTGCAGTCATATTTCCGCTCAATCTCCCGTCCGCGCGCGTACCCTTCAAAATTGGCGTTGATGATAAAGCATTCCACAAACTTTTTAAAAAGCTTTTTGTCCACTTCCTGCACCAGGTTCTTTACAAACGTGTACCAGACGTTATTCTCATCCGACAGGATTTCACGCACCGCTTTGATCTGGGTGGCATGCATATTATCCTTGTCCAGCTTCTCCGCCAGTTCTATGATCTTTGGCAATTTCTCCAACGGATCATCCGCAATGTAGTTCAATAGCATATTGGCTGCCGTTTTCTGAATCCTGTTCATCATTACCCCCTCCATAATCAGATTGATATATTTTATGCTGCAAAGCTCCGACAGAGCTTTTAACTAACCATTTGGTTAATAAAAAATATATTTAACTAACCGTTTTGGTTAAAACAACTCAAACCTTAAGTATTCTGATTTCCGCCAATCCTATTTACTTCTCAGCAAAATATCACTTCCTGAAACCATCGAAGCAATGATGATGTTTGATACGCGCAGAAAAGAATCGCGAAGTTCCTTGTCGCTTAACGCGCTTACCTCTTTATAGTCATCGTAATATGCTGCAAAGCTGACTATTGGTATAATGGAAAAGAAAAACCTGAATAAAACCATCTCGTCCGAGTAGGCAAAATCCTGGTCCGCGCTGGATATGGTCTTGATAATCGGGTTGTTTTCATTGTTAGCCACGAAATCCATCATCTGAAACAACGAATTCTGATGCTTCCCGTTTTTCAGCGACTCCAGCATCAGGATGCGGATGATGCTTCTTTTCTCAATGGCATAATCCACGACCCGCTCATAGAATTTACAGGTGTTTTGTATGAATTCCTGCTTGGCTTCTTCATTGACGAAATGCAGACGATCGGGCAGGATGTCCAGGCAGCCTTTTCCGATCATCTGCACAATATGGGTATGGATAAAATCCAGGGTAATGGACACGGCATTGTTCAGCAGGGAATGGACCATGAAATCCAGGATGTCCTGCTTGTTTTTGAAATAATAATAAATCAGGGCCTTGTTGACATTTGCAGCGCTGGCGATATCATTGACCCGCGTTGCGTCATAGCCTTTCTGGGAAAACAATTCTACTGCCGCGTTGATGATTCTTTCCCTTGCTTCAACCCCTGAGCCGGTTTCCAATGCATTCTCCTCCCATTTAATTAACCGGTTGGTTAATTCCTGTCAAAAAGATCCTATCGCTGTTCATTCCAATTGTCAAGCGTCCTCTAATTTCCCTTATAACGTGCAAGGAACTGCTTGGTCCGCTCTTCCCTGGGATTGCCGAACACTTCCTCGGGCGAACCCTGTTCAACAATCACACCGCCGTCCATGAAGATCACCCGGTCTGCCACATCCCTGGCAAAGTCCATTTCATGGGTAACGATGATCATGGTCGTGTGGCGCTCTGCCAGGTTTCGGATAACCTTCAGCACTTCCCCGGTGAGTTCGGGATCCAAGGCCGAGGTAGGCTCGTCAAAGCACAGAATGTCCGGCTCCAGGGCCAATGCACGGGCTATGGCCACCCTTTGCTGCTGTCCGCCGGATATCATGTGGGGATAATAGTCCAGCTTATCCGACAGACCGACCTGGGCAAGCAGATTTCTGCCCTTCTCCCGGATCTCCTCCAGGATGGCCTTTTTCCTCTGCTTATAGTCCGGACGTTCCCTGGCCAGAAGTTCCAGCGCCAGGGTCACGTTTTTCAGAACGGTGTATTGCGGGAAAAGATTGAAGTTCTGAAAGACCAGTCCAAAATGGAGGCGCTTTTTCCGCAGCTCGCTATCCCTCCGGGTGACGGGATCCGCCGCATCAAAGATCACCTCGTGGTTGACGATGATCTTTCCCCTGTCAGGCCGCTCCAGGAAATTCAGGCAACGCAGCAGGGTGGTCTTTCCGCTTCCTGAAGAACCGATAATCGCGAGGGTCTCTCCCTTTTCCAGGGAAAAATCAATCTTTTTCAGAACCTGAAGGGTGCCGAAGCTTTTTTCAATATCCTTTACTTCCAGTACAGGCAATCGAATCCCATCCTTTTTATGCGCGGAAATAACTCAGTTTCTTTTCCAGCCAGCCTATCAGCAGGGTCAGCACACCGACAAACACCAGGAAATAGATACCCGTGGCAAATAAAGGCCAGATAAGCCCTTTGCTGGTATATTCGCCGGCCATCATGATGATCTCCTTGTTCGCAATGATACGGGCAAGGGCCGTATCCTTCACCAGGGTAATCACCTCGTTGCCCACCGGCGGAAGAATGCGTTTGATAACCTGGAGCAGGATGACATTGAAGAAGATCTGGCTCTTTGTCATCCCGAGAACCTGACCTGCTTCATACTGGCCTTTCGGGATGCTCTCAATACCGCCGCGAAAGATTTCCGAAAAGTAACAGGCGTAGTTGATGATAAAGGCCACGGTTGCAGCTACAAAACGACCGGAAGTGCCGCCCGGCCAGGAAAAACCCAGGTTCAAAAGGCCCGGTCCGAAATAAATGATGAGAAGCTGCAACATCAGCGGTGTTCCACGGATTATCCAAACAAAGGTGCGTATCAGCCACTTCAGCGGCTGGAAACGGCTCATGGACCCAAAGGCAATCAACAGCCCCAGGGGCAGCGAGAACAGAAGGGTTAACGCAAAAAGCCTGCAGTTAAGCAGGAAGCTTTCGGTCAGGCGTCCAATGATCACAGGAATGTCATTCATATCTGTCTTACCTCGGAATAACAGCGATGGGACAGAGGTATCCCCCTGCCCCTGCATCATTGTATGTACCTGAATTAATCAGCCAGTTCAAGTCCGTATTTTTCGGCCAGTTTACCCATGGTGCCGTCTGCCAGAAGCGCGTCGAAAATTTTGTTCACTTCCGCGCAGATATCGGAACCCTTGCGGAAGCCAACGCCGTAATCCTCTACGGCCAGGAAATCCACAATTTCAATGTCCGCATAATCGGTACCTTCGCCGGTCATGGTCTTTGCCAGGGTCAAATCCAAAACAGCGGCGTCAGCGGTTCCGGCCTTCAACTCCAGCAGGCATTCGGTCTGCAGGCTCTTGGGAACATAGTCGGCCTGCTTCAGGTTTTCATCGTTCAGGATGGTATCCTCTCCTGCAGAACCTTGCTCAGCCACTACGGTTTTCCCGATGAGGGAGGCCGTACCTTCATAGGAAGTGCCTTTTTTCACCAGGACCACCTGGGCATTCTTCACATAGGGTTGGGTGATTTCCATGTTCTGTTTGCGCTCTTCATCGATGGTCATACCGTTCCAGATGCAGTCAATGGCTTTGCTGTTCAGCTCCACTTCCTTGGTATTCCAGTCGATCTCCACGAACTCGGGCTCAACGCCAAGCTTCTCACAGACCAGTATCGCCAGTTCGGTATCAAAGCCGGTGAAATTGCCGTTTGCATCGGTATAGTTCATGGGCTCATAAACGGTATAGCCAATAACCAGCTTACCTTTTGCCTTCACATAAGCCAAATCGCTTTCAGCCTGAGGCTGGCTCGCTTCGGTGTTTTCAGGCTGATTTGATTCCACAGCCTGGCTTGCTTCCGGGGCCGCAGGCTGGCCAGTTTCCGTGCTGTTGCCGCAGGCTGCGAGCGCAAGCATCATTGCTAATGTCAAAAGCATCGTCAATAACTTTTTCATACTCTGTTTCATGCTCTGTTCCTCCGTCTTTCTCGCACATTGTCTTTTTTCGATTCACTTTTTCATTATATCACTTTAGCGAGATAAAGAAAAGGCTCATTCTGCGTTGTTCCAAAACCCAAATCATGCCAACGTTTCAGGCTCTCAAAACAGTTGCCCAGGATAAACCCGCGACACAGCATTTCCTCCGAAATGGGGATAAGCAGCACATTGATTAAGGAACGCTCATATCCATTTGCGATTTTGGAGATAAACCTCGGAAACAGATCTTTACCCTGAATCAGGCTTTCCATCCCCATGACAACCGCATAAAAAGCAGCCGTCGACAAGACGCCAATCAGGCAATAGATAATATCCTTAACCCGAAAGACCAATCCTGCCTTGTCGAGCTTTTGGTGTTCAATAAAACGCAGACTGACAACGATGCCACAGACCATCATACACCAGGAATTTCCAACGGGCAATAGGACTGCATAACTGTGCTGGGCGCCGTGAGACCGGATACCGAACAGCCATCATGCCTTATAGTAATTATCGCGTAATGAAAGGATGAGCGCTTCCATCTCTTTCAGAGCCTTGTCCGGGTTTTTGAAGACTTCCTGCCGGTTGACAGACATATAGCCTTCCACGGCCAGGGTGATCAGCTTCAGGAGTTTTTCCGGCGCTTCCGGATCCCTGAAGCGCGATCGATCTGTGTTCTCCAGAATACTGGATGTGTCATGCTTCATATAGCGCGCCTTGATGCGTTTGATGTCAGCACTCACCAGGGGATCCGTTTCAAAGTAAGCAGCATTCAGAAAGCGCAGCATATCCGGATACTTTCTCATGAGCCGGATCTCCCGCCTGAGATTCTTCATGATGTACATGAAGAAATCCCGTTCTCCGGCCAGGTCTTCCTCGTCGGCAATGCTGTCGGCGGTTTTCAGGGCCGTTTCAAACAAAAACAGATATAAGCCTTTTTTGCTGCCAAAATAGTGAAACAGCAGCGGCTTTGATACGCCTGCTGCCTCTGCTATGGAAGACGTGGGCGCTTTTTTGTACGGGTAGGCGGAAAACACCTTGTATCCTGCATTGATCATTCTCTTCCGGCGTTCGGGAGGAAGGCTGAAAAACCGCTCATTCATGTCAGTTCACCAGCAAAAGCTCAAATCTCGCAATGATGCCTTTCAGGACAATGCACACCCCGATGATCACCAATGCCGTTTCAGGTCTACCGACAACAGGCATGTTCAACCCAAAAATCTGGGCTATCATCGAAAGCATAAGGATTGTTCCGAGCACATAGCCGCAAATGGTCAGCGGATGGTGCCACGCTGCGGATATGAATTTGCCGACACTTGCCATACAGAGAATGAACCCGGCAGCGCCCAGCGTAATGGCCGCGGATCTGGCGTCGTGTATCCACAGGAACTGTTTCCCGGACAGGCCCAGCCAGACCAGCGCGGCTGAAAGAATGGTCTCAACGGCCAACAGGTCCACATGCTTCATGTTGATTTCACCCTGTGATATTATCCTTTGATGTTATCATACTGCCGTTGACCGATTTTGAGAAGACCCATATCCTTTTACAGACGGCATTTCAAATAATCTTATTGACCGCTTGGACACATGCCTTGCATAAGCCGTCGGCCCATTGGAATACACCTTTCAGGCAGGGACCGTCCTTTTTTCTAATGATACCTGCAACTTACCGTACACCGGAATTTATCCGCAATGGAACCTGTCCCGAGGACTCATTTCGAAGTCCTTCCGGCAAATTGCAATACGCTGTCCCACACGTTCAAAAACAGTTTCTGTTCGGGATCAGGATAATCCGGTATATTGCCCAGCCGCCAGAGGGAGATTCCCCGGATCCCGAACATGGCAGCCAGCTTCATCTTGGCCTCCACGCTCCTGGCATCTTCATACCAGATAATGTTTTCGGTGCCGTCCTGGGCATCCGTAAAACGCGCATAGGGGTTCTGGCTGAGGTCCGAGTATTGAATGCTTACGCCATCCATCAGTAGCCTCTTATGGAGCGCCTCGTAGGAAACGCTCAGCGGTACCCGGTTGACGACTGCGCCGTCTTTCTTCTTCCATTGCACCGCGTCGAAAGATATCTGGAGCATGATCTTGCCGGGGTCCTGCACGCCTGTGGTCTTGTCGGTGACAGCCCTCAGGGCGTAATAGACCTCATCGATGGGCGTAAGCGGCGTCGTGGTATAGCCTGCGGCCATTTCCCCGTCGGTGAGCTGCCTGGCGTAATAATCATGCGCCATGAGGATCACCTTGTCGGCAATGTCTCCGATGACTCTGAAATCATACCCGTCATAATAGGCCTGGCCCGGACGCCTTGCCGGCTGGACGGCAACATAAAGCAGCTTGCCGGTTTTGTCCAGTTCCTGCCTCAGCTCTTTAAGGAACGCATTGAAGGCTTCCTTCGCGTTGGCCCGGAGACCTTCAATATCTATGACAACACCGTCGAAGCTCAATGGATAGCCGTCTTTCGAGTCAGCATTGACCTGCTCAGCGATGCTTCGTATCACTGAAGACCTGATCTCGGGCCGGAGGATGTACTCTGCCAAGGGCACTTTTGCTCCCGTTGAGGGGTCGGCCACTGTCTCATTCTTTACGGCGACCATGAGCTGAGCAGACAAGCCTGTTTCCTCAGCCTTGTTCAGCACTTCGGAAAAGCCCTGTGGAAACCCGTACTCGTTGTCATTTTGACGCGACGTATTGAGGATGACCCTACCGCTTCCAGGATCGTATTCCAGGCGGCTCCAGCCGAAGCTGACCGAATCCAGGGAGGACAGCAGGTCCACCTGGCTATAGGAGCTTATGGCATAAAAGCCGTGCAACTCCTGGATTTTCGCATGTAGCTTGTCATACATCTTCATCAGGATATAAGCGGCTTCCTCCCGGGTTGCGGTTTTGTCCGGGCTGAAGCTTTGTCCGCTTGTGCCGGACATGATGCCGAAATCCCTGGCAAGCGTTATATAACCTTTATTGGTCGTCACATCGCTGAAGCTGTCCAGGAAGGAAAGCTGCCTGGCAAGGGCATCATATCCCAACGCCCGGACAATCATGACGGCCATCTCCTCCCGGGTGATGGGATCGTTCACCCTGAAGTAATCGGAATCTTTGCTTATCACCCCATGATGAAGGGCTGTTTCTATGTAGCCATAGTAGAATCGGCCGGGATCGTTGTTATCCCTGAAGCTCCCCTGGGCCGGTTTTACCTGCTCCCATCCGGTGAGCTTGATGAGAAACGTGACGAACTCGGCACGGCTTATGGTCTGCCCCATCCCGAACCGGTTATCACCCACACCACCTGTAATATTCAAAGCCTTCATCCTGCAGATGGCCTCATAGGCAAAATGGTCCTCCGGCACATCCGCAAAGGGTCTGCTGTCAGCCCGGGATATACCGGGAAACAGGAAGGACAGGATCAACAGGATGCAAAACACTTTCTTTATCAGTTTCATGCTAATCCCCTCAATAATGATATGCTGCGGTCAAATCGTTCCAAAGTATCCACTCCACCATTTTATCGCATTGGGACTAAAAAGGGTATCCTCAACCAGGGATACCCGAAGCGCCCTGCGAGCTTGATGCAGACAGCCTCCTTGCCTTGAATGGTTGCAGAAAAGGCAGGAAACAGTTGAACCGTCCTGCCTTGTTCAGCATAGCACGCAAACAGGCGTTGAGGTGGGAACCATTGAATGACACAGGAACCTCCCCTTGGTTACCCGTGCTCACTTGACAACCTGGATTGATTTCCTGTCGATGGTAAGTGCTACAACCAATACAAAGATGATTCCCTTTATCAATTGCTGCACGGCTGTGTCCAGGGCCAGCATAACCAGCCCGTTGTTCAGTATGCAGAAGATCAGCGTGCCTACGACGATATTATAAAATCTTACCTTGGCTCCGCCTGTGATGGGCATGCCTCCCAGAACGAGGGATATGAGGATCTGGGTTTCCAGCTGGTTTCCAGCAGTTGCGGTTATGGACCCTACCTTTATGACATTAAGGAAAGCTGCAAAGCCTGTAATTGCACCGGCGGCAGTGAATACCAGAAACTTGGTAAGATTGGTGCGCACACCGGAGAACCTGGCCGCCGTTTCGCCGGCACCTATGGCTTTCAGCACCATGCCCAGCTTGGTGTACTTAAAGACCAGGTAGAGGATCAGAAGCACCAGTATGGTGAGCAGCATCTTAAGCCATGTGACGTTATAGCTAGTAACGCTAACATGGGCAGCCACGGGCGAATTGGTTGTAAGGTAAGCGTTCAGGCCCCTGAAAAGGAACATGGTGCAGATGGTAACAATAAAGGAAGGGATCCGGAACTTCACGTGGAAGAAACCGTTAATGGCACCAATCGCTGCTCCTGCGACAACCCCTGCTATGATTGCCAGAATGATATTATAAAATGACAGGTAGCTTATGATAATGGAAGACAGGCCGAGAATAGAACCCTGCGAGAAATCAAGCCCGCCGATGGTCATGACCATGAATACGCCCGAAGCCGCTATCATAAGTACATATACCTGGCTGAGAATCAGGTTTATGCTGTTAGGCTGAACGATTCTCATATCGGTCAGAAAGGCAAAAACCACCACAATGACGATGAAGCCTACCAGCGGCAGACAGCATTTATGTCCATCCTGTTCAGGAGATTTCTGATAAATCCTTTTTCCTTTTTCTGTTCAACATGTTCCAGGGATGTTTGAATCGACATTGGTTTAACCTCCTTAAACCATCTTTGCTATGAAATCTTCCTCGCTGAGGTCAGGGCTTCTCAAGATCTCACCATTGATTCTGCCGTCCTTCATGATCAGGATTCGGTCGCTCATGCCCATCAGTTCCTGTATCTCTTCAGAAATCATGATGATGGATTTGCCTTTCTTTTTCAGTTCATACATCAATGTATAGATATCCGCCTTGACCTTGACGTCAATTCCACGGGTAGGACTGTCAAGCACGATGATATCGAAGTCTTTTCCCAGCCAGCGGGCCAGAACCACTTTCTGCTTGTTGCCGCCCGACAATGAGGATACAAACTGGTTGACGTCGGTCATCTTGACCTGTATCATCTCAGCAAATTCCCGTGCAAACCGATCCAGTTTTTTATGCCGCAGAACTCCCCTTTCGGCCAGTTTATCAACCGAAGGCAGGCAAATGTTGTTTCTGATTGTTTCAAACACGACTACCGATTCATTGTCACGGTCCTTGGAGGTGTAGGCCATATTGTTCAGTAAGGCATCGCGTATGGAATTGATCCGGGTACCGTTTGCCAGGGCAACGGTGCCTCTGCGGTTTTCCGAGGCGCCAAATATGGCTTTTCCCAGTTCATGCATGCCGCAGTCGCTTAATCCCCCGATGCCCAGTATTTCACCCTTATGCAGCTTAAAGCTGACATCTTCGAATACACCGGAAACGGTAAGCCCTTCAACAGTAAGCACCACTTCATCCGATATCGGCTCGCCGTAGTCGGTACGGTAATAGTGGCCTTTAAGCTCCCGGCCTACCATGAGCCGTTTCAGATCATCTTCGGTAACCTTGTCGCTGTCTACAGTATCGATATATTCCCCATCCCGCAGAATGGTAATTGTATCCGTTAACTCAATGACTTCTGAGAGATCGTGGGATATGAAGATAACGGTCCGGCCTTCTTCACGGAAGCGCTTCACTCAGGCCTCTCTTTTAATCAATGTTGGGAAAAATCAGCAAGGCCCATGGGAAAACCCACAGGCCTTGTTAAAACGGCTAACTTTACAACGTCTGATCCAGCTTCTTATTCTTCACTCTGCCTCCATACATACGGTTTTCAGCGGGATTTGCCGCCTTCAATTGTTTGCTCCAGTATTTTGGCCACAGGATCAAGCCACTCTCCCTCAAAAAGCTCTATCATACCTTTATCGCAGGCAGCGGCGATTTTGGGGTTGATAGGAAGTTTGGCAAGCACTTTCAGATTGTGCTTTTCGGCGATCTCATCGATATGGCTGTCCCCGTAAATCCTGTGTTTCTTGCCGCAATCGGGGCATTTGAAATAGGACATGTTCTCCACCAGGCCAATGATGGGAATATTCATCATTTCCGCCATTCTGACCGCCTTCGATACGATCATGGAAACAAGCTCCTGCGGCGAGGTCACAACGATGATCCCATCAACGGCAATGGACTGGAATACTGTAAGCGGGACATCACCGGTGCCCGGCGGCATATCGATGAACATAAAGTCCACATCGGTCCAGATGACATCCGTCCAGAACTGCTTCACCACGCTTCCGATCATGGGCCCGCGCCAGACAACGGGATCGGTGTCGTTCTCCAAAAGCAGATTGATGGACATGATGTCAATACCGGTCTTGGAGCGGACAGGGAAAATGCCAAATTCATTGCCCGTCGCTTTTCCCTTGATGCCAAAGGCCTTCGGGATGGACGGGCCGGTAATATCCCCGTCGAGAATAGCAATATGGTATCCCATCCTGTTCATGGTCACAGCAAGCATGGAGGTGACAAGCGACTTGCCCACGCCCCCCTTACCGCTGACGATACCGATGACTTTTTTAATGCTGCTCATTTCATGGGGTTTCTCGGAGAAATCAACATTCTTTCTTTCCGCACAGTTTTCCCGGCAACTGCTGCAGCTTTGATTGCATGTTCTGCTCAAGGTCGTCATGCTCCTTCTTATTGGAATTGCAAGGCAGCAATGCTTCCGGAACGCATCGGCAATCCATGATTGCATCAAACAGGGCCGGACAGGCTCCTTCCCGGAAGACAAGCGCCTCTCAATGGCCAATGACACATGCCATTAACACGTTATACTATACCCCGTCCATAACATATGTCAATAACTAAGTTTGATAGTACCTCCAATCCATGTAAACAAGTCAGACTCGCAAAAAAGCAGGGGCTTCTGCTGTTTGACCGGCATTACCCTGCAGTACCCCTGCTAATAATCACTGGTTTTTCTGTATGAGTTCTTCCAGGTATTCAACGATATCCCTTGCCTTCGGCGGACAGCCCCTGACGCATTTATCAAATCCCGCGGTGCACGCGCCGATGCCAATCCCGTTATGTCGTTTACTCTTAAACCCCTGACCGATGTAGAGCTTATCTTTCAGTCTATTTAAAAGCCCTTTTTCATCCAGCCTCTCCAGGGCATAGATAAGGCTTCCGTAGCAGGCCGAGCAGGCGCAGTCCTCAACGATATGCCCGGCCAGCTGCTGAACCCTTCTCGAAGGTGTCAGTTTTCTGGATCCATTATCCTTGTTCAACTCAACAATATCCGCATTCGCCAGGTCCGCGCTGCCCACACCGAGCCGCTCGGCCATGCCGATGTAGGGCACTTCTTCAATGCCAAAACCCATCAATTGAGCCGCATAGGCGTCTATCAGCACCGGATCCTTTCCGGCAATGATCCGGTTCATCTGGACCGGATTGCCGCCTTCCTCAAAATTGAGGTCGCCGTTCATGCCGTCAACGATGACGAGATCCTGCCTGATGATCTTGCTCAGACAGGCGATGGGCTTATGAAGGCCTATGGTGTGGAACCTCCTTTTCTCGGAATCGGGTATGCAGCCCTTCATATTCTTCAAGGCACAGGTGATGTTGGTCTGGCAGTGGCCCTTGAGGACCGGAATGTTGATCAGGTAATCGACCTTTAATGCTTGTTCGCATACGCTTATCCTCATGCCATCTACGGTATATTCCCTGTCTCTGTCCTTCTTGAGATCGATGAGGGGAACATGGTATTTCTTCGACAATTCCTCATAGCCGCACACTTTGAGGGCCTCAGATGTCCTGCCTCCCACCCAGGAACTCTCCATGATGACGATATTATCGCGGCCCTTTGATAGCAAATACTCAATGAGCCCCGCCACAATCTCGGGTGAGGTTGTGGCACCTGAACCGGAAGGCTTTGAGACAACCAGATTTGGCTTTATTCCTATCAGCGCGCCTTTTTCGATCTCTTCTTCGGGTTTTATGGTCTCAAGCAGCTCTTTTACCATCTGCTTCGGGTTATCGCCATAGATGATGCGTATGCTGTTCCTGGAAATCATAAACTCAGTCCTCTCATATCGCGGCATGGGGCTACCTGTTCCTGATTCATGGCGCGGACACCCAATGCCGCGTCTTTCATTTCGATCCCTTTCATTATGACAGGTTCCAAAGAATTTTTCCAGCAAGAAAGTCTGATGTCAAGCCACCCTGTCGTGTTTGCGCATACGCCAGATAGCGCCTGTATTGATAACACCGATATACAATATGTTCATCAGCCAGAATACAGGGTTTTCTCCGCAGGAAAGGCCTGTCTGACTGAGTACCCCCATGCCCACGGTCAGCAGTGAATGGGGAAAAAACAGCCCCAGACGGGCAACATACATGCCAAGGCCGATGAAAATGGCGCACAGCCCCATACCGACAGGGACAGCAAAACTTCTGATTCGCATGGACCGTGCCAATTGTACCGAACTTATGGTCAGGCCGGCTGTCCAGCCGCGAAGCAGCCATCCGGGCAATTCCTGCGGAAGTCCGGCATTCAGGCCAAGCGTTTTGCCTCCAATGAAGTACAGCAAAACGAAGAAGGCCTGAACCAGGATCAGGAGCACACCAACCACTATCCATTTCGCCAGGAAAATCCCGGCCGACGGCACCGGCGCGGCCAGGATCATATTCCAGTTCTTGTTGAGGTGTTCCAGCCTCCATATGTACGCGCAGCAAATCGCGATAAGGATGGGCAGAAAGAATTCCCCGTAAAACAAACCGACTTGCGACCACAGGCTGTACCACTCTTTAGTCAATACTCCCTGGTTCATGTAAAAATTGGCGCAGCCAATCAGCACGCTGATAACCGGCAGAGCCACCAGTATCGCCCATATATGGGAATAGCGCAGTTTCATCCATTCAGCCGAAATACATCTTCCAAGCATATTCAATCCTCCTTATGTCTCCTGCCTTGACACATAAACGCTTCCAGCCAGGTAAACAACCATTCCCACAGCCGTCAGCGCCACCATCACAGGCAGCAACGATCCCATATCCCGTACAACAAACTGTATATGCGCACTTGCATAACTCTGGGTCACCGGGCTTAGGCCAGTATAGTAGGACCATATAAAAATTCTCCTGATTCCTTGCGGAAACAGATCAGCCGCCACACCGACGAAGCCGCCCACCATACCGAGGGCCAGTGCAAAAGCCTGGTTTTTTGCTGTCATCGAGGCCCATTGCTGTAATGCGATAACGCCCGTATTGGTGATGACGAGCCCCAGAAGAAATCTGAGCAGCAGCAAAACCGGGACGGGCTGTTCAAAGCCTTTCATGAACCCAAAGCCTGCAATGGCAACTGCCTGTATCAAACATGCCAGAGACACGACGAGCGATGCAGTAACATATTTTGCCGCATAGAGTGCGCCTCTCCGCACAGACAGGGTTAACAGCAGCTTCCATGTATTGCCCTTATGTTCCATGTCGCAGATGCGGGATACGCATACAGCGGTAAGAATGGGCAGGAACAGACCATTCATGGAAGACATCATGGCGATGAGCGCTTCCCAGCCGGCGCTGCCTGGATTTCGGGAAATGGAAATGCTGGTGGCAGAAAAAGCCCAGCCGATTTCCACGGCCAGGAACAGGATGACCATCAAAAACAGACGTTTACGACGCAATTTATACAGTTCAAGTCCCACCAGTCCCATCACAGGCTGCCCCCTTTCCCGGTCATATCCAGAAAGATGCGCTCCAGGTTCTTCTTCCGTTCTTCAATGCGCAGAACATCCATGCCGCACTCAACCAGGATTCTGTTAAGCATGGCCACCTGGTCATCCCCCAGGTTCTCAAAGGCCAGAAAATCGCCATCCCGCGCAGGCAAGTAACCTTTCCTGGCAAGCAGTTCCTGTGCCAGCGCATTGTTCTGTGTCTTTACCAGAATGGTTGGCAGCTTTTCGTTTTTCAAAGCTTCAAGGCTTCCCTGAAACAACATCATGCCTTCATGGATAATGCCTATGGATGTTGCTGTTTGCTCTATTTCCGAAAGCAGGTGGCTGGAAATCACCACGGTCATGTCATAGCGCTGCGGCAAAGCTTTAATCAGTTCCCGGATCTCGCCGATGCCTGCGGGATCAAGGCCATTTGTCGGCTCATCCAATATTAACAGTTTCGGAAAGGACATAAGCGCCATGGCAATTCCCAGGCGCTGTTTCATGCCGAGGGAATACTGGGCAACTTTCCTGTCTTTTTGCTTTTCCAGCCGGACAATCCTCAGGGCTTCTTCCACATTTCTGTCCGGCACATCCCGCAGTCTCTGGACAACGCGCATATTCTCCAGCCCTGTGAGATGCCCATAGTAGGACGGGGATTCGATGAGGGAACCGGTCTGGCTTAAAATAAACCGGCGGTTTTGCTCCAGTCCCTTTCCAAACACGGTTACCCTGCCAGCGGTAGGGCGGGTTAATCCCAGTATCATTTTCAATGTTGTGGTCTTACCCGCTCCGTTGGGACCAAGGAATCCATAAATCTCCCCCTCGCGGACCGACAGGTTGACATTTTTTACGCGGCAGGCGTCGCCATAGCGTTTTGAAAGATTATACGTCGCAATGATTTCGCTCATATCTCGTCTCTCCAGTTCTGTATTTGGTCTGTTTCAGTCAAATCATAACCGGGCAACCTTTCTTCTACCTGACATCAACCTTACGGCAACCTTAAATCATGTAAGCGACGGGACGGATCGGATGAAATTGAGATATAAACGTGTATAATCAGATCAGGTGATTAAGCGTGGATGATATAAAGAACAGAAAGATTCTCATCGTGGATGATGAACGCGATATAAGGAACATGATCGACGGCTTTCTGCGCACTTGGCGCGGACGATTACATTGTAAAACCGTTTTTGCCACGGGAACTCATTCTCCGGCTTATGGCAATTCTCCGCCGGGTTTACTCCCCGCCAAGGCAGGCTCAGCTTCCCGTCTTCCGGTTGGGGAAACGCGTGATTGACCTTGAGGGCAGCCTTGTACGCCATGAAAGCGCGGAATATCCCTTAACCGCAAAAGAACACGCATTGCTTCTGAAACTCTATGAGAACCGGAACCGGATTGTAACCAGCGATGCCCTCTGCCAGGCTGCCTGGAACGATGACTACTACGGCTATGAAAACACGCTTATGGTGCATATCCGCCGTATCCGTGAAAAGATTGAGGATGACCCATCCAGCCCGGAATATCTGCTGACCGTCAGGGGATTGGGCTACAAACTGATAGTCAGGGAGTGATAGACATAGAAAGCACGGTACGGATTTTAAGACGATTTACCAATGCAACCATCATCATTTCTATATCCCTGCTGATTATCAACTTTGTACTGCTGGGGATTTTCGTATTCAAAGGCACAAATACAGGTCAGCCGCCAGGCTCTGTTGTCCGGGAAGTGGCAGAAAGCTTGCATGCATCCAACGGCATCTATTCCCTTGCCCCTGCTGCAGAAGATATTCTGGCGAAAAACCATGCGTGGGCAATGCTGATTGACAGCACAGGAAGCGTCGTATGGCATTACATGGCCCCCGCTGAGCTCCCCGAAAGATATTCGCTGGCGGATGTTGCCCGTTTTACCCGCAGCTATCTGATGGATTATCCGGTTTTCGTATGGGAACACAGCGAAGGTTTGGTAGTTGTAGGTTATCCCAGGGGCAGCCTGGCAAAGTATATGCAGATCTACCCCACAAGCTGGGTCTCATCTCTTCCGCTGAAGCTCGTTTCCTTAATTGTTATCAACATTACTTTGGCATTGCTTTTATCGCTTTTCATCGGTTCCAGGCTGATTCGCTCCATCCGTCCGCTGACCCAGGGCATAGAAGATCTGGCCGAGGATAGAGCGGTATATATAGAGCCAAAGGGGATCCTGTCCAATCTCGCACAAAGCGTGAACCGTGCGTCCGCATTATTGCAGCAGAAGAACGAGAGTCTGAAGAAAAGGGATGAGGCCCGCTCCAACTGGATTGCCGTTATCTCGCACGATATCCGGACCCCGCTTTCGATGATACTGGGTTATGCCAGCGATCTGGAGGAAAACAGCGCTGTTCCGGCAGAGCAAAGGAAGCAGGCCGGCATCATACGGCAGCAGGCAGAAAAACTCAGGGCCCTTGTCCATGACCTGAATCTTGTCTCCATGCTTGAATACGAAATGCAGCCCGTTGACAAAAAACCAATAAGGCTATCCGCATTGGCCAGGCAAATCGCATCCGACTTTTTAAACCAGGGTCTGGATGAGCGTTTTCAGCTGGAAATGGAGGTTTTGGATGAAAAGGCACTGGTCAGCGGCGATGAACGGCTGCTGACGCGTGCCATTTCTAACCTGATACAGAACAGCATCTGCCATAATCCTGACGGTTGCCGCATACAACTCATCATCTCCTCCGATGAAGGTAATAACACCTGCCGTTTTATCGTGGCTGATGACGGCAAAGGCGTTTCCCCGGTTCAGCTTTCCGATCTCTTGGAACTGCCTTATTCCAACAAAAGAAAACACGCCCGGAAAAACGGTCACGGGCTGGGCCTGCCCATGGTTGCCAGAATAGCCAGGGCTCATCAGGGGTGTTTGCATCTATATAGTGACACTGGAAAAGGGTTCAAAGCAGAAGTTGTCTTGCCAGCAATCGTATCTGATTAGGATTAACGAATCCCATCCGTCAAAATGCGTTAAGATTCACCTCAGTCAAGAGTAGAGCTGCCGAATCTGAATAAGATAGTGCTTAAACTCGCTTATGTGTAATGCATAAATAAAACCTGGCTTTAAGCCATGTATTAGTGGTAAGATCAAGGAAAACTTAATCAAATCAGAGGGTTAACTTGAGGTGGTTTTATGATAAATAGATATCTTGTAGAAAACCTTTTTGGTATTAAGGGGTTAAACATTGCCTGGTATGGCGTTATTATAGGGTTCGGTATTTTATCAGGCATTTTGATTGCATGCCGTGAAGCAAAACGGCAGAACCTGAAGACCGATATTATCTTTGATTTTTTTATTTTGGCACTCCCCCTCGCAATCATCTGCGCCAGACTTTACTATGTCATATTTGAGTGGGAACAGTACAGGGGAAACTTTATGAAGATGGTTGCTATATGGGAAGGCGGACTTGCTATATATGGTGGTGTTATAGGTGGATTCCTTGCAGCAGTTATATTCTGCAAACTCAGTAAATTTCCGATTTGGCGGCTTATAGATATGGTTGTACCCAGCTTAATTCTGGGGCAGGCAATCGGACGTTGGGGAAATTTTGTAAATCAGGAGGCATTCGGGAACCTGGTTACAAACCCGAATCTCCAGTTCTTCCCCTACGCTGTTTTCATCGAGCGGTTGGGAGAATGGCATCAGGCTACATTTTTCTACGAAAGCATGTGGAATCTATGCGTGTTTGCTTTATTGATATATTTTCGCAAAAGAAAAGGGTTTAACGGTCAGCTTTTAGCCGTTTACTTCATCGGATATGGCTCAGGCCGATTTTGGATTGAAGGGCTGCGTACCGATAGCCTTTATTTATTCCCGGGGCTCAGAATTTCACAAGCAGTGTCGTTGATACTGGTTGTTGTCGGAATTGCTATGATTGTATTCCGCAAAAAACTATTTAAAGAACCGCCCGAGTATAATGGCAAATATGCAATAAAGCAATCGGAAGTTAACGTTGGCTGAAGGCTTGTAAGTAGGTTTTTTTACACAATGCGATAAAGTCTTCTCATTTCGCGAGGTTTCCGGCCCGACGGGTGAGCTGGATTTTGACATTTGTTGGTATATAATATTGATGAGGGTTATGACAGGAATCCAAGGATCTTGCGAAGGATGATAAATTTATGAATAAACGGCATAAAGCGCTTCCTGTATCACGCGAGCCTTTTTCCTGCCAGCGCGGCAGCTTAACCATACGAGGCTATGTTTTCCGCAGTGAAGCAGGCCGTCTGCCTGCCGTCATCATCTGCCATGGGTTTATGGCCAACCAGCGCACGGTAAGGCGTTATGCGGAGTTCCTTGCCCGTCTTGGCTGGGCTGCGTTTACCTTTGATTTTTGCGGTGGCGGATTAAAGTGCAGCAGCGATGGCGAGACATCCGAAATGTCGGTTCTGACCGAAGTGGAAGATCTGAAGGCCGTCATAAATTATGTAAGGCAAAGGGATGATGTGGACGGCAGCCGTATTGCCCTGATGGGCTGCAGCCAGGGTGGTGTTGTCTGCGCATTGACCGCAGCCGGGCTGAAAAATGGGATTGAACGCCTGATCCTGCTCTATCCGGCCTTTTGCATTCCCGACGACGCCCGCCGCGGCAAGATGCTGTTTGCCAGGTTCGACCCGGAAAACATCCCTCCGCTGATCAGCCACTTCCCCATGAAACTGGGCGCCTTGTATGCCAAAGCCGTTATCAACATGAATATCTATGACGAGATCCGTACATACGAAGGGCCGGTTCTTCTGATACACGGTACGAACGACAAAACCGTGGACATCGCCTATTCCAGGCAGGCCCGGGAAGTCTACAAACAGTGTGAATACCTGGAAATCGACGGTGCCGAGCACATGTTCAAGGGAAAGCACGACCGCATCGCCCTGGAGGCTATGGAGAAATTCTTGAAAGATCTTACGCCCATTACTCCCGGCTGAACCGGTACTTCATGGGAACATTTGATGATTCATCAGGCACAAAGCCCAGTTTACGGTACAAGGAATAACCAGCCTGGGTTGCCTTGAGGTCGATATAGGACAATTTGTTGTCTTTCGCGTATTGGATCGTCATTTTAACAAGATTTCCGGCAATCCCTCTGTTCCTGTACCGGGGCAGCGTAAAGACATTTAACAGGGTACCTGTCAACCCGGTCAGGATATTGGGATTCGCCGGTCTTTCCGAAACCAGGAGGAAAACCGTCGATACGATCGTTGCATCATCCTCACAAACGTATACAAGCAGGTCACGATTCAGATGTTCCCTGAAATACACCTGCAGTTGAGATTCAATGGTATGGGTTTGCTCTGCCGTCAATTCGCCGTGTTCCTCCGACAGGAATGCCAGCCGCATATCGATGAGCTTAGGGATATCCGCCTTGTCTGCCTGCCTGTATGTCAGCAATGTATTACCTCCCAAAAAGCATTTCTAGGCTTGCGTTTCTTCATTTTTATAAATATCTACCCTCGTGATGACCGGATATTTTTTGCTCCACTCTTCCAGGTCACGGACTTCTTCCTCGGTTTTCAGATAAATGACCGGTTCGGTACCGTAATGTCCGGAATGAAAGAGGTTTTCTTCACCCCGATAAAAGTTTATGGTAAACCATTTGAGCCTGCCATCCTCATCAAATGCATCCGTCAAGATATGCCTCAGAAAAGCTTCAGTTATAGGCCCCTGGAAAACCTGTTCTCCGGACATGGTATTTTCAATTTGCTCACCGATTGCCGGCCCGTGGCAATGGCTGCCGGTTCTTCCGGCCAGCAGCGGATTTCAAACCTGTCCGCCTGCCGGACTATCTTGCTGACCAGATCAAACCACCAGGAATAGTCATCCAGAACCGGCTTGTAACCAGCATATTTGATGTGACCAAAAAACTGGAATAAAACCGTGTACATCTTCGCCCACCCTTTAATATCCAGCTATTACCATTCATTACAATCGTCATCAGCGTGCACCGCAAGTTACATGATACCGGGTAACAGTTCAAGCCCCTAAAAGCACACCGCATCATTTCCGGCAATAGCAGGCCCTATACTGCCTGACAGTTACCAGAGGATTATTGGGCACCCGCAAGGATTGTGCTAAAATATTGCTGGAAGCCAGGTGGTTATCATGAATGATTTATATGTCAAAAGCATCCGGTAAAATTTCATATCATAATGGGCAGATATTGGATTTGAACCAAAATCTCAAAGAAGTAAAATATGAAGATACGGATATCTATAAAACCTATATGACGTTCCTGCAGGATCCGGAGAGGATGCAGAAGTATTTATTTATGGATGAATAAATTATTGATATCCAGGATTCATTTGGTAAAGCTCTGGCGCATATTGATAACAGGATTGCAAGACATGTGTTGGCAGGATCAAAATACTGAGTTGGAACGAGGGTGGAGAATTCAGATGAATCTGTTGGTGACTTTGGATTCCAAGTACATAAAACCGTTGAAGGTAATGCTGGTTTCCTTGTTCCTGAACAACCCTGGTGAAGATTTTTGCATCTATCTGATGCACTCCAGCATCAAGGATGAAGAGATCGCCGACATTGAGCGGTACGTCGACAGCTATGGGCAAAAACTGGTTGTGATCAAAATAGACAACAGCTATTTTGAAAATGCTCCTGTCGTTTTGCATTATCCGAAAGAGATGTATTACAGGCTGCTGGCCTACAAGTTTTTGCCCGAAGAACTGGATCGCATCCTCTACCTGGACCCCGATATCCTGGTCATCAACCCCATTCGGAGGCTGTATGAAACCGATCTCGACGGATACCTGTACGCGGCAGCCTATCACAATGTCATAGCGGTTAAGGAGATCAACCGCATCCGCCTGTATCCGTACAAGATCAATGCATACTACAATTCAGGCGTCCTGCTGATGAACCTGGCCCTGCAGAGAAAGGTTGTGGACGAAACGGCTATTTACGCTTTCATCGAAAAAAACCGGGCCAAGCTCATCCTGCCGGATCAGGATATCATCAATACGCTCTTTGCCAGGCAAATCAAGTGCCTGGACGAAAAGCTCTACAACTATGACGTCAGGTTCTACAACTACTATAAAATCACATCAAACCATGACTGTGATATGGACTTTGTCATGGAAAACACCGTCATCCTGCATTTCTGCGGCAAGAGAAAACCCTGGTCCAAAGGGTACAGCGGGAAGTTCCATGCTCTGTACAAGCATTATGAAAAGAAGGCTGTACCCTTAGGCCAATAAGCAAGGCTTTCAGGCTATCTCCAGTTCAAACGGATTGTTGGCGATGTCCTCGGCGGTTGCCTGATAGAGTTCGTCGAGGAATTGGACCTGGAAGCTTCCGGGGCTGCTTGTCTTCTTTTCCGCCCGGGCACCTGCCAGATTATATACTGCCGTACCGGTAAGCGCCGCGATAAACGGAGAGGCAACCGTTGCGTACACGGCGATGACACCACCCAGCGAACAGCCCGCTCCGGTTATCTTCCCCATCAGGTGAGAACCGCCGTAGGAATAGGCCACAACATGGCCGTCCGTTACCAGATCGGTTTCGCCCGATACGGCGACGGCCCCGCCGGTCCATCTAGCCAGGGCAATTGCCGCAGACCTTGCCGCATTCACTGAATCCGTGGAATCCACACCGCGGACGCGGGAGGTTTCCGTGCCGCCTTCCAGCTCCCAAAGACCTGCCAGCGCAAGGATCTCCGAAGCGTTCGCCCGGATAACCGAAGGCTTATATGCTTTAAACTGCTTTAAAACCCTGGTCCTGAGGGAACCGATGCCCACCGCCACCGGATCGAGCACCCAGGGCTTTTTTGCCTCATGCAGCACTTTTGCGGTGTGGGGCAGGGCCTCCTCATGGATTGGCAGAAGGGTGCCCACGTTTATGTAGGTGGCTCCTCCGGCCTTTGCTAAAATTTCTCCTTCCTCGGGCAGATAGACCATGGCGGCGGATCCCCCGACAGCAAGCTGTGCGTTGGCAACAAAATTGATGGTCACCATGTTGGTAATCGAACCTGCCATCGGATTTGTCCGTTTAACCGCTTCCACGGCCTGAATAATTTGAGCCTGTATCTCCTTTCTGGTCATCATGCATCAACTCCTTTTGCTTTTTTGCCGCTCCGATGTCAGGAGCAAGCTTTTTGGTTTAGTGCATGTCATGCTGCGTTTATTTCAGCCTTTGCTCCGTTTTGAGCAAAAAAAACGCCTTCCCCTGGTGGAGAAAGCGCTTGTTTATCATGAATTATTATCCTGATAAAAAATTGCTTCCCTACACCAGTGTTAACTGACAGGTTCAAAGGGTCAGGTTTTACCTTCTCAACTCTTTCGAGTTCCCCCGCAATTTTTCTTATACAGTACCATTTATAAACTTTTGTGTCAAGTTCCGTAAAGCGCAGCCTTCCATTCCGTTTCATGAAAACCTACCAGCACAAAATCGTCGCTGATGAGAATCGGACGCTTTACAAGCATCCCGTCCGATGCCAGCAGGCTGTACTGCTCATCCTCGCTCATATCCGGGAGCCTGTCCTTGAGTTTTAATTCCTTATACTGGAGGCCGCTGGTATTGAAAAACTTCCTGAGCGGTAACCCGCTTTTTTTATGCCATTCCTTCAATTCCTCAACGGTCGGGTTGTTCTCCTTGATATGCCTTTCCTCAAAGGCTATGCCGTTTCCTTCCAGCCACTTTTTAGCCTTCTGGCAGGTGGTGCATTTCGGGTAGCATACAAAGATCATAGTCTATCTCCACCCCTCATCCTCATAATCTTTTGCGGATAATCTCCCACGTCTCCGTTTCCAGAAAACTGCCTTCCACATTCTCCGCCCAATTTGGGTGTTTCCCAAAGCATAACGGAAACTATGATGATGAGAAGCGATACCGCAATCAATAACCCATACTTTTTCTTCATTTTGCTCCAATTTATTCGGCATCTGCTGCCCTTTATTTTCTGGCTGTCCAGATCATTTCCGGACTTTCATACTTATACGGTAATTTGTCAAAGCAAAAAGAACCCGCATAGAATACCATAAACTGTCAGATATTGTACTACAATATTATTTGACAATCAACCCGTTTCTTTCCGGCGACCGCTCTCCTTACCGGAAAACTTCAGATAAAACTACCCCAGACATCAAACAGGCCACCCTCAGATGGCCTGCTTGATGAAAAGAATATCCATTATTCTCATCCCGGGATCATGCCATCAGGTAAATGATCTGATCCGATAATCTCAGGTGTTCCGGATCCCATTTCCTTTCCGGACAGTTCATGGTCTCATAGGGCAACCCCAAAGCATTGACGAACTGATAAAACCGTCCATCCAGCCACGGAGGCGTCCAGGCGCCGGATCGGCAGATGTGGATGGCCGATACTTCAGCGCAATTGTCATCCAACTCATCGAATTTGCGGTACCTGATGTTATAAATGCTGTTCATCTGTTTGAAATGCTCCGGTTTTTCGATTGTATACGGACTGTAGAAAATATGCGCTTCCTGGATATGCTTATCCTTCAGGAGTTTGCCGAGCCAGTTGGAGCAATTGACTTCAAAGTTAAGCGATGAGAGACCGCCGTAACCAAGGTCGGCATGGGCATCAAACAGGTACACCGACTTACAGTTATTCTCCACCGCCATTTGATAGGACAGGGCATGGGAGTCTGAAATGAGGATCCTGATGTTGTCAGCAAACTTAAAGTATTCTTTGATCTTCGCCCAGAAACCATCTACATCTGCTGAAAGCAGAAATGCTTTCCGGATATCCTCTCCACGGGCTTTCGCCTGGATATATCGCTTGTACCAGAGATCAACGAGGCTTCTGTTGCTCTCTATGTAAGAACCACAATAATTACGCGTATAGATGAAATAGTCCCAATCAACCGATAGCAGGCACTTATCCATATCTTAACCTCCTTCATACCGGAACAACCGTTAAAACATGTGTGCTCTGATATCCTCTTAAAATCTGTGTCTGCAAACAGTTGCCAACAAGATGTTTAAGTAAGATCAGGACCGCAATGATTCAATTATTGGCGGTTTATAATCCCAGTCTTCTTACACCCCTTTGCCCAATCCTTTCAATCAATAGTCCATGGTATATTATACCACCATTATGTTACAGGGATATTTCATACTGGACAAAGCCTTTGTGAAACACACCCCAGGGCAAAGCACAAAGTGCTTTACAGCTTCCTGTGATTAATCCGAATGGTTCCTGCCAGCCCTGCCGGACTTTGGGCGGGTACAATTATTCCATGTATGTCGATGAGCCAGATATGAAAAACGCCAACCAGGAAGATACCTTCCCGATTGGCGGTTGTATCACTGCAATATCGCATGCCTGCTGCCTTTGGCATGGAAGCAGCTATGCCACAACTTTGCTCTTCATTTTTTCGATAAGCGCCAGGACGCCGGCTTCCACCCTTTTAAGATCTTCTTCCCTGGGCGCCCCTTCAAACTCCACGGATTCAATGAAATCCCAGTTCATCTTGTTTCTCTCCAGGATTTCGGCCAGTTCCTTCTCCGCTCCGCCGGACCATCCATAGGATCCGAACCGGAAGGCAGCCTTGCCGGTGATTTTCTTTCTGCCCACCTCATTCAGGGCTGTGGCCACCGGCGGGAAGAGCTTGTACTCATAGGTCGGCGCCGCAACAATGATGCCTGCGGATCTTAATATCGTTGCGACCATTTCGCTCTCGCTTTCAAGCGGCATCTTGAGTTTGTTGTATTTGACGCCTTCCCGCTTCAGGATGCTTTCAGCATATTTAACCGCTTTTTCCGTCATCCCGTACATGGAGCCCCACAGGATGGTGATTTCATTCTTGCCTGCTCCTTCTGCATATTGGGCAAACCTGGAATAGTCGTCCATGATCTTTCCGGGGTTCTTTCTGTAAACCGGCCCGTGACCAGGCGCAATCGTTTTAACTTCCAGCGTTTTGGCCTTCTCTATGGCCTTCTTCACACTGGGCGTGAATGTCGCCATGACATTGGAATAATACCGGATCCCCTCAATTTCAAAGAATTCAACCTCATCTGGGGTCAGTTCATCATCAAAGCAATGATCTCCCATCCGGCCGAATGCCCCGAACATATCGCATGAGAAGAGGGTCTTTGTATCTTTTTCAAAGGTATACATGGTATCCGGCCAGTGGACGTTGGGTACCGGATGGAAGCTCAAGATCTTTCCCTTTCCCAGGTCCAGGGTATCGCCTTCCTTCACCACACGGATTTTATCCTCGCCGTAGAAGGAAGCGACCATTTTGGCAGCTTTATCGGTGCAAATGATTGTGAAATCATCCTTAATCTTGCGGAAGTTTGAAATCCATCCGGAATGGTCCGGTTCCATATGGTTGACGATGAGATAATCGATGCTTTTCGGGTCAACGCCTATTTCCTCCAGGTTTTTGTAAAGGGTCTCAGGTACGCCATCCCAGCCGATGACACCGTCGATGATGGCCGTCTTATCTCCCTGGACGATATAGGAATTGAGGGTCACACCGTTGGCAATCTCCCAGATTCCCTCAAAAAGAACGTCCTCCACATTCATCGTAAGCATATATATGCCATCTGCAATTTTCAGCTTTTTCATACGCAATCCTCCTCGCATTTATGATACCACAAGTTTCAGTGCAAGAATCAATTTCTGTGATCGTCACAACCCATCGGGCCGTCTGATGGCATTTGTGTCCGTAGGCTATTTTCTTACAACATCTCTTGGTTGTCAATTGACAAACCCGGGCGTGTATGTTAGCATTTACCTTGCATAGGGGAGTAGTTCGCGCCTTCGGCGTTCTCCGAGTCAACATCGTGGCGGCCAACAGGCCGTCTGGCCCGGAGTACACCGTAAAACCGAACGGGAAGAGAACGAGACTTATGCGCGGTAACAACGCGCAAAAGTCTCTTTTTTTTAACCTGTGCACAGGTCTAATGTCACCAAAGAAAGGAGAGACCTTCTTGAAACACTATTTTATGTCGACGGCTGAAGTTCTCAATGCAACCGGCAGTTCTGAAGGCGGACTGACTTCCGCCGAAGCCGGGCGAAGGCTCGGCCAAAACGGCCCCAACCGGCTGGAGGAGGGTAAAAAGTCTACCCTGTTCGGTCGGATTCTTGCCCAGATTTCCGATCCCATGGTACTCGTTCTGATCGCCGCAGCCGTGATTTCGGGCATCACCGCCTATTTATCCGGCGAGTCCCTGTCCGACGTGTTCATCATTCTTTTTGTGGTCGTACTCAACACGGCCCTGGGTGTCATCCAGGAAAGCAAAGCAGAGGCCGCAATTGAAGCCCTCAAGGAGATGGCTGCCGCCACTTCGAAGGTCCTGCGCGACGGGCGCGTTGTTCACATCAAAAGCGAGGAACTCGTGGTGGGCGATATTGTGCTTCTTGAAGCAGGCGATGCAGTGCCGGCCGACGGTCGCCTTATAAGCTGCTTCAGCCTGAAGGTGGAGGAGGCGGCGCTGACCGGCGAGTCTGTGCCGGTGGAAAAAACCGATGCCGCCCTTGACGGCAGGGAAGGCGATATTCCGCTGGGAGACAGGGTTAACATGGTCTACATGGGCAGCGCCGTCGTGTATGGGCGCGGCACGATGGTGGTCACCGCAACGGGCATGAATACCGAAATGGGTAAGATAGCCCATGCCATCACAACTGCCCAGGAAGGCGAGACCCCGCTCCAGAAGAAGCTGGCCCAGCTTAGCCGCATTCTGACGGCGCTTGTGCTCAGCATCTGCGTCGTCATGTTCGGTGTCAGTATTCTGCGCCACTTCCTCTCCTCCCCGGTTCCCGGAACAGACCTTCTTGATACGCTGCTCGGCTCCTTCATGCTTGCAGTGAGCCTTGCCGTCGCCGCGATCCCGGAAGGCCTCGTTGCCGTCGTCACCATCGTGCTCTCCATCGGCGTGACAAAAATGTCCAGGCGAAACGCCATCATCCGCAAGCTGACCGCCGTTGAAACGCTCGGCTGTACCCAGATCATCTGCACCGATAAGACGGGAACCCTGACCCAGAACAGGATGACCGTCGTTGAATCCTCCTGCGGCGATGAAAAGCTCCTGGCCACATCGCTGGCTCTCTGCTCCGACGCGGAGCTGAATGAAGAAGGTCAGGCCGAAGGAGACCCAACGCAGGCTGCCGTTGTCAATTATGCGAATAGGCTCGGCCTGCCCAAAAACGAACTGACAAAGAACTATCCCCGTGTTGCCGAGATCCCCTTTGACTCGGGACGCAAGCTGATGACCACCCTGCATCAAAAGCCCGAGGGCGGATACATCCAGCACACCACCGGCGCCCCCGATGTGGTGATAGCGAAATGTACGGGTTATCTTGAAAACGGGCAGGTCCTTCCCATGACCGAGGATAAGCGGCAATTCTTCCTAAGCGAAAACAAGCGCCTGGCCGACAAGGCCTTGCGCGTCCTTGCCGCCGGTTGCCGCAACTGGGACACGCAGCCCGCCACGCTCACCCCCGAGGATGAAAACGACCTTGTGTTCCTGGGCCTTGTGGGCATGATAGACCCTGTGCGCGAGGAAGTACCTGCTGCCATCGAGCAATGCCGGGCTGCCGGAATCCGTCCCGTCATGATCACGGGCGATCATAAGGATACCGCAGCGGCTATTGCCATGCAGCTTGGTATCATTACCGACCGTTCGCAGGTGATTACCGGAGCCATGCTCGATGAGATCAGCGATGAGGATTTCATCAATAACGTTGAGCACTACGGCGTCTATGCCCGGGTCAAGCCCGAACATAAAACCAGGATAGTCAATGCGTGGCGAAACCGCGGCTATATCACAGCCATGACCGGTGACGGCGTAAATGACGCACCATCCATCAAGAATGCCGATATCGGCATCGGCATGGGCATCACCGGTACCGATGTGACTAAGAACGTGGCTGATATGATACTTGCCGATGACAACTTTGCCACCATCGTCTCCGCGGTGGAAGAAGGCCGCCGCATCTACGACAACATACGCAAATCCATCCAATTCCTGCTTTCTTCCAACCTGTCGGAAGTCATCAGCATATTCCTGGCCACCTTGCTTGGCTTTACCATACTCAAACCTGCGCACATCCTTTTCATCAACCTGATCACCGACTCGCTCCCCGCCCTTGCCCTGGGCTTGGAAAAGGGAGAGGCTGATATCATGAAGCGTAATCCGCGCAACCCCAGGGAAGGTATTTTCGCGGGCGGCGTCGGATTCGGCGTCTTCTACCAGGGTATCATGGTTTCCCTGCTCACCCTGGCCGCTTACTTCATCGGCGAGCGGATCGAGAACGGGGAATGGCGGATCGTGAACAGCGATGACGGCATGACCATGGCCTTCCTCACCATGTCGATGGCGGAAATATTCCATTCCTACAACATGCGCTCCCAATACGGCTCCATCTTCCGGATCAAGTCACACAACTTCTACCTTTTTGGTTCTATGATTCTCTCTTTCATCCTGACTGCGGTCGTCATCTATGTGCCGTTCCTGCGGGATATGTTTGGCTTTACCGCCATCAGCTTCAAAGAGAACATGATCGCCCTTGCGCTGGCCATCCTGGTCATCCCCATCGTGGAACTGGTGAAACTGGTTCAGCGGAGGACAGCGGCCAAAAAGGCCTGAGCCTGCAATACATGACAGGGCTGCCAAAATGGCAGCCCTCAGACTGTCGAAAAAGTCCAGTGAGAACTGGGCTTTTTTGCATTAATATAGTAAAATATTATTGGGTGACGGAAATGATAATTAAGAATGAAGA
>NZ_FQZP01000036.1 GCF_900142095.1 Thermoclostridium caenicola | reverse complement strand
TACACTTAGTCGTTTCCATTTGTAGGTTTTTTCTTTTTTTAAACTTACCAGAAGCCTTTCAGGCCTCATTTCTTTCATACTAAGTTAACAGAGCCCAGTTCCGGAGACCAGTTGATGCCCTTGACAGCCTTTCCGGGGCAGGCTTCCCGGCAACGGGTACAGGTCCCGCAGGAGGAAGCATTTACCGGTATTCCTGCAGGCAGAGGCGCATTGGTCAGAACAGACGTGAATCGCAGGGCAGAGCCAAAGCTTTTTGTGACCAACAACGCACATTTGCCTATCCAGCCAAGCCCGGCCCTTGTGGCCACGGTCTTGTGGGGCAGCGGCGTCCGCAAGGCGTTCCTGTCCTGGACGACTCTCGTGGTGGTCTGCGGGATGGCTTCAAATCCATGCCCTTTCAAATAATCGGCAGTGTATTCTGCCAGGCTGTTCAGCTGCTCGTTTAGCCTCACGTATTCCTCATAGTATGCCAGGGTCGGTCCGTTTTCTATGCCCCGGATAATGTCGGGACGGATGGCCACGGCGATGGAAACGCCATAGGCAAAATCCATGCGATCCTTTGCAGGAAAATCTTTCAGATCCGCAAACCCTACCAGGCTTGCTCCCCTCTCCAGCAGATTCGAACGAAGTCCCGAGCTCAAATGATTCATACGCACACCTCTTCACAGGCCTCCTGCGGATCCGGCTGCAGCTTCTTGAAGGTAAACGGCCAGATCACAAGGAGGATAATGGTTACAACGAGATTAAGGTAAAAGAGATTCAATCCGTCCGCAATATTCATGGGAATATTGTTCAGCACATGGACACCGATGGCGAAGAATAGATTGTCGGTGACAATATAGATCAAGGATAAGAAAACTCCCAGGACTGCCGGCAAAAGAATGCTGATCAGCATCTGATCCGGTGCCACTCCCGAGTAAAGCCTGTTTGGGATATGGATAAGCCCGAAAAGCGTCTGGGATATCAATACGGCAATCGCCGTACGCCATTTACCCGCAGGAATCTTTTTGCTTATCTGGGGCACCAGAAAGCCTCTGAATGTGATCTCCTCAAAAAGGGCATTGCCAAAAACCTGGCCCAATAGAGCTCCAATCAGGACAGGGACCCCATAGACCTGCCAGTTTCCGGACCAAATGATATTGCCGGTCAGCAGGATTGATGCGACCACGTTAATGATTTCCTTGGCAAGCCAGAGCGTCAGAGTGGCAGCAATGCCGGCCGCCAGGCGGTTTCTTTTTATGCCGAGATCCGCCCAGGAAAGCCTGCCGAGACGGATTATCAACAGACAAACCAGCACGGCAATCATCAGGAGGTTGGCCAACAGGGTTTCATTGATGATGCCAAAGGTCATTTGCCGGAAAACCGATAGGATACCGGACGGAAAGATGACCAGGTTGATCAGCGTGCTTAACAATACCTCCAGCACAATAAACAGGACGATGATACGCCAGGATGTCTCCCCGATGTTCCTGAGCCTGAGCCCGCCATAGCGCGACCAAAGCATAGTCCCCTCTCCTTTTTAATATTGGATACCAGTCTATCACAAAATATGGAGAAACACCAACATACTATACGCATCAAATTGGAATCGGTCTGATGTCCGGTGCTTGTGATGTCTTTGCGAGTGAAGCATCAGCGGAGCATGGCAATCTATGGGAGCTATAGCTGGATTGTCATTGCGAGGAGCCAAGCGACGAAGCAATCTCTTCAGACCAGGATTCAAGTAAGGTTCAGGCGTCAATTGTGGGCTCAGCACAGTACTGCAACTCAATATAAAAAAAACGGGAAGCCGGCTGCAAATCCAGGCAATGCCCCGGCTTCCCGCTTCATTTCCGTAACTGGAAATTCATTGCGCCTTTCTGTTCCAGATTCGCCGTTCAATCCACTTGACCGCTTCCACGATGGGGATCATCAGGAAGGACAGGCCGATAACCGTCAGCCATTGTCCGACGGTAAGGGGCGTCACTCGGAACAGCCCGTTCAGGAAGGGCAGGAAGACAACCGAAAGCTGCAGCAGAGCTGAGAGCAGGAACGCACCTATCAGCCACGGATTGGAAAACAGCCCGAGCCTGAAGACGGACTCCTCATTGGAGCGCGTATTGAACGAGTGGAAGAGCTGGATGAGCCCCAGCGCCACGAAGGCCATGGTAGTGGCCGTCTCCGGAGAATACTGCCTGCCGATAAGATAGGCTATGAGCACCAGGCTTCCTTCCAGAATCCCCTGGTAGATGATATTGAAGCCCACCCTGTCTGCAAAGAAGCTGCTTTTGGGATCCCTGGGCGGCTTGTTCATGACATCCGGTTCGGCCTGTTCCATGCCCAGGGCCAGCGCAGGCAGGGTGTCGGTGATCAGGTTGATCCAAAGGATATGGATCGGGAACAGGATATGATCGCTGAAAAGAGCGGGCAAAAGCGTTGCGATGAACAGGGTGAAGACCTCGCCCAGGTTGCAGGAAAGCAGGAACTGCACCGTCTTTCGGATATTGCTGTAGATCTTGCGCCCTTCCCTGACCGCGTGGACGATGGTGGCAAAATTGTCATCGGCCAGCACCATGTCGGACACGCCCTTGGAAACCTCGGTACCGGTAATGCCCATGCCCACTCCGATATCCGAGGATTTCAGGGCCGGCGCATCGTTCACCCCGTCCCCCGTCATGGCCACAATCTTTCCTTTATGCTTCCATGCCTTGACAATCCGTACCTTATGCTCCGGTGAAACCCTGGCATAAACCGAGTAGCGATCCACCTGCTCGTTGAACGCTTCATCAGAGAGAGCGCTCAACTGGCTTCCGGTGATGACTTCATCGCTAGTGCGGGCAATCCCCAGTTCCCGGGCGATGGCCGCCGCCGTATCCCTGTGGTCGCCGGTGATCATGATGGGGCGTATCCCGGCCTGTTTGCATATCCTGACGGCTTCCTTCGCCTCCTCCCTCGGCGGATCGATCATGCCCACAAGGCCGATAAAGGCCAGCCCGCTTTCCATTGTCTCCTGCGTAACGGTTTCGGGAACCCGGTCCAGGGTCTTCCGGGCTACCGCCAGAACCCTTAAGGCCTGGTCGGCCATTTCCTTGTTGGCCTTTACGATGGCTTTCCTGTCCTCATCGGTCAGATCCCTGACGTTACCGTCTTCCAGGATATGGTTACACCTTTCAATCAGCACATCAGGCGCACCCTTGGTGATGGAAAAGACGCCCTCCGGGGATTGATGGACCGTGGTCATCAGCTTCCTTTCCGAATCGAAGGGCAGTTCTGCCACGCGGGGATTACCCTTCTCCGTTTCCTCCATGGATAACCCCATCTTCATGCCGTATTCCACCAGGGCCGTTTCCGTGGGATCTCCCAGGAGCCGCGCCTCATTGCCTTTCCTGTCCATCTTCGAGTCATTGCACAGCATGATGGCACGGATAAACTGCCTGAAATGCCCGTCGGCAGCGCTCGCTTCCTCTGCGGCCATCAGCTTTCCGTTCATGTAAACGGCCTTCACGGTCATCTTGTTCTGGGTAAGGGTCCCTGTTTTGTCGGAACAGATGATCTGGGTGCTACCCAGCGTCTCAACGGCGGACAGCTTTCTGATGATGGCGTTCTTTTTAGCCATTCTCTGGACGCCAATGGCCAGCACAATGGTGACCACGGCGGCCAGCCCCTCGGGGATGGCGGCAACCGCCAGGCTGACCGCCATCATGAAGATATCAAGGGTTTCCCTGCCCTGGAGCAGGCCCACCGCGAACATGACCAGGCATACCAAAAGCACGCCGATGCTCAGGATCCTGCTCATCTCGTTAAGCTTTCTCTGCAGTGGGGTCTGGGAATCCTCAGCCATGGCAAGATGCCCGGCTATCTTTCCCACCTCGGTTTTCATACCGGTTTGGGTGACGATTCCCACGCCCCTTCCATAGGTGACATGACTGCCGGAATAGGCCATGTTTTTCCTGTCACCGATGACCAAATCCTTCTCCTTCAGAGGTTCCGTCACCTTTTCCACCGGAACCGATTCACCTGTGAGCGCAGCTTCCTCAATCTTGAGGCTGGCGCTTTCCAGAAGCCGCATGTCGGCCGGAACCACATCCCCGGCTTCCAGCAGGACAATATCGCCGGGAACCAGCTCTTCGGTTTTTATCTGCCTGACATTACCGCCGCGCCTGACCTTCACATGGGGCGATGACATCTTTTTCAGCGCAGCAAGCGCCTTTTCAGCCTTGCTCTCCTGTATGACACCCAGCACGGCATTCAGGAGTACCACAAAGAGGATGATGGCCGCATCGGCCGTCTCCTTTGCAACGGTCGCCGAAATGACGGCAGCCACCAGGAGCACAATCACCATGAAGTTTTTAAACTGCTCCAGAAACATGGCCGGAAGGGTCCTCTTCTTCCCTTCTTCCAAAGCATTTGCTCCGTATTTCCCAAACCGTTCGCCGGCTTCGGCATCGGTCAGGCCTTCCGGACGGGATTGAAGAACGCGGATGACTTCCTCCGCTTCCATGGTATGGAAGCACATACCGTTATCCATTGCTACCTCCGTAAATGATACGGTTTGCCATTGAACACCGTTATTTAGTGTAGCCCATGTGCCCCCTTTCTATCAAGGGTATATTTCTCTGACGGAATAGGGATAGAGATTTTCAGCCAACAATCCATCAATTCCGCAGGAAATTTATTTTTGTAGCCAGGGCTACCGATACACATCCCCTTTAGCAATATAATGGCATTGCAAGAAAACGAAAAAGACCCTGTGAACAGGGATTAAGAGGTGAATACCATGATCAGAAAAATTGTCAAAATCGATGAAGATAAATGCAACGGGTGCGGCCTGTGCATCACCGCATGCCATGAAGGTGCCTTGCAGCTTGTGAACGGTAAGGCCAGGCTGGTGTCCGAAGCCTATTGCGACGGTTTGGGAAACTGCCTGCCCGAATGCCCCACCGGTGCCATCACCATAGAGGAAAGAGAAGCGGCAGCCTTTGATGAAGCGGCCGTACTGCAGAACATGGCGCAGAAAGCATCTTCCCAGGCTCAGGACCCGGTGCACCACCACGCCCACACAGGCGGTTGTCCCGGAAGCCGGGCCATGTTCATCCGGCGCGAGGCCGCCGAAAGCAGACCAGGGGTTCCTGCGAACACCGAAAAGCCGCAGTCCGAACTCAGACAGTGGCCCTGCCAGATTCGTCTGGTACCTCCCAACGCGCCCTATTTCCAGGACGCACACCTTTTGGTGGCTGCCGATTGTACGGCCTACGCCTATGCCAACATCCACCAGGACTATATGAAAAACAAAATCACCATCATCGGCTGTCCCAAGCTGGATGATGAGGATTATTCCGAAAAGCTGACCGATATTCTCAGCTATAACGACATCAGGAGTATTACGGTTCTCCGCATGGAAGTACCCTGCTGCGGTGGCATTGTGAACGCCGTCAAGAATGCCCTTCTCAACAGCGGCAAAATGATTCCCTGGCAGGTGGTCACCATCGGAACCGACGGAACCATACTGAACGATTAAATGCAAGGAGGAAATGAATTATGTCAATGTTTTGCTTCCAGTGTGAACAGACTGCAGGAGGAAAGGCCTGCACCATGGCGGGAGTATGTGGAAAATCCGCCCTGGTTGCCAACAAGCAGGATGCCCTCACCGGTGCCCTGGTTGGCCTGGCCAGGGCCGCATCCGGGAAAAAACCTTCCAGGCGGGCTGTTGAACTCATGATAGATGGTTTGTTCGCCACCATCACCAACGTCAATTTTGACCCGGAGAGAATCGATGATCTGAAGAGGCAGATTGAAGAGGAAAAGGACAAGCTCGGGGGGGCGGAGAACTTTTCTGAAACAGCCCTCTGGGAGGGTGACCCGGATATCGTGTCACTGCGCTCCACCCTGCTCCTCGGTATCCGGGGCATGGCTGCCTATGCCCATCATGCCTATGTATTGGGGAAGCAGGATCAGGAGGTCAACGAGTGGTTCTTCAAGGGCATGCGAGCCATTGGCGAAGAGCATACCGTGGAGGAATGGCTGGACCTGCTCATGGAATTCGGGCATGTAAACCTCAAGTGCATGGCGCTTCTCGACGAAGCCAACACGTCCGCTTACGGTCACCCCGTACCCACCAAGGTTTCAACCATTATTGAGAAGGGTCCCTTCATCGTGATCAGCGGTCACGACCTGCATGATCTGAAAATGCTGCTGGAGCAGACAAACGGCAAGGGCATCAACATCTATACCCATGGCGAGATGCTGCCTGCCCACGGTTATCCTGAGCTTAAGAAATATCCGCACCTGAAAGGCAACTTCGGCACCGCATGGCAGAACCAGCAGAAGGAGTTCATGGATATCCCGGCTCCGGTACTCTTCACTACCAACTGCCTGATGCCGCCAAAGCCCAATTACAGCGACAGGATCTTCACCACGGCCGTTGTCGGCTATCCTGGCCTGGTCCATATCCCGGCGGATGAAAAAGGCTATAAGGATTTCACTCCAGTCATTGAAAAGGCACTTGAGCTGGGCGGTTATCCCGAGGATCATGTGATGGCCGGCATCAACGGTGGAACCGAGCTCATAACCGGCTTTGCCAGGAACACGGTCCTGGGTGTGGCCGACAAGGTGATTGAGGCCGTAAAGACCGGTGCCATCAGGCACTTCTTCCTGGTTGGCGGCTGCGACGGCGCAAAGACCGGCAGAAACTACTACACCGACTTTGTGAAGCAGACCCCCGCCGATACGGTCATCCTGACGCTCGCCTGCGGCAAGTTCAGGTTTAACGACCTCCAGTTGGGCGAGATCGGCGGCCTGCCGAGAATCATGGACATGGGCCAGTGCAATGACGCTTACTCGGCCATCCAGGTTGCGCTGGCGCTTTCCAAGGCCTTCAACTGCGATGTGAACGAACTGCCGCTGACCCTCGTGCTCTCCTGGTATGAGCAGAAGGCAGTATGCATCCTTTTGACACTCCTGGCCCTGGGCATCAGGAATATCTACATCGGGCCTTCTGTTCCGGCCTTCTTCTCCTCGAACGTGCTCAGCGTGCTGGTTGAGAAGTTCGGCATCAAGCCCATCAGCACACCCGAACAGGATCTGAAGGCCATCCTGGGCTAAGGATGCATGCTGATTCATATAGCGAACCCCGTGGCGGACTGATACAGTCACCTGCCGCGGGGTTTTGTTATATGAGGGATTGTTACTTCGCTTTCCGGAGATTGCCGCGCTCCACTCCGTTCCGCCCGCAATGACAGCTTTGGCGGACAAGGCTGACCTCACCTGCTCAGCGTCCGGCAGCTTTCAGCACCATGTTGGCATGTTCCTGGATATAGACCTTGGATGTGCTGCTGCTGTGGGATGTGCTGCCCTTCAGGTACAGGTCAAACATGCCGTTGACCCCGTTGTCGGTTACCGTATCGGCGCCGTGGGGCATGCCGGAAAGGGACGCTGCAATGTTGATGCCGTTGATATGCACCACCACCGCCCGCGGCGACCATTTCCACGTGCCGAAGATCGACTTCATAATTTCCGTATCGGCCCGTGTGGCAGGCTCGATATCCGCATGGTTGTAGCCGCCTATCATCACGGCTTTGAACTGCTTTCCGGTATCCACATCCACGATGGTGAAGGTGCTGTTTCTTTTAAGCAGGTACTTCCCTTCCGTTTGCCAGTCCACCAGCGCGCCTTTCCTTGCCGGTGCGGGATCCTGACCCGGTGTTACCGTATACGTTCTGGGCGCATAGCCCGATATGGCGATTTTATCCCCCGCATTCAGCCATTGATCCGGATCCATGTAATTGTACTTCAGCAAATCCTGCTGGCTGATACCAAACTTCTTGGCCACAGAGTACACGGTGTCCCCTGGCTGGACGATATAGGTAACATCCGGCCAGGATGTGACCGGCGAGGGTTTGGCGGGAGTCGCTGCTGCAGTAGTCCCGGGAATATACAAGGTCTGTCCCACATATATCGTATCCGACGTCAGCTTGTTCACTTTCCTGATATCTTCCACACTGACACCATAGTTCTGGGCCAGGCGCCAGAGGGTATCGCCGGACTTGACCACATGACTTCTGTACAGGATCAGTTGCTGACCGGGGTATATGGTGTCGGAGGTCAGGTTGTTGAGCTTTTTCAGATTATCCACGGTGGTCTGATAGCGCTGTGCGATGTTCCAGAGGGTATCCCCCGCCGCAACCGTGTAAACGCCCGCATTTCCGGTTTGGGTTTGGCTGGTTTTGCTGTTGACCATGACGGTGTTGGTGGCGCTGTCCAGGGTCACCTGATATCCCAGATTCTCTGCGATAAATTTCAGCGGCGCATAAGTCACGCCGTTCACCACCAGGGATTTGGGCATGGAAACCTGCTTGCCGTTCACCCTGGCAACGGTTGAACCGCGCATAAAGGCTATCTGGGTTCCGTTCTTGTTGATGCCAACCGTATTGGAGGCATCGTTCCACCAGACGCTGGCGCCGATTTTATTCCCGAATTCGTACAGGTTCACGTAAGTGGTGTAATTGTAAAAGAAGGGTTTGCTGTTGAAGGATTGAAGCTGCCCGTTGATGCTGATCCGGGCCGAATAGTCGAAATCCCCTTCTGCCTGGACAGCCTGCACGGTTTTGGCCGAAGCGGTGGTATCCGCGGCCTGGACCGGTGCCGTATAGATAAAAGAAGCCAATAGCAAGGATCCCACCATGATCCTGACCGTACGGATCTTAAGATCCGGGAACTTTTCGCGGATATAGTCCATGATGTTGCGGTCGAGTCGCTGCCTGTTCTCCGGATCGATCCGGTTGAACTCCTCGGCAAACTCTGCGTCATTCATGGCAGGATTGTCCAGGAACAGTTCCAGATCATACCCGTCTTCCACCTTGACCAAACGATAGCTTGAGAAGATATCCATGGTCTCACCCTCTGTCCAGTTGTTTCCTTCTTAGTATGATCGCTTCCGGCCAGAAATATGAAACCCATGCAAAATTCACAAAGAGGCATGATTGGATAAATCGTGAAAAATCAGTCCGGTTATTCGGATAGGTTTACCCAAAATGGATATTCCTTCAATCCGGCTGATATGGTAGGATATTTCTGGTCTACGGCAGCATCATGCTGAAATGTCTTCGCTTGGAGGTTGTCATGAAAAAGAAAAAACTTATCCTGTCTGCCATCATCCTGGCGGTCCTTTTGGCGGCCGTTTTTTTGCTGACCAGAACAAGCCTGCGCTGGAGCAAAGCCATAGAAACCCTGACAGGGGATGTCCATGTTTCAGATATTCAGGATCTTCAGATCGAGGCAAAAGTCTGGGATCTGTTTTTCAACGAGGCTGAACTGGAGATCCGCCTGAACGGCAGGCCGGTGCGTTCCGGCGTATCGCTCGTATCGCAGTTGAGCGGGTTTGGCGATTACATACTCGAGGCAGAGTACAAGGGGCATATCATCGAGAAGGAGTTCACCCTTGCAAGGGATTACACCGCATCCGATCCGGAAGTTCGGGCTGCTTCGCTCCTTTTTGACCTGCCGCAGTCCTATTACGATGATTTGGATACGGACGGGGACGGCATCACCGATCGTGAAGAACGAGAGAAGTACGGCACCGATCCATACCGTGCGGATACCGACGGTGACGGCTATATCGATACTCATGAGTTGTTTCTCGGGCTGGATCCGCTTGTGAAAGACAATTTTGATGAGCGGCGAAATTACACCATCGACAAGGGATCCTGCCGGATTTATGTTTCGGGCTACGGCAATATCGCCGATGTCTTTGTGGATGAAATCCAGGTAAAGGAGCTGGAAGAGAGTGATTTCGTCATCGGAAGCATCTGCCAGCTGACTTCTCCCCTGAAATTCGGAGAACATGAAAAGGGTACCTCCACCATCGAAAAGGTGCGTGTTGTGTTTGACCTGGAGCCCGGGATCGATGCCGATGACGTGGGCATCTTCACCTATGACAGGAAAACGGGCGAGATCTCCTGGCTCGAATCAGCTGTCAACAAAGACAGGCAGACCATTAGCGCAACCATCCAAAATCAGCAGATATTCGGATTGGGCTACCTGTCGAAAAAGCCGGACCAGATCAAGACCGAAGTCGCCCTGGTCCTCGACAACTCCGGCTCCATGTTCCCCATGGACTATGTGACGGACAATACCAACGCGGATCCTTCGGAATACGGCCATGATGTCGATTTTAACCGGGTAACCCTGATGCAGGATCTTGTCGGCAGCCTTAACAGCGATAAGTTCCTGTTTTCCGTGGGCGCATTCCAGGCCCACTATCACCGGGTAACCGGGATGACCGATTCAAAGGAAACGGTGAAATCAAGCCTTGAAAAGCTCAAAACCGAATACCAGACCTTTGACGGTACATCCATTGAAACGGCCATTAACGACGGACTCGATGAGTTTTCCAAGAAGTCCTACAACAAGAAATACATGATCCTTTTGACCGACGGCTATTCCGCAACCAGTTGGTTTCAATACACGCCAAGCCTGTCTTCGGTCCTGTCCAAGGCCAAGAACCTGCGGGTGGAGATCATCACCATCGGTCTTGGGGATTGTGACGAAGCCCTGCTTCAAAAGATCGCCGCCGAAACCGAAGGCGTCTATATCCATGTGAGAGATTCCGATGCCCTGAGCAAACTGCTTGAACGGCTCCTGTCATCCCTCAATGAACTGGAAGTTGACCAGAACGGGGACGGCACTCCGGACGCGCAAATGATCGCTGACAGCGGTTTCAGGTCGGACATCAACGGATTCCCCTTTGAGAATTTCGGCGATGAGAACTCGCCGGGAGGCAATTGCTTCGGTTTCGCGATGACAACCAAGCTGATTTACGAAAAAGCGCTGCCCTATGAGCTCAATAAGACCAAGCTCAGGGGTATTGCCGCATGGGCCATGGAAGAGGAATTTCTCAGGGAACTCCGCCTGGATGAGAGCACCCGCGAACTGCTCAATACCAGGAATCCTTATGACATCCATGTTCCCACCCTTTTCCTGATCGACAATCCGCCTCACTGGGATGATTTGATGAGCGTTAACGGCAATACCGGGGTAATCGACGCAAAATACAGGCAAAAGCTGATCGATACCGGGTTTGTTATCAGAACTGTTGAAAGACAAAAAACAGTGGACGGACAGAGAGTCATCCGGTACGAGGAGGCATCCTTCGACGCGTGGTCCGACATTGCCCAAGTCAATGTCCCGCCCGCCGAACTGGACATCATCCGGTTGATCAACAGGAATCACAAGGCCCAGCTGGATTCATTGGCGAGCCGTGAGATAGGGATCATGATCCGGGGAAGCGAAAACATCATGACCAAGGATGAACTGATCGAACCCATGATAAAACTCCTGGACAGCGGAAAACCGGTCCTGGTCGGCCTGGAATGTTCCCTGGGCGGTCATGCCGTACTTGTTACCAGCATGGCATACGACCTGAGCAATCCCAACAAGATCTACCTGACCATTTATGACAGCAACAGGCCCGGCCTTAATGCCACGGGAACCCTGGAAAGGATCAAGGCAACCAGGGAAGGTGAATTCTACGACAAATACAGACTGGAGTACAAGTACGGCGCGCTGGATTTCACATCCATCGTGATAACCAGAATTGAGCTGTTTAACGGCGATACGGTTTTCTACAAGCAATAAATGTTCTGTGAAAGTCTTGCGGTATAGCCTATCAACACCTTCTCGAAGAATCGGAGTACATTCAATAACCGGGGTCAGCCCATTTGAGGGGCAGCCCCGGTTTCTTTTCGCACATCATCACAGCCTTGTGTTCAGCCGCCATTTCCTTCCTGCTTAAGTTTCTTCCTGCGTTTTCAGGTAGCCTTCCAGCCAGTTGATGAACTGGGTCGCCGTCCTTGGCGAACGGCCGTTATACATCATCTCCCACTGTATGGCTTTCTTGCGCAGGAAATCCCTGTCCACCGTGAGGCCGCGCTGCTGTGCCAGCCCTTCCACGATACGGAGGTAGGATTCCTGATCCGGGGCCGTGAAGGTGATGGTCATACCGAATCGATCGGCCAGGGACAGCTTTTCTTCAATGGTATCCGCCGCATGGATCTCATCATTGGGATCATCGGACATCAGTCCGGCCCGCTCGCTGAACCGCTCCTTCACCAGATGCCTCCTGTTGGTGGTAGCATATACCAGGACATTGGCCGGCCTGTTTTCCAGGCTTCCCTCAAGGACGGCCTTCATGGCGGTATAGCTGCTCTCCCCGTCGCTGAAGGACAGATCATCGATGAAGATGATAAATTTCTGCGGCCTGTTGCGGATCATTCTCAGGATATGGTTGAAATCCGACAAAAGGTCCTTCGGCACTTCAATGAGGCGAAGCCCCAGGGAATGATACTCGTTCAAAAGCGCCTTGACCGTTGAGGATTTTCCTGTGCCACGGTCACCGTATAACAGCAGATTGTTGGCCGGATAGCCCCGGATGAACCGCAGCGTGTTCTCAACGATCTCCTTTCTCTGCAGCTCATAGCCGATGAAATCGCTGAGCCTCACCGGATCGGGATCATCCACGCCCCGCAGGACTCCCTGTTCCCCGCTACGCTCCCAGACAAAGCCATTGTAGCGGGCAAAAATACCTGACCCGCATTGGTTGTAGAAATCGAGCAGACGGTCGGAACTGTCACCCCAGGGTTTACCGGCTTCAAAAAAGCGGTAATTAATCGGCTCCGCACTCCATTCCGGAAGCTCGCTGACTATATCCGCTTCCCGGTTGCAGTTCCGGAGCCATTCGGTTTTAATCCCTCTGGATGTCGTCGCTGCCATTTCCCCCAGAACATTCAGTTCGCCGGCCAGCATGCCGGTCAGCCAGCCGGGCATTTGGGCAGCATGGTTTTGTCCGGCCATCAGGCTGACAGGGGTTTCGCGATAGAGGACGGCATGCGTCAGGTAATCGCCGAAGGAACAGTTCCCTGACAGTCCCTGCGCCATGTTTTGCGCAACCAGGCTGTGAAAAAAGTCGGAATAGCTTCTGACAAATTCCCTGCAATCGCGGTTTTCCCCGCAAACCGTTTCCAGCAAACGGATGAACCTGCCGACAACCTCGTCCTTGAGCAGGTCCCTGAACAGCACAAGTGATTCAATCCTTGCAACAAGCTTTTTTACGTCATTTTCCATTATCTGCTCCCCCAGGTATTGGTCGTACTGAACCGATTGACGGTTCTTCCATAATATTAAAATCCGCCATGGAAAAAATCAAGAAACCGCTCCGGATGCCGAAAAACCTGGCAGGACAAAGACCTGCCTTTCATCCCCTGCACCAAAGTTAAAATTTTGTTCACAAATCCATAAAAGATTTTTCATAAAAAGCGATTACAATAGGGATCAGTCAGATAGAACAAATAGAGAGCTGGCGCTTCAGAAATGTCCTCCTGGCAACCAGGGCACAAATTGCATATACTTCATCAAATACTTGCATGGAATGGTGCCTTGGGTTGCTTATTTTTTTGGTTTTTCAGGCTTAAGGCCTGTTTGACAACCTTCCGAAAAAACCCCGGTGAACTGATTCACCGGGGTTTTATGATCTTCGTAATACTTTTAATTGTCTATGATTTTGCCTGTTGGCCGGGAACTGCCTTATTGCCTGCGGCAGCCTGTTCTTTCGCACCTGTTTCAGCCGATTCCTTCGCTGTATCCGGCTGTTTGATTTCCTTGCCCAGGTAATCGGGGAGCTCCAACCCGGCCATCTTGTACATATCGTTCAGGGGCGGGATGGACTTCAGCAGGCCGGAAAGGAAATTGGCCGTGGCAGGGGTGCCGTCCTTGCCGCTCATATTGTCCCAAACTGTGACCTTGTCAATCTTCAGGTTCTTGATGGCTTCAACCTGGATCCGCATCAGATCTTCCATCTTGTCGGCAAGCATCATCCTGGTGGCATCAACGGCACTTCCGCCTGCGGCGGCTACCAGCTGGGCAAAGCCCTGGGCCTGCTTGGTCAGCAGTTCCTGCATACCGCGGGCCTGAGCCTCCATCTTCATGTAGATGGCATCGGCTTCACCCTTGGCAAGCCTGCGGGTTTCCTCGGCCTTGGCTTCAGCCTCGAGCTCGATGCGCTTTTTCTCAATCTCGGTTTTAACAAGAATGTCAGCTTCCTGGGTAGCACGCTCACGGGCAGCACGGGCAAGCTCGGCTTTTTCCTCTGCCGCATAGGACTCTTCCAGTGCCTTGGCGGCCTGGATTCTCTCTGCGGCAGTGGCACGCCTTAAGGCCTCTGCCTGGCGCTCACGGAGGACGGCATTGGACAGGGCAATCTGAGCCTGTGCCTCGTTCTCACCTTTAATGGCCTCAGAGTTTGCAGCCGCAACCTGGATTCTCTGATCCCTGTTGGCATTGGCTTCACCAATGGCACCATCCCTGTTCTTCTCGGCTACAGACTTCTTGGCATCGTTGATGGCCTTGGCGGCGGCTTCCCGTCCAAGGGCTTCTATGTAACCCGACTCATCGGTGATATCGGTAACGTTCACGTTAATCAGGCGCAGACCAATTTTCTTGAGTTCGGTTTCAACGTTTCTGGATACTGCTTCCAGGAACTTGTCACGGTCGGTGTTGATCTCCTCGATATCCATGGTGGCGACAACAAGCCGCAACTGTCCGAAAATAATATCCTTGGCCAGTTCCTGGATTTCATTCAGCTTCAGTCCCAGCAACCTTTCAGCTGCATTCTGCATAACACCCTGCTCGGTGGAGATACCGACGGTAAATCGTGACGGGACATTAATCCTGATGTTCTGCCTGCTCAACGCGTTCTCAAGGTCAACGCTGATGGAAATAGGCGTCAGATCCAGGTATTCATAGGCCTGAATAATGGGCCAGATAAAAGCGGCACCACCGTGGATGCATTTGGCCGAGACAGCCGTGCCATCCCTGGCTGAACCCACTTTTCCGTAGATGACCATGATCTTGTCGGACGGGCATTTCCGATAACGGGAGATGATGAACAGGAAGGTGAACAGTACAAGAACCGCAACGACAGCGATCAGGATCAAAGTTTCTTGCATAATGCATTCTCCTCCATACGATTAATCTCAATGGGTGCTGACTTCATCATTGGGTATCACCGTCAAAACATTGTCCTCTGTAATGCCGGTGACGAAAACCGATTCCCCGGTTTTCAAATCGCGGTCCGCGCTGGTTGTGGCCTCAAACTCGCAGAACCGCTCCTGCACCATGACATTGATCTTGCCATACCCCCGGTTGGCCGCAGGAATGGTCATATAAACCTCGCCAACCTTTCCGATGGCATTGGAAACATCGATATTGCCGCTGTACTGCAGCCTCAGCGCCATACGGATTGACCATGTGACAAAGTACAGCGCCGCCCATCCGGCCATCAGGGCAAACACGATAACCGCAGGAAGCGGAAGTTCCAGACCCGCCAGCACAACTCCGGTCCATCCGCCAACCGCGAAGAAGGCAACAATGCTCCTTAAAGTAAAAAGCCTGACCTCAGCCACATCATGGCTATGCGTCAAATCCCCCACATGGTCGGCAGCATCGGCACCCGCTCCATCGCCGTCTGCAACATCGTGTGAAACATCGGCATCGCCATCACCGTCGGACAAACCGATGATAAACAGGATGATCTGGATGACCAGCACCAGGGTGGCCGGGATGGCAAAACAGGCGAACAATTGCTGCAATGTGCTTAATCCGTTCCACCAGTCTACCATTCGCCTGCCCTCCTTTCCTACTTTATCTATACCAGATAAAGGTATAGGGATGCAACACTTCCAACGGCTTCACGCGCAGCTGGTCCACGGAAAACTGCCGCTTTCAGGAAAGATAATCGCTGAACTCCATGGCGACAAACTGGGAAAGATTCCTCCCCGCCATGCCTTCGCACGCTTTGCTTTCCTGCTCCACATAAACCGGCAGTTGGATCTTGAAGGTGCTGCCTTCCCCGATCCTGCTTTCAAGGAAGACTTCACCGCCGAAAGCGGAAACGATTTTCTTTACCAGGGACAATCCGATACCGGTTCCCCCCGTCTGCCGTGCCAGGGTATAATCCGCCTGGCCGAAGCATTCAAAAACCAATTCCTGTTTGTCTTCCGGTATACCGATGCCCTGATCCTTTACCGTAATCCACACATATTCCTTTTGGCCTGAATGGGTTTCGGAAATCGAAACATGGACCTGTCCCCCTGCCGGGGTAAACTTGATGGCATTGGACAGCAAATTCAAAAGCATCCGTTCAAACATATCCTCATCGATGGCCATTATCTTGCTGTCCATTGCGGCATCAAAGCCCAAAGTGATATTCTTCTGCTGGGCATATAGCTTGACCGATTCGGTGATTTCCCTTGCCAGGTCCACAATATCGATGTTTTGCCGGTTGATCTTGAGACCGCCCGCGTTGAGGCGTGAAATATCAAGAATATTATTAATAAGCCGGAGTTGCTTATGGGTGTTCTGCTTGATTTTTTGCAGGAAGCCCCTGAGCTTTTCGCTCAGTTCGTTTTTGCAAAGGTATTCTATTGCCTGAACGGCCGAATGGATAATGGCCAGCGGCGTTTTCAGCTCATGGGCAATGAACATGAAATATTCGTCCTTTGCTTTCAGAGCTTTCTTTAATTCTTCCTTCTCTGCCTTTTCCTTTTCCAGCAGCTTTTCATATTTCTCCCTGAGGGATCGTTCAATATCCTTATAGGTATCCGCAGTATGGATGGACACAATTGTTTCACCGGAAGCTCCGCATTCGGTGAACGAAATATCCACTTCCTCCGGCTTCATCCACCGATTGAAGATAAAACAATGGAGATTCTCAGACTGCTTAATCAGTTCCGGTTTCTCCACGGTCGCCTTGAGATCATTCACCAGCAGATCCTCGATGGTTTTGCCGGTAACCATCTCCGGCATGTACCCTGTCAAGGAGGTAAAACTCTGGCTCACATCCTTGACAAATCCATTCCGCAAAGTGATAGACGTACCGCCTTCCCGTTCTGCAGGATGTTGTTTCATCATACTAGCCTCCAGTTATTAAAATTCTCATCCACAAACGTGGCTTAAACAGTTGATCTTTTCGCATTCCCCCCCCCCGCTTTTTGTCACGCAGAAAACCCAACAATATCATTATATAGCATTTTGTAATAATTTCCCATATATTATTATAATTTTTTTGTTAAATAGGCATCTTTTCACATCAGTATTAATTCTACTCACTGCATGGGCATTTAATCTGAGATTTCCTGATATATCTGGCTGAATATATCTCCCCGGATGACATAAATGTCATTGTGGTCTTCCGTCCGCACAGCAAGATAATCGCCCGGGCGGCCAAGCACATAGGTATCCTTGTCCCAGATGGTGAACACCTTGCTGTATCTGCAAAGAGGTTTGGCGAGGATTCGACCTTCGCCCGTGCTGACGCATTTTTGCGCCTTTGCCCGCAGATCGATGCTCTCACCGCTCATCCTGTTACGAACGCTGGGAAAATACTCGGTCTCAAGATTGAAGGGTTCGTCTATGACACGATAGTTCCTTTCAAACATGGTTCTTGCAATAGGACTGACCTCGCCTTTTACCCCTATCATGAGATACAGATTATCATCGGCCACCAGATCATCCAGGTCACCCATCAGGGTTCTGACCAGCAAGGGCGTTCCTTTGGGGAAGATATCGGTGCTTTTCACGTACCCGCAGACCACAGGCAGCTTTTTGTAGCATTTCATTTCCGACAGCCGCAGCTCATACTTGCCGGCATATATCACATCAAAGGACGAATAATACTCGCTTATCCGGGAAAGCAGGTATTCGTCCGCATTGATACTGGGATACTTCTCCTCGAATTTGTGGTAACTGATAAAACCCCCGGCCTTTTCAGCATGGCCACCGCCCGAACCGATGTCGTCGGCGATCCAGGCCGCCAGCTCACTGGCCATAATCTCATGGTTTGAACTTCGTACCGAGTATTTGATGCCGTTGTTTATTTCACTGTAAACCACGCATACGTCGATCACGTCCACCTGGTGGGCCATGTCGCTGATATAGCCCAGGATGTTGGGATCGCAGGGGTTGGTCTTGATGACGGCAAACCGGTTCTTCCGGTTGTATGAGGTACGGATGAGTGCCATACCCGCCGTTTCCAAATCGTTGAGGGTCAGATTGCTGTTCCTCAGTCTGCGTATCAGGAGTTTGTCGGGCACCAGGCTGTCCCGCATGTCCCGGTCCAGGGGATGGTTCAGTTCGGAAAAACCGTTGGTATCGGAATAAAGACCATACCAGAGGGCGGTGACAACATACGGATGGGCATTGATGTCGAAGCCTTCGTCCAGCAGCATCTTCCATACCAGGGTGGAACAGCTTGCCAGATAGCTCCGGATATCTGATCGCTCGATGCCGGTTATCTCCTGCTGATGGTGATCGATAATGGCCACATGCGGCACTTCGAACTTTTTGACATTACCGGCTCCGTACTGGCAGTCCACGGTGATGAGAAGGCCGTCAAAATGGTCCAGGGATTCCACATATTCTATGGGAATACTCAGTTCCTTTATCAACAAGAGGAGATTGGGTTTGGATATTTTTGACCTTCCGCTGTATATGAGCCTGACATCCTTCCCCTTTTCCCTGAACCAGGTATAAAGGGCAAATCCCGATGCAATGGCATCCGCATCCGGATCATTGTGGCACTGGATGATGATGCTGTTGTAGACGAGCAGTTCAGAAAGCCTCATAGGGTGCGTCCTCCATAGATGGCATATCATGACCGATTTACATGGCATGTACCTTCATATCTAACATATATTAAACTAGGCTGCGAATGCAAGATCGCGTTCCCTGCCCCAATACGGTATGATATGAGGTAATGCTGCCATGCATGAAGTGTGGAAAACATACAGGAAACCGTTAATGGTACTGCTGCTGGCTTTTGCTTTCGTCGTCGGGCTACTGATTATTTACCACCGTACAGCCACCACCTACGTCATGGGTGCCCTGATCCATCCGGGCCGCATTGAAACGGAAGAGCGCATGGGAAGCCTGATGGTCGCCGATTTGGACGAAGATGAACCCGAACGGTTTCACAGACCTTCAGGCAGTCCGGCCCTCAATACCAAGTACTCCTTCTCCGAGCTTCAGAACCCCCATGAGACCGTCCCCGTCTTCAAGAACCCTGAGGATCTTATCAAAGCCTATTACGGCCTGCTGCGCGAGGCTTCCAACATGGCGGGTCATCACGGCGGCTGCGGCACCATCGGCTATCACCAGGAGCCTTATCCCTATGCCTGGAAGCTGCTGACCGAGGACTACAGAAAAGCCCTGCCCCTTCAAAAGTTCATCGACTCTTTCAAAGGAACAGGGCATACCACGCTGTTGAAGCTTATTCCGGCCTGGGCTCCCCCTGATACGCCGGACAACATCCGGTATTACATGGTGGAGACAGAGGTCATCACCGGCCCGCCAACCACCGGAGAAACCAAAGACACGGCCCAGCCCGGCTATTTTGCCTATTACTATGGCCTGGTAACCGTTGAGGACACGGGCAGGGAAGGCTGGAAGATCAAACGGATAGATTACATTCCCGAAGATTTTCTGTGCGCGCCCTATCATAGCTGGTACTGGGACGCATCGGCCCTTGTGGAAGTCATCCATGGGAATTGGTACGGTCTGGTGGACAAGATCGACTCCATTGACAGGCATGACTCCCTGTACTTGGTTTACGCCGTCGGAAACGGTCAGTTCTACCGTTTCGACTTCGTCAGGCTCACCAATGGTGAGGATATCCTGCTCCGTGAGAATATCCGGTTCGCCGGTGTCTGGAAGGAAACCAATCTGCTCAGGGAGAACGACCAGATTTACAAGCTTTCGGTGCTGAATCCCAGGCTGAAATAGCCAAAGCCTGCAACATGGACTTTTTGAGATTGCCACGTCTCTTGCTATAGGAAGGGAGCCCGTAAAGCCGGTCGCTGTGCTGCACGGCTGCAAAACATCAAGCTGCTCGAATGGTGGGCGGCTGAACTCGCTGCGCTCAAACAGCAGCCGCCCCCCATTCTCGCAGGATGTTTTGGCGCCTTATCGCAATGCGACCTTAACCTTTACGGGCTCCCTTCCCGCTGGTGTCACCTCATTCTTTCTCGAATATCGCCCGTATGGCCAGATCGGCTTCAGGCACAAGTGTGACAGCCGGTTCATCCTTAAAGCCCATGTTGGTTTCCCATCCAGCGAACCGGTATCCTTCCTTCGGAACTGCTTCCAGGGTAACCGGAATCCCTTCCATGGCCACACCGTTCCACTGTACATCCTTCATGAACATATCCATGCCGTTCAGCCGTATGGCGCCTCCCGCTGCATCGGACACTTCCAGCGAAATTTTATACCGCTCCAGGCCAAAATAGCTCTTCAAATCCCGGGTGATATAGTTGACCCGCTGCAGCGCGAAGCCGATGAGGCCATTGGTATGACGCTTCCACTCATCAATGCTTCGGTTCAGGATCATCCAGCGCTCCAGGTGCTCCGGGATGGCCGGCATGATGGTTTCCCGCATCTCCACCACGCGCTTTGTAACATAATCGGGATGGAACCTGGTATTGAGCAGGTCCACGAATCTGGCAATGAACCTGGTTTTGAACTCCTCATTGGTCAGCAGGGACCGTAAAAGCACCGTTGACCAGTCGGGGTTGGGCCATTCCGTTCCCCCGGCCTTGGTGGCAAACACCAGGGTTTTGTGGCTTGCCGTAGCATAAAAGCTGTACAGGCCAAAACCAAAATCGGTATCATACAGCATCCAGCGCCAGCGGCCGTCATGACCCGCGGGCGCGTCGGGGTCAATGGTATCCGTGCGTTTCCGCCAGACCTTCACGTTGTTTCCGGGCCAGTCGGTATTGGCAAAATAGATCTGGGCCACGTGATAGGTGATGAAATTATCCACGTCTATGCGTTCGGCTACGTATTCATAATTCTCCGGAAGACTCATGTCGTGGGTTCTCACAAATTCGAGCAAATCATTGAAGGACTGCGCATCGTCTTCCCGGCCATAGTAAAGCTCCATGCCCTGTTCGCCGGAACGCCCTTCAAGGATGGCGATATGGTCAAAATCCACGCCGTAGTTGTCATGAATGAAATATTCATCAAAGACTTCCCGGATATTGTATATCCCCCAGAACTCGCCATTGATGAACAGGACCGCAGGCCGGTAGCTCTGGGTATCCACCCCAAGGCCTTCAACAAGGCTCTGCATCATGGCATCCCGGAACAAAGTGGATTCCCAGTCGTTCCCTGAGCTTCGGAGAAGAATCTGCTTGAAGGCGGTCAGGGGCTCGTCCGGGTTCCCCCGCCGGGTCAAGCCGGGAAAAAGGGGATATTCAATGACATCGGGCCGCTCATACCGGTTTCGGGCAACCAGGCGCAGGGATTTTTGCCGGTTGGCCCGGGTCCATCCTCCCGATGTCCGTATCCCGACATTCTTGGTAAATCCCACGGTTCCGTCGGGCTCAAAGAAGGTCACGTGCGCTTCCTTCTCCCACGCCATTCCCCTCTGGTTGTAATTGGCGGGAGTCTCGCCGTCCACAGGCGCATTCGGGTTTTGGGACATCCAATCGCTGAACACCTTTCCCTTCACATAGATTCCTGTGAAATAGTCGAACAGGTTATCCGGATCCGTCACCAGGGATACGACGGGAAGCTTGTAGCGTCCGGCCATATCCTCGTCCACAAAGTAGGTATGGGTCACCGTTTCGCTCATGGAACCGTCCGGCAAAAAAGCGCGCGCCCGCACCACCGTTCCCTTGAAGACTTCCTTCAGGGGCGGCATGTCCGCAATGGATATTCCTGTGATGTTGGCATAAACATTGCGCTCCCCCTCCCTTGAACGAATGAGGATGGGCTCCTGGTAAACGGGTGAATCGGCGGTGGGTTCGGATCCGTCCAGGGTATAGCGGATGGTGGCCCTTGGATCCGAACAGCTCAGCACCAGTTCAAAACCTTCACTGTAAAAACCGCTTCCCGCAGAGAATTCCGGCAGGCTGACCTGCGCGAAATAGGGCGTCAGATCCGCAATGGCCTCGGCATTGCTGTCTCCGGGCGTGGCCTGGGCCAGGAAAGCATGGCCTCCTCCGGCAGCCACACCGTATGAAACATCGGGAATGACCCTGTCCAGACGTATTGAATCAACAGCCATGCCGGAAGGATTGGACAGGGTGATCACCTCGCCTGCGCTTATCCGGAAATTGGCATGGAGCCCTGCATCGGACACCCTGTCCTTTCCGTCAGCCCATACCAGCAAATACTCGCCGGGCATCAAGGTCACATCGGGAAAGGTCCATAAATGGGGTATGTCCTGTTTATCGGACAAACCATAGTCCAAAAGGTTTACCGGCTGGCTCCCCGGATTGTAGAGTTCAATCCAGTCCCTGGTATCTCCGTCCTCATCGACAAGGCCTGTATGGTTCATGGCCATGATCTCGCTGATGATGACATGACCGCTTTTTTCACTGTACGCACCGGATAAACCGCCGGCCTGCAGTCCATCCGCAAAGAGAACCGCAAGCACCAGCATGGCTGCCGTTATGACGCACAGGAGCGTCCACTGCTTTTTCATAACTGTCACCTTCCCTATAAGTCCTGATATGGTCCGGTTCGGCATACCCGGCCATAAACGTGGTGTTTCATTCGTTTGCCGCATCCAGGGTGATGATGCCGTGCTCCAGGCAGATGGCCAGATCCAGGCTCCTGGTCTTTCCACCGAAATCCACTCTGATGACGGCCGTTTTGCCGTCATGCACCGAGATGCCCGCCACGATGCCCCTTCCGTATTTCTTGTGGTACAGGACTGAACCCTCACGGATCCTCTCGCGGGAGTCCTGATTGAGGATGCAGGCCACCTCGTTAACAAAAGTTGAACGGGAAACGGGCAGCCCATGGTTCTGCTCCGGGGCTATCAGGTACAGGTATTTCCTGGCACGGGTCATCCCCACATAGAACAGTCGCCGCTCTTCTTCCATCTCCGCCTCATAGCCGGCATGCATCGCCTTTATGGCGTGCTGTCCGGGGATCTCGTCCTGGATAAGATCCACCATGAAAACGGCGTCAAATTCCAATCCTTTTCCCGAGTGAAGCGTGGTCAGCGTCACATGGAAGTCATCATCCTGGCTATGCGTCGGGGAAGGCGATTCCAGAAGCTTCTCCAACCTGGCCAGATGCTCCAGGAACTGCGGTATGGTGCCAATTCCTTCCGCCAGGGTTTTCAGGATGCCAAACATGGCGTAAACCCGGTCAAAGAATTGCCCGGTCTTGTCGCAGAGGCCCTTGATGCCGGAAAAGTACATGAATTCATTTTCGACATACGCCAGGGCCTTATCGGGCGGCATCCTGGCGAACCGCCTCCATTCGCATTTCAGTTCCAACATCTTCTTCTGCTGGAACGGATTCAGGTCCGGGCTTGCGCTGATGGCATCCAGGACTTCCAAGCGTTCATTCATTAAGGCCTGCTGGACCATGGTCTTTGAAATATAGCGGTTCATCCGGTAGCAAATCCTCTGGAAGGATTCCCTGTCATAAGGATCCAGGGCAAAGCGGAAAAACGCCAGGATATCCTGTACCATCCAATGCTGCATGAAATGCACCTTGTTTTGTCGGACCCTGTAAGGGATGCCATGGCGTTCGAAATAGTCCACCAGGCATACCGATGACAGGTTGTTCCGGTAAAGTACCGCCACTTTGATGTTTTCATATCGCTTCCGAAGCTCCCGCACGCGGTCTGCCACATATTTAAGCTGCTCCCCGGCATTTCTCACATTGACTATGACAGGATTCGTAAAATACGGGTTCAGGGTGCAGTGCTGCTTATCAAAGCGCTTTTTGTTGGACCGGATGAAGCGGCTGCTGACCTCCACGATGTTCCGTGAGGAACGGTAATTGTTTTCCAGCCGATACAACCTGAGGCCGGGGTACTGCGTCTTCATGCCCAGGATGTGCCCGGGATCCGCGCCACGGAAGCCATAGATGCTCTGGTCGTCATCCGCCACAACAAATACATTGGGATTATCGGACGGCATGATGAGCCTGAGGATCTCAAACTGGAGCCTTGACAAATCCTGGGCCTCGTCCACCTGATAGAAATCATACCGGCTGCGATACTGCAACAGGATATCCGGATACCGGTTCAGGATATGCCATGCATGGACCAGCATATCATCAAAGTCGATAAGGCCCCTGGCTCGCTTGTATTCCTCGTAGGCCCGGTAAAGTTCGGCAAAGCGCGGTGTCTGCAACTCCAGGCTTCCGAAATCCTTTTCGGGCACCATGCGGTTTTTCACCAGGCCGATCTCGTTGCTCAGGATTTCCAGATCGTCATCGCCGGCCTGTCTCTGATGCAATTCGCGCCAGATGTTCTTCAGAACGGCGGCCTTGCTTTCCAGGGGATCATCGGACCCCTCAATGAGCCTGAACCGCTTCCCCTGGCGCTGTTCGTACTCCCGAAGTATACCATAGCAGAAGCTGTGAAAGGTGGAGAACCGGACTGAAATTCCCGACCTTCCGAACAGCCGGCTATATCGGGTCTTCATCTCCAACTGCGCAGCCTTGTTGAATGTCATGGTCAGGATACGCTCCGAGCGTACATGCCCGGATGCAATCAACATGGCGGTTCTCACCGTAATAACCGTGGTTTTTCCCGAACCGGGACCGGCCAGCACCAGGGCCGGGCCGACAACATGACCGGCTGCCTGAAGCTGCTGCTGATTGAGGCTGATACCATATTCAGATTTGAGCTGCGAAAAGAAATCCACCGAATCCATCCTTCACGCGCCCTGCATCCATCCCCCCAAAAACGGTTGGCGCAACAGATTGTCAGCTTTAATCATACCATCATTTCAGTGTCTGGACAAACCAAAGCCAGGAATCTGTCAGGATATTTATGAACCTATGCCCATATATTGAATTAGTGCAGCAATGATACGGGAGCTTTTGCCGTTCATGCCACTGAAAATCATTCCGGCAATACTCATCGTTACGCTCATCTTCCCGCCTATTCCGGGAAGCTCGGGCAAGCCCGGCAATACCGCTTTTGAAGCTTTCAGTCCCCATGAATCCAGCCATCAGGCTCAAGCCGGAGCCATTCCGACACAGGCGGATGACTGGTTGAAGCCTTCCATTCAGGAAGAAATGCCCGGAGTTGATCCGGTGGAATCCCCGCCTTCCCATGAACCCCTGCCTTCTGTGGAAACCCAGCAGCCATTGCCGGAGGCTCCTTTATCGACACCCGCCAATAACGTGAATCCGCCAGCGCCCGAACAGGGAGGATCCGGGCAGAATCCAGGCGCTGAGAGCGCAGAACCGCTGCACGGCGCGGAAGGCACTGCTCCGCCAGACGTGCCGCAGGAAGAATGCACCGCCGAGGAACCCTCCGTCATCACCGACAGTTTCCCCCAGGCCGATCTCAGCACCGTGGAATATACCATTTTCAAAAACGAGGTTCTGGGCATCATCAAGAAGGCCGAGCAAGTTTCAGGCATCAAGACCACCTACGGGGTTTTCGTCATGGACCTTGTCAACAACTATACCTGCGGGGTCAACGAGAACCTTACCCGTATCGATCCCTACGACAACATGCTGGAGGGATATTTTAACAGCGCCTCTGTCGTCAAACTCTTTCAGGGGTATATCCTTTGCGATATGATGCGGCGAGGGGAACTGAGCGCGGAGGAAACCTATTACGACGCGGTGACCGGCAGGCGCTTCAAGCTGCTGAACATGATCAAAACCATGATCAGCTACAGCGACAACAACTATTCCAACGCTTCGCTGAGGCTCATCGGAAATCAAAAATCCAACGAGGTGCTGGACCGCCTCGGCATACACAACAGCAGGATATATGGCGAGATGTCGGGCGCCATAGGCTACAGCCGCAAAAACAACCTGGCAAGGTACGGCACCGAAAAGCGCTGCGCCCGCATAACGCCGCGCGATACCGGTCTGATCCTCTATAACGTTTATGTCAACAGGGAAACCGACATCTACATGAAAACCATCCATGAAGGTCTTTTGGGAAACATCTACAACACCCGTATTCCGGTGGGGGTTTCAAGGGTTAACCGGAAGTATGCGGTTGCGCATAAAACCGGGACCAATTCCCAGCTGGGCATCTATAACGACGCGGGCATCATCTATTGCAAGCGGCCCTTCATCCTGGTCGTCTTTACCCAATCCACCACCCAAAAGGCAGGCGAGAACTTTATCCGCAGCCTGGCAGAGCAACTGACCCGCTATTTCGACGGCAAGGCATGAGGCTTATTCCAGCGGGCGGACTTCAATCCATAGTTTCAGGTTTTCAGCCAGGATGAGTTTTCGGACAAAGAGCTGGTATTGGCCGTTGTCCAGGCGAAAGATGCGCTTGTCGGCCACCTCGGCGATCATCTCGGCGTCGAGGGTTTTGACCTCCTTGCCAAGAAGCGCATGATACTTCTTTTTCAACTCGGTCTCAAACACCAGGAGGTCAACCTCTTCGTCCTCGCAGATAAAAACCACGTCCACCGATTTGAGGATGTATTTGCCCTTGTTCAACGATTTCTCAAGCTGTTCCAGCTGAGCGTTTTTTTCTGCGATAACGCTTTCCAGGTAGGCATTCATCCTGTGGAAGTTCTCCAGGCGGTAACTGACAAGGGTGGTCATAATGGTCAAGCCCAAAAGGACGCCGGTGACAACGCCTGCATAAAAGCCAAACAGCACAATCGGCCTTCTTGTCCTTATTCCCGCCATAGGGCACCAAACCTTTGAATCAGACGAATATAGCCATAGGCCGCATTAGCGCCCAGCAAGGCCATGACCACATGGATGCCCTGTTTGAAAATGGAAAGGAATTCTCCCTGAAAAATTCCCTTTTCAATCACCTTGAAGGATGAAAAGGTATCGCCCAGGGCTATGGCCATGGCCCAAATCTTGATGGACCCGGCAATATCCATCATGGCTTCAAGCGGAGGTTTGTTGGTCAGAATGGCGCTGATTCCCGCAAAAACACTTGCGCCGATCACGACGCCGAATGCGACGAAGAAATTGCGTACGATGCTGGTAAAAAAGGCGGACAATTCCCCGGACCTCCCGGCAAGGTTGTCTGATATACAATATGAGAGGCATATGCATATTATACGGGACGGGTTGTCCGGCAAGGATGCGCTCCGGAATAAAAAAAGGACCCTCTGAATGACAAGAGGGCAAAATCAAAACCCCAGTGGGGACCAATAAGATTTTACCTTGCCCTTGCAGGAAAAGCAACTGTCTCCTGAATCTGTAATCCGTCAAAAAACCCAAAGTTTTGATTGACATTTCAGGAAAATCGTTTTTATTATTGTATTAGTCTTTAAAACGCAAGATTTCTTGCGCAGGATTTCCTGCATGCAAAGGAGCATGGATTATGAATGTCATCATCAGAAATACCTATGAAGAAATGAGCCGTTACGCGGCCGAAGTGATTGCGGCAATGGTCCGCTCAAAGCCTGACTGTGTGCTGGGGCTGGCCACGGGCAGTACCCCGATAGGTACATACCGGGAACTGATCCGGATGCACAAGGAAGAGGGTCTGGATTTTTCCCAGGTGAAGACTTTTAACCTGGATGAATACCTGGGATTGGGTATGGATTTGAGTAAGCCCTATGAGCAGGACCAGAGCTACGCCCGGTTCATGCACGAAGAACTTTTTAAGCATATCAATATCAAGAAGGAAAACATCCATATTCCCGACGGGCTGACCAAAAACCCGGAAGAATTCTGCATGCAGTATGAGGAAGAAATCAAAAAGGCCGGCGGTATTGACCTGCAGCTTCTGGGCATAGGCGGTGACGGGCACTGGGCTTTCAACGAACCCGGTTCATCCCTCGCTTCCCGGACACGCGTGGAAGCCCTGACCAAGCAAACCCTTGACGACAACTATGAGCTCTTTTATTGCAAAGCCGGCATTCCCAGGGAGCAGATGCCCCATTTCGCCATCACGATGGGTATCGGTACCATCCTGGAAGCCAGGAACATCCTGATGATCGCCAATGGCAGGCGGAAGGCCGACGTGGTGGCAAAAGCCATTGAAGGCCCTGTCACCTCCCAGATCACCGCCTCAGCCATCCAGCTATTCAGCGGCGGCATCACGGTGGTACTTGACAGGGAAGCTGCTTCGAAGCTGAAAGACATCGACTACTATTTGCACAAGGAAAAGCTGAGCAGCCTTTTCAGCTCCAAAAAGTCATAAAGCGTACATGCAAAAGGGGATCGGCAAATGCCGATCCCCTTTTGCATCCGTCACAGCGCGAAGTATTCGTTGCGGATAATCCTATCCACTTCGTCCGGCAGCTTTTCTGCCAGGCTCTGGACAAATTCATGAGATAGGTTCAGCTTTTCCCGCACATGATCGGAATAGATGAAAGTCGTACTGGTGCCCAGCAGGTTTTCATAGTAGTTCGTGCTGATGGAATCCGCCAGATAAAGGACATTAATCTCATTATTGATCCTGCCGTACGGGAACGGACTGTGGTGATAGCCTACGATGACGCAGATTTCTTCCGGCAGTCCCCATTGCTCGCAAAGCCACATCCCGATCTCCGCATGGGTAATGCCATTCAGCACGACCTTTTCCGCCACCGTCTGATGGACCCCGTTTTCTACCTGCTTGGCATAGATTTCATCCAGGTGTTGCGGCAGGCAGATGTCCAAAACCGTTATGCCGATATCATGGATCAACCCGTATGTAAAAATCTTTTCCTTGTCGCACTGGCCGGTCTTTTCCGCAATCATATAACTTGCAATGGAAGTGCCGACGCAATGCTGCCAATACTTCCTGCTGTCAAACAGTTTCGTCCTGCCGCAGCTTTCCGGGAGCAACAGCCTGGTCATATGCGCAATGGAGATCATTCTGACGTTGTAGGCGCCCAGATACAGAATTGCATCCTTCAAGTTCGTGATTTTTCGGTTGAACTGTGAGATATGGTTGATCACCCGGACCAGTACGGTTTCCATGCCCGGAATAGCGTACAGCCTGTCGATGCATTCATTCATGTCGTACTCATAAGGATTCAGAAGCATGCTCAGAGCGTCTCCGAGATCCTTAGGTATCCTGGGCAGAGACTCCGATTGCTGAATCTGTTGGATTATCGGATGATCTTTCGGATAGTCCAGCATTTTCAACTCACCTGTTTCTTTCCTCATGCCTTACGAACAGCCATTTGCCTTTGTATGCGGCGCAAACCGCCGCAAACTGCAGCCGTTCGTCACTCATTTTCTCTATGGAATGAAATTCTACTTTCATCATCGTGCACCAATGCTGCAAAAGTATTTTTTTATATCATACCTTCATGCAACTCACTTTTCAATAATAACACCCAGTCTTGCAGCATATCGGTATGCGCCAACTGCTGAGGGATTTTGCAGCAAGGGGCAAATCTTAAAGGTTAGGCAAATAAACAGCTTGTCGGTAAAAATGATCATTGACTTTTGTTTAATGTGAGTCAAGTCCAAATTTGTGTGTAAAATACCTCGGTCATCAAAGCAGTAGCTAATCAAACAATAGTCTAAGCGTTTATGCCGCGAAAGCTGTTGAC
>NZ_FQZP01000035.1 GCF_900142095.1 Thermoclostridium caenicola | reverse complement strand
TCTTCATTCTTAATTATCATTTCCGTCACCCAATAATATTTTACTATATTAATGCAAAAAAGCCCAGTTCTCACTGGACTTTTTCGACAGTCTGAAAGGGACAGTTGCCTGTCCCTTTTCCCGTAATCCTGCCTGATATTTTTCCTGCATCTGTTCCCTTTCAGAACGGCAGCCTGATATTCTTTTTCAGAACAAAAAGGGGTACATCCAACCCTTCGGCCAGATGCTCCATGCTCTCCATGACGCAGACAAATTCAACGGGGATGCCGGTCTTTTCCGACACCTGGCGGGTCAGTTCGAGACCGTATTGCACATCCCCGGGGGAGGTCTGATCCAAATAGTGGGTATTGCTGATGAGCCTGGTCACTCTCAGTCGGGAAGCCGCCTGGATCTCCTCCAGGTACTGCAGGGTTTCTTCTACCCCGCCGGTAAGCGGCCTTGCCCGGTTGATGACAAAATGCATGTCATACGCGTCTTTCTCTATATCGTTGTAGTAGCGGCCCAGGACCCTTGCCCCGTCGTCATCCCCGCCCACATCCAGGATCACGTTTTTATCCGGGCTCCTCAGGGCCACCGAGATCTCGGGAACCAGGGCGGGTACATCCACATTGGTATTGGCAAAAAGGGGCGCCAGCACGCGTATGCCCCTGGATTCCAGCCAGTTTTTGGCGTCCAGGCTCCTGAAGAAGGGATTGACGATGTCCATGTCGGCCAGGACCACGTTCTCCCTGTTTTCCTTGATGCCAAAGGCCGCGTTGACCGCGATTTCTGATTTACCACTGCCGTAATGGCCGACAAAGATATTGATCCGCTTCTCAAACATGGTCCTCAACCCCCTGCCTTTCTCTCATACCTGGCTCGTCCGATGACATACAGGTCGTTACCCTGGGTATCGATGATGACCGTGCAGGGCATGTTCTCCACCTCCAGCTTCCTTATGGCTTCGGTTCCCAGATCCTCAAAGGCGATAACCTCGACCTTTTTGATGCAGGAAGCGATGAGGGCAGCCGCTCCGCCCGTGGCTCCGAAATACACCGCGCCGTGTTGCCGGATGGCGTCCACAACCTCCCTGCTGCGGGCACCTTTCCCTATCATTCCCTTAAGGCCCATTTCTATAAGCGTGGGGGCATACGCATCCATGCGCCCGCTGGTGGTGGGTCCTGCAGACCCGATAACTTTTCCCGGAGGCGCAGGGCATGGCCCCACGTAGTAGATGATCTGACCCCTGATATCGAAAGGAAGCGGTTCTCCCTTCCCGATCATCTCTATCATCCGCTTGTGAGCGGCATCCCTTCCCGTGAAAATCGTTCCGCTGATAAGCACCTCGTCACCGGCTTTCAGCTTATGGAGCAGTTCCTGATCAATAATGGGAGCGCGTAAATGAATCGCCATGATTTCACCTCATCAGTAAACCGTATATGGATCGCAGTTCGCCGGTATAGTTACCGTCGGTATCGTAGATGTACAGGGGCGCCAGCAGCTTCATGCCGGGATTCCCGTTGCGGATGCCCATGACGAGCAGGAGCGACGGGGGATCTCCGGGTCTTGGGCACACCATCCTGAGCACTTTCGGCTCCAGCTGGTTTTTCCGCATCTCCACCATGATATCACACAGCCTGTCCGGGCGGTGGACCATGTAGAACTCGCCGCGTACCCTCAACAGATGAGCGGCAGCCTTAACCACATCCTCCAGGGTGCACAGGATCTCATGCCTGGCAATGGCCCTGGATTCATTCGGATTGATCAGCCCGCCGCCGCATCTGGTATAGGGCGGGTTGGTCACCACCACGTCATACTTTCCGACGGGAAGCCTGGAAGCAGCCTCCCGGATGTCCATCTGCTGAATGCTGATGCGGTGGGACAGGCCGTTGCCTTCCACCGAGCGCCTGGCCATGTCTGCAATTTCGGGCTGGATCTCCAGGCCGATGATCTTTTCGGCCTGTGTCCTGGCCGACATGAGGATGGCCACGATACCGCTCCCCGTACCTAAATCCACGACGCTGTCTCCCGGCCCGGCTTTTGCAAAATCAGCCAGAAGCACCGCGTCCATGCCAAACCTGAAGGAATCCTTCTTCTGTATGAGCCAGAGGTTGTTCAGTTGCAAATCTTCCAGCGTCTCGTCATCATAAACCTCGAATCCCAACACGCTCACTCCTGTACGGTCCGGCCGAAGAACAGCACTCTGGCCAGAAGGCCGGCTGTAACAAAAAAGCGGGTCTTGCCCGCGTTGTCCTGTCCTGAAAAGGCTTTGAAGAAAGAGCCAGGTTTTCTGCCTGGCTCCGGTCAATTCTTCCTTATTTGGGCTGCGGAGCTCCCACAGGGCATGCTTCCGCACATGAGCCACAATCGATGCATGCATCCGCATCTATTACATATGTACCGTCACCTTCGGAAATACAGCTAACGGGACATTCGGGTTCACACGCACCACAGCTGATGCATTCCTCGTTGATAAAATATGCCATAAAAACACCTCCACATCATTGTTGGTTTACACCACAGGAATATCCTATACTAATAAACCCCTGATGTCAATTAAATGTCAATTAAATCCAATAATCAATCCGGTAAACCCTTAACTGAAGCCCGTCCCGGCTCAGTCCTCGAGCTCCTTCAGCTCTTCCAGGATCTTGTCTTCCTGGTCGTTCTTCTTCTCGGCATCCCTGACAATTTCCACCTCGTCGATGTGGTATTCCATAATATCGGCGCCCTGCTCGTCGTCCAGCTTCACCTTGATCTTTTCCTTCAGGAGATTGACATAAACCACCGTACCGGGCCCATGGGGAGTTTTGACCACCGCATCCACCTTGGGCATCTTCCTGAGGAGGTACTCGTAGTTTTCCTGCTCATATTTCAGGCAGCACATGAGCCGTCCGCAGGTTCCCGAAATCTTGCTGGGATTGAGGGACAGGGACTGTTCCTTGGCCATCTTGATGGATACGGGATGGAATTCGCACAGATGGGTACAGCAGCAGAGAGTCCTGCCGCATGGACCGAGGGCCCCCATCATCTTCGCCTCGTCCCTGACGCCGATCTGTCTCAGTTCGATTCTGGTTCTGAAGACAGATGCCAGATCCTTGACCAGTTCCCTGAAATCCACGCGGCCATCTGCGGTGAAATAGAACAGGATCTTGTTGTTATCGAAGGTGTATTCCACATCGATGAGCTTCATCTCAAGCCCGTGCTTCCTGATCTTTTCAAGGCATATCCTGAAGGCTTCAACCTCTTTTGCCTTGTTCTCCTCCACATGCTTCAGATCTTCCTCTGTCGCCACGCGGATCACGCTTTTGAGGGGAAGGACGACCTCCTCCTCCGAAACTTCGCGCTTTGCGATGACAACCTTTCCGCATTCAATCCCTCTGGCTGTCTCAACAATAACCATATCGTCCGTGTTGATATCCAGATCACAGGGATCGAAATAGTATATCTTTCCGGCAGTCCTGAAACGGACTCCTACCACATTTATCATAAACGCACCTCTATGCATTCTGTCTTAATCATGGGGTACCAGCGTCACCAAATCCACGGCCAGCTGGTGGTTCATATAGCGCTTCAGATGACTGCGGATCGCATTCACTTCCCGAATAACCGCGATCACGCGCTGCATGCTGCTTCTTCGTGCATACTCCATTAGTTTATCGCGTTTGTCTGAATTGATCAAGTTGCCGGATTTTCCACATAGGATCATCATCACATCCCGATAGGCCGATTCCAGGATATCCAGGCAGTCCGGAAGGGCGTCTTTGTTCCCTGAAAGATGCAGGTTCAGTTCACAATCGGCCGGATCGGGACCGTTCTCGCCCAACATATGCGCAAACACCAGTTCCCTGGTCTTCAGAAATTCCGGGTTCCCCATGATGGCCAGCGCCCTGGCAGGGTTTCCCTCGCTGAAAGCGATGGCGGCATCCATGTCTGCCGAGCTTTTGCCATGCCTTTTCAGGATTTGCCTCATCTCTTCGTCAGAATAACGCCCAAGCCTCAGATGGACCACCCTGGAGCGTATGGTGATCAGAAGCGATTCAAAGCTGTTTGCGGTCATGATGATAACGGCGTAGGGTGGCGGCTCTTCAAGGGTCTTGAGAAGGCAATTCTGAGCCTGGGTCGTCATCCGGTCGGCTTCCTGTATGAGATAGACTTTCCTGCCCTGCGCCGGACGGACCATGATATGGTCGATGAGCTCACGGATCTGCTCGATGAGAATATTGCGCGTTTTCGGAACGATTTCAAAAAAACCCGGATTGGAACCGGCCGCGAAACTTTTGCATCCCCGGCATCTCCCGCAGGGCGCCCGGGCAGGCTCTTCCCCGCAAAGCAGCGTTCTTGCCATTTCACGGGCCAGGGTCTTCTTTCCGATCCCCGGAGGACCCGAAAGCACATAGGCATGGCTCGTCATGCCGGATTTATACTGCTCCATAAACCGTTCCACGACGGCTTTTTGTCCGATGAAATCCAAAACAATCCCTCTCTCAAAGGATCAGGTCAAGAATCAGGCCGCGGATATCTTCAATCCGGCCCAGGATTTCCAGGTGGTTGCGCTCCGTTTTCAGCACTTCCTCGGTGAGTTTTTCCAGGTTTTCATTGATAGAACGGATGATCGCATAGACCCGGTGTCTTCCGCGCCTGTCCAGGAAGCTCTCCTTGGAGAACTTGGAAGAAGCCCGCACCGCCTCGTTGAGAAACTCCGAAACCAGCCGCTTGTATACCTTCAGTTCGGCAATATCGACGTGCTTGGCCAGTTTTTCACCCTGTTTCTCAATCTCCTTGGCCATCTCCTTCAGGACCTCTTCCTGGGCATGACCAAAATGCCTGCTCAGGTGTGAACTGAACTGGGCTGTGCTCTTTCCCTGAACCTTATCCGTTCTTTTGCTCACAGGCCCGGACAGCGCCGCTGGCTTCCTGTCCGAACTGCCACTGTCAATCTTAAGACCCATACCCTTTACCTGCCGGCTTTCTTTAAGAGTTCATCCACATAGCCGCGGATCTCGGCAAAGACCGCGTCCGGGTTCCGGTTGACATCAATGCGCCTGATGCGATCGGGGAAGCTTTTTGCAAGTTCCAGATAACCCGAGTAGACCCGCCTGTGGAAGACCATATCCTCGCTCTCAATCCGGTCCGCTTCCTCACCCTTGGCGTTCCGCCTGGCCATGGCCGTATCGGCATCCACATCCATGAAAAAGGTGATATCCGGCAAACAGCCGTCAATGGCCAGCTGGTTCACCATCCAGACCTTTTCGGTCCCAAGGCCTCTTCCGATGCCCTGGTAAGCCATCGAGGAATCCACAAACCTGTCGCAGATGACCGCCTTGTTTTCGGCCAGTGCCGGCTTGATGATCGTCGACACCAGCTGTGCCCGGGACGCGGCATAAAGCAGCATCTCCGCAACGGCACACATGCCCTGGTTACTGTTGTCCAGCAGGATATCCCGTATCTTCTCACCGATGGACGTCCCGCCCGGCTCGCGCAGGATGAGAACCTCAAGGCCCCGCTGCTTCAGATAGTCGGCGAGGAGCCCGATCTGCGTGGTCTTGCCGGAACCGTCATTGCCTTCAAAGGTGATAAAAATGCCTTCGTTCATCAGTATGACCTCAGTTTTCTTTTGCTTGGCGGATAACGAGTACCCTACCTTCCATTATACCATGAACACGACCGCCTGAACCCTGTATTTCGGTCAGATAACGGACAAGCTCTGCCGAAAATACCTCTCCGGGCATTATCAACGGGATTCCGGGCGGATAGGGCGTGACAGCGGACGCGCTGATCCGGCCGACGGCCCTGGCCAGCTCAACGGCTTCAGCCGGCCTGTCGATGGCATCTCCCGGATTCATGGCCCTTTCAGGAAGTCCCTCGGGCGCTTTGACAACCGAAAGCCTGTCATCCTGCGGGCCTTCGCCATACCTGACGGCTTCGCGGATCCCCGCAAGCAGGTTTTCAAAATCCGCATCGGAATGGAAGGGCGTGGCGATCAGGACTACATGATCTTCATCGGCCATTTCGGCCACAATACCTGAGGATTCACGGAGAATCCTTTCCGCCTGGAAGCCGGTCAGGCCGCAGGGGCCAAAGCTCAGGACGATTCTTGAAAAATCGTTTTCAAGGCCGGGCGCCTCAGGCACGACACGCCTGACACCGCCCATATCCTCAAGCTCCCGTTCAAAGGCCTGTATTCTTCTGTACAGCGCTTCGTAGAGCTGTGCCCCCTCCCGCTCCATGATGTCCCGGGCAATGTCCATGGACGCCATCAGCACATAGGACGGGCTCGTGGTCTGCAGCATGGACAGGCAGCGGAAAAGCCTGCCCGGTTCCAGCAGGGAGGACGGTCCCTCATGGACAAGAGCGGTCTGCGTCATGGCCGGAAGCGTCTTGTGCAGGCTCTGAACGCAGGCATCGGCTCCCAGTCTCAGGGCAGGCTCAGGAAGCAGGTCTGAAAACGCAAAATGGGCTCCATGGGCTTCATCAACCAGGAAGGGAATCCCCACTGATCTGGCAATGCCAATCATGGAACGGATATGGAAGGCAGCGCCGTAATAGTTGGGCCTTGTCAGCAGGATGGCCTCGATATCCGGATGCTCGGAAAGGGCGCTTCTCAGATCTGCTTCCCGGAAGCCAAGGGTCAGGCGTGTTGTCGGATCATACTCCGGCATGAGGAAAACGGGCTCCGCCTTAAGCAACGCGATGGCGTTGAATGCCGCCCTGTGGGCATCCCGGTTGATGAGGATTTTTCCGCCGGGTTTCACCGCGGCGCGGATCATGGCATGTATCCCCACGGTGGAGCCATTAACCGAAAAGTGGGTTGTCCTGGCTCCAAAAGCCCGGGCGGCCAGTTCCTGGGCCATGCGGATAACCCCGTCCGGATCATGGAGACAATCGGAACCCGGGATTTCGGTAATATCCAGGGAACCGATTTCTTTAAACAGGTCTGCAAGTCCCCTTCCCATCACATGCCCGGGCATGTGGAAAGGGAGCGGATGGGTGCCGGAGTAATTCATGAGCATATTGTAGATGGGTGTGTTCCTTTTCGTATCCATGTTTATCAATCCAAGCGTAAATATCGCATATTTAAGCAATATTATTTGGAGATTGCTTCGTCGGCTGTCGCCTTCCTCGCAATGACACCCTCGGTATTGTCATTGCGGGCGGAACCAAAGTGGAGCGCGGCAATCTCCGAGATTGCTTCGTCGGCTGTCGCCTTCCTCGCAATGACAGGCTCCGTACATAACATGAGGGACGGCTATGGCCAAACCATAACCGTCCACTCTGTTTAATCATCCATTATTCCCATTCAATGCATCAGCCGGTAAACCCGTCACGCGAGGCGGACCCCAAAAGCGGTCTAGTCCACCAGCACCTCGGTCCAGAGCTGATTATAGACGCTCTTGTAATCTCCCAGATCGACATATACATCGCTGTTTTCCAGAATGCTGTCATCGGGCCAGAAGGCAGGCAATTCAAACACTTCCGGCATTTCCTGTCGGATCCGGTTAAGGGCTTCCACATTGGGTGAGGTATAGCCTACCGCTATGGAGTTCTGGTAGGAAATTTCCGGATCAAGCATGAAATTGATGAACATCTCGGCTTCCTTTTTATGCTTGCAGCTCTTGGGGATAACCATACAGTCGAACCACAGGTTGGTGCCTTCCTTGGGAATACCAAAGCCGATATGGCTGAAGTCCGCCGACTCATCCCAATACAGATCCATGAAGTCGCCGGAATAAGTCAGACCCATGGCCGCATCGCCATTGGCGATCATGTCCTTGATCTCGTCGCCATAGTAGCCGGTCACAATCTTCTTCTGCTCAAGCAGGGCCTGCTGTGCCTGTTTCAGTTCCTCATCGTTGGTGGAGTTCATGGAATAGCCGAGCCTTTTCAGGGAAGCGCCCATGGCATCGCGGACATCCTTCTTCATCAGGATCTGGCCCGCATACTTGGGATTCCAGAGAATATCCCAGGTATCCACCGGATCGTCCACCATGTTCTTGTTATACAGGATGCCGATGGTGCCCCAGAAATAAGGAACCGAATACTTGTTCTCCGGATCATACTCCAGGTTCTTCAGCCTTTCGTCCACATACTTGTAATTGGGTATATTCTCAAAGTCGAGGGGCAATAGCATATCCTTCCTTATCATTTCGGACACGGCATAGTCCGAAGGAAAGACCACATCATAGCTGCTGCCGCCCGCTTCCAGCTTGGCCAGCATGGTTTCGTTGGTATCGTAAGTTTTGTAGTTGATCTTAATGCCCGTTTGCTTCTCGAATTCGTCCAGCAGGCTCTCATCAATGTATTCCCCCCAGTTGAACACGTTGAGGACTACCTGTTCCTCTCCGCACCCTGACAGGGAAAATGCCATAGAAATCAGTATTGCCGCCACAATGACAGAAGCAAGGATCTTTTTCATAGCAGCAACTCCTCTCCTTTTTCACTTTTTTTGTTGATTATCAGCAGCAAAATCACCACCGTCACGAACATCAGGGTACTCAGGGCGTTGATGGAAGGTTTCACGCCCCTTTTTGCCATGGAATAGATCAGGATGGACAAATTGCTGACCTCATTTCCGGCGGTGAAAAAGCTGATCACAAAATCATCGATGGACAGGGTAAAGGCCATCAGGGCACCGCTGACAATTCCCGGCCTGATCTCCGGCAGGATGACCTTTCTCAGGGCATAACCGGGCGTGGCGCCCAAATCCATGGCTGCCTCGGCAATATGTCGGTTCAACTGCCTGAGTTTTGGCAACACGGCCAGGATGACATAGGGGATGCAGAACAGCACATGGGCAATCAGCATGGTCACAAAGCCCAGTTTCATCCCGGCTGAAATAAACAGGGTCATGAGGGCCACGCCGGTCACGATGTCGGGGTTGAGCACGGGAAGATTGTTGATGTTCAGGACCAGGTTTTTGCTGAACCCCCGCATATAGTGAATACCAATGGCAGAGATGGTCCCCACAATGGTGGAAATCAGCGTGGCCAGGACAGCAATAAGGATGGTGTAGTACAGGGCTTCCGTGATCAGGCGATCCTTGAACAGCTCGGCATACCAGTCCAGCGTAAAACCGCCCCACTGTCCCCTGGACTTGCTCTTGTTGAAAGAGAAGGCGATCAGGGTGATAATGGGAGCGTAGAGAAACAGAAAGATCAAACCCATATAGATTCTGACAACCGCTTTTTTCATAGCCATCGTTCCTTCATTGCCTAGACTTACATTTTCACCGGGTTTTTATCCTCCTGCTGGCCATTCCTGTCCAGGCGGGACATGATGGCCATGGAGATCAGGATCATCACCATCAGGATGATGGAAAGGGACGAGCCGAAATGCCAGTTGCCTTCCCACATAAACTGCTGCTCTATCAAATCTCCGATAAGGGGTGTTTTGCCTCCTCCCAGGAGCCCGGAGATGACGAAGGTACTGACCGCGGGCAGGAACACCATGGTGATGCCCGACACCACACCGGGTATGGACAGGGGCAGAATCACCCGCATAAAGGTCTTTATTTTATTGGCGCCAAGGTCGTTGGCCGCCTCAATCACGCTTTTGTCGATCTTGCTCAGCACCGTGTAGATGGGAAGGATCATGAACGGCAGGAAGTTATAGATCATTCCCAGCAGGACGGCGGTCTTTCCCGGCATGATCTCCAGCCTGGGCAAGCCGACCAGTTCCAATACACGGTTCAGGAAGCCATTTGGCGAAAGGATGGACATCCAGGCATAGGTTCTTAATAGGAAGTTCATCCACATGGGCACGATGAGGAACATCACCAGCATGCCCCTGACTTTGGGATTGGCTTTGGACACGATCATGGCCACGGGATACCCCAGCACAAGGCAGCATAGGGTAGAAATCGCCGCCAATACGAAGGAGTTCATGATAACCTTAAGGTAGAGCGGCTCCAGCACGCGCTCATAGCCCTTCGTGGAAAACCTGAGTTCGGTCAGATTGTGGATGTTCCCTTCGGTAAAGCTGTACAGAAGGACCAAAAAAAGCGGCACCACGATGAATATGGCCATCCAGACGGAATAGGGATAGGCAAGGAGCTTCATTCTTTTCATGTCTGGGATCCCTCCCTCTTCATGACATGGATGTCGTGGGGCTGGATATTCATGCCCACCCGGCTGCCTTCCGGGAACATCATGGTTCGATGCACCATGTATTCCCTGAACTCATTCTCGATGAGCATCTCGTAATGCACACCCTTGAAAACCACCGATGTGACGGTTCCCTGGAGCATGCCTTCCTCGGGATTGGTGACAATGCGGATATCCTCGGGCCTGATAACCACATCCACCGGTTCGTTGGGCGCAAAACCGCTATCCACGCAATCAAAGACATGGTTATCGAACATGACCTTCCGATCCTCCAGCATGATCCCTTCGATGATGTTGCTCTCACCGATGAAATCAGCCACAAAGCGGTTGGTGGGTTCATTGTAGATGTCTTCAGGGGTTCCCACCTGCTGGATCTTGCCCTGGTTCATGACCACCACGGTGTCCGACATGGTCAGGGCTTCTTCCTGGTCATGGGTGACATAGATGAAGGTGATCCCCACGCTGCGCTGCATGTCCAGAAGCTCGATCTGCATTTCCTTGCGCAGCTTCAGGTCCAGGGCACCCAGAGGCTCATCCAGAAGAAGCACCTTCGGCTCGTTGATCAGGGCACGGGCGATGGCCACGCGCTGTTGCTGGCCGCCGCTCAAAGAGTCCACATGGCGCTTCCCGAAATTCTCCAGATCCATCATTTTGAGCATTTTTTCGACTCTTTCATGGATCTCGTCCCTGGGCAGTTTCTTGATTCTGAGGCCAAAGGCCACGTTTTCAAAAACATTCAGGTGGGGGAACAGCGCATACCGCTGGAAAACCGTATTGATATTCCTTTTGTAGGGAGGAACCGGATTCAGGAGCTTACCTTCAAAGAGGATCTCCCCTTCGTCGGGTTCCTCAAAGCCTCCGATCATGCGCAGTGTAGTTGTTTTACCACATCCGCTCGGTCCCAGCAGCGTCACGAATTCATTTTCCCTTATTTTCAGATTTATCGAATCAACGACTTTTACGCCATTGTAGGACTTGGTCAAATTCTTCAGTTCAAGAATATACTTCTCCATCACAATCCCCCGATCCATTGTGTACTCGGACTAGAAGCTTGGCGGCGATGATATCCACAATATCCTGGCCACAGTCCGGCCTGTATTTTTGATGCAATGATTCTTGTCAGGCTTGAAATAGAAGCAGTCGCCTTTTTTCATCTTCATGCGCTCTTTTCCGAGCTGAAGCTGCACGCTCCCGCTGAGCACCATGCCAAATTCTTCACCCTGATGCGGGGTATCTTCCCAGGTGGAACACCCCGGCTGGAGATCGACTATGATGGGCTCCATGGCCCGCGTCTTGGCATTGGGTACGATCCAGTTGATGTCATATCCCTCTTCGGGCATCTCCTTCACAAAGAAGTCGTTCCCCTTAAAAACAACCTGCACATCCTCCTCTTCGCTGAAGAAATCCTGAAGGCTTGAGCCAAGGCACTCCAGGATATCCTGCAGGGTGGATATGGACGGCGAGGTCAGGTCGCGCTCCAGTTGGGAGATATATCCCTTCGTCAATTCGCACCTGTCGGCCAGTTCTTCCTGAGTCATATCATTAGCCAGTCTGAGTCTTTTTATTTTATCCCCGATTTTCATGACAGCTTCCTCCGACGGAACTCACGGATCCATCCCGATTCGGCATTTTTCTTCCCAAACAGCTGTTACTCATCATTTGGGGCTGTTTAATAACAGTAAACAAAATAGCTTAAATACGTGACAACTTGTTTACTATTACTAAACAACAGAAAACATTATTGCACTGATCCCTTTCATTGTCAACCACTAAAACGCAATTTTTTGAACTGTATTTTCATGTTTTTTTTAGCCGTGTGCCTGATATGTCATTTTATTCCAAGACCTATAGAACCCACGCGTTGTCGGCCTTATACCAGAGTCCTGCGACCGGCCGAATCAAGGCAGGAAAGCGGGCAACACAAGGCAGGGCCGGCTCGCGCAGCCTTGTGTTTGCGTGCCGCAGACTTCAAAAAGGTACAAAAAAGCCGGGGATCGCACATCCCCGGCAATTTTTTGGAAAAATCCCTATTCAATCTTACCGAATTTGCTGAGAGGCAGGAGGCGGAAGATGGCCTTTCCCTCAACCCAATCCATATCAATCACGCCGAAATTCCTGCTGTCCATGCTCTGGCTCCTGTTGTCGCCCATGACGAACAGTTCCCCTTCCTGGACAACCACCGGTTCCATATTGCCGTTGGCCACAATTCCCAGCACCGGATCGATACGGGCATAATCCTCCTCCATGGGGATATCATTCACATACAGCACATTGTCGCGGATCTCCACCTTATCCCCCGGCACCCCGATAACCCGCTTGATCAGGCGATTCCTCCTGAAATCACCTTTCAGCTTGAGGGCCACATCGGATATGTAGATGCGCAGCCTTCCGATGGCACCGTTAATGGGTTCATCCCTGAGGAATATGATGATATCGCCCCTCTGGGGTTCGCTGGAAACATAGGCCAGTTTGTTCATGATCAGTTTGTCTCCCTGGACAAGGGTATCCATCATGGAAGTCATGTTGACCTCGGTAAGGGCAAACAGCTCGCTTTGAATGAGAGAAGCGATCAGGAATGCCACAAGGATCAGCACAACCCATTCCATGATTTCCCTGCCGATGCTCTTCTTTTTATTCTGCTCCAAATTAAAACAACTCCTTCAGTGCATTTTCCCGGTGTCCCTCCAGACGGCTCACAGGCACAGCCAGTCTTACGGGCTGCCGATATATGCTGGCGCAGACCGTTATTTATAATGATACACGGGTTACCCCTTCGATATGCATCAACTGCCGCACAACCGCCTCTATTTCCACCTGTTTTCCTTTTTTAACCTTACAGAGGATCCTGTGGCTGAGCACGCCATCGGTTCTTGTCGTGTCCATGCTTTCTATCTGAAGGCCCAGCTCCTCAAGTTCCTTTTCCCATGAAACTTCGCGGTTGCCGGCCTCCCTGGCCTCCACGGACAGGACAATGGTCGATTTTTTCTTATGCAGCCTTTTTTCAATCAGTTTCAGGTACATGAGTATCGCCCAGGTCAGGATGGTGGCCAGGACAGCTGCGGTGTAAAACCCTATTCCGCAGGCAATCCCGATGCAGGCAACAGCCCAGATGCTGGCAGCCGTGGTGATGCCTCTGACCGACGTGCCATGGCGGATGATGGCTCCGGCACCCAGAAAGCCTATGCCGCTGACCACCTGCGCGCCTATCCGGGTGGGCTCCACGTTGACAACCCCTTTGAAGGCGACCACAGAAAACTCGGATATCATCATCACCAGGCAGGCGCCCATGCAGACCAGGATGTGTGTCCTGAAACCGGCCGGCTTATGATGGTTGTGCTCCCGTTCAAACCCGACTATCCCGCCAAGGACGCACGCCACCAGTAGCCTGACGGCTACGACCAGCAGATATCGCGGTTCAAATTGAAACAAATACCAGTCCAAGTTATCACCATACCTTACTAACGCATATTTGAAGCCTTTATGGTACAAAGGCTGTGGTTCCTGGTTTCAACCGTCCTGGGATGCAGCAGGTGTTCATGATCCAGAACATAGCGGATGGTGCTGTCCGCACACAGCACAATGCACCGGTCCAGGTCCCGGAACGCTTCTTCCCGCATGGCTTCCACACCGTCAAACTTGCGGCCGGGCTCGATATAGTCGGCAATATAGATGATCTTTTCAACCAGTGTCATGCCCGCTTTGCCGGTATTGTGCCAACGAATGGCCCCCAGTATTTCCGGATCGGTTATGCCGTATTCCTTCCGGGCCAGGTGCTCCCCGATGATGGCATGGAGCAGACCGGGCTGAGCCCATTCTATTTCATCGGGTTCATATCCGATTGATTTCACATATTCGCGGGCCATGTCACCCTTCAAGAACTTGCCGCAGTCGTGCAGCAGACCGGCAAGATAGGTCTTCTTCTCATCCGCACCGTAATGTCCGGCCATTTTGACAGCCGTTTCAGCCACATTGAGAGAATGGATGTACCTTTTCTCAGACAGTGTGGCCTTCAGTTTTTCCTGTATCCGATCCAGTTCCAGTGCATCCAATGTCATTCCCCCGTATAAAGCCCGTGCTCGAGAATATAACGCTCCACAGTCTCGGGAACCATGTATTTGACGGACAGCCCGTTTTTCACACGGTTTCTGATCCTGGTGGATGAAAAATCGTAAATATCGGTTGAGGACACATGGATCCGCGCGCCATGCTCTTCCCTCAGCCTGTCTATGGTCATGTCCAGCAGCCGGTTATTGGTATCCGGCCTTCTGGCTACGATGAGATCTGCCATCCGGAGGATCTCCTCATAGCGCTTCCAGGTGCTGAACTGAACCAGAGAGTCCGCCCCGATGATCAGGCACAGCCTGTTGTCCTTCCCATATTCCTCCGTGAGGATCTTCAGCGTTTCAACCGTGTAGGAAGGCCCCTCCATTTTCATTTCCACATCGCTGAGTTCAAACCAGGGATTGCTGCTGACGGCCAGTTCCACCATGGCCATCCTGTGCTCCGTCCCGATGAGCCCGTCAGAACCCTTGTGAGGCGGAATCTTGGCAGGCACAAAAAGAACCTTTTCCAGGCTGAACTCCTCCCGGATATGCTCGCAAATCAGCAGATGCCCGTAATGGATGGGGTTGAAGGTCCCCCCCATGATGCCAATCAACCGCAGACCTCCTCAAATCCAGTTTTTCGTATAGATCCTGGCGCCAAAGGGCAGCAGGGAAAGCTTGGCAAGCTTAAAATGCTGCCTGCCGAACGGAATCCCGATGATGGTGATGCAGAGAATAAGCCCGAATACCAGATGGGTAAGCGCAAGTTCCCATCCCAAAAGCAGGATCCAGAGCAGGTTTCCGATAAAGCCGCCCACTCCGAACCGGCCGATCTCCACATCCTTCCCAAAAGGCCAAAGGATGAAGGAGGCTATTTTCAGACACTGGAGACCAAAGGGTATCCCCACGATGGTCAGGCAGCAGATAAGCCCGGCCACAGTCCACAATAAAAAGGATACCAAACCTCCGAATATCATCCATACCAGGTTTCCCAAAAGATACATGACAACTCCTCCAGGGCAATTGATGCCACACTGCTTCACACTTACTAATAATCTACCATAAGTTTAAATAAATATCATCACTGACGGTGTCCGTAAAAAGCGTCCGACAAGCACCCCGTTAACATTAATGCCCGTCCGTGCTGCTTGGACAGGCATTTCCCCTTTGGCTATTTTACCGTATACCCCGCATCTTCTATGGTCCCCCTGATGGTCTCCGCATCCAGCCTTTCGGCATCATACTCCACCACAATCCGCTTAGCCTGGAGATCCACCAAAACGTCGTAAACACCGTTGAGCCTGGACACCCTTTCCCTGATGGCCGCAACGCAGTGCTCACAGTTCATTTCCTCCACAATAAAGGCAACATGCTCGCTTTTCATCGTATCACCTCTCCGTAGTCACAACAAATTATACCTTATGGAAATGAACCTGTTCAATAAAAAAATGCAGGATGCCCGCGCCTTAAGGGGATATTGCCTTGCTCAACCACCCGAACTGCGGCTTTCCAACAGATCCACCAGCCTTGTGAAGTAATCCGGTAGAGGTGCCTCGAAATGCATGAATTGCCCGGTTGTGGGATGCATGAATTCCAGGAAACGGGCATGGAGTACCTGTCCGCCGGTATCCATCAGGCTGCACTTTTTGCCATACAGCGGATCCCCTGTAACAGGATGCCCGATGTAGGCCATATGGACGCGGATCTGATGCGTCCTGCCGGTCTCCAGCTTCAGCCTGACCCATGTGTGGGACGGATAGCGCCTTACAACCGTATAGTGGGTGATGGCCTCCTTCGCGTTCCTGAAAGTAACGGCCATTTTCAGCCGATTGGTGGGGTGACGCCCGATGGGAGCATCTATTCTGCCGGACTCCTCCCTGATGACTCCGTCCACGATGGCTTCATAGGTGCGGACGATCTCATGCCTTTTCAGCATATCCGAAAGCCTGAGATGGGCGGCGTTGTTCTTGGCCACCACAAGAAGCCCGGAGGTATCCTTGTCAATCCGGTGGACAATTCCCGGCCGGATCACGCCGTTGATATCCGAAAGCGAATCCCCGCAATGGTTCAAAAGCGCGTTGACCAGCGTGCCATCCCAGTTTCCTGCCGCAGGATGGACCACCATATCCTTCTGCTTGTTGATCACGATGATGTCGGCATCTTCATAGACCACGTCCAGCGGAATGTCCTGGGGCTTCAGTTCGGCTGAAACGGGCTCGGGTATCCGGACACGGACCGTCATGCCCTTCTTCAGCTTAAAACCGCTTTTAACAGCGCTGCCGTCCACCAGAACATGCTTATCTTCAATCAGTTTCTGAACAAAGCTTCGCGTCACATCCGAAAGCTTTTCGGTCAGCCAGACATCCAGCCTGAGGCCGGCATCCTCTTCCGCTGTGTGAAACTCCAGTTCCTGGCTCTCCATCTTGCAAACCCCTGCTCAACTGCCGGATTCCGAAGAATCCTTATTTGCTTTGTCCGCAGCAGAAGTTTTCCCTGTCGCCGGTTCCCTGTAAACGAAGATGATGTAGATGAGCAACAAGCCAACGCCGATGGTAATGCAGACATCGGCCACATTGAAGATGGCGAAATCATAGCCGAAGGGGTAGAAATCGAAAAAGTCGACGACATACCCCCTGAAAAGCCTGTCAATCATGTTCCCCAGCGCCCCGCCGATAAGAAGGGACAGGGAAAGCCTTGCCAGCGTGTTCTTATGCGTTGTCATAATCCGGATCATTACGGCAACGGCGATGATGGTGATGATGATGAACCCCCAGCGGAAATTCTGGAGGATGCTGAAGGCAGCCCCCCTGTTCTCGCAATAGGTGATATAGAAAAATCCCTTGATGATCTCGATATGGGTTCCCACCGGCACCAGGTGCTTGGTTATCTGGTCCAAACCGATTACCGCAATGATCAGCAGAATCCAAATCATGGCTTTCTCCTTGTTTATTCAATGGTCACTCCTGTAAAGTAGTGCTTCAGGATCTGTTCGTATGTATAGCCCTGAAGCGCGAAACCCTTTGCGCCTTCCTGGCTCATTCCCACACCGTGGCCCCAGCCCTTGCCGGTGAAGACATAGACATTGCCCGTTACCGTAGCGGTTGAACCCGATGAAACACGGGAACCTGATGATAAGGTTGAAATGCCGCCGGAACTTATGGCCGACAGCGTGCCCGAATCGCTGAGGGTCCGGGTACCTGAGGACGTTACCGCCACGCTGTTTTCAAGGTCAACACCCCGTTTGCTGCCATCCGCGGTGACGGCATAGACGGTTCCTGAAGTGCCGGAGGTGCCGGAAGCGGGTGCCGGCGTGCTGCCTGGTGAGCTGATGGTGTAGTTGTTGCTGGGCAGCCCCAGCACCGTCCGTCCATCCTGCCTGTAATAGGTTATCGAGCCCTTGGTTCCCGTAAATTTCAGCTTAATGGGCCTTCCGGCTTCCGAAACCTCTTCGATGGATACGGACAGGATGTCGCCGATATCCACGTCGCTGAGGAACAAAATCTGCTTGAGCTCCTGCGCCGTAAAGGTCTTGGTCCAGGTGTAGTTATAGGATGTGCCCGATTCGTAAGGATCGGGGACACTCTTCAGATAGGGCAGCGACGTGCCCCACACGTTGGCGCTGTCTTCGGTCATCCCGCCGCTGGAGCTGAAATAGTGGACCGAAATCGGGCTTCCCTCGTAAAGGATCTTCTTGCCCCTGGTCTGGTCAACAGCAGCGTTGGTGGCCTGTTTTTCACCGTCATATCCGTTATAGACCTGGTCGCTGGCGGTATCCGCCAGGTCAAAACCCCATTTCGAATATTTCCCCAGGTTCCTGTAGGTATAGGTCCTGGCCGCCACCGCCTGGGCCTTGATGGCTTCCATGGGCGCTGATGCCTCAATCTCCTGGGGAACCACGCCATACAGATATTCCTCAATATTGACAATATTGATCACCGTCAGATCGCTGTCAAGGTACCTTCTGATCTCAAACTCGCCCCTGTACTGCCTGCCGTTCACCGAGAGAACACAGGGGTTGTTGGCCTTAATGGGCCGCACGCGCAGCCTGGACTTGCCGTCGGAGCCGTCGGAGAAAATCAGAAGCGGCTCGGCACGGCTGCTCTGGACAACCAGCCTGGCACTTGACACAGGCACCACTTTCAGGTTGGATGTTCCCAGCTTGTTGGCAAGGCTTATCAGCTCCTGGCTGGCCATTTCATACTCGGCAAAAAATCCGGTCCAGACATACCAGCCTTTTTCATAGGCCGGGTAGGCGACCACACCCAATGCCAGCAGCGCATCCGCCGTTTCCCTGGCCGCATCAAAATCTGCCACGCTGTCGCCTATCTGGATATGGTATGGACCCAGGGTCTCCCCTTCAAAGGGTTTTCCTTCCGAAGGGTCATAGGCGCTGGTCACGCCGCTGGAAGATTTGATGAAATACGCGTCTTTTCTGATGATTACCGAAGAACCTCCCGGAATGCTCAGGAGCGTCTGAAAGGTATCGTTGCTGAAAACTCCGACCTCAAGGCCGGCTTTGGTACTGAAAGAGACGTTGGCCACGGTGTCATTGCCATAGTAGATGCCAATTCTGACCGTCTCGGGCCATCTGGCGGCAAAGGCACGGCCGGTGCTTCCAAAAACAAGGATGAATGTCATCAAAAACAGGAAAACCAGTAAGGTACCTCTCTTCATGGTGCACTCCTTTTTCTTCAGTAAACCGACGGAATATATTGCCTGCATATTTCCATTATACCTGACTGTTGCGCGGCTGTATATAAAACAATGGTTACGATTTGGCTACAAATCCGTCCCATACACGGGAACGGGACCATTGGACTATGCGAATCCGGGACTACTGTATAATTTATATCGACCCGTAAACGTTATAAAATAAGAATAACGACCAAGGTATCGCCCATCCCTTGTGTCGCAGACTGTTCATTTAATACCCTCAGGCACGGGCGGCCTGTTCGTTCGGCATACCGCATTTTGCAAGCTGTTTGACCCTCCGGTCGAAAGCACTTGGCTGATGAGCATCCCCAATTCAACACCCTGGCCGTAAGGCAGGCTGCCCCTTTGCGTTTCGTTTAATCCTCCCCTGGTCCGATATGGGCCTTGTCTTTTTTTTCCGCTGTGCTATGATGGTTAGGATACTTTTAGCAGCGATGCGTCAAGTAAAAGGAGTGCTCTTTTGCTATGAGGGTTACCGCCATCAGGACTAGAATTGTTGAAGTCGGCTCATGTGATGTGACTGAGCTGCTTGCTGAATCCTTAAAAGCTGTTCCCGAAAGATCGGTTATCGCCATTACCTCAAAGGTGGTCTCGCTATGCGAGGGCCGTGCGATGCCCCAGTCGGACTATGGCAAGGACGAGCTCATCGAAAGCGAAGCGGATCTCTTCATTCCCAGGTCGGAGAGCAAATACGGGGTTTACCTGACCATAAAAAACAACATGCTGGTCCCCACAGCGGGCATTGACGAATCCAATACCAACGGGTATTACGTCCTGTGGCCGGAAGATCCACAGGCCTCGGCCAACAGGTGCTGGGAATTCGTGAGGAACCATTTTGGTATCAAACATGTGGGCATCATCCTCACCGACAGCATCTCCAGCCCCATGCGGCTGGGCGTAACGGGCAGGAGCATCGCCTATTGCGGGTTCAAGCCCATCAATTCCAGGATCGGGCAGGCCGATCTTTTTGGTAAGCCGCTCCGGCAAACCCGCATCAATGTGGCAGATGCGCTGGCCGCATCGGCGGTTCTGGTGATGGGCGAATCGGACGAGCAAACTCCCGTTGCGCTGATTGAGGATGTGCCCTTTGTGGACTTCAGCGATCTTGCGCCGACAGCCGACGAGCTCAATGCCTGGAAGGTCAGGATGGAAGATGATCTGTATGCCCATCTTCTGACGCGCATGGAGTGGAGAAAGAAAAAGGATTGAACAGGCTATTGCGGCGAAAGTCCTCTTGCGCCCGTCTTGGCCAGTTCATCCGCCCTGTCGTTGAGCGCGATCCCGGTGTGGCTTTCCACCTTGTACCAATGGATCCTGATGCCGCAGGCATCAATATACTGCTTATAAGCCTGGGTCATGGTGGTGTTGGTCTTGTAGCTTCCCACGGCCCATTTTTCTATGTTCTTAAAATCGAAGAAGATGCTTATCTCGGTTATACCATGCTTTTTGCACCATTCCAGGGTTTCCATGACGGCCCGGATCTCCCCGCCCACCTGCCTAGCGGAGAAGGCATCGGGATCATCCACTCTCCCGCACAGTTCGGCAACGATTTGCCCCCGATCCAGGATGACCGCGCCATAGCCGATTTGACCTTCGATGAAGGAGCCGTCCACAAAAGCCTGGTAGCGGGTGGGAAGGGCATTGAAATCAATGGACTCGGCCGTTTTTCTTTCCTTTGGCTTCGGAGCCTTGTCCGCTTTTTCGGTTCCATGATCGGTCGCACCGAGCGTCATGCCGATCTGGCCGGTCAGAAGTTCCGTCACCCGGTCATAGTGCTCCTGTGACAGGTCGGAATCCTTTCTGAATGAGAAACTCCCCTTTTTCGGGCTGTAATCCACTATGAGTTTGCCAAGCTTCTCTCCGTCCGTGCTTAGCGATATCTTCAGCATGTAATCGCGGATCATCGCAATCTCACTTGCATAGCCGTGCTCGGCGAGAACCGGGGACAGCCTGTCGTAGATTGCCATGAGTTCGCTTTCGCATATATAAGCCATTTCGTATTTCCCTTTCATCCATCCTGTATGTACTTGGCGGTTACATCCTGGTTCAGGCAATACAGCAGGGCATCCTCCTTTGTCACCAGCCCCTGTTTGCAGAGCTCGGCGATGCTGTAGTCCATGCTTCTCATGCCCTCATTCCTGCTCATATGGATGACCGAATCGATCTGGTAGGTCTTGGATTCCCGGATCAGGTTCCTTATGGCATTATTGGCCAGCATCACTTCAAAGGCTGCCACCCGCCCTTTGACAGGTGAAGGCAGCAATTGCTGGGAAACCACGGCCTGAAGCACGGTTGACAGTTGGATGCGGATCTGGTGCTGCTGGTTGGGCGGGAAGACATCGATGATCCTGTCAATGGTTTTTGCAGCACCCAGCGTGTGGAGGGTGGACAAGACCAGATGCCCGGTTTCAGCCGCCGTCATGGCAATGGATATGGTTTCCAGGTCGCGCATCTCGCCTACCAGGATTACATCGGGAGACTCCCTCAGAGCCGCCCGGAGTGCCCTTGCATAGCTTTGGGCATCCTGCCCGATCTCCCGCTGATTCACAATGCTTTTCTTATGCCTGTGAAGAAACTCAATGGGTTCCTCCAGCGTCAGAATGTGGCATTTGCGCGTGCTGTTGATGAGATCGATAATACAGGACAGGGTAGTGGATTTCCCGCTTCCCGTCGGGCCTGTCACCAGGATCAGGCCTTTATGGTACTTGTGCAGATCCAGAACCGCCTGGGGAATCAGAAGTTCGTTTGGATCGGGAAGCTCGGTGAACACAATCCGGATGGAGGCCGCAACCGATCCCCGCTGCATGAAGGTATTGACCCGGAACCGTCCCAGTCCGGGTATGGAAACCGAGAAATCCTTGTCCCCGCTTGCCAGGAACTCCCGGTAGGCGGCTTCGTTGGCAAACAGCTCACGCACCAGCCTCTCGGCATCCCTGACGCCGAGGCGCTGGCTCCCGACGTATTGCAAATCTCCCTTGACCTTCATCACCGGGGGAACCCCAACCGTGATCTGAAGGTCTGATGCCTGATGATCCATGGCAATTTTCAACAGCTTTTGAACAGGCGTGTTTTCCAGGTTGAAATCATTTGTACTCATTCCGGTCTTCCTTCCCACAAATCGAGTTCGTTCCTGTACTCAAAAGGTTCCTGCCACATACGCCATTCCAGAACAGCGCAGATATCCTCCAGGTTCTTTTCTTTATCCGGGTCGGAAACCTCGATGCGGACATTGAGGTACCGCAGGCTGCCTTCATGTTCAAGAATGAATGTCTTTCCGGCAATAAAGTGCAGGTCCACCGGCACTGTGCTGTACAGGTGGGCATTTTCCAGGTAATCGCCGGCCATGCTGGCCACGCATCCCGGATAAGCCTCCGTTATGGCGCTCATGGCATAGTACATGACAAGCTTCGGATAAAGTTCTTCCATGTACCGCTGCCTTGCGCCGGAACCCGAAAGGCTTCCCAGGGTTGCCCTGATCATCTCGGCTATATTGGCAGGCAGCCCGGCACCGGAGAAATCGCCTTCCGTAATCGCGCGGAGGGCAGCCGAGGCCTTCTCCCTGCCTTGCTGGACACTGTTGTAAACGCCATTTAAAAACCTTTCCCCCTCCGAGTCCAGGTTATAGTATGTTTTTACGGTTTCCGCATGCTTCATGGCCAGGCGAAGGTTGGCCGATGACGTGGCAACTGCCAGAACCCCGAACACCACCAGGATGATGAGGACCAGGGCAACCAGGATCGAGGAACTGCCCCGGTTGGACGTAAGCCATTTCACGGCTCCACCACCTCCCTGACGGTGTTGAGCATGGCTGAAACCGCGTATATCTCCTCATAGGGTTTCTGCCGGAGAGGATAGGGTTTAATTTTGAAGCTTCTCAGGTCGATAGCCCAGAGCCCGTCGCTGCCGGGTACACTGTATAACCCGATATGCATGGCATAGGCGGCTTCACGCTCCGGGTCCCGGATACCGGACAGAGGCTGCCAGCCGTCGTCGTAATAGATCACATAGGAGCCGGCATCCGATACGGAAACAACGGATTCCAGCGCCGAAGGATCCCCGCCAATCCAGTCTTCGGGGGATGCTTTTATCTTTTCAATCCAGGCGCTGCCATGGAAAACCGACCGGTCAATGTCTGCGGCCAGCCGGTTGCTGACATGGGCATGAATGAAGAGTCGGACTGCCACTGTCCCGGCAACGGCCAGCAGCGCCACGGCGATGATCATCTCGATTAATGTAAACCCTTTTCTTCCCTTTATGTACTCCATGCTAACCATCCGTACCTCTTAGCACAACACAGACACCCGGGCGGTTACCTCTCCGACCTGAGCAGGATGCTGCTCTCCATCTTAAGCCTTGCGTCCTCCTGATCAAGCCATACCGAGAAGTTCAGCAGGTTATTGTCAAGCTCTGCCGTAAAACCGTCCGCGTCGGCTATCTCAAAGCTCAGCTCGTTGGCGGGCGCCTCTCCTTCCAGCATCAGCGCCTCCCGGAGCTTGCCCTCATCCTGGTATATCCAGGTTTCATAGACCTCGTCGTCGTATGTTTCGCGGATGACGATTGCCGGTCCGCCATTCACCGGGTTCTTTTCCACCCGGACAGCCTGCATGACGTCGTTCTGCCGGATCTTCATCTGGATGAAGGAAAGGGCCACCCTCAGCTCGGACTGCAGGTTCTGCCCGTCATATATCCTGGAATAGGCCGAGGTTGAGGAAACGGCCAGGGAGAAGATACCAATCCCCAGAACGAGCAGCAGAAACAGGGCGGCAACCGTTTCCACGCTGACGCTTCCCCGCTGCTTTGGACCATTGTTTTCCGCACCTGCCCTATTCTTTTTTATAAACCTCCACAGTGGGCAAAACATTTGACGCAAACACCTCGTAATAGAAGAAATACCTTTCCCTGTCCAGAATGAGCCCGTAGTGTTCCTCCAGGTATTCCAGGCTGGGCGGATAGCTGCCTTCCAGCGCATAGCACTGGACGCAGGCATCCAGGATGGCCTGGCGAATCTCCTCCGGCTGCGTGCTGCTCTGCTCCGACCAGAAACCCGAAAGGGCAGCCACGCTCGCCAGGGCGACGATCAGGAATATGACCAGAAGGATAATTCTGCTGTAAATCGGGTATTGTCCGTTCAAAGCGTTCACCCTATCCTATGGAAGCCATGATGTTGATCAGCGGAAGAATCACCGACAGCAGGACGCCCGCCAGAATAAGGGACAAAGCGGTGACGCAAACCGGTTCGATAAAGCCGATAATGCGCCTTAAAGACGAGTCTGCCTCTTCCTGCCAGGTACGGGACGCCTTATCCATCACAGCATCCAGGCTTCCGGTTTTCTCGCCCGACTTCATCAGCCTGATGAACAGGGCCGGGAACAATCCGGTATCCCTCACGGCTTCCCAGAAAGGCTTGCCTTCCGACACAGCCTTTGCAGCCTCGCCCGTTTTGGCAACGACATAAGCGTTCTCCAGAACGCCTGAAACCAGGCCAACCCCCTCCGTAACCGTCATGCCGCTTTTCAGGGTCAGGGCCATGGCGCCGCTGAACCGGGACGCGATAATCTTCCGGTAGATGCCTCCGGTTATGGGGTTGACAACCTTGAGTTTATCCAGTAGAAAGCGCAGCTTCTCCTGGCGGGACAATGCCAGGATACCTGCGGCCAGGAGCAACAGGGCTGCCAGAACATACAGGAAACCGTTCTTCAGCGTGTTTCCAAGCAGGATGAAAAGGTCAACCTGTACAGGCACCTGTCCGCCCAGGGATGTGAGAATCTCCACAAACAGCGGGACAACCCTGAAGGCTATCAGGGCGATTACTCCAAGCATGAACAGGGCCAAGACCAGCGGATAGGTCACGGCGCTCCTTATCTTCTTCCTGGTGTTGGCCTGGTTCTCATAATATTTGCTCAGGCCTTCCAGGACGGGTTCCAGCATGCCGGTCTTCTCGCCCACCCGGATCATGGCCGTCATGTAGGCCGGAAAACAGTTTGCAGCCTCAAAAGCCGAGTACAGGGATGATCCGTGTTCCACATCCCTGGCAATGGTTTCAAGGGCTTTTTTCAGCTTAGGGTTGACGGTATCCTCGCAAAGCATCGGGATGCCTTCCACCGGATGTATACCCGATTTGAGAATCAGCGCAAACTGATGGCAAAGCAGGGACAAATCCATTTCAAAACCCTTGGCCTTCCTTCCCATCCTATCAACTCCAGCCTGTTAATCTTTTCTATATCATACCAAATTAAGGGGACCATAAAACAAAAACATGGCCGAAAGCCATCTGATAACCATCCTGCGCCTGCTATCTTGCACTGAGGATGCCCTTGATTTTTTCAATGAGCATGGAGCAGGCCACCTCGTTGAATCCGCCCTCGGGAATGATGATATCCGCATATTTCTTGCTGGGTTCCACAAAGGCTTCGTGCATGGGCTTTACGGTGTTCAGGTACTGGTTGATCACCGAGTCGATATCCCTTCCCCGCTCATGAATGTCGCGGATGAGCCGCCGGGCAAACCGGATATCCGCATCCGCATCCACAAAAACCTTGATATCCATCAGCTCCCGAAGCCGGGGATCCTGGAAGATCAGGATGCCCTCAATGACGATGACATGCCTCGGCTCCTCCCTGATGGTTTCAGCCAGGCGCGCATGTTCAATAAAGGAATAAACCGGCCGATGGATGGGCTTGAAATCTTTCAGATCCTTTATCTGCTCCACCATCAGGTCGGTATCAAAGCTGTTGGGATGATCGAAGTTCAGCTTTTTGCGTTCCTCAAAGGGCAAATGATTGAAGGATTTATAATAGTAATCCTGGCAAATCAGGGTCACATCGTTTTCAAAAGCCTTTTTCAGCCGGACAGCCAGCGTTGTCTTGCCCGATCCGGTTCCGCCGGCAATCCCGATAACTACCGCCTTATCCAAAATACTTCCCCCAATATTTCTCAGATTGCTTGTCCGCAATTTTTATTATATCACGGCAAAATCGGATAAAAAACAGCCGGTCGTCCACAAAAAATGTCTTGTCCGGACTATTATACCCGCCGGTCCATGGGTTATAATACAGAAAGCAAACCAGCAAACCAGGATATCCCTGTGGATTTGCCGATGAAAGGATGGTTTTCATGCGGTTTTCCGAAATGCCCTACGAGCGGCCCGATATGGAAGCGTTCCAGAAAGAGGCCGGAGAAATCATCAAGGCGGTGGAAGAAGCCCAAAACCCTCAGCAGCAGCTTGAAGCCCATAAGGCCTTCACCGCCCTGAGAAAGAAGTTTTCGGACATGGCCACACTGGCCAATATCCGAAATTCTCTGAACACCGAGGATCCTTTCTATGAACAGGAGAAGAACTTCCTGGATGAAAACGAACCCCTGATTCAGGATATCCAGACCAGGTTCTACAAGGCTCTCGTATCCTCCCGCTTTCGGGCGGAGCTTGAAAAAAGCCTGGGCAGCCTGATGTTCCTCAATGCGGAAATGGACCTGAAAGCCTTTGATCCTGCCATCATCCCGGAACTTCAGGAAGAAAATAAGCTCACGACCCAATACCAGAAGCTTCTGGCATCCGCCCAGTTGGAATTTGACGGCAAGACCCTTACCCTTTCGCAGCTCGGGCCATACATGGAATCCCCCAGCCGCGATGTGAGAAAAGGAGCCTTCCAGAAAAGGACCGAGTTCTTCATGGCCCATGAAAAGGAACTGGACGAGCTCTATGACAAACTTGTGAAGGTGCGCACGTCCATGGCCAGAAAACTGGGCTTCAAGGATTTCGTGGAACTGGGCTACCTGAGGATGGGGCGCAACTGCTATGGGCCGGACGAAGTTGCCCGGTTCAGGGAACAGGTCAAGAAGCACCTGGTCCCCCTGGCCACGATGCTCCGGGAACAGCAGCGCGAGAGGCTGGGGCTGGAAAAGCTGACCTATATCGATTCCCCCCTCTTTTTCAGGGACGGTAATCCCAAGCCGGAGGGAACCCCGGAAGAGATCTTTGCGGCAGGCCGCAAGATGTACGACATGCTCTCCCCGGAAGCCAGCGAGTTCTTCCGCTTCATGCTGGATAACGAACTCATGGATGTCTTAAGCCGCAAGGGTAAGGCCCCGGGCGGATACATGACCTATATCTATACCTATGAATCACCCTTTATCTTCGCCAATTTCAACGGCACCAGCGGCGATGTGGACGTATTGACCCACGAATGCGGTCATGCCTTCAACGGGTACCTGACAAAGGGTATCGAACTTCTGGAGTATAAGTTCCCGACCCTGGAGGCCTGCGAGGTCCATTCCATGTCCATGGAATTCTTCGCCATGCCCTGGATGAAGCTATTCTTCGGCGATAAGACCGAGGCCTACAAATACATGCACTTGGCCAGCGCCCTGCTCTTTATCCCCTACGGGTGCCTGGTGGACGAGTTCCAGCATGTGGTTTACGCCAATCCGGACATGACGCCGAAGGAGCGCAAGGAGGCTTGGCTCAAACTGGAGAAGGAATATCAGCCACACATGGACTATGAGGATGACCCGTTCTTCGGAAAGGGCGGCACCTGGCAGCGGCAGACCCATATCTATACCGCACCTTTCTATTACATTGACTACTGCCTGGCCCAGATCTGCGCCCTCCAGTTCAGAAGCCTCATGGTCAAGGACTACAGGGCCGCATGGGAGAAATACATCAGCTTCAGTAAGAAAGGCGGAACCATGACCTTCGTGGACCTTTTGAAATCCACCGGGCTGAAATCGCCCTTTGATGAGGGGTTTGTTAAGGAAGTGGCGGAAGATTCCCTGAAAGCGCTGAACGAAATGAAGCCCTGAGCCACCGAAGTCCTTTGATTCGCGCAATTCAGGGAATCGCAGCTTACGGCTGAAAGGCGCTGAAAACTTGAAACGAAGCTGGTGAAAACGGTATTGACAAACAAAAATGGCGTTTGTATAATTATTTAAGTCTGCTGGCGATGCGAAAAGCATCGCTGACATGTGCCAGTAGCTCAGCTGGATAGAGCAACGGACTTCTAATCCGTCGGTCGGGGGTTCGAATCCTCTCTGGCACGCCAAGCAAAACCCTGAGAGCGTGAAGCTTTCAGGGTTTTGTTATATTCTACGAACGGTTCGTGAAACGACGATTTGATTACTATTTGTCTATTCCTCGGATAGAAAGTAATAAAAGTGCTAGTGAAGAATTTTTTGATGGTATTAATTCTCAAAACTTGGTTATAGATTAAAGTAAGTTAAAATTATTCATTTTTTGGTGGTTTTCGCTTTCACTTCTTTATAAAATCTAAGAGTATTAGAGAATTTCGAGGTAATTTCTGGAGTAATAGGAGCTGATTTTAAGAAGATTTTTTTAAGGGTTATTTCGTTTCCACCTACTATCTCCAAAAATCACCCCAATTAACACACAGAGTTTCAAAAATACCATATTTAGTCGGGACATTATAAGTAATTATTTTCCTACTCTTAATTTCTGTAATACTGTAAAGTGCAGAGGGTGTAAAAAAAACACCTATCCAATCTGCGACTTCATACCAAGATGCGACTTCATCAACAGCAGGGCCAACTAACACAGAATTTTGCATTGCATATCTACCAAAACTTATAGCTCCTCTTACGAGTATTTCTTTTTGAAGTCGCTTCAACAATTAAAAATTTTGCAATCATACCTAAATAATTTAAAGATACATTGCAATCACCAAATGCAGAAATGACAATTGTATCTGAAATATTGATAATTTCAGTTTTAAGTTTTTTAAATTCTTCAGATACCGGTAAAATTTCTGGATCTAACATCAATATAGAACCATAATCTTTTGCACGGTTATATATTTTGTTTATTATGCTTATTGCATCAGTTTGGCGACTATAAATACCTTTCCATCCGAGCACATCAATGAAAGCAACTGCACCATCTTGCAAGTTCATTTGTCATCATCCCCTTTCAATACTACCATTCGACAAAAAAGGGGATTATCCTTTATTTTAACATCACCGTCTCTACTCCTGACTTCTGATACATTATCTTCTATGGATTGTATGTCAAGCAAAGACCCCATAGCTCAACGCCATGGGGTCTTATATTTCATTATTTCAAATTATCCACCGCAGCTCTTTCAATAGCCAGCCCCTTGGTGTAGCGCTTCATAAATTCATTGAAGCCTTCCACATCCTTGGGTTCTGGAGCCAGTGTGCTCTTGGGCTGGTTGGCGAATACTTTCTTGTTGAGGAAGTCGTCCAGGGTCTGGTTCTCTTCCTTGTTCACCAGGTAGGAAGCCAGAAGCGCGATACCCCAAGCTCCGCCTTCTCCCGCTGTTTCCATAACCGATACGGGAACATTGATGGCGGCCGCCATGATTTTCTGCCCCACTTCCTTGGTCTTGAAGAATCCGCCATGGCCCAGCATCTCGTCTATCTTCACGTTCTCCTTTTCGTAAAGGATCCGCATACCGGTGTTCAGCGCACCCAGCGCGGACATCAGATGGACCCTCATGAAATTGGCCAGGTTGAAGCGGCTGTCAGGCAGGCGCACAAATAAGGGACGTCCTTCCTCCATGCCGGTGATGTGCTCGCCGGAGAGGTAGCCATAGGACAGGAGCCCGCCGCAGTCAGGATCACCCTTCAGCGCCAAACCGAGCAGGGTATCATAGAGCCTGGGCTTTTCGACCTCAAAACCAAGGGATTTGATCACTTCTGAGAACAATATAATGCCCCCCATTGTCAAGACAATTTTTCAGCTTTTCTAAGTTAGATTCTCCTTTCTTTAAATTTCCATATTTTACATTTATTTACTATGTC
>NZ_FQZP01000034.1 GCF_900142095.1 Thermoclostridium caenicola | reverse complement strand
CTCCTTTGCTAATGTTTTTCTTTGGTTATTAAACATTTTACAATGGATTACCATGAGTTTTCTATATATTACGGCATTTTATTTTACAACTTCCCTGCTGGTTGGGTTGATTATGGATAATACTAATTTAATATAAGTATTGATAAAATTCAATAACCATTCTTTCGGCGGGAAAGTAGGTAAACTGCTTCCCCTGCGGATTAGACCTCCTTTTGCAATCAGCTGGGGGAAGCATTCCAGTCAGAATCTGAAAGGTAGCAGCAAAAAAGGCAGCGCTGCGGAGCTTTGCCTTTTAGATTTGGAAGCACAGGCTAATGAGCTATATACATTGAAACCAATGGAGAATGCTTATGCCATGCTGTCTTTTGCGTAGGCGATTCTTCCGCCGACGAGAGTGGTTTCTACCGTGAGATCCTCGTCCAGGATCACCAGATCCGCATCCTTGCCGGGATCTATAGTGCCTTTTCTCTGCTCCAGGCCCAAAAGTCTTGCCGGATTGATGGTCAGCAAGGGAATAAGATCTTCAAGGGGCTTTCCTGTGAAAGCTTTCAGATTGCGCAGTGCCTGTATCATGGTCAGGGTGCTGCCGGCCCGAGTACCGTCGCTCACCAGCCGTGCGTCCCCGTTGATGACCTCAATGGCATTGGCACCAAGGACATACCTGCCATCGGAGAGCCCGGCGGCCATGATGCTGTCAGTAACTGCTACAACACGGTCCGCGCCCTTAGCTTTCAAGAGCAGCCGGACGATGGCCGGATGAAGATGCCTGCCGTCACAGATGGCCTCACAATAGATGTCGCTCTCCAGTACGGCTCCGCTTATGGCAGGCGCATGATGGTGTAACCCTTTCATGGCATTGAAAATATGGGTAGCGCAACGGGCGCCATGGTGTATGCATGCCATGGCTGTCTCATAATCGGCCCCCGAATGGCCGATGGCCACTACGATGCCCAACCGGCAGGCTTCCTTTATGAGTCCGGGAACCCCATCCACTTCAGGGGAAACAGTGATATATCGGATTCTGCCGCCGGCAGCCTGCTGATATTTTTGCAGCAGAGGCCAGTCCGCTTTCCTGAGCAGATCTCCGGCCATGGCGCCTTTATACTCCTGGGAAAGGAAAGGGCCTTCCAAATGGATGCCAAGAAGTTCCGCTCCGGGCTCAGGATGGTCCATGGTCTCACAGATGCTTTGAATTGCACGGAGCGTATTTTCTTCGGTATCGGTCACAATGGAAGCAAACCAGCCTGTCGTTCCCTGGGAGGCAAAGAAACGGCTGACCTTAAGGATATCCGTGCCTGCAGCATGGTTGATGTCCACCCCCACAGCGCCGTGGGTATGGATGTCGATGAAGCCTGGCATAACATACTTGCCGGAAGCATCGATTTCCTCAAAACCCTCTTGCTTTTCCTCACACCCCATGGCAACTATCTTGTCACCTGAAATAGTGATAGAGGTATGGTGAAAAGCTCCCTGGTGATAGACCAGACCGTTTTTAATCAACAGATCCATTCGGTTATTCCCCTTATAGCAACTTATGGCAGGCTGTTACTGCTGAATTTATTATATATCAATTTGTTCGCATAGGTCGTACCCTTTTTATCAGCCTGATTACAGGTTATAATAAACGCAAACAGCTCCATGACGGTCCGTACATGAAAGAGGTTAACCATGCTGGAGAAATACTATCAGGGATTAATGAATGATCCAAGGGATGTCCGGGTGGATCTGCATATGCACTCCAATGCCTCCGACGGGACCTGGTCGCCGGAGGAACTGGTGCGGCATGTGAAGGAAGCGGGGATCAGAATCTTTGCTCTCACCGATCATAATACCGTGGCGTACGTTTCCCGGACAGCCGCTTTGGCCAAAACGCAAGGACTTTTCTTTATTCCGGGGGTTGAGATCGACTCAATCCACGCCGGGTATACCTACCATATCCTCGGGCTGGGCATCGATGTTGAAAACAGCAGCCTTCAACTGCTCCTGAAAGATCAGGAGGAAAAGATGGCCATGCGGGACAAAAAGGCGATAGCCTATCTGACGAGCCGATATCCGCAGGTGTCCGCCGAGGATTATGACCGCTATGAGGACGATCGGCGAAGGGGCGGTTGGAAGTCTTTGAATTATTGTATAGACAAAGGGCTCTGCACGGATTATAAGGAGTTCTTCGCCCTGTTTCCGGAGGATTCGCCATTGTCGGAGCCGCCCGGGTTCCATCCTGCGGATGAGGTCATTGCTATCATAAAAAAGGCAGGCGGATACGCTGTCCTTGCCCATCCAGGCACCGGCTTCTATAACCCGGATTACCGGGCTGTGCTTCATGATATGCTGAAGATGGGGATCCAGGGTGTTGAATGCTATCATATTGAGAACAGCGAGGAAGTAACCCGGTATACCCGGGCGTTCTGCATGGAACATGGCCTTCTGATAACCGGCGGCTCGGACTGCCACGGTTCCTTTGTGGCAAAACGACGGCTGGGAAATCCGGACGTGCGCCTGTCGGACCTGGTACTTTAATTAAAAAGTGCAGGAGACTATATATCCTGCACAGCTGTTTGTGTTCTGTCTAAACATAAAAAACGGGCTCGCGATTTTCGGAAGCCCATTTTTTGGCAATGCCACTCATTCTTTGATTTTTAATAGGATATATCCGTTTCAGGCAATGCCTTTTTGAGATCCTCAATAGCACTCTCGCTGATTGGGGTGCTGTAGAGGCTTACACTTTGAAGATTGGATAATCCCTTCAGCACGCTGATGTCCTTTATGGGATTCCCGCCCAGATGCAATCTTTCCAGTTGGGAAAGTCCGGCCAATGCATTGATATTGCTGATATTATTGGCGCCCAGATCCAGGTTGGTGAGATTGCTCAGTCCACCCAGAGCGCTGATGTCACTGATATTATTATCTGACAGGTTTAAATCGGTAAGCTCTGCCATATCCTTTAATGGACTGATGTCGCTGATTTTGTTTGTCATCATTGACAGCAATTTGAGGTTCTTAAGCGCTTCCAGCGCGCTGATGTCTTCTATTTCATTTTGCACCAGATAGAGCGTTTCCAGGTTTGTGAGGTTCTGGAGTGCGCTGATGTCACTGAGCTTGTTTGTACCCAAATCCAGGTATGTCAGATTGGTCAGATTGCTCAGGACACTTATGTCGCTGATCTGATTCTTGCCCAGTTTCAGCGCTTCAAGATTGGTCAGATTCTCAAGTGTACCTATATCAGTCAGGTCAGTGTTTTCCAGCCTTAATCTGCGAAGGTTGGTCAAATTATCCAAAGCGCTGATGTCGCTATAGGTACAGTTCGTTATCTCAAGTTCCTCAAGTTGTTTCAGTTTTCCCAATATGCTCAGGTCGTCAACCGGGCCATAAATACACAACGACCTTAAATCAGGAAATGCTTTCAGGTCATTGATGGTTTCTACTTTGCCTACACCGTTATATTCGGTCCAGCCTAAGTAGATGGTATGCTCATCTTTGTTCCAGACTTTATCGATGGTTATAGATTTAATACCGGTCAAATCACTTTTCAGTATCGTACCTGTCGATTTCCCAACGTGCTGACGGACGGCGTTTTCGATGGCCTTGTCTTCAAACTGAACTGCTTCCGCATCGGAAGATACGGTGCCATTGTCCGATGCTTCTTTCCGGTCATCGGCTTCACCCTGCGAGATGTCTTCGTCCTGTTTTTCCGTCTCAATGATGTCTTCCCGCTCCGGTTCAGTATAGTCATTATCCTTTACGGATGCTCTGGAGCAGGACAGGAACACAAGAGCTGCCACAACGGTGAAAGCCAATACCAAAATGCGTTTCATGATGTGTTTTTTCATTTGATTAATCCTCACTTTCCGTTTTGTGTCGTTTGCTGCATGAAGAATTTCACAGACATGCCAGTCTGAACAGATGCTGCCTGGAAGCAACAGTTCCTATCATAATTCAGACAAGTGGTAATTGTCAATTATATCCATGACAAAAACGGATAGCTTGGAAATGACCTTTTTGTAAGATATCATACAGGTTATCCACAAGAAAAGCTCCGGGGAAGGGCCACGGAGGAACTGATGCGTAACTCATGCGCACGACATGAGGACAGCATTTGGGAAATCGGCTATTTACCTTTTGACACTGATGCAGTAAAAAGGTATTTGCCGTGACGCAAACTGTGGAATAACTATGATGGATCCCTTTTGATCAGTGCAGCTCGGCTGATTTTATCCAGGCCGTATTTTAGCCTGAGCTGGTCCAGGGTCCTCTCGAGCTTTTCCTCTTTCACCCTGTCGTGGCCGATATTGGCCTGTTCGAACAAGGATACCTGGTCGCAAAAATCTTCTTCGAACCCGCTGATGCTGATGCCCAAAAGGCGCACCGGCCTGAATCGGTTCCAGTTCTTCTCCAGCAGCATGAATCCGGCCTGCATGATATCCCGTGCAAGGTTGGTGGGAGAGATCCTTGTCTGCCTGGTGATGGTCTTAAAATCGCTGTACTTGATGGTTATCTGCACGGTACGCCCCTTTTTGTTGTGCCGGCGGGCCGACATGGCTATTTCCTCAGAAAGCTCCATGATCACTTTGCGGGCTTCCTCCAGATCGGTGATGTCCTCGGGCAGGGTGGTGGATCGGCCGATGGATTTCATCTCATCGGGGGAATGGGGTGTTACCGGATCGTTGTCTATGCCGTTGGCCTTCTGGTGAATCTCAAAGGCGAACTTGCCCAGCTTCTCTGAAAGCACGGCGGGATCCACTTTGGCCAGTTCGCCAATAGTCCGGATGTTGAGATTCGCAAGAAGTTGGGCGGTCTTGTTGCCAATCCCGTACATGGCTTTAACGTCCAGGGGCCAGAGCTTTTCAGGCACATCGTGGACCCAGAGCTCGGTGATTCCCATGGGCTTTTTCATCTCGGCGGCCATTTTGGCCAGGAACTTGTTTTCGGATATGCCGATGGAGCACATAAGGTCCAGCTTGTCCCTGATATCCGCCATTATCCGCTCGGCCGCGGCACGGGGCTGCCCTGAAAGAATTTCGCATCCTGTCATGTCAAGCCATGCCTCATCAATGGAGGCTTGCTCGATGATCGGCGTATAGCCTGAGAGAAGTTCCATGACCTGCCTGGATTTCTCCTCGTAGAAGCTGTGATCAGGAGGGACCAGTATGATTTCTGGACAGCGTTTTTGGGCTTCTCCCACGGTCATGGTGGTTTTAACGCCGTATTTGCGTGCCTCGTAATTGGCGGCCAGGATGATGCCGCTGCGCTTTTTGGGATCGCCGGCTACAGCCGCAGGAATACCGGCCAACTCAGGACGCCGGGTGGTTTCGCAGCTGATATAAAAGGCGTTCATATCCACCAGAAAGACTACCCTTTTCATAAGACCTCCCGGTTTCTATTATACCTTATTCCAAGAAAGGATCTGGGATCTGCTCTCCGAAGAATTTGATTTTATTCTATAAGCCTGCTGATCATTTTCTTGACTTGCCGAAGTCTGGAATTAAGCAGGGAACCTGATTTCTTCATCCGGATGTAACTGCAGAATCTTAAATTAATGTTCTCATGAGGATTTTCATATTCCTTCCCTTAAAGTGTTTTGTGTATAATGAAAAAGGGGGGATAAAAGATGAAAAAAATGACCATGATAGCCGTCGACCTTGGTGCCGGCAGCGGTAGGACCATGGCCGGATGCTATGACGGAAGCAGGTTGGAGTTGGCAGAAACCCACCGCTTTCCCAATGAGCCGGTTATGGTCAATGGAAGCCTTTATTGGGACATTCTGAGGCTTTACCATGAGATCAAGCAAGGGATTCTGAAGACCGCCGGCATGGGGTATAAAGCTGACAGCATTGGGATTGACACCTGGGGTGTGGATTATGGTCTTCTGGACGTAAACGGGGATCTGTTGGGAAATCCTTATCATTATCGCGATAACCGGACCGATGGCATGATAGAGGCCGCATTTGAGCTGTGTCCCAAGAAACAGATGTATGAACGGGCCGGCCTTCAGTTCATGAAGTTCAATACCTTATACCAGCTTATGGCTGCGAAAAAACAGCAGCCTCACATCCTGGACAAGGCTGAAACCCTTCTGTTTACTCCGGATCTCTTACGTTATTTCCTGACAGGAATCAAGTCCACCGAATACACCATTGCCAGCACGAGCCAGCTTCTGGACGTGCATACCGGCGACTGGGACAGGGACATGATGGAGAAAATGGGCATACCCTCGCATATCTTTACGGAAATTATCGACGCTTGTACACGGGTCGGCCCCATCAGGGAGGATGTACTGAAAGAACTGAATATTCCTTCTATGGAGGCCATCGCTGTGGCCGGACATGACACGGCCAGCGCTGTAGCCGCCGTTCCTGCTTCGGGAGAGGATTATGCCTACATAAGCAGCGGTACATGGTCGCTGATGGGAATTGAATCCGGCGAGCCCCTTATCAACGATACCACATTCAGCCTGAGCTTCAGCAATGAGGGTGGAGTTATCCGGAATAAGCGAGTGCTGAAGAATATCATGGGCTTGTGGATCATCCAGGAATGCAGGCGGTATTGGCAAAGGGAAGGACAAGCCCTGAGTTTTGATGAGATGGACCGACAGGCGGAGGAAAGCGCGCCTTTCCAATGCTTTATCGATCCGAACGATGACAGCTTTTTCACGCCGGGGGACATGCCGCGGAAAGTACAGGCCTATTGCGAGAGAACAGGACAGAAAGTCCCCGGATCCAAGGGAGAGATTATCCGCTGCGTGCTCGAAAGCCTGGCCCTGAAATACAGGCTGGTGGCCGAGGAATTGGAGTATGTGAGAGGACGCAGGCTCAATACCATTCACGTCGTGGGTGGAGGCTGCAAGAACAGGATTTTGAACAGACTCACAGCCGATTGCTCAGGGAAAGCGGTCCTGGCGGGACCTGTGGAAGCCACGGCCATCGGCAATATCATCTGCCAACTCATCGCCAGGGGAGAGGTGAAGGACTTAAACGAAGCGCGTAGCCTGATACGGGAATCATTCCCGTTGGATGTTTACGAACCGAAGAATACAGAAACATGGGACGAAGCTTACCATCGGTTCAGAAAACTTACGCAACAGGAAGAAGATCAAATCTGAAAATAAAGTAGCCGACAGTCCCGGTAATGGGAAATAACCCACTTAATCATAAGGAAAATAAGACCATTTTAAAAAACATATTGTAATTTTGGCAGATTAGCGTATAATGAAATCTAATTCAAGATCAAACGGCTACCGGTTGAAACCGACAGGAGACAGGGGATATCCCCGACCGAAGGAGCGATACTACCAGGTAAAAGGACTGTCGGCAGACGGCGTTCTGGAGACATCCGCTTGCAGCGGAGGCCGAAGGGGCAAGGCATAAATATGCCCAATCTCTCAGGCAAAAGGACAGAACGGATGAACCGTTCCTGATAATTCAGGCGGTTTTGGCTCAAGTCTGCGTTCCGGTATCCCGGAACGCTTTTCTTATTCTTGTGCTAAAATTCGCGCAAAGCGCGTAATTAAAGGAGATGCACCATGACATTCAGTGAAATCATCACTAAGCTTGACAACTTTGCGTGGGGACCGGTGATGCTGATCCTCCTGGTAGGCACAGGCGTCTATCTCAGCGTCCGTATGCGCTTCCCACAGTTTTCACACTTCGGCTATGTCTTGAAAAACACCGTTGGCAAGATGTTTAAGAAGCACGAGGCTGGTCATGGAGAGATTTCTCCCTGGCAGGCCGTCACGACTGCTTTGGCAGCGACTGTCGGCACCGGCAACATTGCAGGTGTCACGGGAGCCATTGTTGCGGGTGGTCCTGGTGCTGTGTTCTGGATGTGGCTTTCCGCTTTGTTTGGAATGGCTACCAAATATTCCGAAGCGGTCCTGGCCGTTAAATATCGCGAGCGCAATGATCAGGGCGACTGGGTTGGCGGCCCGATGTACTATATAAAGAATGGTCTTGGTAAGAACTGGGCCTGGCTGGGCTCCATCTTCTGCGTTTTCGGCGCATTTGCAGCATTTGGCATAGGCAATATGGCGCAGGTCAACACCATTGCCACATCGGTCAACAACGCGATTGATGCATTCGGCGGTAATACCTCGGCTGTCAGTTTTCAATTGTTTAATCAGACCATTCCTTTGACCAGTCTGATAATAGGTATTATCATGGCTACCATTTGTGCTCTGGTTCTTTTGGGCGGAATCAAAAGAATTGGTTCAGTCACGGAAAAACTGGTTCCCGTCATGGCGGTTATCTACATACTCGCATCCATTGTTGTACTGGTTTGCAACGGCCGCTATATCGGCACAGCCTTCAGTTGGATATTCGGAAACGCTTTCTCGGTTCAGGCCGCATTCGGCGGTGCGGTTGGTATCACAACAAAGACCATCATTCAGAAAGGCGTTGCCCGCGGCGTGTTTTCCAACGAGGCCGGTCTTGGTTCTTCCCCGATGGCCCATGCGGCTACCAGCGAGAAGAATCCGGTTATGCAAGGTCTGTACGGCATATTCGAAGTATTCATGGATACCATCATCCTCTGTTCCATGACAGCTTTGGTACTGCTTACATCCGCGGCCCGCGGAGGCGTCAGCCCGGATTGGGGCGGTGAAGGCGGAACCCCTCTTATCTCTGCAGCATTTGGTACTGTCCTTGGAGACAAAACGGGAGCCCTGATTATTGCCGTTGGCATCACCTTGTTCGCCCTGTCCACGCTGCTTACCTGGTCACTGTATGGTACCCGCTGCTTTGAATACCTGTTCGGAACAAAAGCCGGGCGCATTTATCAGATTGTGTTCGTCATTGTGGTCGTTATCGGTGCCATGATGAAAATAGGGCTTGTCTGGGACATTGCCGATATGCTGAATGGTTTCATGGCTATCCCGAACCTGATTGCCCTGCTTGCCTTAAGCCCTGTGGTCATCAGGCTGACCAGGGAGCATTTCAAGGATAAAAAGCACAAGGAAGAAGCAGCATAACTCACTTGGTGACTTATGAAACGCCGGCGGTATCCGCCGGCGTTTTCAGCATCAATCAGGCAAGTTTCAGCACAGTAATCCTGCCAAATCCGCTGCAAGAGCGCCTCAAATCACCTGGAACAGGTAGAACTTCAGATAATCGGTTTCAGGCACATTCCACAGGATGGGATGATCCGGGCTCTGCTGCCGGACCTCTATCTGCTTGAGTTCCACCTTGGCATCCGAGGCGGCGGAAAGAAGCATCTTTTCGAATTTTTCGTGGGACATGAAATGGCTGCAGGAAGCCGTGGCCAGATAACCGCCCCTGAGGAGGAGCTTCATGGCCCGGTAATTGATTTCCTTGTACCCTTTTTCTGCGCTGGATACCGTCTTTCTGGATTTCGTAAAGGCCGGCGGATCCAGGATGATGAGATCGAATTGCTTTTTAGCCTGCCGTTCAAGCTCCGGAAGCAAATCGAAAATATTCGCGGTCTGGAAGGAGATCCGATCCTGCAGGTTGTTGATGATGGCGTTATGCCTGGCCATTTGGATGGCGGATTCCGACACATCGACCGCCGTGACCGACAGTGCGCCGCCGGCGGCAGCGTTTAAGGCAAAGGAGCCCGTATAGGTGAAGCAGTCCAAAACCCTTTTATCCCTTGCAATACGGGCCACGGCAAGGCGGTTGTATTTCTGGTCAAGAAAGAACCCGGTTTTCTGGCCGTTTTCCACATCCACGTCGTAATAAATACCGTTTTCGCAAATCCGGGTCCTGGTACTTTCGGGCTTTCCAAGGGTTTCCGGCATATACCAGCCTTTATATTCCTCCAGCCCTTCCAACTGACGAATGGAGACATCGTTGCGCTCATATACGCCAGAGATTTTTTCTCCGGAATTGCGCAGTATTTCAACCGCTGCGGGGATGATCACGGGCTTTAAGCGCTCCATGCCTATGGATAATGTCTGCGTGACAAGAATATCGTTGAATCGGTCCATGGTCAGCCCGGGGAATCCGTCCGCCTCGCCGAATATGATGCGGCAGCAGGAAAGATCGTCCCGCATCACCGTCCTGCGGAAGTCCCAGGCATACTGGATGCGCCGACGCCAGAATGCTTCGTCAAAGGTGTCGTTGGCGTTTCTGGATATCAGGCGGATGCGGATTTTGCTGTGCTTGCTGTAAAAACCCGTTCCGAGATATTTTCCTTTTTCGCTGACCGCGTCCACCAGGGAGCCGTTCTCCGGCTCCGATGACAATTCCTTGATCTCTGCCTCGTATATCCAGGGATGGCCGTTTTCCACCCAACGCGTTCCCTTGGCGGTAATGATTGCTTTTGGATAGATTCTTTCTGCTTTCAAAGCAATGCCTGCCTTTCGGTATCCTGTACGATTCTCAAAACAGTTTGATGGTTGATTCGTTTTTATTTTTGCTTTATCAATTGTAACATATCCTCGTCAATCCGGAACAGGGGAGTCCATGAGTGTCCGAGCTTTAGACAGGCCTATATCAGGAAGTCATCAGTAAACTTAAAAGACAGTCTGCTACAATAAACAAAAAGCAGGCCTTTTTCAGGTCTGCTTCAATTACCGCACGCTTTTATTGCTTCTTTTTGTTGTCCTGTTTGGTATCGGGCAGGATGGGCCCGGGTATATTATGTATGTTCAGCGGTGAGACGGGATTGGGGTTAACCGGGTTTGCCATGTTCAACTTTTCAACTATATCCTTGATATCGGGATTGGGATTTACAGCAAGCCCTGCCGGATTGTTGGGCTTGTAATACATCTTCTTCCGGCGCATGGCTTCCTGAACGATCCGGAGGGCTTCGCCGAACCGCTGGTAGTGGACCACTTCACGTTCCCTCAGGAAACGCAGGGGTTCGATGACGTCGGGATCGTCTGCCATGTTGATCAAAAATTCATAAGTGGAACGGGCTTTTTGCTCGGCTGCCATGTCTTCGTTCAGGTTTGTGATGGGATCGCTCATGGATTCGATGTAAGCGGCAGTGAACGGAACACCGTTGGAATCGGAAGGGTAGACGCCTTTGCCATGGATGGCGTAAATTGAGCCAAACCCCATTCTTTCCAGTTCCTTGGGAGGAACGTCCTTCACAAGCTGGGAGATCATGGTGCCGATCATTTCGAAGTGGGCGAGTTCTTCGGTGCCGATGTCTGTCAGTATTGCCTTGGATTCCTTGTTCGGCATCGCGTAACGCTGGCTCAGGTAACGAAGGGATGCGGCCAACTCGCCGTTGGGACCGCCGTATTGTGTCAGAATCAGTTTGGCCATTCTTGGGTCAGGCTTCTTAATATTAATCGGATACTCGGTTTTCTTGTCGTAAACCCACATTTGCCATACCTCCTTTCAGTTCTTCCCACTTCATCTGGTCCCATGGCCATGGATCGTTGATCCAGAGCCAGCAGTCGCTTGTGGCCCCGTCAACTGCTTTCAGCGGACCATATTTCTGGGTGAATTGCCTGTAAAGTTTTTCCCGGGTTTCAGCAAGCATCCTGAAATCTTTCAGCGCATTTTCGTCCGACGGGTGTGTATCCAGAAACAGGTTGAGCTCGATCAGGGCAAAATCTGTTGCTCGTATCTGTTCCAGGAGTTCATTCTTGCCATCCATACCTGTTCACCTCCATTATCAGTTGACCCAGAAATCCATCAGTTCCGGAAAGATGGTGCCCTGCTTGAGGCCTTCCTCTGGTGTGAAGGTTTTACCATAGGTTTGATACCGGACATAGGCCGTTGCGTATTCGGGATTGACGGGCATGGCCGGAATGATAATGGCTTCACCGGTGCAGCTGTTACCGGTATAGATAGTGGCTATTTCAAGTTTTTCCATTGTTGCCGGTACCTCCGGGCTTGTTCCTTCTTCATATTATGTACAGGCCGGATAATGTGTGAGGGAGAAGGGGCAGGCCTGTGAAAAAATAATCAGCCATGGTTTTGACTGGCAGCGCCTTGTAAGGGTAATATAATAAGAAGAGGTTGAGTAATCCGGACGTAATCCGTTCATGGCCAAGTCAATGCGTAACGAGGAGAGTGGGATATGTCAAACCAAGGAATCAGGATCCGATTGAACGGCCGGGAGATGGAAGTTGCCAGGGGAACCAGGATTGAGGAACTGGTTCGGGATCTCAAAGGAAAGATGGGGTCCCAGATTGTTGCGGCAGTGGTCAATAATGAAATCCGGGAACTGACCTTTCCCATTGAACAGGAATCGGACATTACCACTGTGGACTTAAGCAGCGATGACGGCATCCGCATCTACCAGAGGAGCCTTAAGTTCCTGCTGATTAAGGCTGTCCATGATCTTTTTCCGGATAAGGAACTCCAGGTGAGACATTCAGTAAGAAGGGGCGTGTTCTTTGAAATTGTGGATTACAAGGTTACCCCTGAGGATGTGGAGCGCCTGGAGAAACGCATGCGGGAACTGGTCGAGCAGGACCACAGGTTCGTCAAGCGGGTGGTGCCCATTGACGAAGCCCGCAGGATCTTCCTGAACAAGGGCAGGGAGGATCGCTACCGCGCCCTTGAGTTCCGCGAAAAGGATTATGTTTCCATGTACACCTTTGACGACATAGAGGATTACTTCTACGGCTATATGGTGCCCAGCACCGGGTACTTGAAACTCTTTGGACTTGCGGCTGAGAACGACGGGATTGTGTTGATTGTCCCGAAAAAGGAGAACCCCACACGGCTTCCTGACGTCACGCTGCCAAAGCAGCTTTTCGATGTATTCACCGAATATACCAACTGGATTAAGATCTTGGGCGTTGAGGATGTAGGCCGACTGAACGAAGTGGTCAAAAAGGGCAGGATACATGAGTTTATCCTGATCTCCGAAGCGCTCCACGAGAAGAAGATCGCGCAAATCGCCGATATGATCCTCCAGCAGAAAAAAAGGATCATCCTGATTGCCGGTCCGTCATCCTCAGGGAAAACAACCTTTGCCAGACGTCTGGGCATACAGCTCAGGGTGAACGGTTTGAGACCGTTGAACATATCGGTGGATGACTATTTTGTAGACAAGACCCGGACTCCTCTGGACGAGGATGGAAAACCCGATTATGAAGCATTGGAGACGGTTGACCTGGAATTCTTCAATAAGAGTATGAATGCGCTCCTGAAGGGCGAGGAGATCGATGTGCCTACCTTTAACTTCGTTACGGGTCAGCGGGAGTTCAACGGCCGGAGAATGAAGCTGGAAGATGGCTGCGTTGTAATCATTGAAGGTATCCATGCGCTGAATCCCAGGCTGACAAGCGATATTGATGATGCCGACAAATTCAAGATCTATGTCAGCGCTATCACATCCATGCGGATAGACCAGCACAACCGCATACCCACCACCGACCTGCGGCTGCTGAGGCGCATTGTCCGGGATAACCTTTTCAGGGGCACCACGGCGCCCGAGACCATAGACATGTGGCCTGCCGTAAGGCGTGGGGAAGAGCGGAACATCTTCCCGTTCCAGCAGGAGGCCGATGTAATGTTCAATTCATCCCTCATTTATGAATTGCTGGTCCTAAAGGGCTATGCCCTTCCGCTGCTCAACGCCATTACCCGGGATATGCCACAGTATTCGGAGGCCAGACGCCTGATTGAATTTTTAAGCTATTTTCTGCAGATACCCGCCGACGATATCCCGCCCAACTCCATCCTGCGGGAATTCTTGGGAGGCTCATGCTTTCAATAACTGAATGGCTTTTTGAAATAATAAGATCATCAGCATTTGAATCGTTGTGTGCCGAGCAAGAAAGGTTGAAATATGCAGCAGTTAAAGTTATTCGCAACAGCCGCGTTCGGAGTGGAATCCGTGGTAGCCCGGGAACTGAAACGTCTGGGCTACCAGGATACCCATACCGACAACGGCAGGATTTTTTTTACAGGGAATTACGAAGCCATTTGCCGCGCCAATATCTGGCTCCGCAGTGCCGGACGCGTTTATGTCTTTATCGGCAAATTCGAGGCCAGAACCTTTGATGCGCTTTTTGAGGGAACAAAGGCCCTTCCCTGGGAGGAGTGGCTCCCCAAGGATGCCCAGTTTCCTGTAACCGGGAACTGCGTCAAATCAACCCTCATGAGCATATCCGACTGCCAGGCCATCATTAAAAAGGCCGTGGTGGAGAGACTGAAAAAGGTCTATGGTCTGGAGGTCTTTCCGGAGACCGGGCCACGGTACAGGATAGAGTTCAACCTGCTCAACGATGTGGCGACTCTGGCCATCGATACCAGCGGTGACAGCCTGCACAAGCGCGGTTACCGAACCCTGGCCTATACGGCGCCCATGAAGGAAAGCCTGGCGGCAGCCCTGCTCATGATCAGCCGCTGGTCGCCCGGAAGGCCGCTGATTGATCCCTTCTGCGGTTCGGGGACCATCCCCATCGAAGCGGCCATGATGGCCCGCAACATTGCGCCGGGCCTGGAACGGGATTTTGACAGCCAGTCGTGGCCCATCATACCCAAGACCGTCTGGTACCGCGCGCTGGACGAGGCCAGGAGCCTGATAAAGCCTCCGGACGGTGAGCGGATCATCCAGGGTTATGACATCAATCCCGAAGCTATCAGCATTGCCCAGTATCATGCCCGCCAGGCCGGCGTGCAGGACAGCATCCATCTTCAGATCAGGGATGTGGCCGATTTGTCCTCGAAATATAAGTACGGCTTTATTGTCACCAATCCGCCCTATGGAGAGAGAATCGGCGAGAAGAAGGAGAATGCGCGCCTTTACAGGACCATGGGGGAGGTGTTCAGACGGCTGGATACCTGGTCGTTTTATATCCTCAACGCGGATCCCCAGTTTGAACGGTTTTTCGGCAAAAAGGCCGACAAGAACAGGAAACTGTTCAATGGCGGACTTTTATGCTATTACTACCAGTATTTCGGACCCAAGCCGCCCCGGAGTGAAAAAACGGATGCCTCGGGCGGGCCTGAGGGGGAAGAATAAAAGCGGAGCCTTGCGCTCCGCTTTTTCAATAGTCTGTGTGATTCAGCCGTTATCTCCTTTTCCCGCCCTTTCCTCTTCCGCCGGGATTCTCCGGTAAAAACCAATCCTCGTCATCAGGGGCATTTCCCGGTATTTCATGGTCAGGGATCAGGCTATCCGGGTTTCCCGGGTACTGGATGCCCGATGCATTGCCGGGAGTTGGGGGAGCGGGCGGATTCACTTCGGTCACCGGCGGAACCAGCACCGAATGCGGGCCATGGATGGTGCAGTACTCACCTTCGGGCAGCTCGTAGACAACGTCCTCCGGATAGGGGCTGTTGGGGAACGGCGGCATGTATTGCACAGGACGCTTGATGTATACCCGATCGAAGACTGAACCAGCCGGACAGTACTCAGTGGCCAGAAGCATGCGGCCCTGGGCATCCTTGGCGTCCTTGCAGGCCCTTGCGGCCACATGGGTGGTGCAGACATCGCTGTAGGCCGGTTCGGTGCCCTGGATAAAGTATTCGGTGCGGGCCCTGGAGCCCCTTGGATCGGCCTTGCACAGCTCTGTGGCGATTTTGCCGGAATCCATGCAGATCGTCCTGGTCACGATGTTGGGCGGTGTCTCCGTAAAGAACTCGGCCGGTTCCAGCTTCATATCCTTATGAATCTTGGTCATGACCGCATTCCATATTTTCAGTGCCGCGGTGTTCTCGGCGGATGTCAGGGTGACCGCCTTGTCGTAACCGTACCAGGTGGCGCCCACATAGTACGGTGTAAATCCGACAAACCATTTGTCCTTGGTTTCATCGGACGTTCCGGTCTTACCGGCAGAGGGGATTGTCACGGTACGCTCCTTTTCCTTGCCGTTAGTGTCGGTGTAGGTTTCGGTGTATTTCACAATACCATAGGGGGCAGCCGTACCCCTTGTCACAACATCCTGCATCATGCTGTTCATGATGAACACGGTCTGCTCGGAATAAACCTGCTGTCTCTTGGGCATCGAGGAAAGGATGACATTGCCGTTGGCATCCTTGACCTCTGTAAAGAATATCGGTTCGGTATACACGCCCTTGTTGGCAAACACCGTGAAAGCGCTGGCCATCTGAAGGGTCGTCATGCCCCTGTTGAAGCCGCCCATGGCAATGGACAGGTATTGCTCTTCCTTCCTGTCGATACCTACCCGAGCCAGGTAATCCAGGCCGGTATCGATTCCCACATAGTCTTTCAGAAGCAGGGCTGCCACAACATTTCTTGAACGGAAAAGACCGTCGCGGGCCGCCGTAAGCCCGAAGTTCTTATTCTCAACGTTCTTCGGCCATATCTTGTCGGGCGTTTTGTTGTTCAGGTATTGCGGGACATCGTCCACAACCGTTGCAGCCGTAATCTTGCGTGTCTCGATACCCGGAGCGTAAACCAGTATGGGCTTGATGGAAGAACCCGGGGAACGCTCGGCCTGGGTAGCCCTGTTGAAAACGCTCCCTTCCTTTTGGCCCCGGCCGCCGTAAAGGCCCCGGACATATCCGGTGGTTGGTTCAATGATTGTCATTGCCGCCTGAGGAAGTTCCTCGGTTCTCGGGTTATCATAATCAAAGAATTCGGGATTGGTGAAAACCTCATCCAGTGCCGCCTGTACCTTGGGCTGCAACGTGGTGTAAATGTGGATACCGCCGTTGTAGATGATGTCCAGGGCAGCCTGCTCGTTATATTGATATTTCTTCATGAGCTCGCTCTTGACGGCCTTGATGGCCTCGTCCACAAAATAGGACTGATTGCTGGTCTGCATCACCTTGCCTGCCTCAGGATTATACTTGAACTGTATCTCTTCGGCCATGGCCTCTTCATATTCGGCCTGTGTGATCTTTCCCTGCTCCAGCATGAGCCCGAGAATCATTCTGGTCCTTTCCAGATTGGCCTTGATATTGTCTTCGTTGATGGGCATGTACTTGCTGGGCCAGTTGGTGATGCCGGCAAGGCTGGCGCACTCGGCCAGGGACAGTTCCCTCACGTCCTTGCCGAAATAGCCTTTCGCGGCTGTTTCAATGCCTTTAAAGGTGCCGCCCATGGGCACGTTGTTCAGGTAATAGGTTAGGATCTCTTCCTTGGTCAGCCCCTTTTCCAACTGGATAGCCTGCCACTGTTCCTGGATCTTACGCTTGATGGTGATCTCCTGGTTCTGGGTCAGGTTCTTGATAAGCTGCTGGGTAATGGTGCTGCCGCCTTCAATCTCAACGGACGAGTTGAAAAAATGCATGACATATGTCAGGATAGCCCGGCCGATTCGTTTCAGGTCAATACCGTTATGCTCCATGAAACGCTTGTCCTCGACGGCAATGTAGGCATCGATGAGCTTCTTGGGGATATCCTCATAGTCTATCCAGACACGGTTTTCTTCCCGCTTCAGCTCAGCGATGATATTGCCTTCCGAGTCATAGACAAACGAGTTCAAGCCCGTGGGCTTGAGGATGCTGGGCTCCAGAACGGGTGTTGTACGAATCAGACCGTATATGCTGCCGGCCAGAACACCACCCAGGGCGCTGCCGGCCATAATGATCAGCATGAAGGCGACGATCACCACGCTCAGAATGATCTTCAGAGCGATGGACAACGGCGTCCGCTTCGGTTTGCTTTGATAGGTATTTTTTCCGATGGGTACATCGGACTTATTAAGGCCTTTGGGACTGGGCCTGTTTTTTCTGTCCATTCAAATTCCTCCAGATTGCTGAAGCAAGTTTTGGGCATCGTTCATCCTGTCAGCCGGTATATGAGATTATTCCTGATTATCTACAATATTATAGCACAAAACATAGGGCCGTAATACTCTTTTGGCTTCCATTACATGTCATTGACGACAGGCCGGTGGATTTTCAGCGCCCGGGAAAGGTTTCGAATGCCTGGCGGGGGGCTTCCTTTTTTTCTTGCAGTTTGGTAGAATCCTTAATAAAGTCTGGCTGCCCAGGCAGCCTTGAAACCTGCCTGGGCATTTCGGCCCGGTTCTGCCGATGCGACGGGCGGGCAATACAGCAACAAACGCAGGTTATGAAAGGAAGATAAGACATGGACAACGCAAAGGTCAATGTTTTTGATACCCTTATGGAGCGCGGCTTTATTGCGCAGACCACAAACCAGGAAAAGATCAGGGAGTTGCTGGGAAGCGAGAGTGTCACCTTTTATATAGGATTTGATCCGACTGCGGACAGCCTCCATGTCGGCCATCTGCTGCAGCTCATCGTCATGTCCCATATGCAGAAGGCAGGCCACAGGCCCATCGCCGTCATAGGCGGCGGTACGGCCATGGTGGGCGATCCGACCGGGAAGACCGACATGAGGCGTATGATGACCCGGGAAGAGATTCAGCACAACGGCAACCGCTTCAAGGAACAGATGAGGAATCTGGTGGATTTCAGCAATGGCCGAGCCATCATGGTGGACAACGCGGACTGGCTTCTGAACCTGAACTATATCAGTTTCCTGCGGGAAATCGGCGTTCATTTCACGGTGAACCGGATGCTGGCCGCCGAGTGCTTCAAGAGCAGGATGGAAAGAGGCCTGTCCTTTATTGAGTTCAACTACATGCTGATGCAGAGCTATGACTTTTTGAAGCTCTACAAGGATTACAACTGCATCATGCAGCTTGGCGGCGATGACCAGTGGTCCAACATCCTGGGCGGCATCGATCTGATCCGGCGCGTGGAAGGCAAGGAGGTCTACGGGATGACCTTCCAGCTTCTGACCACCAGCGACGGAAAGAAGATGGGGAAAACGGAGAAGGGGGCCGTATGGCTCGATCCGCAGAAGACCAGTCCCTATGATTTCTACCAGTATTGGCGGAATGTCCAGGATGCCGATGTCATCAGGTGCCTGAAACTCTTGACATTCCTGCCCCTGGAGCAGATCAACGAGATGGAGACATGGAAGGACGCCCGGATTAACGAAGCCAAAAAGATCCTGGCCTATGAGGTCACCGCGCTGGTACACGGCAGGGAGGAGGCCGATAAGGTCCACAAGGCGGCTGAGGCCATCTTCTCCAAGGGTGTGGCTTCGGACGACATGCCCACTGCGACTATCGAAAGGAGCGTTTTAAAAGAGGGAATCAACATTCTGGATCTGCTGGTCCGCACAGGCCTGACGCCTTCAAAGGGAGAGGGCAGACGGCTGATTCAGCAGGGTGGACTCTACCTGAACAACGAACGCGTGGACAGCATCGACAGGATGGTCAGCGAATCCGATCTGGAGGATTCGGGAATGATCATCCGCAAGGGCAAGAAATCTTACCACAAGATCGTGGCAGAATAGCGATACCTTTCAAATGATAAAAGACAAAAGCCCGGAGGGCTGGATTGGCTTTCCGGGCTTTCGTATGGGCTCTCCTTTCGGCCGAGCCTGGCAGCCAGAATATGGGGGGCAAAAATTTGTGCAACCACTTGACCGGCATATGATTTCTTAAGTATAATAGATTTTGCCCGTTAAGCGGGATAACGTTCCTCAATAGCTCAGTCGGTAGAGCATGCGGCTGTTAACCGCAGGGTCGTAGGTTCGAGTCCTACTTGAGGAGCCATTCGGGCCTTTAGCTCAGTTGGTTAGAGCTACCGGCTCATAACCGGTTGGTCCGGGGTTCGAGTCCCTGAAGGCCCACCACGGAGGAAAGGATGACAGGCAAGTCATCCTTTTTTTGTAGCTTTTGAAACAGGAATGCCGGACGGTGTGCAATGGCGCAGGAAGGAGGAAAACATATGGAATTGAAAGGGCGGCTCAGGCTGATCTATGACATGATACCCCCATGTGATACGCTCTGCGACATTGGGACTGATCATGCCCTGGTGCCGGCTTTTGCCCTGCTCAACAAACGCTGCCGCTGCGCGATTGCTACCGATATCCGGGAAGGCCCCCTTGAGCGGGCAAGAAGGACCCTGGACGCCTACAACCTTCAGGATGCCATGGAACTCCGGCTGGGGAACGGCCTGGAGCCCATTTCCGAGGATGAGACCGACGTGATTGTTCTGGCGGGAATGGGCGGCGTGCTGATAACCGAACTTCTGGAAGCCCGGATCGAACAGGTCAAAAAGGCAAAGAGAATCATTCTGCAGCCCATGCATGCCCAGGAAGTGGTCAGGCCCTTCCTCTGGCAGCACGGATTTGCGGTGGTGGATGAAGCGCTGATTCAGGAGGGAAGCAAGCTGTACCAGGTGCTGGCAGTCTGCCATGACGCGAAGGCAAGCGCAAGGGCCAGGAAAGACCCGGTTTATGCGACTGTCGGCGAAGGGCTCATACGCAAAAGGGATCCGCTGCTGAAAGCATGGCTATGCGACCGGATGCGGCGGCAGAGAAAAATCGTTGATGGCTTGAAAAAAGCTGCCTGTCCTGCCCCCAACCTGGAACAGGAAGAAAATCTGCTTAAGGACATGGAACGCCTCTATGGCAGCCTGTTCGGCAAATAGCCGCCGTTATTCCCGTATCTGTTTTCAGGAAGCTTTTGGCAAGGCCGCCCTGGCTTTATCGGCTTATGGCACAGGCCGATGGAACTTTGAAGGAGCGGCGAAACAGCCATAAAATGACCGCAGTGATGGTCTAACCATGCGGTGTTGTGCTTTTTGCGGCATGGTATACTGTATTTGAGGAACTTGAACGATGAGGTGATGGTATGAGACTGAAGGAAATCATGGACTGGATCGAGGGGATCGCACCCCTTCATTTGCAGGAAAGCTATGACAACAGCGGGCTCATCATCGGCAGCGAAGATCAGATGGTGAATAAAGCCGTGGTTTGCCTGGATGTGGATGAGGCGGTGCTGGCATATGCCCGGGAAAAAGGCGCCAGTCTGGTCATTTCGCATCACCCCTGCGTATTCAGGCCGCTTAAGACTTTCAGCCCCAATACGCCCGAGGGTGCGATCCTGTACGCTGCCATCACCCATGGGATTGCGGTATACAGTGCCCATACCAATTTTGATTCAGCCCGGGGCGGCATGGGGGACCTGATTTGTCGCGAACTGGAGCTGGATGAAATTCATGTGCTCAGCCCCGGAAGGATTCCGGACGCCGGGCACGGCATCGGCAGATGGGGTTCCTACAGGTCCCCGCTGGCCTATAAGGATTTCCTGGGGCTTCTCGGCAGCAAGCTGGGGATGAAAACCATGAGAGAGGTGGGCAGGCGGCCGGAACAGGTCTCCAGGGTGGCTGTCCTCAATGGCTCTTTTGGTCATGAGTTCATGGATGATTTGCTGCGCATAAAGCCCGACGTGCTGCTGACAGGCGATCTGAAGTATCATGATGCGCTGGTGCTCAACTACCGGAATATCTATACCCTTGATGCCGGCCACTACCAGAGCGAGATCATCTTCGTCAGGGGTTTTTCCCAAATGCTGAGGGAGTCATTCCCGGAACTGGAAGTGCTTGAGTGGGAGGGTTCGGACATTTTCAAGGCGGTTTCTTCCATTGACTGATGAACCAGGTATATTATATAATTACAAGTCCATTATAATGTACGTGATGATGAGTAGGTTGAATGGTCGCGGGCGCAGTGCCGAAAGGCCGCGCACGAGGAAAGTCCGGGCTCCGCAGGGCAGGGTGCCGGGTAATACCCGGTGAAGGCGACTTCAAGGAAAGTGCAACAGAAATAAACCGCTGGGGATGAAAAGTGTGGATGGTTCCTGCCGGAACCGGCAAGCGCTTTCTCCTCAGCAAGGGTGGAAAGGCGAGGTAAGAGCTCACCGGCCCGACGGCAACGAAGGGCGCTCTGCAAACCCCACCTGGAGCAACACCGTGACGAGGAGCGATAGGTGGCCCGCCTGTTCCTCAGAGGTGGCTGGAGCCATGTAGCAATACATGGCCTGGATAGATGATCATTCTCGACAGAACCCGGCTTACAGACCTACTCATCTCAAATACGGAAGCCGCAGGCGTATAGCCTGCGGCTTTATTGCATGCGGAAGCGAAAGGTTCCTTTCAGGAAGTAAATCCGCAATGTCTGGAGCCGGTTTACTGCATGGGCGGCCTTGCCGGATCGTAGACCGCATCAATGTCAATGAGCGGTTCCAGGGCTTTGCGGGAATAGTTCATCTTGTATCCGTCAATATTGATACGCTCCATCATGACATAGTCCCCGAAGATGTGATAATAGGCGCGGTTTCCTACGCTGCAGAAGATATGGTATCCCCGGGAGACCAGGTAGCGCATCCTTGGATCGTCGGGCGGGAGTTCAATACCGAAGGGCGTGATATAGATGGGGGTGGTTCCGGTTATGGAAGCCACTTCTTCCTCCCATTTCTCCGTATCGCTGATGAGTTCTTCCAGGGTTATGCGCTTGTCCGAAAAGATGCGGGAATGGGACCAGCTGTGATTGGCGATGCGCCATCCGTTTGATTTGAGGGCTTCCACAATGGGCAGCACTTTCGACTTTTCCTGTTCCCAATGGGGATTGTTCCGGTTGGTACGGTAGCCCAATATGCCCTCATAACCGTTGAGGGCGATGATTCCCTTGGCATTTGCAGGAGAGAAATCCGGATGCTTCTTCACAAAATCGTCCAGGATGGGCATCACATCCCCGTCACGGGTGATGATTTCCTTTCCTTCCGGGGTTTTTACCAGGGTGGCCACCTCCTGGTTGTCGTCCAGGACCAGGCGTGTGGCAAAGCCGTCCTCCGAACGATATGCCTCATAACTGACATTGTCCACCGAGAGGAGGAGCGGCCTGGTTCCCTCCGGCAGGTAAAGATCCTTTCGGATGACTTTACCCGTATTATCCCAGGTAAACATGTCCATGATATCGATCAGAACGTAGCCGCGGTCATACAACTGGTCCAGGATGATCTTGAACTCCCTGACCGTAGTCATCCATTTATTGTATCCGTCCGACATGGCGTCTCCCGTGAAGCAAAGCTCGGGATAGACGATCAGGCTGTGGAAGAAAATATGGTAAACAGGACCCTCGTACAATACCGGATTATCCAGCTTCTGCTGCGCCTGGCCGGCCAGGTTCGTCAAATCCGGATCGCCGGGAAGATCCAGCAGCCCTTCTTCAAGGATGAACAGGCATTCCCGGTAATGGGCCTTTTCAAAGGACGCACGGGCTGCATCCAGCCGGATTTCCTTTATAGCCGCCAGGCATTCGGCCAGAAGTTCCCTGGCCTTGTCGTAATGCCGGGTATCCTGCTCGCTGACCTTCAGGAAGCAGTTTTTTGCCTGCTCGTATTGCTTCAGGCCCAATAGCCGGACCCCTTCTTCAAAATACGCGGCGGATTGCTGCAGCACTGACGGGTCAGGCGTGGGGGATGGCGGAACCGAAGGCAGAACATCATGCAGAGGGTCGGCAGTTGCAGCGCCGATCATCTTTTCGGTATAGGGCATGTCATACGGGCGATACAGGAGCAAACAGAGAACGATCGCCACGGTTGCGATGATGGTTATTGCTTTCAGACCTTTTACCATGCCAAATCCCGCCTTGCTGCAGACAGCGTCAAATCTGCGTAAGATGCCGCTAAATACATTATAACACAGCATCCTTCAACAGATGTCGGGTATATCCTGCTTGGTTCAGCATAATCTGAGACATTTGCATAATTTATGGTGTGCATGCCGAAAGTTTCGTGTATAATGATCATTGGGGGATTATTCGGGGCCGGATACGGACAGGTGATCAGATGGCTTTGTTGCAGATAAATTTCAAGTCTGAAATCATTCAGATGGAACACACCCTGAATGTGATCCTGCCACAGATCGGGCTCTATGAGGGAGAAAAACAGAAGCAGATCAGGGAAAGAGGATTTCCGGTTTTGTACCTGCTTCATGGGTTGTCCGATGATCATTCAGTCTGGCTCCGCCATACCTCCATTGAACGTTATGCCCTGGAATACGGCATCGCTGTGGTCATGCCCAATGCCGGACGCAGCTTTTATGCGGACATGAAATACGGGCCGAATTATTATACCTATATCTCCTACGAGGTTCCCCATATCGTCCGAACCATGCTGCCCATCTCATCAGCCCGGGAAGACAACTTTATCGCCGGTTTGTCCATGGGAGGCTACGGGGCCTTTATGATCGCCCTTCGGAACCCGGAACAGTATGAAGCGGCGGCGAGCCTTTCAGGCACCCTGGATCTGACGCCGGGGTTCAGTTTCCCGGAGGAAGGCTATCAGAAGATGGCCAAACAGATATTCGGCTCCAAACTGGAATACATAAAGAGCGACTACAATCTCATCAGGCTTGTAAAGATAAAGAGCATGTCCGGCGAGAAACTGCCCAGGCTCTACATGTGCTGCGGGACCGGTGATTTTGTTTATGGCGTCAATCTCCGGTTCAGGGCCGCTGCCATGAAGTACGGCCTGGATCTGACCTATGAAGAAGGCCCCGGTGCCCATGAATGGAGTTACTGGGATTCAAACCTGAAGCGGATACTGACATGGATGCTGGGGAAAGAGCCCCAGAAAAGCCTTGAATTGAAAGTATTCTGAGGAAAGGTGACATGACGCTGCAGTAATGGCGTCCATTTCCTTGGTACGAACTTTACAAAAATGCCTTTTGCGGTATAATACTTAATAATGCCTAAAAGCAATGAAGGAGAAGGGTTTTTCCCCGCTTTTCACCCGCTTCATCAACAGAGAATTGATGCCGGTGGCTGAGAGCATCAAGATGGAGCATGAAAAGCGAGTTCGCTCCGGAGCTGCCGCCTGAACGTCCCTCACGGATAAGTAGGAGCGGCCGGAAGCGTCCGTTAACCGCGCAGAGTGCACTCAGGCCGATGCCTTTTGGTTTTGAAGGGCATGGGGCCGGGGTGAACATAGGTGGTACCGCGAATCAACTTCGTCCTATGGACGAAGTTTATTTTTTTCGGGGGCATATGGCACCCGGATATAAAGAGCTGATTCTGACAAGAAAAATATAAGCAATTGGGGTGTTGGTTTTGAAACAACAATTGGAATCCATTCAGAAAAAAGCGCTTGAAAAGCTTGAAACCATTCAGGAACTCCGTGAACTGGAGGATTTCCGCGTAGCCTATCTGGGCAAGAAGGGAGAACTGACCAGTATCCTCAAGGGGATGGGCAGCCTTTCGCCGGAAGAGCGGCCTGTCATCGGGCAGCTTGCCAACGAGGTGAGAAATGCCCTGGAAGCCGGGATTGCCGCGGCCAAGGAACGGCTGATCAAGGCCGCAAGGGAGGAAAAGATCCGGCAGGAAACCCTGGACGTGACCATGCCCGGCAGGGCAAGAAAACTGGGCAAAAAGCATCCCATCACCCTGGTGCTGGATGAGATCAAGGAGATTTTTCTGGGCATGGGTTATGAGATTGCCGAAGGCCCCGAAGTCGAGCTGGATTATTTCAATTTTGAGGCCCTGAATATGCCCAGAAACCATCCGGCCAGGGACACCCAGGACACCTTCTACATCACGGAAGACGTCCTGCTCAGAACCCATACGTCCCCTGTCCAGGCCAGGTACATGAAGGACCATAAGCCGCCCATCCGCATCATCTGTCCGGGCCGCGTCTACCGTTCCGATGCGGTGGATGCCACCCACTCACCCATCTTCCATCAGGTGGAAGGCCTGGTGGTAGACAAGGGCGTCACCATGGGCGACCTGGTAGGAACCCTCCAGGTCTTTGCCAAGGGGGTTTTCGGGGAGAATACCAGGATAAGGCTGAGGCCTCATCACTTCAACTTTACCGAGCCCAGCGCTGAAGTGGACGTTTCCTGCTGGGGATGCGGCGGCACCGGCTGCAGGATCTGCAAGGGCGAAGGCTGGATCGAGATATTGGGAGCCGGTATGGTGCATCCCAACGTGCTGCGCGCAGGCGGAATTGATCCGGATGTCTACAGCGGCTTTGCCTTTGGCCTTGGGATTGACCGAATCGCCATGGGCAAATTCGGCATCGACGACATGCGCTTGCTGTTTGAGAACGATATCCGGTTCCTGAGACAGTTTTAACACGTAATATCGCGCAGGACAGATAATCTGGGAAAGGATGATGAGTGATGAAGGCGCCATTGAATTGGTTGAAAGATTTTGTGGATATAAATGTCGGGATCAGGGAATATGTCCATGCCATGACCATGTCGGGCTCCAAGGTTGAGGGCGTTGAAGATATGGGTGAAGGCATCGACAAGGTGGTTGTGGGCAGGATCCTGGAGATGGAGGCTCATCCCAACGCGGATCGGCTGAAGATCTGCAAGGTGGATGTGGGGAGCGAGATGCTCCAAATCGTCACCGGGGCACCCAACGTGAAAGCCGGTGACCTGATACCCGTAGCCCTGGTGGGGGCAAAGCTTCCGGGAGGCGAGATCAAGGTTTCCAAACTTCGGGGGGTTGAATCCTACGGCATGATGTGCTCCATGGAGGAACTGAACCTGACCAGGGATTACCTGCCGGATGCTCCCGAAAACGGTGTATATATCTTCAACGAGGAGGTCAAGCCTGGCACCGATGTGAAGGAAGCGCTGCACCTGGATAAGGTGATCGACTTTGAAATCACTTCCAACAGGCCCGACTGCCTCTCGATATACGGATTGGCCAGGGAATCTGCCGTGACCCTGGGCGTTCCGCTGAAGAAGCCCGAGATCCGTGTGAGGGAAGAAGCCGGTGGCAACGCCAGCGATCATGTTACCATTGAGATTGAGAATCCCGAGCTGTGTCCCCGCTATTCCGCCAGGATTGTGACCGACGTCAAGGTCGGCCCATCGCCGTACTGGATGCAGCACAGGCTTGCAGCAGCGGGCATGCGGCCCATCAACAATATCGTGGATATCACCAACTACGTCATGCTGGAACTGGGCCAGCCCATGCATGCCTTTGATTTCTCCAAGATCACCGGTTCCAAAATCATTGTGCGCACCGCCAGGGAGGGCGAAGTCCTGAAAACCCTCGATGGCCAGGAAAGGAAGCTGGATCCGAGCATGCTGGTCATTGCGGACGCTGAGCGGCCCGTGGGTGTGGCAGGCGTTATGGGTGGCGAGAATTCCGAGATCACCGAAGATACCCGCATGATCCTCCTTGAGTCGGCCAATTTCAACGGTACGTCCATCCGCCTGACCAGCAAGAAGCTGGGGATCCGCAGCGAGGCTTCCCTCAGGTTTGAAAAGGGACTGGATCCGGAGAACACCATCAAGGCCCTCGACCGCTGTGCCGAGTTGATAGAGCTTCTGGGCGCCGGCAGGGTGGTCCGGGGCATTGTGGACTGCAACAAGGTTCCGAAGCGGCAGGATACCATCAGGCTGGATGTGGATCGCATCAACGGTCTTCTGGGAACCGATATCCCCGTGGAGAAGATGGTGGAGATCTTCAGGGCCCTGGAGTTTGAAGTGGACACCAATACCATGATGATGAAGATTCCGTCCTTCCGTTCCGATATTGAATCTGCGGCGGATCTGGCCGAAGAGATCGCCCGTTTCTATGATTACAACAACATTAAGCCGAGTCTCCTTTCCGGCAAGGAAGCCATGCGCGGGAAGAAGAGCTACAAGCAGCGCATGGAGGATGTGATCCGCAACACCATGTGCGCCTGCGGGCTGAATGAAGCCTATACCTTCTCCTTCACCAGTCCGCGCGTGTTCGACAGCATTAATCTTCCGGCGGACCATCCGCTGAGAAAGGCCGTGGTCATCTCCAATCCCCTGGGAGAGGACTACAGCATCATGCGTACCACCATGCTGCCGGATATGCTGAGGGTTCTGGCCACCAACTACAGCAGGAAGATAGAAACGGCCCGATTGTTTGAGCTGGCCTTTGTCTATCATCCTGTGGAAGGGCAGGAACTGCCGGAGCAGAAATCGGTGCTGACCCTGGGCATGTATGGGGAGGACTGCGATTTCTTGGAGCTGAAAGGGATTGTGGAAGAACTTTTGGCCGCCATGGGTATATCGGACTTCGAGTTCAGGCCCGAGCGGGAGGATCCGATCTTCCATCCCGGCCGTACGGCCAGCCTGATGCTTAAGAATGCTGATGGCACCTTCCGGAAGGCGGGCGTTTTGGGCGAGATTCATCCGGAAGTGGCCGAGAAGACCGAATGCCCCGAAAGGACCTATGCTGCAACCTTTGAAGTGGCGGCCCTCATCGAGGCTTCCACTCCGGACAGGAAGTTCAAACCACTTCCCAAGTATCCGGCAGTACCCCGCGACATCGCCGTCGTGGTCAAGGATGAGGTCTATGTGGCTGATCTGCTCAGGGCCATCCGCAAGGCGGCCGGCGATATCCTGGAGGACGTGTCGCTGTTTGACGTATACAAGGGCAGCCAGGTGCCTGCCGGCATGAAGAGTACGGCCTTTGCCTTAACCTTCAGATCTCCCGAGAGAACCCTGAAGGATGAGGAAGTCAATGCGGCCATGGACAGAATCCTTAAGAGCCTTGAGCATCAATTTGGTGCTAAACTGAGATAAACGGCAGGTTTGATTCAAGACTGAGTATAAAAAACCATCCCGGCATCACGCCGGGATGGTTTTTTCAACCGAATCAACATCATACCATAACGGGCGGTGTGGTCAGTTCCTGGCCGCCCCTGTTAAGCTCCGGCTTTTTGAATGCCAGGCAGTAAACGTCGGTTATCCGGATCTCGTGTTCAAACATTTTTCTGGCCAGCGGGCTTGCCAGCTTCCTGTAGCTTGCGGGTTTTGTGAGGATGGGAAGGGTTGCCTTTTTTCTGGCGGCAGCCAGAAGTTTTCGGCCTTTTTCGTTGAAGCCGAGAACCCGGATGTACTGGGCATAGCCATTTTCTTTCAGCTCGGCCAGGAAGGAATCGGTCATGCCCAGAAGGAGGGCGCACAGTATCCGGCTGATTCTGGATCGGGGATACCGGCTGGTGGTGCAGTAGTCCAGGACCTCATCCAGCGTGGTGCAATCGAGGGAGGCCTGGCGCAGGCGGTTATGGAGGCCTTCTTCCATGTAGGGAAGGGCCTTCAGTTCCTGAACAGTGGCCGTTCTCAGCCTGTAAAGCAGGATTTTTTCGAAATCTTCGGGGAATACCGGGCCGCGCCCTGCCCGGAATTCATCCGCCAGTATCCCCAGGCTGCCTTCCGGCATGTTGCCCGTCAAATCGGGAAAGGCCGCACAGAATGAGTCCAAATCGGCATCCTGCAGGGCTTTCTTTCCGCAGAAGCCTGCACAGGCAGGTTCCTTGTCAGGTGCGGGCCAACGTGCCCGGATGCAGCTGCGTATGGCGGTGGCGCTGGAAAAGCTGGAGCCAAGGGTTTTCTCATTGTAACCCTGGCCGATCCTGGGGATGGTTACCGGTTTGATCCTGCTGTTGAAGCGCCTGATGGCTTTCAGGTATTCGATGCCGAGGATGTTGTTGGGGCTGGAAGCCACCTGAAAGGTCTGATCATCCAGGCAACTCCGGAGCGCGGCCTGCCTTGCGGCGGGGAATGACAGACCGTCGCCGAGGTTTTTGCGAAGGGCCTCCTTGAATTCAGGGCTTTCATCAGCCAGAAAGTTCGCTGCTTTTTGAAGCAAATCGAGCGAGCCCGCTTCACTGCCGAAGCTGATGCAATCCACCACCCCCAGACTGTCCAGCAGCCGGACGGCGGCCGAAGCGAAATACTCGGCCGAAGCGCAGGAGAAGGCACCGGGCAATTCTATCACCAGGTCGATGCCGTTCAGAAGCGCCATGCGCGCACGGGCATGCTTGCTGACAATACCCGGTTCGCCCCGCTGTACAAACTGGCTGCTGAGCACGCAGACCGATGCGGCGGCGCCCGTCAGTTCCAATGATTTTCGGATATGCCATGCATGACCGGAATGAAGGGGGTTGTATTCGGCTACAATGCCCAGAACCGACATGGGTTCCTCCTTGTGTTTATGGCTGCCTTTACGCCCCATTTTATCACAGCCCCGTTTTCCCGTACAACATGAAGGCTTTTAACCTACGCGGCGGCGGAGGGAGCCCGTAAAGGTTAAGGCCGCATTGCGATAAGGCGCTAAAACAGCCTGTGAGAATGGGATAAGGGCGGCTGCTGTCTGAGCGCAGCGAGTTCAGCCGCCCCCCATTCGAACAGCTGCTGTTTTACAGCCGTGCAGCACAGCGGCCGGGCTTTACGGGCTTCCGGAGATTTCCATGCACCGCTTATGCGATGCTTGCACACCTTCGGGTATGTCATGCGGGATTTAGAGATTGCCGCGATGCGCTGACGCTCCGCTCGCAACGACATCCCGGGATGATCCCTGTTGGCAATCTCTCACATGCCATTGCGAGAAGCGAAATGACGAAGCAATCCTCGTCGTTTTTACAGCCTCCGTGATCATATGGTGATCGCTGCGCCGTATCCTGCCGTTCCTTCACAGGACGAAGGAATAACGCGGGGCAATGCGGCATATAATAAAATACGGAATGGCTTGTCATCCAAACATGAATATTTCCCGTTGAAACGTCCGGCAGGCCTGAAGGGAAGTTGTAAAATAAAATGCCGTAATATATAGAAAACTCATGGTAATCCATTGTAAAATGTTTAATAACCAAAGAAAAACATTAGCAAAGGAG
>NZ_FQZP01000033.1 GCF_900142095.1 Thermoclostridium caenicola | reverse complement strand
GTACCTTCCGTCCTTCACCAGCATGGCTATGGTCTTAGGATCTTTCAAATCATTCTTTGTCGGACTGTTATCGTCCAGTTCCTTCGTACATTTCACATGGTATGGATTAACTATCGCTAATTTATGCCCCCTTCCTTTGAGATGGTCTGCAAGTGTGAACCAGTAGTGCCCGGTTGGCTCAAAACCTACTATCGCTTCAGTTTTCTCTGTACGCTTCATAATCTCATTCATCCACTTATCCAGGCTTGCATAGCCTTCTGCATCGTTGCTGAAGCGCAGTAGCCTCCCCAGTTCAACCCCCCTTATGTCGATCGCTTTGGCATAATGGGTCTCTTTCCCTACATCTATGCCTACGATCATTGTGTCAATTTTCATTTGCATGATCTTATCATTCTGTGTTACTCTCATATTAACGGTCTCCTTTGTAATTTAGATTTTGATGCCGTCCGCACTTACGAGCTTTGGCACGTTTCTATTTTACAGGGAGGCCTTTTCTTTGTTCAAAGTCCATTTCGTTTTATTACAGGAATACTCGTAAATAATACCGATATGTCTGTCTGGTCAATACTGGGGCATAATGCTAAAATAAGGGCTGGGGAAACCCAGGACAACCATATCGGGTATTGAGGGGTGATTTGCTTTGAAAATCCTGGTTATGATGGCTGACGGATTTGAAGAAATTGAGGCCCTGGCCGTGGTGGATGTGGCCAGACGGGCAGGCATTGAAACGTTCATGGTGTCGGTCAGCGACAAAGATGAAGTGAGCAGCGCCAGGGGCGTCCGTGTAAAGGCGGACAAGCTTTTGAAGGATATCGCAGTTGATAAGGAAGACGTGATCGTTATACCCGGCGGACAGGGTGTGGCTGTGCTGGAAAAGAGCGCCGAACTGGCTGAGCTTCTTAAAAAGCACCGTTCCTATAACGGCAGGGTGGCAGCCATTTGTGCCGGACCGACCTTCCCGGGAAAGCTTGGTCTGCTGAAGGGCCTCAAGGCCACCTGCTATCCCGGCTGTGAAAAGGATCTCCTGGACGCCCAGGTAGTCTTCGACGATGTGGTGATAGACAGCAACTTCATCACAAGCCGCGGCCCGGGCACTGCGCTGACCTTTGCCTATGCCATCGTGGGAGAGGTTCTAAGCCAGGATGTAGCTGAAAAACTGAAGAAGGGTATGCTGTTCAAGAATTGAGAATTCCCTGCTCCGTGCAGGGTTGAATTAAACCAGCCTGTTATTGGTATGCAAAGGGGTAAAGCCAATGCCGCCCGGCATTTGGCTTGACCCCTTGTAGTCTGCTGCTGATTCATGTAAAATTGGGTAGGATTATTCTGGAATTATAGGGACATTGCGGTCCGAAGGAAGGAGAAACCAATGTACAAGCAGATTGCAGAAACGAACGCAGCAAACCTGAAAAGCAATGCCTATCCGGGCAGAGGCATCGTGCTGGGCGCAACGGAGGATGGCAGGAAGCTTGCTCAGATCTATTGGATCATGGGACGCAGCGAAAACAGCCGCAACCGGGTCTTCCAGGAGGAGTCGGGTTTTGTGCGGACCAGGGCTTTTGATGAAAGCAAGCTCACCGATCCGTCCCTCATCATCTATTATCCTGTCAAGCACCATCAGGATGTCCATGTGGTTTCCAACGGCGATCAGACCGATACGGTCATCGATTACCTGAAGGCCGGAAAGTCGTGGCAGGAAGCCCTGATGACCAGGACATTCGAGCCCGATGCCCCCAATTATACGCCGCGCATTACCGGCATTATGGACCTTAAGGCGCCTTGGGCATATGCCTTGTCCATCCTCAAATCCCAGGACGGAGACGAAGGACATTGCCTGCGCCATTTCTATTTTTACGAGAAAGCGCTGTACGGCTACGGCCATTGCATACATACCTATCAGGGTGACGGAAACCCGCTGCCGTCGTTCAGCGGCGAGCCCTATATCATGCCCGTGCCTGAGAATCCGGAAAAAGCCTGCCAGCTCTACTGGTCCCTGTTGAACGAGGAGAACAGGATTTCGCTGCTGGCCAAGTATATCGACGTGGAGACCGGCAAGTTTGAAATCCGGATGCTCAACCGGCACGGAGCCTGAAACTTTTGGAAAAAGAACACGACAGGAGGATAACATCATGCGTGATTTGAAGATAAAGTACGGTTGCAACCCGCATCAGAAGCCCGCAAGCATTTATATGAGGGAGGGGGAACTCCCCGTTACGGTCCTCAACGGAAACCCCAGCGTGATCAATTTCATGGACGCCCTGAACGGCTGGCAGTTGGTTAAGGAGCTTAAGATGGCAACCGGTCTTCCGGCGGCGGCTTCCTTCAAGCATGTTAGCCCGGCGGGGGCTGCGGTGGGCCTGCCGCTCAGCGACACCCTGAAAAAAGCTTACCACATTGAAGCGGAAACGCTTTCGCCGGTAGCATGCGCCTATGCCCGCGCACGCGGTGCCGACAGGGTTTCATCCTTTGGCGATTTTGCCGCCATCAGCGACAAGGTGGATGTTGACACGGCCAAGCTGCTCTCCCGCGAGGTATCCGACGGCATTATTGCCCCGGATTATGACAACGAAGCCCTGGAAATGCTCAAGGCAAAGAAGAAGGGCGGCTACGTCATCCTGCGCATCGATCCCGATTATGTGCCCCCCGAAATGGAAGCACGGGACATTTTCGGCATTACCATTGAGCAGTTGAGAAACAATGCGGTCATCACAAGGGATACTTTCAGCAATATTGTTACTGGAAACAAAAACCTGACTGAGACGGCCATCCGTGATCTTCTGGTATCCTACATCACGTTGAAATACACTCAGTCCAACTCCATCTGTTTTGCCTATGACGGGCAGGTCATCGGCTGCGGTGCCGGTCAGCAGTCCAGAATCCATTGTACAAGGCTTGCCGCATCAAAGGCCGACACATGGTTCCTGCGCCAGCATCCCCAGGTTCTTGGCCTGCGTTTCAGGGAAGGGGTCAAGCGTCCGGAAATGGACAATGCCATTGACCTGTACTTAAGGGACGATATCTCCGAGATGGAATACAAGGAATGGGAAAAACTCTTTGAGGTTGTTCCCGAAAAACTGACCCAGAAGGACAAAGAAGCATGGCTCAGCCAGTTCACCGAGGTATCCTATGGCTCGGATGCCTTCATCCCCTTCAGGGACAATATTGACAGGGCGGCCAAGAGCGGTGTTAAGTTCGTGGCGCAGCCAGGAGGCTCAACCCGTGATGAAGATGTAATCCGTGCCTGCAACGAATACGGCATGGTCATGTGCTTCACCGGACTGAGGCTGTTCCATCATTGATATCCCGGGCATTTCCCTCATGACAATGCCCGTGACAGGGAAGGATCAAATTGTCGCCATTATTTGAGAATATCGTTTGGATGGTTCTGCTGGCGGCCATAACAGCCTATATCGGGACAGTGGTTCTGCCTGCCCACAAGTACAGGACGGCGTATGTTGCGGCGGCCGTTGTCAGCATGCTTTGCCGTTATGCCCTCGTTTATTATATGTACAAGGGCGGGACAGAGGCGGCAGGTACCGATGGCCTGATCTACCATGAAGTGGCCAAAAACGTTGCGGAACAGCTCAAATCGGGAACCCCGATATGGGCGGTTCAATACAAATATACATGGTACACCGTCCTGATGGGGATGCAATATGCCGTTTTTGGTGTCAACCGCTACGCGGCCTCCTTTGTCAATGTGTTCATCTCCGTCATGTCCGGGTTTGTACTTTTCAGGATTGCCCATGCCCTTAAATTTACCTGGGGCAAATCGGCAGCCATCAGCCTGGCTTATATTTTCATGCCCAGCATGATTGTGTGGACAACCGATACCCGGAAGGAATCGGTTACCTTTTTCATCATCCTTCTGATCTGGTACCTGGTTCAGAAGGTGCTGCAGGAACGGAATGGAGTCCCGGTCAGGACCGTTATCCATATGGTATTGGTCTGCATCCTGCTCTGGATCAGCACGCTGCTCAGGATCTACATGCTGTACACCCTGGGCGGCGGCATCCTGGTAGGGCTTGCCATCCATTATCTGAAAACCAAGAGAAGAATGTCGCTTATCTTCGGTGTCATGATCCTGATAACCTGCATCGTGGTGACCTATACCACCATCCTGGTCCAGATGGATGGCTACCATGCCCTCCCGCTGGACAGAAGCGAAGGCGGCGACGAGAATATCAGCGATGAGCTGGGCTCCATTTTCAAGATCATCATGAGTAAGGATATTCCTGAGGCCATCAACGGATTCCTGACCCAGCCTCATATGGAAAAGGTCAGCAGAATTTCGGATATCAGCGGGAACGCGTTTGCCATAACCGCCGTGAAGATTGAGCAGCTCCTGTGGTATCTCTGCCTGGTGATTGCCATCTTCGGCATCATCCATGCCATTTTGGAATGGAACCCTTATCTGCTGGGACTTCTGGCGTTCATCGTATCCTACAGCCTGATCAATGCCCTGATCTGCGAGGATGTGGGGGAGACCTACTATCGTTACCGGGCCGCCATTGTTGCCCCCACCCTGCTGATTGCCGATTACCGGCCCCTTTTTAACTCTCTCAGGGCGATTATCAGGGGCCGGACAGGCGCCATTGAATAAATGTTTTGGGGGGTCGCCCGTTGAAGAGAAGCCGACTGGGCATCAGTATCATAACCCTGATAATGGTGATGGTGTTTCATAATTGGACAGCCGTGCCGTCCCTTGCCGAAACGGACGATGAGTATAAAGTGGCGGCCTATGATGTGACTGTGGTCCTAAACCGGGATGGATCCGCGGACGTCAGGGAGAAAATCGATTTTACCTTTTATGACGGGTTCAACAACATCATGATCCCCATTGCCAGGAATGAAGGCGAGGAAATAGAGATCAACCATGTCTACATGCAGCGCAAGGACAAATTGATCGAATGCAAGCGCCTGATGGCCGGGCAGTGGGATGCGGAGGTCTTTACCGGAACCTACAGCGTCATCGATGAACCGGATCATGTCAAGCTGAAGATTTATGGCTCATTTTACAGGAGCTTTGGCTCGGTGACCATCTATTACAAGGTGAAAAACGCGATCAGACGCTACCGGGATGTGGCTGAGTACCAGCGAACCCATATACCGAAGCTTTGGGAAACCCGCATTTCCAGTATCAATATTGCTGTCAGGCTTCCGGAACCCGCCGGATCCGATGAGATCGCATTCTGGTTCCACGGTGTTTTTGTCGGTGCGAAGGAGCTGATCTACAGCCAGATCGTCAATTTCAACGTGCCGGATACGGTGCCCGGCGAGTATGTGGAAACCCGTATCATTTTCCCCCAGAGCCAGGTTCCGGACTGTCCTGTAACCGATGACTCGCCCAACCGCAGCAGAATCATCGCCGAAGAGATGGAATACCAGGCAAGCGACAAGGCGGATTTGCTGGAGGCCAGGGAAAACGCGGCCAGGAGGGCCGGCCAAAAGGCCTATTATGAGCGTATGAGACTGCGGGCGAGAAACGCGCTCAGCATCCTTTCGATTATTTTGACCCTTGCAGCCGCATACTATATTCTCTTCATGCAGAAAAAGCTGCGGCACCATAAAAAGAAGCCCATACCCGACGTGTTCCGGGATATCGACAGGCTGGACCCCGCGGAGGTCAGGATGCTGGTTGCCAATGGAAGGACAGGCGCCAGGGCCATGTTGGGTAAGCTGATGGAGCTGACAGCCAGGGGGGTTATCGGCCTGGGAACAAGAAGAGGCCTGGATAACAAGGTCCGGTTCACCTTTGTGTTGCCGGGCAGGCCAGGGAACCTCTTACTGAACCAGGCTGACAGCTATTTTATTGAGTGGATGACCGGATTATCCCCATCCAACCATGAGTTTGATCCTATCCAGCTTCTCGGGTTCATGGATTCCGAAGAGAAGGCCGGGACGCTGAAGGCTGCCTTTGACGGATGGGTTCTCAGGGTAAAGGAAGCCTACCATGGCAAGAATATTCTGGACGGCAGTATCGTCAAATACCGGAACTTTGGTATCGTTTCCGGCGTTCTGCTGCTGTTCCTGGGACTTTTCATACCCATAGCCTTTTCGGTGGCCATGGGCTATCTGATCCTGCCTTCGGGCTTTCTGCTGCTGACTTATTCGCTGCGTATCAGAAAGCATACCGAATATGGAACGGAACAACACCGGATATGGAAAACCATCCGGCTTCGGATCAGAAAAAGGACTCTGACGAGAGATGCGCTTCCGGAATGGATGCGTTCCTGCCCGGCGCTCCTGGGCTATGGGGTGGCATTGGGTATTGAGAATGAAATAGCCCGATGGATTGCAACGTCCGGCCAGAACTATCACGATAGCGGTGATTGCCCGATATGCGCCCATTTCCAGACCGGGGAACCGAAGGATCACGGGCTGGACAGGGTCGTGAAAAACACGCTGTCCATCATGGATGAGGCCGTCTCGTCGGTTCAGGATGCATGATGACAGAAGGGTGAACCGGCCGGACAGCAGGATGAAAGGAATGACAACATGGCAGATATAATTCTTAAGGATATTCATAAATACTACGGCACACAGCATGTCCTGCGCGGCGTCTCCCTGGAGATCTACGACGGCACGAAAGTCGGGCTTATCGGGAAAAACGGCGCAGGGAAGACCACGCTGTTCAAAATTCTCTCCGGCGAGGAAACCTATGACAAGGGCGAAATGCAGATAGCGAAAGGCTTAAGAATCGGCGTCCTGGATCAGATCCCCGAATACCCCGCCGATGCGACGGTCTATCAGGTCATCGACTCGGCCTTCGAGGATTTGCGGACGCTCAAAAAGAGCATTGATGCCTTTCAGGCGCAATTGGCCGAAAACCCGGAAGCATCTGTCATGGGAAGATACGGCGCTCTGCTGTCGGAGTTTGAGTCACGGGGCGGCTACGAGATTGAAACGCGCATCAAAAAAGTATGCACCGGGCTGGATATAAGCCAGGAAATGCAGGGTAAACTGTTTTCCGCGTTGAGCGGGGGCGAAAAAACCCGGGTCAACCTGGCCCGCATCATCCTGATGGATCCCCATGTCCTGCTCCTGGACGAGCCTACAAATCACCTGGATATCCGGTCCGTGGAATGGCTGGAAGAATACCTTCAGACCTATAAAGGCACGGTGGTGGTGATCTCCCATGACCGGTATTTCCTGGACCGGGTGGTCAAGCGGATCATTGAGCTGGAGGATGGCCTGGCCTTAAGCTGCGACGGCAACTACAGCAAATATGTCATGCTGAAGGAGCAGAAGCGGCTGGAGCAGCTCAGGCATTACGAACAGGAGCAAAAGAAGATCCGCCAGCTGGAGGCGGCCGTGAAGCGCATGCATGAATGGGCCAACCGATCGGATTCCGCCAAGATACACCGTCGGGCCTTCAGCATGGAAAAACGCATTGAGAGGATGAAACGCGACAGCACGCCCAGGCCAAAGGTTGAGCCAAGGATTACAAAAGGGTTTAAGGCCGAGGATTTTTCAAGCTCGGATGTGGTGCTGATCAAGGGTGTAACCTTCAGCTTTGGCAACACCCCCATCCTGAACGGGGTGGATCTTCTGATTAAGAGAAATGACAGGCTGGCCCTGGTCGGTAACAACGGCAGCGGCAAGACCACCCTGCTCAGGCTCATAAACGGGGAACTGGTCCCTGATGCGGGTATTGTCAGGCTCGGCGCAAGCGTCAAGGTGGGCTATCTTCCCCAGCAGGTGGTGTTCGGTAACCCCGGCATGACGGTTCTGGACACCATGCGCCATGCGCTCATCACCGATGAAGGAACAGCCAGGAACATCCTTGCCGGATTCATGTTCAGGGGCGAGGATGTGTTCAAGACAGTGGACAGCCTGTCCGGCGGGGAACGGAGCCGGCTGAAGCTGTGCCTGCTCATGCAGCAGCAGGTGAACTTTCTGATCCTGGACGAGCCCACAAACCATCTGGATATCCAGTCCAGGGAGTGGATAGAAGAAGCGCTGGACGCCTTCGAGGGAACCATCCTGTTTGTGTCCCATGACCGTTATTTTATTCGGAAATTTGCCTCTTCGGTCTGCGAACTGGAGGGCGGGAAGCTTCTGTTTTTTGACGGGGATTACGAATCCTTCAGGGAATACAAGCGGGCTATTGAGGAAGAGAAGAAGCGTGCCGCTTCAGAAAGCGTGAAAGCGGAAAAGCCGAAGCAGGAAAGGAGCAGAAAGTCCACCCCGAAAGCTTTGGCGAAAAAGCTGGCTGCCGTTGAGGCTGAGATATCCGAAACGGAGATGCGTCTGCAGGAAATAGAGCAGGAGATGCAGCAAAATGCCGCAGACTATGTGAAACTGGAAGCGCTGCTGGCCGAAAAGGATGCCCTGTCGGAAAATCTGGAGTCGCTGTATGAAAAATGGATGGAAATCAGTTCATCGGAACTCCTGCATTAACGCTGCGATAGCCTCCTTGTCGGGAAGCCAGTAAGAAAGGCCGTCCACGGTCCCGAACCGTCCCGGCAGTGCGTAAAAGCGGATATCTTCAAAGGATATGTTCTTTAAGGTCTCTGCAAGCCACAGTATCTCACCCATGGTCAGATCTGTTTCAAAATGCTTCTGGGCCAAGCCTGCCAACTCAGCCAGCTTGCCCATGTCCGCAGAACGCAGCGTTTGCGTGGCAATGGTCGCGATCAGCTCCTGCTGCGTGGAGGTGTGCCCCGAATCTCCGCCGCGATAGCCGCTCCCGTACCGTGCAAGCTGGAGTGCCTCAACGCCGCCTAGCGCGAGGAGCATCTTTTCCATACCTTCAAGGGTTGTCAGAATGAAGCGGTTGACCATGATCCCGGTCAGGTCGGCCACCTCTTTTTCAAGCTGCAAAATGCCGCCCTGCTCCCAGGCGGCGCTGATTTTCCTGTTGAACCGATCGGACCCGCTCATGGTGTCACGGGGAATGTTCAGTACATGGATGGTCTTGTCGGTGATGTTCAGACCGGTCAGCAGGATGGTGTCCGTATTGGCATAGGCCGCATCGAATCCTGCCAGGAGAAAATAGTAGATTTCATCGGAAGCAGGACCGGGCTCAGCGGCAGACCCCGCGGAAACCTGCCCTGTGGCAGGTGGGCTTTTCGTCATGGTCGCTTCAGGCTCCGCTGCCACCGGATTGAAACCGATGCCCGGGCTGTTGACAGAAGCGGCTGATTGGCGGTTCTGACCAGGATTGTTCCAGGCGTTTTCGAGGGTGGGATTGCCTGACGGAGGCCTGACCGAAAGAACGAATCTTCCCGACAGGGCGGTAAAAATGCCTAAAAGGACGATCAGGGACAGAAACACAATCTTCCTTGCCAAACGCCATCTTCTGTTTTTCATCTCGCACCTCCAGCGAAGTCCTTATGCTGCCGACGAAACCATATCCTTCATGGTTCGTGATTATCATGACCAGTATGGCTGCTTTTATACCCGCGGGAAGCGCGCAGACTTTGGACTTGCATCAGACTTTTTCTTTTTGCATGATGTATTATAGAACGGGAGCCCAAACGGCGTCGTAAGCCTTTTGGGATGACGGGACCCTCAACAGCCGGTGGTGTTGTTCCTGCCATGTGGACAGGCCGCACCCGGCTGCTGCCGGCGACAGGATTGATGCTTACTGGATAAACAGGAGGATTCGCCATGAAAAAAATGTTCATGTTTTTTTTGGCTGTAACGCTGCTTGCTACCGGGCTGTACATACCCTTTCCGGCTGCCGCGGCAAACGCGTCCGAACCGGCTTATGCCCAAAGTATGCAGCGATTGATGGATTTGGGGATCTTCTCCCGGACTGAACCGGAAAGGATGGAACTGGAAAAGGCTTTAACCCGGGAGCAACTGGCCACGGTTGTTATCCTGCTGAACGGCCACGAAGATAAAATATCCCTTTACAGGAATGCAAACCTCTTTCCCGATGTGGCCCCATCCAGGTGGTCTGCCGGATACATCGGTGCAGCGGTGAAGCTGGGATATATGCGTGCCAGAGCCGATGGGCGGTTTCATCCCGAAGCGGATGTAACTTTTGCTGAAATATCCGAGATCTTCGGCAAGCTTCTGCGCTATAAGGACTATAATCTGGCCGGAAGCTATCCTGACAATTATGTGAACCTGATGGCCAACCTGGGCATCCTGGATGGCATCAGCTATTCGGCAAACAAGGCTGTAACCCGCGGCCAGGCCGCCGTCATGGTGGACAGGCTGCTTTCCGCGAAGGTTTTCGGCGATTCACGGGAATTTATCGACACGGTCAGCGTCTACAGGCGCATGATCATCCTTGAAAACAACTTTGTCAACAAAAATGCCGATGAGAGAAAAATTGTAACCGATATCGGCGTGTTCTACCTGGAGCCCTCCCTGGCCATACCCCAGGCGGGCAGGCAATATATCGCCCGGTTCAGGGACGGCCAAATCACGCAGTTGGCCCAGGCGGGCCTCAATTACAGGGAGCTTTCGGTAAAATACGTCGCATCCGGTAAAATCCTGACCCATGACGGGAAAACCGAATACCTCCCTTCAAACGTAACCTGGTACTACCAGGCTGCCCCATCGAGCCTTGACATGGTCATGGCAAACATCAGGACCAATTCTTCCCTGGTCATAGGAACCAGGAAGGATGGTACCGGCTACGGCGTTCTGTTTGATCCTGTCTACTCACAACCCAGGGTGATTACCCCGGGCATGACCCCCGGCATGCTGGAAAACCTCTATGGCGGAAAGACCATCGACAGGGATGGGAAATATATTTCCCCCGCGCAGATCGAAGCCGAGGATGTGGTTTACGAAGTGACCGACATATGGGGAGACCATGCCTATGTGGTCATCCATGCCAACAGCGTATCGGGAGAAATCACGGCCATACTGCCCAGCAAGATCTCTCCCAGGTTCATCGAGGTGGACGGCGTCAGCTATCCGCTGTCGGATGATTTCCCCATTGAGAAGATCACCGGACAGGGTGGCCTGCAGGTCGATCAGCGGGCCAAGGTTCTTCTGGACGGCAATGGCCAGGCGGTGGATATCATCCTGGAAGGCGATTCCGACAACAGGGATTTCGTATTGGTCCTCAACGCCTACGACAAACCCTCCACGGAGATAGAGGATTATGGCAGGAAACGCCATTATGTCACCCTGCTCCATGCCGACGGCTCAAAGAAGACCTATCTGACCGAGCAGAGCGAAATCGAGCAAAAAGGCAGGATTGCACGCTATGCGATCATCAAGACCGGCAAAAAGCAGGACGATTACGATACGGTCAAACTGACCAGGCTCGAATACGAGAGTTACGGCACCGTGCGCATCGACAAGGACAACCGCATGCTGGATAATTCCACCGTTACCAATGATGTGGTCATCTTCAATATGATCGATAATATTTACGGCACCGACAGCGTGGCTTCGGTTCTCAAATGGTCCGATCTGCCCGGCGGCTACATCCAGTCCGGCAAAGTGCTGTACATGCGCAAGACCGGGGATTTCCAGGATATTGATGTGCTCTATCTTGACAACATCCTGGACCAGGGGGTGGCCTATGGCCTGGTGACCCAGATCAGTTCAACCTACAACCCCATGGCCGGAACGGCCATCCATACTGCCACCATCATGATCGGGGGCAAGAATTACATCTACTCCTATGCAGAGGGCAACTACCATGTGGGGCAGGTTTTGCGGGTCAAGTTCAACGGCCAGGAGATCACCGGCGTGGATAAATCCATAACGGCAGCAGTAGTCAGCACCATGGTGGATGCGGTGGATTCTTCGCGAATCAGGATAAGGGGGGTTACCTACAGTTTCCGCAGCGACATCACCATTCTGAAATATGACGGCGAAACATGGAAAACAACCGGCACGTCCGATATCGTCAAGGGTGATAACCATCGGTATATATCGGTCTATCTTGACAAGCCCATCAACTTTGGCGGCAAGGTTGTCCTGATCACGATGAGATAAAAAAGCCCTGTTCAAACCGGTAAAAGGCGTTTCCTTCCGGCCTGCGGAGGGGGAACGCCTTTTTTTTACATTCTTTTATTGCCCGATTCGCATATGAATATGGGGGAGGGAGATGGCATTGAAAGGTTACCAGATCCAAAAGGTCAAGGGTAATGGCTGTGAAATCGGCCTGCACCTCGGCTGCCAGCTGAAAGGGCGGCTGAGGGCGATCATCGATCATTTCCTCAAGGCCGTGGACAGGGCATATCATCTGGATTTCGACAGAATGAAGCAGGAGGCCTCCGCATGGCTGGAAAAACTGCCGGAGGAATACCTGGTTGAAGTGGAAAGCCTGGCATACGGTTCGGGCGTCAAACTGGAGCGCATCGCCCAGTGGCTATACAGTGAACGGTACATTGCCGGCGGCTGCACAGGCTTTATCATCTGCCTGGAGGATGCCGCCTGGGTGGGCAGGAACTACGACCATGCCGGGCCGGGTTTGTGGCGCAGCGTCACCATCATTGAGAAGGAAGCCCGCATCCCCGTGGTGCTTTTCGGGCAGGAAGGGGCCTTGTTTTCGCTGACGGGTTATAACAGCCGCAAACTCTGGGTGCACTGCAACCGCCTTCCTGCATGGGATATGCCGGACCCGGACGAAAAGGCCATACCGTCTTTTGTTTTTGTCCGCATGGCCCTGGAGAGCTGCAGCCATATCGGGGAGATCGAAAAACTCCTGCAGGCTTTTCCAAGGGACAGCGGCATGTGCCTGTTTGTCGTTGACGGTAAAAGCAACACCTATGCGGTGTATGAATGCACCTGCAAAGGCTATGTGAAAAGACAGGGCGGCAAGCCCTACATAGCGGGAGCCAACCATTATGTGGCCACGCCGGTACCCGCAGGATTCTTTAACGGTGATCCTTCGTCCGTCAATCGTCTCAATAGAATGGAAAGCCTTCTGGCAGCCATGAAGATTGAGAATCCCTGTCGTGACCTGATCCGTGTTCTTGCCGATCCCGAGGTGGAGCAGAATCTGGGGGATTCGGGAACGGTTTATGCCAATCTGGCGTGTCCTGCGAAGGGATTGTATTATTTTGCATGCAACGGGTTTCCGGCTGCCAGCAGGGCGGCTTTCGAGGAAGTGGTCCTGATTTGATTAAGGCGGGAGGTGCTTTAAATGTTCACCTCCCGCCTCCTAAGACCGCGGCTCCATGAATGGAACGGCCGAATAACCGGCTCATGCCAGGCCGGATAAACCTATTTCTGAACGACCTTGTAGCCTCTTTCCCTGAGCAGCTTGACGATACCGGTTTCTCCAACCATATGGGCGGATCCGACCACATAGAAGGTAGTTTTTCCTGTTTTCAGGTATTCTTCGGCCTTGTCTGCCATGTGGTAATTCCTGTCATCCAGCATCTTCCTGTCATACTCCCGGGCCAGTTCCTTCTCCTCGGGTGTCAGGTTTTCAGTCTCCTGGAAGACGAATGCCTCAAAACTTTCAACATCGCCAGCCAGCCAATATTTGAACATGGTATCCAGTTCCTCTTTGCAGGTGTCGATTTCTTCCACTGTCGTCTTCAGATCGAGAACCTGAATTTCATCCGGGAAACCGCCCAGCAAATCGTACTGGAACTCAACCGATTCTATTTCAACGATGTCCATACCCTTTTCCCTGGCCAGGGTCATGAAATGGATATCAAGCCCCTTCTCGGCGGAATAGCCCCAATCTCCCATAAAGAGGGCCAAAATGGTCTGCGACAGGGCTATGGGTTTTGCGTTGGAGAAAAACTCGATGGAAAGTCCTTTCTCCCGCAGCAGTTCATCGGTCTTTTGGTAGAGCTCTTCGGGAATATGATCCCTGATGGTGGTTCCGTCGGTGTACAAAAGCTTCTCTGCAAGTTTCAGATAGTCCGGACGCTCAAGGGCTGCAATGGTATCGCATTCAACGGCCAGAACATCCGATTGTTCAAAGGCGTTAGTAATAACCGGATTAAGGGGGTACAGCCCGTCATAGCCCACATGAATGGAGCCAAGCAGGTAAAGCTTTCCGTCGCCCTCTTTGGCTTTTACCTCCCACATGAAAACGCTACCCGTCTCGGGCAGGCTTTGATGCACCTTAACCGTACATGCACCGAAGCAGAGGGACAGGACGGTCAGGATCAGAACGAGCAAAAGTAATCTGCGTTTCATGAAAACCTCCTGAATAAAATACATTGCCTGGAAATAAATACCGTGAACTCGGGCAAAAGTCTGCTACCATTATACCAGGCCGGCCGGAATGTGGCTATATGGGCCTTCCAACGACAAAATGCCTGCAGGAGATATCGAATCTGTCCGTAATGTTGTATAATTAGGAGAAAGTGGACGAATCAAAAATTTTTTTCAGAGGGGATAACATGAAAGAGATCTATATCATGCTTTCCCAGCTTGGCACCCTGGTCTCGAAATCCATCAGGCTGTATACCGGAGCAAAATACAACCATGTCTCCATCAGCATTGATCCGGAGATCAGGGAGTTTTACAGCTTTGCCCGGCGTGTGAGGTACTTTCCGCTGATTGCCGGGTTCATCAGGGAAGTGCTCAATGAGGGCATGTTTAAATATTATCCCGACACGGAATGCGTCATTTATGCCTTGCCCGTGGAAGACGAGGTGTACCGGAATACGGTCAGGCTCCTGGACAGGTACAGAAAGGATGCCATGAAATACAAGTATAATTTCCTGGGTTTTTTCGGCGTCGTCCTGAATAAGGCGTTCGTGGTTGAAAACCGCCATACATGCTCCGAATTTGTTGCCAACGTCCTCCATGAAGCCGGGATCTATACTTTTCCCAAACCCTTGCCCCTTGTCAGACCTGACGATATTCCCGGCATACCGGGACTCAGGAAGCTGTTTGAAGGCAGAATGACCGATTTCACACCGGAATGCCGGTCAGACGCTATGTCCCTTCAGGCATAACTGCGTTGACAAGTCCTTCCGATGCGGCCTTATGTTGACACTGTTTGGGTATGACGATATAATCAGTGCTAATGAGGCAATTTTTGCATATAGATAGTCAGTGTGGATGAGGAGGTTTTTTGAATGTTCTGTACCAATTGTGGGAAAGAAGTTGCCGACAGTGCATCCTTTTGCACGGCATGCGGCGCTAAAATTGCTCGCGAACCTGCTGTTGAACAGCAGACTGTAACAAGCGCTCCGGTATCGGCAACCACACCGTCCGCAGAAGCGCAGCAATCCGCTCCGGTGACTGTTTCCGGTTCCGAATCACCCAAGAAAAAGAATAACAGCATATTCATTGCCATTGCTGCTGTTGCTGCTGTCATTATCCTTGCAGTGCTCATTTTCGGCGGAGGTGGCGGCGGATACAAGGAATACAAGGAACTGGCCCGCGCTTATTACGAGGCTGTTTACAATAAAGATGTGAACGCCATGATTAAGTTGTTTGACAAGGATGCCCAGAAGGATCTGAAGAAGGATAAGGATTTCATCAAGGAAAAACTTGAAGAAATGAAGGAAGAGATGGATGATTATTACGGCAGAGGCTGGCTCAAGGATGTTAAGCCCGGCTCCAGGGAACGCGCATCCACAAGAGGTGCATACAAGGTCGAGATAGAAATTGACGGCGAATTTCACGAATACCTTTACATCAAGAAGGATGACAAGGACAGGTACTACATACACGAAGACTATTCCGATTTCTGATCTGGTCAGGCAGCCCCCATATGGAAGGGCTTTTTATTGGCTTTGTCCTGAAAATGCGTCGTTAAAAGCAATTTGACGATTGACTTTCCAGGATCAGGCATATGCAATTTTGGTAAATGCCCGCTCACGGGTGACTGATTTAATTTTAAGGAGGATTTATCATGAAGACAACCAAAAAAAGACTGACCGTGGCAGTCTCTGTGATGATGGTACTGGTTTTTGCCATCACCATGACAGGCTGCGGCGGCGGAGGCGCCAGCAGTGTTGTAAACGCATTCTTCGATGCCATTGATAAGCAGGACGTCAAGAAGTTCTATAATTGCTTCGAAGAAGATGTGGCCGAAATGCTGCGGGAATTTGTTGATGACGATATGATGAAGGATCAGCTTGAGATGCTGGATGAAATCCTGACCGATGAGTACGGCAAAAACTGGAGAAGCAAGATAAAGGTCGGCAAGGCTGAAGAAGTGGACAAGGACGGCGACGTTACATATTACGAGGTTAAGGTCACCATGGAAGATGAAGACGACTACATCCCGGTCGTCAAGATCAAAGGAAAGTATTATCTTGACCAGGATGCCATGGGAAGCTGGTTCTAAAGGATAAACCTCCCGGATTCGGGAGGTTTTTAAAATCTTTCTTCCGGGACTGCGACGGCAGGTTATTTCAAGGGAGGTATTGACACTCCCCGCTGTTGGTGATAAAATTAACCAAAAAATAATCAAGCAATGACGGAGAAAAGTAGGTATGTGTGATACCTCAGCGTGTCCAGGGAGGGGTTGCCCAGACTGAAAGCACCCTCACGCAGCCCATACCGAAGTTCGCTCCCGAGCTCATCAGCTGAAGCGGCAGTGGTAGGCTGGTGCGTCTCTCCGCGTTACTGGAGGAAGGTATCGGACCATGGTGTCCCGTACCGGATTGAGTGTACTGTCTTGCACAGTAAATTTGGGTGGTACCGCGGAAAGCTCTAAGCCTTTCGTCCCATAGGAGGACGAAGGGCTTTTTTAATACACCGTTACAGCAACGGGCCGAACCTGTATCGGCATGTCTTGGCGGAAAGAATATGGATAAGTGGAGGGGTATGAAATGGCAGGCTACTGGAACGCCGACATTGAAACCATGGACCTGGAAGCATTGAAGAAGCTTCAGGGAGAAAGGCTAAAGGCGACCATTGAAAGGGTGTACAGGAATGTGCCCTACTATGCCGAGAAGATGAAGCGCGCAGGGGTCACTCCCGATGACATCAACGGGGTTGAAGATCTGAAAAAGCTTCCGTTTACATACAAGACCGATCTGCGTGACAATTACCCGTTCGGAACTTTTGCGGTCCCCATGGATCAGGTGGTCAGGGTGCATGCTTCTTCGGGAACCACCGGCAAGATGACCGTGGTGGGGTATACGGAAAACGATATTCATACCTGGTCCGAGTGCATGGCGCGTTCGCTCACCAATGTGGGGGTGACCAGCAAGGATATCGTGCACGTCGCATACGGCTATGGCCTTTTTACCGGCGGTCTGGGGCTCCATTACGGGGCGGAAAGGGTTGGCGCGACAGTCATTCCCGTTTCGGGCGGCAATACCAGGCGCCAGGTTGAGCTCCTGAGAGATTTCAAAGCAACCGTCCTTTGCTGCACACCGTCCTATGCGCTCTATATCGCGGACGAGATGGCTGAGATGGGCGTGAAAAAGGAAGAACTCTGCCTCAGGCTAGGCATATTCGGTGCCGAACCCTGGACGGAGGAAATGCGCCAGCAGATCGAGGAGCGGCTGGGGCTTAAAGCCTATGACATCTATGGCCTGAGCGAGATCATCGGTCCGGGTGTGGCCATGGAATGCGAGGAAAAAAATGGCTTGCATATTATGGCGGATCATTTCATCCCTGAAATCATCGATCCTGTCACGGAAGAAGTGCTTCCGCCCGGTTCAAAGGGAGAACTGGTTTTCACCTGCATCACGAAGGAAGCCTTACCGCTGATCCGCTACAGAACCCGGGATCTGACCATACTGGACTGGCATAAATGTGCCTGCGGAAGGACCAGCCCAAGGATGTTCAAGGTGACGGGCCGTTCCGATGACATGCTGATCATCAGGGGTGTGAACGTATTTCCTTCCCAGGTTGAGTCTGTCCTGCTGAAATATTCCGAAGTTGAGCCCCACTACATGATCATAGTGGACCGGAAGGACAACCTGGATATCATGGAGATCCAGATCGAAGTGACCAACGGCCTGTTCTCCGACGAGGTCAGAAAGCTGGAAGCACTGGAAAGGCGTATCAGGGAAGATATTGAATCCACCCTGGGCATCAGCGCCAAGGTGCGCCTGGTTGAACACAAGACCATCCAGAGAAGCGAAGGTAAGGCAAAGCGCGTCATCGACAGGCGTCAGCTGTTCAAATAAGCCTGGCGAAGCTGCGTTTACGGTTCATCCGGCTCCTGCTCCAGGAAGGCTTTGAAGTCATCCGGGACAGGAGCTGTTATTTCTGTCAGTTTTCCCGTGCCGGGATGCTCAAAACGCAGAATTCGGGAGTGGAGGGCATGCCGGTCGGTTTGCGGTACGGGCTTGTCCGAGTAAAGCCAGTCCCCCAGGATGGGGTGGCCGCAGGCTTTGCAGTGAACCCGAATCTGGTGTGTCCGGCCTGTTTCCAGAACAAACTGGACCAGGCTCCGGTCTTTGAAAACCCTGAGGGTCCTGTAATGGGTCACGCTTCTCTCGCCGAGAGGGTGTACCCAGCGCTCCATGATGCTGCCGGGCTTTCGCTGGATGGGAAGGTCAATGGTGCCTGAGTCCGGGGAAAAACAGCCTTCCACCACACCCCAGTACTCTTTGTATACCTTGTTCTGTTTCATGAGATCGATGATTCGATCCTGTGCATGGGTATGCTTCGCAAAAAGGGTAACCCCTGAAGTGCCCCTGTCAAGACGGTTCACAGGCCTGACCTTGATGTCCAGGCCGTTCTTCAGAAAGTAGAACTGCACCGCATTGGCCAGGGTGCCGGCGGGATGGTTAAAGGTTGGATGCACGGCGATGCCGGCCGGCTTGTTGACGGCCAGGAACCAGTCATCTTCATAGAGGATATCCAGATGGCGTTCTTCCGGCACGAGCCTGTCGCCGGCCGGTTCTGTCCATACGATGCTGATCCTGTCGCCCGGTTTGACCGGATCGATGGTCCTGTATGGAACACCGTTGACCAGGATGCCCGACTGCTGCTTTAAACGCCGGATCAGGCGTGAAGAAAGCTTGAGATCCTGTTCGAGTACCCTGAGCAGTCTGACCTGACCGGTACCGTCAGGAACAATATATTCCAGGATCATGATGTCCGTTATGCCTCCAATGCCAGGAGCCTGATGAAAAATGTGCTTCCCTGGTCAATCTCTGTTACCAGGCTGATGTCGCCCCCGTATTCCCTGATGATGCCGTAAGAGATGGAAAGTCCGAGGCCTGTTCCTTTATTGACCTCCTTGGTGGTGAAAAAGGGTTCAAATATTTTGTCCCTGATCTCTTCAGGGATGCCGCCACCGGTATCCCCGATAGCGATGACCACATAGCCTGAATCCCTGTAAGTGCGTATGAACAGCTTTTTCTCCCAGTTGACAGCCCACTGCGGCGGATGGCGTGTGGCAAGGAGATGCCGGACACGTTTTTCCTGCTCATCCATCGCGTCCCTGGCATTGGTAATCATGTTCAGCAGAACCTGCTCAAGCCGGTTGCTGTCAGCCAGGACATAGGAAAGTTTTTCATCCAGGTCGATATCCAGTTTGATATTGTGGTTCTTAAGCTGCTGGCCGACAAAGTCAAAAACGTCCATGACCGAACGGTTCACATGAACCTTCGACAGGGATTCGGGCGTCTGCCTGCCGAAGGTGCGCAGGTGGGTTATGATTTTGTTGATCCGATCGATCTGAGCGGTTATGGCGTTCAGACGGTCTTCCAGCATGGCGTTTGTCAGTTTCCCCTTATGGAGGGCTCTCAACAGTCCCTGGGTGATAAGGCTGATGCCGCCAAGGGGCTGGTTGATCTCATGGGCAACACCCGTGGCCATTTCGCCCAGGGTAGCCATTTTGGCTGACTGGATGATCTGGGCATCCCTTTCTCTGAGCTCATCGGTTCTTTTCTTGACGATGCGCTCCAGATCGTCGGGAAAAGTCAGACAGAGCTTTTCCTGGACCATCTCGTCGGTGAGGTCCTCCACAACGAACAGGTGTCCCAGGATTCTGCCCGATTCCCTGAGACGTGAAGCGCTGATATAGACGGTAAGCCTTTTTCCGTCCCTGGTTGCGATAGTTGTGCGGCAGGAATAGCTGTCCGCTTCGGTATCGGGAGCCTGGTTCTCGCCAGGATTGAGGTTCTGTCCGACAGGTTTGTAGTCAATAGGGCATTCCCGTCCGATAACCTCTTCGGGGCGGAATCCGAACAGCTTTTTGGCGCCATGGTTCCATAGGATGACACGGTTGTTCCTGTCTGTCAGGATGATGGCGCTATGGCTGGGCGCATTTCGCACCAGACGGGCAATCTTTCTCAGCTGAGCTATACTGTCTCTTCTCAATGCCAAGCCCTCCGTTAATGGGTGAACTCGATACCCAGCAGGGTGATATCATCATCGGGTTTCTTGTCTTTATAGAGTTCCATCAGGTTATCGTGGATCATGCGGATGTTCTCTTCCAGGCTTTTTTCGCTGCTGCCGGAAAGGATACGCGTGATCTCGTCGGCGGCCAGAATCACGTCATCCTTCCATATTTCGATGATGCCGTCAGTGAACAGATACAGCCTGTCTCCCGGGCGTATGGTCAACCTGGCAGATTTGAAACGGGAATCCTCAAACAAGCCAATGACGGTTGCTGTTGAAGAGAGGGTCTGTATTTTGCTGCCCGCAACTAGATACTGATCCACATGCCCTGCGGATATGTATTCCAGTACATGGCTTTTCCTGTCGTAAATGCCTATAAAGAGCGTGGCAAAAAGGTTCGATGCCGTATTGGCATACATCTCGCTGTTGGCATTCTCTACGATTTCCACAATGTCGGGTATCATTCCCGCGTTGCGATAAAGGTACTTGAGGTTGTTGATGGCCGATTTAAGGACCATAGTGGTTACGGCGGACAATAGCCCGTGACCGCAGACATCGAAAACATAGAAGACGATTTTATCGCCGATTTCAAAGACATCGTACATGTCCCCGCCCACGTTGTCGCAGCAGTGGTAGATGCAGGAAAGCCTGATCCCGTTCAGGTCGGGTACTTCCTTGGGAAGCATGTTCATCAGAATCTGGCGGGCGGTCTCGTTGATGTTCTGGAAAAAGAGGTTTTTCCTGACGATATCCTGATTGAGACGGCGGTTCTCGCGGATAAGGGCGGTTTTCCGGATAGCCCGTTCAAGGCACAGGATCAGCTTGTCGGCATTGACCGGCTTGTTCAGATAATCAAATGCGCCTTCCTTCATGGCCTGGATGGCGTTATCCATATCCCCGTGACCGGTGAGGATGATGATACCCAGGTCGGGGTCGATGGCCCGGATCGCCCGGATGACATCCAGCCCGGAAAGACCGGGCATCTTCATATCCGATATGACCGTATCGAAATCCCCGCTTTCGGATAATACCCGGATGCCTTCCCGACCATCGGAAGCCGTTGCGACTTCGTAGCCTTCAAGTTCCAGTATGAATTTCAGATTCTCAAGTATAATCTCTTCATCATCGATGAGCAGAATTTTTGGCAAAATAAATTCCTCCGCAGGATGTTTACTTTTTCTATATATTCATTATAATCAATACATACCCAATTTGAATGGCAATAAATGATGATATCGGGATGTTGAGGGATTGTAAGTATGGTTATCGGGATTATGAAAGTCCGTTTGTTCTCCAGTGATCCCCAGTCCCTGAAGGACAAGCGCCGGCTGGTCAAAAGCCTGGTAGAACGGCTGAAGAATAAGTTCAATATCTCGGTTGCAGAAACCGGTGATCTGGATTCCTGGAACCGCTGTGAGCTGGGGATAGCCTGCGTTTCCAATGAAGCTGCCCATGCGGACAGCATGCTTGCCACGGTCATCAGATATATAGAGAACGACGGATGGCTTGAAGTGACCGATTATTCCACAGAGCTTGTCTATATGAATGAATGAACTATGATTTGCCGAATGCATAAAATCTATGGGAACATCCAGGGGGAGCATACATGCGAAAATACCTTGCCAAGACACTGATCATCAGCCTGGCTTTCTTTACCATCAGCCTGGCGTGGAGCATTTACAACAGCTATGTGCCCGTCTTTCTGAGCGGCCTGATAAAAAGCTCAACCATTGTCGGAGCCATCATGACCATTGACAACCTGTTTGGCGTAATCTTCCAGCCCTTCTTCGGAAGGCTCAGCGACAGGACCAAAAACCGTTTTGGGCGGAGGATGCCTTTCCTGCTTGTAGGAATCCCCATATCAGCATTATTCTTTTTCTTCATACCCTGGTATGACAGGCTGGATTCCCTCTTTCCCCGGCATAACCTCAGCCTGGCCTTCATCATGGTCCTGGTCATCCTGATGAACTTCTTCATGAGCGTTTACCGGGCGCCTGCCGTGGCGCTTATGCCCGATGCCATTCCGCCCAGCCTGAGAAGCCGGGCCAACGGCATCATTGTTGCTATCGGGGGAGTTGGCACCATAATCGCCCTGACCCTCGGAGGTTCCCTCTATAAGCTGGGCAAAATCTATCCGTTCATGCTGGATTCGGGACTTATGTTGCTCGCTTTGCTGGTGCTGGTCCTGTTTTATCGGGAGCCGGAAACTCCCTTCGCTGCCGACTCCGATGAGGAAAAGGATGGGGATGCCAGGGAGGGGGAGAGAGGAAGGAAGGGGCTGTTCAGGCCATCCCTGCTCTTTATGCTGCTTACCGTGTTTTTCTGGTTTTGTGGTTTTGAAGCCATCAACTCCTTCTTCACCTTGTTCTGCAAGGAGCGGTTCGGGATGAATCCCGGTGATGCTACCCAGATGATGGCTCCCATGGTGCTGACGTTCATGGTATGCTGCTATCCCGGCGGTGTGCTGGGAAGCAAGATGGGCAGAAAACGCGCCCTGCTTCTCGGAAATGCCCTGATCGTAGCCGCTTTTCTCGGTATCGTCCTGATTCCCGACTACACCTGGACAACCATTTCCCTGTTAATCTGCGGTGTGGGGTGGGCACTTATCAATGCCAATGCTTACCCGGCCGTGACACAGATGGCACCTGCAGGACAAACGGGGCGCTATACGGGTTACTACTATGCCTTTACCTTTGCGGCCAGTATAGCCAGTCCCATCCTGTACGGACTGGTGGCCGATTTGACGAAAAGACAGGGCTGGCTGTTTCTCTATGGCGGGGTCATGTTCTCCATCGGGCTCCTGTTCATGTTCATGGTCAGGGGAAAAGCCATTTCCGAATGAATTTCCGGATTTACAGAATGGCCCTGGGAAATTCCTGCGTTTTGATAAGATGTGATCAGGGTATACTAAGTTAATGAGGAGAGTGATGCTCATGAAAGCATGGGTTGACAAAGACGGCTGCATTTCCTGCGGCTTGTGCCCATCCATATGCCCCGATGTTTTCAGAATGGGAGATGACGACAAGGCGGAAGCTTATGTGGATCCGGTGCCTCCCGAGGCGGAGGATTCTGCCAAAGAGGCTGCGGACAGCTGTCCCGTCAGCGTCATTCATATCGAGTAGCAGAAAAGTGGCGTTGAATAACGCCACTTTTGCTTTGCCGGAATGTGAAAGGCGCCCATGGGGCGCCTTTACCTGTCAGCCTTTTCAGGCTTCCATCAAATCGTCCACATTATGATAATCCACCACATCAAATCGGGTCGGAATGTGGTCGCTGGGCGGTTTCTCCCCGGCCACCAGGTAGTTGTAGAGATAGATGATGGGATCATGTCCCTGTCCGAAGGGATCCTGACCAATAGCCGCGTAGATGATGCCGTCCCGGATGGCCTTAAAGATATCCTTGTCATGATCAAAGCATACCACTTTGGTCCTGCCTTTCAGGCCCGCCTCAACAATGGCCTGTGCTGCGCCGGTAGGCCCGCCCCCTGCCACAAAGATGCCATCTACGTTCCTGTTATTGTCAAGGAAATTCTTCACTTGCTTATAGACGGTGTCATAGGTGTCTTCCACGTTCACATACCCGATAATCTTTATCTTCCTGAAGCTCTTGAGCTGTTCGACAAAACCTTTTGTACGCAGTTCATGGATGCCGGTCTCGATTCCGGAATCCCTGCGTGCCACGAGAATATTGCCCTTTCCGTTCAGAGCCCGGGCCATCAGCCTGGCGGCTTCCACACCCTGCTGGTAGTTGTCGGGTCCGTAATAGGCCAGCCTCTTCACATCCTTGGGGAAATCATGGTTAAAGCTGATAACCGGTATTCCCCTTGCTGCAAGCCTGTTGAAGATGGGAAAGGTTTCCACAAAGAAACCGGGAGCGGCAAATGCGTCGTAACCCTGTTCAATATAATTGTTAAGGGCCTCCACGAATTCTTTTGCGGTATAGCCTGCCGGAAAACCGCGGTACTCCACGTGAACATTCTTGTCTTCAAGTTCCTTCTGGGCATAGAGGACGCCCTGGCGGACAGATACCCAGAAGGTATGGTCCAGCGGCGACATGAAAGCGATTTTGAGCTTTTTGGGGCTGGTCTTGGCGACCGGAACAATGGCTGTCCGGAACTTTCTGGTAAGGTTCTGGATGGTTGTGAGCATCTGGTTCAGCTGCAGCGTATTCTGCTTGATTTTTTCCAGTTCGGCAAGTTCTTCCTTGGTGACGGCGGCAATCTCCTGTGTCTTTTGGGATATTTCAATGGAAGCCGAGTGCAGCGCCTCACCCATGGTGTTGGTTTCCTTGGTGAAGTTGTTGATCTGGTTGATCTGGGTATAGATATCCCGCATGCCGTTGTTCAGCAAGGCGCTTTGACTGTTGATGGTATGGAAGAATTCCTTCACGGTATTGAAGGTTTCCTTGCTGTTGTTGAAGCTGGCTACGCAGCTGCTGATGCTTTCGCTGACAAAGCCGCTGTTTTTAATGATGCTTTCAACAATGGACTGAATTCTGGCAATTCCGTCCTTGGTCTTGGCGGCAAGCTGGTTGATCTCGTTGGCCACGACCGTGAATCCCTTGCTGTATTCACCGGCTTTTGAAGCCTCAACGGACGCGTTGATTCCCAGAAGCTTCAGTTGCTCACTGATGCGGATAATGAACTCGCTGACCTCTGTAATTTCCTTAATCTCGGTATTGAGCTTTTCGAAGAACTCGTAGGTGTTGTTCAGATTATCGGAGATGGTGTTGATCTGCGCGTAGAACTGGTCCATGTGTTCGGTTCCGGACCTGGTTATCCTGGCATTTTCCTCCACATAATTTTCAATGTTGCTGATATTGGTGATGATGGCATCAACCCGCTGGCTGATGTCCTCAATGCCTTCGATGGTCCTGTTGACGATCTTCAGCTGTTCCTGTGCCTTTTCGGCCACATGGTTGATATTGTCGGCGATATTCTCGTTGCCCTTGTAGCTCATCTCGATGCTCCTGGAGACCTTGTCAATGGCATCCGACAGCACGATCACATTTCCCTTGGTCAGTTCGATAAAGCTGAGCAGGTTGGATTTCATATCATTGAACGCCCTGGCCAGCACTTCGAGTCCCCGCGCCTGATCCAGCCGGATATCGCTGATGTTCAGTTCTCCGGAGGCGAGCTGCTTGGCATTGTTGTTTACGTGCTCCAGCGATGAGAAAAACTTCGAGGTGTTGAGCAGCAGAATGACGGCGGCCAAAAGGGCAAGTATGACCAGGACATGGGAATAGTTAAATGGACCGGCGGCGACCACATTACCGGATACCGCATCACCGGAAATCATCGGAATGAAGAGCAGAGCGAGAAGCAGAATGCAAATGACAGATGTGGTAATAACCGACGAGAACTTTGCAATGATAATGTGTTTTTTCTTCTGAGGTTCTCCCCCTACCATAAGCGCCTCCTTATTGATTTTGTCCTTTTCTGAATACAGAAAGATCGTTAAGTTTTACATAATTCTTCTTAATTCTATACCCAATTTTTGACCGAATGTCACAACCAACAGCAAAAAAACGGCTGTATCGGGTATGTTGTCTTATCCTGTCATAAAAATAGTCGAAAAACGGCGGCCCGGTTTGTGGGCATACGGATAATCAAAAAGCATCCGAGATGCTGCCAACCGTTCAGGGCAAGATTTTTCCTTTGGAAAAGGGCGCATGGTTTATTCGCTGCTGCAACGGGAATGATAAGGCACGGGCAAGATACTTTTTATGAAGGAGGCATCAACATGTCACATCACCAGGAAACCATCGAATCCCTCAATCAGCTGCTGCAAGGGGAATACATGGCGGTTGAGAGTTTCAACAACTTCATATCCAGGCTGAGGGATGAAAAGGTCAGGCAAACCTTTATGGATATCCAAAAACAGCACAGAAAGAACATCGACAGGCTGGCAGGCTATATTCAGGAAATCGGCGGCCGGCCGGAAGAAAACCTTGGCCTTAAGGGAACCATGGGAGAAATCAAGGTAAACCTGGATCTGGGACCTGATGCGGATACGTCCGAGATCATCAAAAAGGCGATTGAAGGAGAGACCAGGGGCGTCAATATGGCCGAAAAGGTGCTGAGGGGAGATCTCGACGAGAAATCGCGGGATGTTGCCGGCGAGATCCTGCATGAGGACAGAAAGTCCATCCAAAAGCTGGAGAGGCTGCAATAAGCTTCAGCGTCTGCAGGCAGGATATGGCCGTGGATGATTTTATAACCTCGCTCAAAATTTATCAAACCTTTGGCAGTTTTTAACGTATACCAATTATACAAATACAAGATTGGGCGAGGTTGTTTTTATGAAGAAAAAGCAAGTCCTGATACCGATACTGCTGGCCATTGTGATCGCAGGAGGAAGCTTCGGCATCAAAACGCTGTTGGATTTGAAGACATACAGGGAGCAGGTTAACGCCATATCCATATCCGATGTCGACCTGGACAGGATAGGGGATGGGATTTATACCGGACGCCATGAGGTGTTATGGATTTCCGCTGAAGTCCGGGTGACCGTGAAAAACCACAGGATAGAGGACATTGCGCTTATTGAGCACAGAAATGGGAAGGGGAAGCCGGCAGAAGCGATCCTGTACAGGGTGCTGGCCGCCCAGTCCCTGGATGTGGATGCGGTCTCCGGTGCCACCAACAGCAGCAAGGTCATCCTCAAGGCCATAGAGAATGCGCTGAAGAAGTATTAAACGCACCGCAGACAACAGGATATGATATAATGGGAACGTGAGATAATTTCTGGTCTTTTCGTCCCAGATCGATTCAAGGAGCCGATTGGATTGAGCAAGTACATCATCATTTCCAGAAATCAGAATCAGAGCTATGGTATTTATCAGCTTGGTCCGGGATTGCACAGGATTGTCAAGAACCTCAAGGATTATTCCGACGAGCAGGAGGCCATCGGCGATCTGATTAAACTGCTGGATGGCGAGCTCACGGAACGTGACCTTGTCGGCAGCAGCTTTGAACAGGAGGTAGAAGCCGGAAAGCTTGGCAACAGGATTCTCGTCCTTGAAGCTGCGCTGAAGAGGGTTCGGCATAAGTTAAGCAAAGCAATTGACAGCGGTGTGGGGGATTTAAAGCAGGTTATCCGGGAACTCATACAGGATATTGACGGTTTGGTTGAGGGATGAATAGAAAGCAAAAAACGGATTCTGATTTCTCAGAATCCGTTTTTTATCCTGGTCGGAGTGACTGGATTTGAACCAGCGGCCTCTTGGTCCCGAACCAAGCGCTCTACCATCTGAGCCACACCCCGACGGCAACGTTCAATATTTTAGCACATTTCTTCGGCCTTAGCAATGACAAATTATGAAGTTGTAATTGCCGGCCTGTTCGTCGAATGGCCCCCCAATGCTGGGGGCAACATTAATTATATGACGGAAGCGTGCTGAATTCAAGTAAAACATCACACAAAAAGTGACCAGGCCATATGCGTACGCGTAAAAAAGCAGCATCCTGCCTTCGCCCAGGATGCCGCTTCGTGTTTGCTATGCTTCTATATAAGCCGGGTTGGTGAAGACCCGCCGGCTTACCTTTCGCATACCGCCTTCAAACCGGATCCTGAAGCTTTGCTGGTGGTGGATATCCTCGGATGAGGATCCCACCATCACGTCCAGGACGCAGTTTTCCAGCCCAAGTACATAGTCCTTGTTGTGATAGCACAGGGAGTCGAACAGGATGTCAAAGTCCACGGTAATCCGCTGCCCGTTCTTAAGGGATACCCTCTTATAAGCCTTCAGTTCCCGCTCAGGTTGCTTGACGGAGGTGTAACGCTTCCGCACATAGATCTGGATGACTTCGTCCCCGTCATAAGGCCCTTCATTGAGCACCGTCACCTTCACGCGGATGCGATCGGCTTCCTGGCTGAACTCAGCCGCCTCATATTTGAAGCGGGAATAGCTCAGGCCAAAACCAAAGGGGTACAAAGGCCTGGTGTCCATTTCAAGATAAGTGTTCCGCCAGAACTGGGTCTTGCCCGTGGCGTGCTGGGAGTAATAGACGGGAAGCTGTCCCAGGCTTTTGGGAAGGGAAACCGGCAGCCTGCCACCCGGGTTGTATTTTCCGAACAGGGCATCCGCAATGGCATCTGCCCCTTCCATGCCGGGACGCCATGCCTCGAGGATGGCGTCCATCTCCCGGCTCTCATCGCTCAGTTCCAGGGGCCTTCCGTTGCAGAGCACCAGGATGATAGGCTTTCCGAGCTTTTTCAGCTCCTTCAACAGGGCTTTCTGCTCCCTGGAAAGGCCGATCTCCACCCGATCCACCGATTCCCCGCTGTCGTTTTCATAGCCGATGCCACTGGTGTCTCCGCATACGGCGATAACCACATCGGCTTTCGAAGCGGCTTCCACCGCTTCATCGATGGCGAAGAAACCGGGATCATGGTTATAGTCGGTGGTATCTTTAAGGCCGGGCGCCAGGTAAACCCGGGTGTCCGGGCCTACCCGTTCAAAAATTGCCTGGTATACGGTTTTGATGTCATGGTACAAATCTTCAAACCGGGTATCCTTCCGCTTCAGAAAGACGGATGTTGGGATGATCTCCCCTTCTACGGTTTCCGAAAGGTGGTACATGTATTCGATGTGGGAGGGATAGGCGTAATCGCTGTAGGCGAACTCCTTTTTGTCTGCCAGGGGACCCACAACTGCAATGCTGCGGATGTCGGAGGACAGGGGTAGGATATTGTTCCGGTTCTTCAGCAGGGTCAGGGACTGACGGGCCATTTTGGCGGCAATATCCCTGTGGGCCCTGCAGCAGACAGTTTCCCGGACGCGGCTGACATCCACATAGGGATTGTCGAACAAACCAAGGCGGAACTTGAGGGACAGGATCTTGGATACTGCCGCGTCGATGATGGATAGGTCGATTCGGCCATTGTCAACCAGCGGTTTCAGGTTATCCTTCAGGCTGTGCTCCAGGAGCTCCAACTGGATGCCTGTCTTAAGTGCCAGTTCGATGGCCTCATCCAGGGTCTCGCAATAATCATGGAACTCCTTAACCAGTTCTATGCCGCTGCCGTCCGACATCAAAAGCCCGTCAAAGCCAAGCCTGTTTCTCAGAATGTCCACCAGGAGTTCCTCCGAGACATGGCAGGGGATATCATGCCACTCATGGTAGGCGGCCATGACGCAGGCTGCTTTTGCTTCGCGGATGGCTGCCTCGAAAGGAACCGCATAGCTGTCCAGAATTTCTCTTTTGGTAGCATGGATGGGGGCGCAGTTTCGGCCGCCATCGCTGATGCCCTGGGCCACAAAATGCTTCAGGGTGGCTGCGATGCCCCGGCTCAGGGAATCGGACTGAAGCCCTTTGGTGTAAGCCATGCCGCATTGGGTGACCAGGTAAACATCCTCACCATAGGACTCCTCATAACGGCCGAAGCGGTGATCCCGGACCACGTCCACCACGGGTGCCAGGGCCAGGCGTTCGCCCGTTGAGAGCATTTCCTCCCGCACGGCATTTCCCATTTCCCAAACCAGTTCCTCGTTAAACATGGCGCCGGCGCCAATATTCTGCGGGAACACCGTATGATCCCGGCTCAGGACGCCTGAAGTGGCTTCAGTGATGAACAGGGCAGGGATGCCCAGCCGTGTATCTTCTATGAGATGCTTCTGGATCCGGTTGATAAGGGTGGCCATCTCGGCGGGTTTCAATTCGGTTTCGCCGCCGATGCGGTTGATGTAGCCGCAGCCATGCTGCAGGCTGACCGATGCCTTTTCCCCGGAAAAGGTCAAGGTATGGCGGTCGGTTATCACGTCGAGCAGGTTAACCCAGGTCATCTGGGCTATCTTCTCATCCAGGGTCATTCTGGACAGTAAATCCTTCACGCGATCTTCCACGGGCTTTGCCGGGTCCTTGTAAATCATGTGCAACGTCCTCCGTTTGTGTTCGGATGGATAAGGCATCAGCGGGAAATATTTGGCTGATGGCTTCTGATTCCATCATACAGGCATGATTAATAAAAGTAAAATACAAACTGAATATAAATTATTCAAATTATACAAATGCCTATTGCAATCAGGCATAATATCGAGTAGACTTAATAATGTCAGATTAAAAAGTGTTGGAGGTGGGGTAACCATGGCATATCTTCTTGGAATCGACATCGGTACATCAGGTACCAAGACGGTTCTGTTTGATGAAAAGGGAACGACAATCGCAAGTGACACCCAGGAATACCCGCTTTATCAGCCCAAAAACGGTTGGGCGGAGCAGGATCCGGAAGACTGGTGGAAAGCAACATGCGTCTCTACCCGGAATGTTCTTGCCAAGAGCGGGGTTGATCCCAGGGAAATCAAGGGTATAGGCCTTTCCGGTCAGATGCACGGCCTGGTGCTTCTGGACAGGGATAACAAGGTCCTGAGAAGATCCATCATCTGGTGTGACCAGAGAAGCGCGCTGGAATGTGAGCAGATTACCTCAATTGTCGGGGCGGAGCGCCTGATTGAGATCACTGCCAATCCTGCCCTCACTGGTTTCACGGCTTCCAAGATCAAATGGGTCATGAACAATGAGCCAGAAATCTATGAAAAGGCGCGCAAGATACTGCTTCCCAAGGACTACATCCGTTTCTGCCTGACCGGGGAGTACGCCACCGAGGTATCGGATGCCAGCGGTATGCAGCTTTTGGATGTGCCCAACCGCAAATGGAGCGATGAGATCCTGGAGAAGCTCGGGATCGACAAGGACATGCTGGGCAAGGTTTACGAGTCCCCGGAGGTAACCGGAAGGGTTACCAAGAAAGCGGCTGAACTTACCGGCCTGGCCGAGGGCACCATTGTTGTCGGCGGCGGCGGCGACCAGGCTGCCGGAGCTGTTGGAAACGGAATCGTCAAGCCTGGCATCATTTCGTCAACCATAGGAACTATAATGATACCAGAAATTAAGACAGACAAAACGGCCAAAATAAGTTAGAATGGAACTATGGAAAAGAGAAGAAATTTTACACCGGAAGAAAAAG
>NZ_FQZP01000032.1 GCF_900142095.1 Thermoclostridium caenicola | reverse complement strand
AAAGCGGAGTAAGCTCGTTATACAGTTTTGAGGGTGCTAAGAAACACCCGAAAGATATCTGGTGGCTATAACGGAGAGGAAACACCTGTTCCCATACCGAACACAGAAGTTAAGCTCTCCCGTGCAGAAGATACTTGGCTGGAGACGGCCTGGGAAAATATGTCGCTGCCAGATTTATATCAGAGCCCTGAGCGAATAGCTCGGGGCTTTGTTCTTATGAAGGCAATATGAACACTTCGGCATGACAGGAGCCCATGCCGTTATCAAAAAGGGCCATGGTACAACTATCAGGCTTCTGATGAGAGCATTGCAATCCGCCTGATACATGGGCCGGAGGCTGTTTATGGCCTCAAATTTACAATAACATTACGAGAATAATATGATATAATGATTACAGTATTGCCTACGGTCTGACCTTTCGATTTACCTGTTATACATCATGGCACGGAACAACATGGGTATAAGGCCGTGCCACAACAATTGCCTATGGGGGTATAAGATGAAGAGGAAGATTCTCATCGTGGACGACGAGAAGAACATTGTAGATATATTGAAATACAATCTACAGAAGGAATCCTTTGAAACACTGGAGGCCTATGACGGCAGACAGGCAATCGAAATAGCAGAAAGAGAAAAACCCGATCTCATCATTCTGGATATCATGCTTCCCGAGATGGACGGGTTTACCGTGTGCAGAAAGCTCAGGCAAACCATGCAAACACCCATTCTCATGCTGACAGCCAGGGAAGAGGAAGTAGACAAGGTTCTGGGCCTTGAACTGGGAGCCGATGACTACATAACAAAGCCTTTCAGCCCAAGGGAACTGATGGCCAGGGTAAAGGCAAACTTAAGGCGTGTTATTGACGAAGCGGCTCCGGCAAAAACCGATGATGTCATCAAGATTGCCGACCTGGAAATCAATATCAACAGGTATGAGGTCAAAAGGGGCGAACAGGTTATAGAGCTGACCCTCAGGGAGTTCGAACTGGTCAAATTCCTGGCCATGCAGAAGGGACAGATTTTTTCACGTGAGAACCTTCTTGAGAAGGTTTGGGGATACGAATATTTCGGAGATGTTCGCACGGTTGACGTTACGGTAAGAAGACTGAGGGAGAAACTGGAGAAAGATCCGAGCAAACCGGAATACATCCTGACAAAGAGAGGTGTAGGGTATTACTTTAATCCTGCCCTGTAACCGCGATCATGAAAAAATATAGATTCCTCCTCTTTTTTCGCAGCATACAGTGGCGGCTTGTCGCCATTCTGATATCCATTACGTTCATTCTCATGAGCGTCATATGGGTTTTTCTTAACTTCCAGCTGGGTAACATCTTTTATACCGATTTTATTGAAGGCATCGAGCGCAATTATGTCGAGCTGTCCATCGATGCCAATACGAGCTATGCGGATCTGGAATACAGGCTCATCAATGATCCCCGCATATCGGGACTGATTCGTGGTCTGGACAGAAGTTTTACGATTATCCGGAAAACGGATCAGAAGATCATGTATTCGTCCGACCAGTACTACCAGCAGGATAAGATCGGTTTCAAAAACGAGATCTACAAATCGGAAAACCTCCTGGCTGCCCTGACGCAAAGCGGTAATGCGGTCATTGCACAGAATCGGAACTATACCCGTTCCAAAATGGGGGATTTCTACGATTATGTGCGGATCCAGCCCCTGAAAGACGGCGAATACATCCTGTTCTTCAAGTATGACCGGCAGAAGGCCGTAAACGTGATAAGAGAACTCAACGGTGTCATCCTATGGGGTATGTTCTTTTCCATCTTCGCAGCCCTCGGGATAGGATACATTTTGGCCAGAACCATTACCAGGCCCATAGCCCGCATCATGCAGAAGGCAGAAAAGATCTCCAGGGGGGACTTTGGTCAGCAACTGGATGTGGAATCCAACGATGAGATTGGCAAACTGGCCAAAACCTTCAATTTCATGTCGGCCAAGCTGAAGAATACCCTGGCTGAGATCACCAGCGAAAAGAAGAAAATTGAAACCATCATGAAAAACATGACCGACGGCGTTGTCGCCTTTGATATCAACGGCCTGGTGGTTCACATCAATGATGCGGCCAGGGACATCCTTGGCAACAAGGCGCTTGACCTGAACCTGAAATCCTTTCTGCACCTTTTCGACATTTCGCTTCCGCCGGAAGACAAGGATAAAAAGGACAAGCTGGGCTTAAACGGGCTTCAGCGCAGGGTGGAGTTTGAGGGTAAATACCTGAAGCTGCAGTTTGCCGAGGTCATGGATGATGACGGCAATATCGAAGGACTGGTCACCGTTATCCAGGACATCACGGAGGAGCAGAAGCTGGACAGGATGAGAAGGGAATTTGTCGCCAATGTCTCCCATGAATTGAGGACGCCTCTGACCTCTGTCAAAAGCTACACGGAAACCCTGCTTGACGGTGCGCGTGAAGATCCGGCGACAACGGAGCACTTCCTCAGGGTTATTAACGACGAAACCGATCGCATGGCACGCCTGGTGCGGGATCTGCTCATTCTCTCCCAGCATGACAGCGGTATCCGCCTTAACCTGGAAGACATCGCACCGGCCGATCTGGTAAATTCCTGCGTGGAACGGCTCAGACGGGAAGCAGAGCAGAAGGAGCAGGAGTTAAGGGTGAACATCAAGGCAGGTTTGCCCATTATTCAGGGCGACAGGCACAGGCTGGATCAGCTGCTGACCAATGTTATCGGCAATGCCATCAAGTATACGCCCCAAAAGGGCAAGATCACGGTCCATTGCTATTGCGATAAGGATAAGATTGTCATCAACGTGGAGGACAATGGAATCGGTATTCCCGAGCAGGATGTGGAAAGGATCTTCGAGCGCTTCTACAGGGTTGACAAGGCGCGTTCCCGTCAGTTGGGAGGAACCGGCCTTGGGCTTGCCATTGCCAGGGAAATTGCACAGCTTCATGGTGGAAATATTTCTGCCAAAAGCAAAGTAGGCCGCGGCACGCAAATTTTTATCGAGCTGCCCCTGCGTGCAGCCAGCGCCGCAGGCTAGGAAAAAGAAGGTAACGGCATTTTAAAAGCGACGTAATGGATTTGTAATAATAAATGATGTATACTGATATTGTATAAGTAAGGTTCTATTCCTCATAGAATATAGATTAAAGGTTAAGCCGGACTTGTCTGGAGGATTTGAGATGGCAAAAAAGTTGATTTTTCTGTTGGTGCTGCTGCTGGGGCTCGGACTGGCCTCTGTAACGGCATATGCAACAACAGACACTGGCACAACCGCTCCCGGAACAAGTCTCACTAAAGATAACGTTTCGTCCCCGGGGACTCCGGGTACGATTCAAGCCATAAGCTCGGAAACCGAATCCGCGTCGAACGGTGCTTCTGCCCAGAGCGAAGAAACTGAGCAGGAAGAGGCCGTCGATTATGAGCAGTATGCCAGCCAGTTTCTGGACACTAAAGTAGATACCACCGACAATTTTATCGTCAACATCAAGTGGAATCAGAAGGATCCGGTCAACAATCCTCTCCACTATGTGCTGACGGGCACTGTCAAGCAGGACTCCGACAGCAGCAGTCCTGTTATAGTCATGCTGTTCATTAAGGCTGATGATGTGTACATTCCCCTGGTGTGCAGCAATGGTTCCAACGTGATTGAAGTAGGCGGCGTGGCCTTTGTGGCCCGTACGGATCTGCTCTATCTCGGATCCGACAGGGTTAACGAGATACGGATTCTTGCGTTCAGAAAAGAGCACGCGGCAGATCTGGTTCCTGGCGTGAACCTGCAAATTACGGACAAGCTGATCACCGCCAAGAAAACCGTTATCATACCTGTGCCGATTAATCCCGACAGTGTGCTGGATGCACTGAAGCTGAAGTGAGCAAGGCGATACAGAGATGAAAAGGCAAAGGAAGGAACGCCTGAAATCCGGCATATTGATTTTCCTGGCTTTTTTATGCATGGTACAGATAGGAATCCTCTGGAATCAAACGCAGGGGTTTCCTTTTAATTTTTTATTGGAGGCTATTTTTGCCGACAATGGAATCGATCACGTGAATGTTGAACAGGTAAAGGACAATTACTTCCATCCCGAAAACATCACCATCATGACCGATCGATTCAGCCAATGGGTTCTGAACGAACAGCATTTTGCCTATCATGTCATATGGGATGATATCAGGCAGAACTATCTTCCCATCCTATGTCAGAGCAAACCTCGACGTATCTACCCGGCCAGCATGTGGTCTGAGCTCATGGACATTTCCTCCATCAGGATTGATTTTGCGGTAAAGTATCCCAACAGCATGCTGCTCTGGTTTGCCGGCATAAAGTCGGCCAGTCCCAGTTTCAATGGGATCAGGGGCATCATCATTGTGCCCCAGGAGAATGTCAACATCACGGTGAATACCCTGTACGTTTACGATGAAAGCAGCGTTTACATGTATCATGCAGAAATCAGGGACAACATGAGGCCGAAAGCGTATTACAGCGGGCTGGCCAATGAAATGCGGAACCAGTCCGGAATTGAGCCCATGAGCGCAATCGGCGAAGCGTTTCCCGATTTCGCTGATCCTGCGCATGAAGATATTCCCATCTACGCCATGGATCCTGATGTCACCCAGTCCATGCAGATTCTCAGTGCCAGAATACCGGGATCCCTTATCCTTGATCCGGAAAGCGATGATCTGGAAAGCATACAGGAAAGTATCCTTCTTACCCAGAAGGACAGCCTGCTTGCCATGCGCGACAAAACCGAGAACATCGTTGTCTTCTCTGATCTCGAGAATGTATACCAGTTGAATGCCTATGGCGTCCTGGAGTATAAATACCTTCCGCCTGAACAGAAAACGGATCCCGGAGATGCCAAATCCTCCTTTGTCCAGGCGCTCTCGTTCATTGAACTCAGAAAAGACCTGGTGGGGGATGCGGAAATCGTGCTGAAGGATATCAGGCAGGAGGGTAATGCTTTTGTCTTTACCTTCGGCTATCGCTATGGCGGAATGGATATTCTGCTTTCGGATGCAGACAATGATATGACCGCGCCTGCGATCAGAATAAAGGCCTCATCTGACAGGATCCTGGAATGCCGATGGGTTATAAGGGAATTCCGTGGCAATCCGGGATATCGGACCTACAGCGTGTCGTTTATCGATATGCTGGACAGGATCAATGAAAACCATCCCTCGCTGCTTTGGTTCGAAAAGTTCCGGAGCATTAGGATGGGATATCATTTGATTATAACCGATATATCGGACAAGCGGTTGTATCCCAGCTGGCTGATCATAACAGACAAGGCTTCATACCGGGTGCCTGTCGGAGAAATGGAGGATTAACATGGAATGGTCCAGGGCAAAATTCATCTTAATCTTCCTGTTTGTCGTTCTTAACGGTTTTCTTCTGTACAGCATCATCCGTACCGCATCCGACACCAGACCCGGCCGTGATTACATACAGCTTGTCAACAGCCTGCTGGAATCGAAAAATATCCGGGTGGAGTGCACGGTACCCTCCTTCCGGGCTGAATCCGGAAGCATTGTCTACAAGAAAGGAAAGGTTGACGAAAGCCGTGTTGTCTCATTTTTCCTGGGCCGGGATGCCAGGCAAATCCATGGCGGGGAAAATGTGTGGGAAGCTGAAGGGAAAGTATTGGAAATTGGGAATAATCGTATTATATTTAATGATAAATCGCCCGACGGACATTTGGATATTGCCGACAGGGAAGCGCTCGCAGAAGAACTTCAGCGGGTTTTCCGGGGCATTGGCCTAAAGCCTGGCGACTTTATTCCTGACATCTGGGATGAAAAGGACGGAAAGGTTTATGTCAGGTATGTCAGGAAGTACAAAGGGCAGCTATTGTTCAGCATCCATGCGGATTTCACAGTATCTGAAAAAGGTCTTGAACATGCCCTGGTCATGACCGAAGAAGTGAGCCACACGATAGGCAGGAGCGAGGTTTTATCGGCATGGCGGCTCCTGGCCGTATCAAACCTTGAGGAGAATTCGGTCATCACCGATATAAGCTTTGGCTTCAAGAGGATCCATGAAGGCGAGCTGTATGACAGTCCGGTGTGGCGTATCCGTCTGTCCGATGGACGGGAGATCTATTACAATGCCTTTACCGGCGAAGAGATATGACGGATTGGCTGCAAGTTACGCATTATTAATTTGCCGAACCGCCGTCATAGTGTTATAATATCTTTGTCTTGTCAGGATATTAACGGCAGGGGTTTCCTGCCTTTCCTGAGGAAGACCGTATGGGTTGGAAGACAACTGAAGAAGAAACCGGAAGGTTGGTGTTTATGTGGATAAATTACTTATCCGCGGCCCGAAACGCTTAAAAGGTGAAGTGACGGTTAGCGGGGCTAAAAATGCTGCATTGGGTGTCCTGCCGGCCGCACTTTTATTAAGCGATGCATGCACGATTGAGAACATACCGAATATCCTTGACATAGCGATTCTCAGAAGGATCATGGAATCCCTGGGAACCCGTTTCATAGATATCGATGCCAATACCTTGAGGGTGGACCCTACCAATGTATCGTCCTATGTTGCGACCAGCGAGGACATGCATCTCTTTCGGGGTTCCTATTATTTAATGGGAGCGCTCCTGGGAAGGTTCAGAAAGGCAGTTGTCACCTTTCCCGGCGGCTGCAATTTTGGCGTGAGGCCCATCGATCAGCATATCAAGGGCTTTGAGGCCCTTGGTGCCAAAGTAGAGATCGAGCACGGACACATCAAGCTGTCTGCCAGTAAGCTGACAGGGGCCAATATTTACCTTGATGTGGTCAGTGTGGGCGCTACCGTCAATATCATGCTTGCGGCTGTTAAGGCGGAGGGTGTGACCACCATTGAAAACGCGGCCAAGGAGCCGCATATCGTCGATATCGCCAACTTTTTGAACGCCATGGGAGCCGACATCAAGGGTGCCGGTACCGACATCATCCGTATCAGGGGCGTGAAGGAACTTAAGGGCAATGCGGTTCACAGCATCATACCGGACCAGATTGAAGCCGGTACCTATATGATCGCGGCCGCAGCCACCAAGGGTGATGTCCTGGTGAAGAACGTCATTCCCAAACATATGGAATCCCTGTCGGCCAAGCTTATTGAAATGAATGTCAAGGTAGAGGAGTATGACGACAGCATCCGGGTTTGGGGCAAGGATCGCCTGAACAGGGTCAATATCAAGACACTTCCTTATCCGGGCTTTCCCACCGATCTGCAGCCCATTATGTCGGTTCTGCTGCTGAGGGCCGATGGGATCAGCACCATAACCGAAAGCATCTTTGATAACCGTTTTCAATACATTGAGGAATTGAGACGAATGGGCGCAAAGGTCAGGGTTGAAGGCAGAATGGCCGTGATCGAGGGCGGTCATAAGCTTACCGGGGCGCCTATCAAGGCATTGGATCTGCGGGCAGGAGCTGCCTGTGTATTGGCCGGATGCATTGCAGACGGGGTTACAGAGATTTCCAATGTCCACTATATTGACAGGGGCTATGAGCGCATGGCTGAAAAGCTCACCAGCCTGGGCGCAGACATCAAACGCATATCCGACAACGAACCGGCATAGGGAGATACGTTCATGGTCAAGGTTTGCAGCTTGTTCAGCGGATCGAGCGGCAATTGCATATTCATATCATCTGGAAATACCTCCATTCTCGTGGATGCCGGAGTCAGCGGCAGGCGCATTGAGGAGGCCCTGACACAGATTGGCGAGTCCATCAAGTCAATATCTGCCATCCTCATTACCCATGAGCATAACGATCATATCAGCGGTGCCGGGATTCTTTCGAGACGGCACAAGATACCCATATACGCCAACAGCGGGACTTGGGCGGCCATGAGGCCTTTCCTGGGAAAGCTTCATCCGGATCATATCCGCGTCACTGAGGTATGCAGCCGGTTCACTATCGGGGATATTGATATCCGGCCTTTCCCTATTCCCCATGACGCGGCCTGCCCGGTGGGCTATAATTTCTTCATTGAGGACAAGAAGATCACCATTGCCACGGATATCGGCCATGTCAACGACGAGCTGATAGGCTGGCTGGAGAAAAGCCACATGATACTTCTGGAATCCAACCATGACATTGAAATGCTGAAAACCGGAAGATACCCATGGCCTCTCAAAAAGCGGATCATGGGCGATTTCGGGCATCTTTGCAATGAGCATACCGGAAAAGTGGTTGCCCATCTGGCCCAAAACGGCACCAAGTTCTTCCTTCTGGGCCATCTCAGCAAGGAGAACAACTATCCTGAACTGGCATACCAGACTGTCTGCAACGCGCTGGTTGAAAGGCAGATCTATCCCGATAAGGATGTCTTTCTGGACGTGGCCTACCGCGACCGGGTCAGCAGAATGATCTGCATTTAGACGCCGCGTTTCGTGGTTGTCGGATGGGGGAATCCATGAACATTCAAATCGTAGCAGTCGGAAAACTGAAGGAAGACTATTTGAAAGGCGCCCAGAATGAATATGCAAAGCGCCTTTCGCGTTTCTGCAGGCTCAGGATCCTGGAGGTTGACGAGGATATTTCCCCGGCAAGGGAAGCGGACCGGATCCGGAAAGCCCTGCCTGCCAACAGCCATGTCATCGCCCTGGCCATCGAGGGGAAGAAATACGATTCGGTGGGATTTGCCCGCCATCTGGAAAACCTCATGATTGGCGGCAGGAGCGATATCACCTTTGTCATCGGTGGCTCCGACGGTTTGGACAAATCCTTTCTGAAAGAAGCCGACGGCCTTTTGTCCCTGTCAGACATGACCTTTCCCCACCAGCTGGCCCGTATCATCCTGCTGGAACAGGTCTATCGCGCTTTCAAGATCATCAATAATGAGACCTACCATAAGTGAGAGAAAGGCAGTATTATCCTCATAACATAGTATAACATTCAGATGGGTTTGTGATATAATATTGGTGTAATATGTATAACAGGCAGGTGAATAATGTGAGTCCGCTATCGAGAGAGTTAATTATTAAGTTAGCAAAGGAAAATGACTCAGAACTTCTTAGAGAAGTCTTAAATTATTATGCCTTTTTAAAGAATAAAAAAGAGCAGGAAGCCAGGAAACAGTGGGAAAGCATTGAAGAAGTCCAGCCTGATAAAGAAGAAATTGAAATCATTAATGAATTTGAGAAAAATCGTGAAAGATTCGAGTTTGTCAGTATGGAAGAAGTTCTGAAGGAGTTAGGGATTGATGAATCAGAACTACAAAATTAACATAAGCAAGAATGCTTTGAAGTTTATTAACAAACAGGATAATTATTAAAGGAAGAGAATATTATCTGCCATTTATGGATTGCCTAAAGGAGATGTAAAGAAATTAAAAGGCTATGCGTATTATAGACTTAGAGTTGGGGATTTCAGAGTCATTTTTACTAAGAATGATAAAGAACTCGTAATACTGGTTATTGATATAGGAAATAGAGGCCAGATATATGATAATTTATAAATATGTCGTACATGATGTACGACTTTTTACTTAATATTCAGGGAAAGTCATGTATTCAGTAATACACGGTGAGACGTATCATAAATAGCGAGTCAGGAATTACACTTCGCTCTCTTATTCGCCATGCGCATTTTAAAGCAGCACCGTATCTTTGAGAGAAAAAGTCGGATATTAAGAATGGTTCCATGGTAAGATGGAATCATCCTAAGCATGTCATGGAGCGCTCCGGATATGAACTACTATGAACGCATCCAGAAATCCATTGATTACATTGAAAGCCATCTTGATGAAGAGATTGACCTGAGGCGTGCGGCACAGGAAGCCTATATGTCCCTGGCAAGCTTCTACAGGCTGTTCTTTGCGCTGGTGGGATACTCGGTGAAAGAGTACATCCGGCTGAGGAGAATCAGCCTGGCCGCCCGGGACTTAATCCATACGGATGCCTGCGTGATTGATCTTGCGGTAAAGTACGGCTTTGACAGCGGGGATGCTTTTTCGAGGGCTTTCAGGCGTATCACCGGATTTTTGCCGAGCGCGTTCAGAAAGCAGAAACGAAACTTTTGCTTTGAAAGGGTGGATTTGATGGAGAAGTTTTTTGATATCCAGGACAGAGCGCTTCTTGAAAAATATCCCGACATTAAAGTGCTGAAGAGGCTTGAGCCCATGCGGGTGGCCTATTACTGCTACTATGGCAGATATCCCGAGCACAACGCGTTCCAGGTCATGAAGGAATGGCTGAAGAAGAACCGGATCGATATCAGCAAGGCGCGCATATTCGGCTACAACAATCCTTCGCCTTCGGACGAAAATCAGGAAGAATACGGTTATGAGTTCTGCGTGACCCTTGATGATAGTACCACAGTCAACGATGATAAGGTTAAGGTAAAAACCCTGGAAGGCGGTCTTTATGCCGTGGCCGGTGTAAAACGGGAACGCGGCGATGATTTGGGCGAAGCGATCATGGCAGCCTGGAAAAGATTCAACGAATGGTTGAAAGACAGCAGATACCGGCATGGCAGCCACCAGTGGCTTGAAGAACACCTGGGTTTTGACGGGAACTTCAACCATATCGGCGGCATCGATCTGTATATGCCCATTAAAGAGAAAGACGTTTTCCATACAGCCGTCGAATGACAGCGGGTTCTATTGGACAGCTTTAATCCGCAGCGGGTTGAAAAAGCAACTCCAGCCTTTCAATAAGCCTGGGCCCTTGATGGTTCAGGCTTTTTGATCGTTGATCAGGGGGCTTGCATCCGTGTTATATAATTAAATGCAGGAGGGATCAGCATTATGGGAGAACACATTATGGGAGAACACATACCAACCAGAGACGAGGCCTATGCCTTGCTTTTAAAGTACAACAGCAATGAAAGCCTGATCAAACACGCCCTGGCCGTAGAGGGTGTCATGCGCCATTTTGCCGGTTTGTTCGGCGAGGATGAGGAAAAATGGGGCATTATAGGACTTGTACATGATTTGGATTATGAGAAATACCCCGAGGAGCATTGCAAAAAGGTGCGCGAGCTCCTGGAACAGGAAAACTGGCCCGAAAGCTACATCCGGGCGATTCAGAGCCATGGATGGAAGCTTTGCTGCGATGTGGAGCCTGTTGAGCGGATGGAAAACGTCCTTTACACCATAGACGAGCTGACCGGCCTCATCCACGCCACGGTCCTGATGCGCCCCAACAAGAGCGTGATGGACCTGGAGGTCAAGTCGGTTCTGAAAAAGATGAAGAGCAAGGGATTTGCTGCCGGAGTCAACCGGGAGGTTATCCGGGAAGGCGCAGAAAGGCTCAACATGGATCTGAACCAGGTCATTGAAGAAACCATTAAGGGCATGCAAAAGGTTGCAGACGCGATAGGGCTCAAGGGAGAGATCTGATGGAGATCGGCGGAAAAGTTCAGGGCCTGAAGAAAAGCCTGATACAGGCCTTAGAGGACTTATATGAACTCGAAATACCCCAGGACATGCTCTGGACCCAGGAGCTTGTCACCAGGCTTTCCAGGCTGTCCGGCGCCATGAACCGCGAAATAGCGGTGTACTTTGACCGAAAAGGGCGCATTACCAGCATCAATGTGGGCGACCATGCCACCGTCAGCCTGGATGCGGTGGAAGGAAAACGGAACGCCACAAGGCTTTCGGGCGTCCGCCTGATCCATACCCACCCGGGAGGCTCAGGCCATTTGTCCGAGGTGGATATCAGCTCCCTCAAGCTGCTGAGGCTTGATATGGTTGCGGCCGTGGGTATCCGGGAGGGAAGCCCTGCCGAAATCTATGTGGGCATTCCTTCCTCTCACAAAGCGGAAGTCGTGGATGTCCTGGGCCCGTTCCCGCCGGAAAAATCGAACTTTAAGGATTTACTGGAGCAGATTTCGGAAGCGGACATTTTTTTGCGGAACCAGCTTGAACCATCCGGCGATCAACGGGAAAAGGCTGTCCTGGTTGGCGTTAGAACGCCCGAAACACGTACTGTCGGAGGCATCAGCGAGGCGGACATCTCCATGGAAGAGCTCAGTGAGCTGGCCGATACGGCAGGCGCTGCGGTAGTGGCCAAGGTCATGCAGACCAGGGAGCGGAGGGACTCGGCCTACCTGGTGGGCAAGGGCAAGATTGCGGAACTCCGCCTGCTTGTTCAGGCTGAGGGGGCGGATCTGGTCATCTTTGACGAAGAACTGTCGCCATCCCAGCAGCGGAATATTGAGGAAATGCTGGGCGTGAAGGTTATCGACCGGACCGGGCTGATCCTGGACATCTTTGCCCAGCGGGCCCGTTCCCGGGAAGGTAAGCTGCAGGTGGAGCTGGCACAATTAGAGTACATGCTTCCCCGGCTAACAGGCCAGGGTACAGCCCTGTCCAGGCTTGGGGGCGGCATAGGGACCAGGGGTCCGGGTGAAACCAAGCTGGAAACCGACAGGAGGCACATCCAAAGAAGGATCTCCTACCTGAAGGATCAGCTCATAGAAATCAAGAAGCAGAGAGGTATACAGCGTGCCGAACGGCTGAGGAACCGGGTTCCCACCGTTTCCCTGGTGGGGTACACCAATGCGGGGAAATCATCGCTTTTAAACGCCCTCTGTGACGCCGAGGTCTATGCGGAAGACAAGTTGTTTGCAACCCTTGACACCACCAACAGGAGACTGGACCTGGGGGAGACCGAGATCCTGCTGACCGATACGGTCGGGTTTATCAGAAGGCTTCCCCATAACCTTCTGGATGCCTTTAAGTCCACCCTGGAGGAGACGGTTTATTCCGATGCGCTCATCATCGTGGCCGATGCGTCGGATCCCCTGGCGGAGGACCATATCCGCATTGTGGACGGGATTTTGGAGGAGTTGGGCGCTTCAGGAAAGCCCACCATTATCGCCTATAACAAGATCGACAAGATCCCTGATAGAAATTTCGCCCGCAGGACAGATCGGGTTTGTGTTGAGGTTTCTGCCCGTACTCACGAAGGCCTAGACAACCTGAAGGAGTGTCTGAAAAACCTGCTTGGCCGAATGGTGCGGCGGTACCGGCTCAGGATACCCTTCAATAAAGGGGGCAATGTCATTTCATGGCTCTATTCCAATGGCAAGGTGCTGGGCACGGACTACGACGAAAGCGCGGCCATCATGGACGTGGAACTGGATAAGGACGCCGCCGGCCGTGTGCTGGAATTTATCGAGGAAGTCGGCAACCCATCATGATGAAGCTCTGGCCCGACGCGTTGCCCAGGTCGTGCTCAGGACCTGCCGCCGGGTACGAACAAAGGCAATCCCCTGGGCGGGTACCAGGTAAAGAGGAAAAACACCAGGATCAGCAGAAACAGGAACGCCAGCGACAATGTTTGGTACCTGGAGCAACCCTCGATGCCGGATACACGGTAAAGGACGATCTGGCAGATCAGGCCTGATACCCAGGCGATGGCCAGATCGACGATGAACACATGGAAGCCCAGCATGCCGGTATAGCCGTAATACAGGAAGGGCACCGTGAGAAGGATTGAAAAAAGGGCGGGGGCAAGCCCGGTTATCAAGCTTGGAGATGCCTTGCCTTTCAGCAGGAATTGGACCAAATTGTAGAACAAGGCGCCAAAGAAGACGATCTTTGTATGCTCCCATATGCTTTCATTGACCGCGCAAATGAAAGACAGGGGATAGAAACGGGTGAATGTATACCCAAAATGCAGCAGGGAGGCTGCAACAAATATCCAAAGGCTTTCTGTCAGTAGATCTGCCTTGCTTTTTCTGGCAACCGCATTTTCCATGATTATCGCTCCATGATCTTCTCAGGCTTATTCTATGCCAGGTCTGTCCGAATTATTTCAAGAACAGTATGGCGCGAATGCCCGGTGTCCCATGTGCCCGGCCGTTTCCAGAATGGTTCTATTGACACTGAAAATCAGCTATTATAGAATAGGAATGTTAAAGAGGCATGAGCTCGTGTGGTGGAATTGGCAGACACAACGGACTTAAAATCCGTCGGACTAAACCTCCGTGCCGGTTCGAGTCCGGCCACGAGCACCAAAAAGGCTTCCGTTTAGTTCGGAAGCCCCTTTTATTATGTATTCTTATATACTCTATTCCTTACTCCGAAAAATCTCCGGGATATCGCATTGGCCGACATTATTGCCTCCCCATGCAACCAAAGTTCCATCTTTCTTTAATGCAATGACATGCTCGTCTCCAGCGGCAATTGAGACAACATCCTTTAAACCCTCCGGAATATCGCATTGCATGTTATCATTATCTCCCCAGGCCACTACCGTACCATCGCTTTTCAATGCCACGACAAATCCCCGTCCTGCATCTACTGCAATCACATCCTTTAAATTCCTGGAAACATCAGACTTTTCCAAGTAACTAATTCCCCAGGTAACAACAGTCCCGTCTTCTTTTAAGACGATTGTGGCGCCGGCTTCAGTCTTAAAATCCTTTATATTACCCAATCCCTTAGGTACAGAACATTCTCCAAAAGTATCCTTTCCCCAGCCAATCAATTTTCCATTCTCCTGCAAGGCAAGCATATGATTCCCACCTGCCGCAATTTTGCTTAAGGATTCAAGGTTTTCAGGAACTCTGAACTCTCCATCAGTCCCCCAGGTAGTAACTCTGCCGTTTTCATCAAGAACGGCAGTGAAGATGTTTCCCACATCTATTTGCTTTATTTTGCCTAAACATTCAGGGGTGTCTGCCTGCCCGTAAGTAGTATCGCCCAATGTGACAACCGTACCGTCTCGTTTTAATAAAACAGTATTATAGCGTCCAACAGCAATATCTATGACATCGCTGAACTCATTGGCGATAACACGCCGAACATCAATATTGTCACCCCACGCTATTACAGAACCATCATCCAAAAGAACGGCCGAATGATATCCCCCTGCACTTATTTTGACGATTTGGGGCGGCCTTTCCTCAATGCGGCCGCAACCTGCAAGAAGTATAACCATGAATATCTGTATGGCTAAAAAGATCTTTTTCATGGCCTCCCTCTTTCTCATTTACTTTTTGGGATCCGGACGAAGTTATTGATTCTTTAAATGGTTCAATATTCGTTGCTCTTCATCCGTGAAATCCTCAAATTTTGCTACTCTTGTGTAGTTTGGAAAGTAACCTATATACATAAGAACCGGGGCATTGTCCCAAAGAACCAGTTGCTTGATTGTATCCTTATTGATATCGACTATGGTATACCCTGATCTGCCATATACATAAAGCTTACTGTCTTTTTCAAGATAGCTATATATATCGCTCTCAATGTCAAGCAGACTTCTATTAAGTCCAAGTGTTTCCTTTCCTTCAAGAGTGCTTTTTGCAATATTATAATGTTCAAACGTGTTTATTGTTTCATTTTGCCTCCATGCTTCGGTGAATTGCCCATTATCATTCCAAATAAGCACTTGCGTAAAATCGTCTTTAACCAGATAAGTATTCCAGACAATGAAATCATTGTCATCAGGATATCGTAAGCCAAGTTCAACAAGATAATAATCTCTCAGATAAACATCAGCGGCATTTTTATCGGGAAAACGCTTAATCCGTAAGTCAGGTATATAGTCTGCATCACTAATCCAATATCGGTCTACAAAACTATAAACTCCAGTGCAATTCATATGTAATAGCCCATAGATAAATGATTCCGTGCTTATTTCCTCTTCTTCCATTGTAGATGAAGAACTCGAAGAGTAATTGTTCACAATGGCGGCTTTTTCAAGAGTGTTTGTGGTGGTGGGAATAACCTCTCCCCGCCCAATGACGGAACCTTCACCCATGAAAACGGCGGAATGATTAGCTCCAGCAATTGCTTGTACAATTCGGACTGGATGTTGGCTACAATTTTGCGCTGTTGGGAGTGGTCCATATGTGCTGACGTATCCAAACGTTTGGGTCGGTTTATGGCTGTCGCTGTGCGTCTTAAAACCAGCCAGAATTTTGTATTCTTCATCGCTAAAATATTCGAACCTATCGATTTTTGCATAGCTCGGGATATACCTTGAATACATAATAACAGGGGCTTGGATCCAGAGAACCAACTGTTTAACAGTATCTTTATTGAGATCAACGATGGTATATCCTGTAAAACCATATACATAAAGCTTGTTATCTGTTTCAATGTATTCATATATTTCGCTTTCTACATTGATCCCGTTTCTGTAAAGACCCTGTGTTTCCTCACCATTCAGATTGCTTTTTGCAATATAGTAATTGCCAAATGAAAGAATTATGTCATGTGCCCTCCATGCTTCGATTAATTCACCGTAAGCATCCCAGGCAAGAACCTGCGTGAAGTCTTCATTGACCAAATAGGTATTCCAGGCGACTGTTTCGTTGTCGTCAGGATACAACAATCCAACTTCAACAAAATAGTAATTTCTCATGTAGACATCAGCAGCTTCCTTATCCGGAAAACGCTTAATCTTTGTATACGGCACAGAATCTGTTCCATCTTTCAGGTACATATCATAAAAATGATGAACGTCAGCTACATTCGTCCGTATCAGATCATTGATTTTTAATTCAATCTTATATGGATCTTCTTTTATCGAAGGCGAACTTAAAAGGGTCTCAGATCCAGTGTCAGCTTCTGCAGGGGTTTCTGCAGGCGTGACTTCAGGACTGACTAATGGACTATCTATGCCTGTTGGTTGTTTAGTTGAGCATCCTGATACAAAAGTAAATGCAACTAAAAGACACAAAGCGATGAGTTTTCTCATTCTTCCGTCTCCTTTATTTTAACGATTACGGTGCTTCCAATGGGTCTTCCGGGATCTGTTTGCTATCTGATACTCTTTTTCGCGATAGCCCGACGCGGAATTAATTGCAAACATCGCCAGATCCTGCAGGTTTCGGTACGCTGTTTCCGTGTTGTTGCGCAGTCTTCCCAAAGCTTCCTTTAATGCTCGTGTGTTTGCTCTCACATAGCTCTCATGGTACTTCGCTTCTACAGTCTCTACCAATCTAGTCACCATATTATATACATACTGATACATGTCTTCTATGTTATAACTGAAATTCTTAAGCTGTCTTCCCAACTCCTCTATCCTGTCGGGATCCACATGCATTTTCATAATCCGTAAATCCCCCATCCTTTATCAATGCGTTGTCCAGATTTACAAATTCCTGATATAAACCTTTTTCTTATCGCTTTATCGCTTAAACAGCCGCTTTGCTTCGAAAAACAGAACATGCATAGTCAAAGAGAAACACTATGATATAAAATTTAAAGCAAAAATGACCTGTCAGCATCAGTATATCATGGGATTTAATTGCTTTCAATTTCATCAAATACTCTTCTTCCATGCAGTTGCGTATAAATGCCTGGCTTTATCGACATGCATCGTAAAACGCAACAATGAATGTAAAAATATGGTTATGACCTGCCTAAATTTTACGTGATCCTGATATATTTCATGCGCAACATATTGTTATTCAAAAACTTTCATTATACAATATGTATTAAAAAGAGATATGATCTTGGAGGATGCATATGAGACTCACGGAAAATGCCAGAAAGGTACTCGAGAAAAGGTATCTTGCCCGCGACGAGGACGGAAGGGTATGCGAAACTCCGGAAGATATGTTCCGCAGAGTGGCGGCAACCGTAGCATCAGCCGATAAGGACCGCCTGTCGGAGAAAGAACTGAAGAAGCTGGAAGAAGAGTTCTACGACATGATGGTGAACCTTGAGTTCCTTCCTAACTCTCCCACACTGATGAACGCGGGAAGACCTTTGGGACAGTTGTCCGCGTGCTTTGTCCTCCCTGTTGAAGACACGATGGAGGGTATCTTTGACAGCGTAAAAAACGCGGCGCTTATCCACAAAAGCGGCGGTGGAACGGGCTTTTCCTTCAGCAGGCTGAGACCGAAGGGTTCCAGCGTCAAATCCACCGGCGGCGTGGCCTCCGGCCCCGTTAGCTTTATGAAAGTATTCAATGCGGCCACAGAAGCCGTTAAGCAGGGTGGAACCCGCAGAGGCGCCAATATGGGAATCCTGAGGGTGGACCACCCGGATATACTGGAGTTCATTACCTGCAAGCAGAACAACGCGGATATCACAAACTTCAATATCAGCGTTGCCATCACCGAGTCCTTCATGAAAGCCGTTGAGCAGAATGCGGATTATGATCTTATCGATCCCAGGACCGGCAAGAAGACCGGATCACTCAATGCCCGTGAAGTGTTTGACCTCATGGTGAACATGGCATGGAAGAACGGCGAGCCGGGCATCATCTTCCTGGACCGCATCAACAGGGACAATGTGACCCCGCAGCTGGGCGAGATTGAGAGCACCAATCCCTGCGGCGAGCAGCCGCTGCTTCCCTATGAGGCATGCAACCTGGGCTCCATCAACCTGAGCCTGATGGTGAAGAGAGGCCGGGACAACATAATGGAAGTCGATTATGACAAGCTGAGGGAGACGGTGCGCAAGGCCGTTCGCTTCCTCGACAATGTGATCGATGTCAACAAGTATCCCCTGCCCGAAATTGACGAGATGACCCGGGGAACGAGAAAGATTGGCCTGGGCGTTATGGGCTGGGCCGACATGCTCCTGATCCTCGGCATCCGCTATGATTCCGAAGAAGCGGAAAAGCTGGCCGACGAGGTGATGGGATTCATCTCCCGCGAAGCCAGGAGAATGTCCCAGGAACTTGCGGAGGAGAAAGGCGTATTCCCTTACTACGACAAGAGCGTTTACAAGGAAGCCGGCATCAAGGTGAGGAACGCCACGACCACCACCATTGCGCCCACCGGCACGCTGAGCCTGATCGCCGGTACCTCCAGCGGCATTGAACCGCTGTTTGCCATCTCCTACATCAAGTACGTGATGGACGGCACCGAACTGGTGGAGGTCAACCCCTACTTCAAGGCGGCCTGTGAGGAAGCCGGACTGTACAGCGACGAACTGATGCGCGAGATAGCACAGAAGGGCTCCCTGCATGATGTGGAAGGGATACCACAGCACATGAAGGAGCTGTTTGTAACCGCCCATGATATCTCGCCGGAATGGCATGTGCGGATGCAGGCGGCCTTCCAGAGGCATACGGACAATGCCGTTTCCAAAACCGTCAACCTGAGAAAGGATGCCACCCTGCAGGACGTGGCCGATGTGTTCTGGCATGCCTATAAGACGGGCTGCAAGGGTGTTACCATTTACCGGGACGGCAGCCGTGAGGAGCAGGTATTGAACATCGGCAGCGTAAAGAAAAAGGAGGAATCGGCTTCCTCTTCACAGCCTGCTGCCAATACGGCCTGCGAGGATTGCCAGATCGCCGCCGAAATGACAAAGGGACACATACTTCCCAGACCCAGACCGGAGATCACCACCGGGTTCACCGAAAAGGTCAAGATCGGATGCGGTAACCTGTATATCACCGTTAACTATGACGATAAAGGCATTTGCGAGGTATTTACCAACACCGGCCGGGCCGGAGGATGTCCCTCCCAGTCCGAAGCCACCGCACGTCTCGTTTCCATAGCCCTGAGGGCAGGTATTGATGAAAAGGCTATCGTGGAGCAGCTGAAGGGTATCCGCTGTCCTTCCACCATCCGCCAGAGAGGCCTTAAGTGCCTGTCGTGTCCCGATGCCATCGGTCGCCTGATTGAACGGGTCATGAACCATCGCAACGGAAACGGCGATGTGTACAAGGAATCGCCCCAGGCGTCCGTGGTGATTCCGCGGCCCACAGCCCGCTATGTGAACCCGGACAGACCTGAGTCCGCGGATGATGCAAATAAAAACAGCGACTCCGGAAAATGCCCTGAATGCGGAAGCGGCGTGGAGCATGAGGGCGGCTGTGTGATCTGCAGAAACTGCGGTTATTCCAAGTGCGGATGAATTGTCAATCGGACAAGCCAGAAAGAACCAGTTTGAAGACTGAAAAATAGAATAAACTAAAGCCGAGAATCATTCTTAAGGGACATGATGAGTCCTCTATAGAAGGGCAGGGTGGGAAACCACCCTGCTTTTTTAAGCGGACAAAATTCAGTGTTCCTTTGCATCCTTCATGAAGGTTTATCAGGTGCTGGCCGGATAGGCGCCCGGAACATCCCGACGACCATTATGACCATGCAAGGCCGAATTAAACCATGAACACCTTCAATGCCTCCTTCAGACGATTGGCTTCCTCCTCCAGGAGCAGAGCCTTTTGCTGGAATGCTTTCAGTTCGGCCATTTGCCTTTCGGATGAGGCGGACAGTTCTTCCGTGGTCGCCGCTGTTTCCTGGGATACGGCCGATATGCTCATGATGGAACTGAGCACCTGGTTCTTATGCTGGGCCATTTCAGAGGTACTGGACCTGATGGCCCGGACCTTCTCCATCAGAAGATCCATGGAATCGGAGATCTCGTTGAAAGCTCCGACGGCTTTCTCAAGCGCGGTGTTCTGCTCGTTGAGGATGGCTTCTGTGGAATCGGCCTTTTTGACGGTAGTCCTGATGTGGGACTGGATCTCATTGACCAGGGCGGCTATATCCGAGGCGTAGGCAGCGGTCTGGTCAGCCAGGACCTTTACTTCTTCCGCCACCACGGCGAACCCGCGGCCCATTTCGCCTGCCCGTGCGGCCTCAATGGACGCATTGAGCGACAACAGGCGGGTTTGATCTGCCACGCGGCTGATGACCTTTACGATACTGGTTATTTTACCGCTTTGCATGCTCAGTTCATTGATATCGTCACGGACCTGACAGATGATCTGGTTGGTCTGTTGGGCCTTCTCGTCAAGCTCGTTCATGGTGGAGAGGGCATTCTTGGTCAGCCTGAAGGTGGTGCCGGAAACCTGCTCGATTTGGTTGGCGCTCTCTGCCACAACATTGATGCTGGCAGCCAGCTCACTGGTCTTTTTCACGCCTTCTTCCGTATCCATGGCCTGCGCATTGGCGCCCGAGGCGATTTCGCCTATGGCGGCCGTGATATCCTCGGTGATCTTTACGACCTCCTGGGTGGAGGTGGTAACGACAGAGGCCGATTCGATGACGCTGTTGGCCACCGAGGCTGCCTCGTTGATGAGACTGCGCATGCTTTCGATCATCTGGCCGATGCTGTTGATTAATGTACCGAATTCATCTTTTCTGTCACTGGACAACTTCTGCCTCAAATCTCCGGAAGCAGCGGTTCTGGCAAATGCGACGATCTTTTTCACGGCCGAGCTGACATTGCTGGAAATCATGAGGGCGATCAGACCCGATACCAATACGGCGATGGGCACGACCACCACCGTGATGCCCAGGATGCGGTTGGCACCGGCCTGGAGTATCTTTTTGGGGATGACGGTACCGATAACCATGGCATTTTTCGCAGCCTTGCCCAGGATGATAATCTCATCCTTTTCATCATAGACCTTGAGTGTCTCGTCGCTGTTCCTGAATTCCCCGTAATAGGTTTCTCCCGAAAAAGCGTATCTTTCTTCCGGGCCGGAGATGTCTTCAAGGCTTATGAATGCATTGTCAAAGCCGTCCTGGCTGATGATGTGGCTTTCGCCCATTCCGGCACCCATTCTCTCCACCATGCCGGCGACGACCTTGGGCGAGATTTCAATGATCAGGACGCCCAGCAGCTTGCCCGTATAAATGTCAACATACTGCATGACATAAGAAAGGGATGGCCCTTTGGCGGCCCGGCCACCGTAGAGGGCGGATATGGCGGTTGTATCGCCTATCCATAAGCTCCGGTCCTTTCCCGATATGAAGGCCTCAAAGAGGCTGATGCTTTTCAGCTGTTCCAGGGTTCGGATGCTGGGATTGGAATGGGTGAAAATGCTGTAATTTGCTCCGATGATGGAATAGTCCTTGACGTAGTCGTTGTTGGCTGTCATGGATGACAGCAGGGATTTTATCCTGTTGATCGTGTCGGTCTGCGTCATTTTATCCATTTCCATGAATTCCGGTTTCAAGGCGGTCCTCACGTCCGTGTTGGTCATAAGCTGCATGGCCTGGGATTCAATGATCTGTGCCAGCATATTGAAGAATGCGATTTCTCCGTTCACCACTTCCTGTGAGGAATTAATGGCAACCCTGGTGATTTCGCTCTTGGACAGGGAATAGGATGATGCGCCGATGATGACTATCGCCAGAATGGGAACGAGAAATGCGACCATTAACCTGGTTCCGAGCTTCAGCTGCGGTAAACCGAATCTCGGTAACTTGAGCCTGAAACCCTTAATGGCAGAGATGCTCGGTTTCAGGCCGGGCATTTTTTTCTTTGCCATAGAATTATCCCCCCGATAAAACCATTGGGTGAAGGCATATATGGGATATATGCCACTGATCTTTTTAGTATATTAGTATTTTACCAGAATTATTGAAAGTTGTCACCAGTTATTGGCCGGAGGAAATCAAAGTTGTATTGGTCTGGTGATTTGTGTAAAATAAAGGCGTTGTTTTACAGGAGGATTGCGGTATGGCGCATGATGTTTTCATTTCCTACTCATTCCATGACAAGCATGTGGCGGACGCCATCTGTTCGGCGCTTGAAAATGCCGGAATAAGATGCTGGATCGCTCCCCGCGATGTCCTGCCCGGAAAGGAGTGGGGAGAAGCCATTGTTGATGCCATAGGTGCCAGCAGGATCATGGTGCTGGTGTTCTCTTCCGCATCCAACAACTCGCAGCAGGTTTTGCGGGAAGTGGAGCGCGCGGTGCACAAGAACCTCATCATCGTTCCTTTCCGCATAGAAAACGTGCTGCCTACCAGGTCTATGGAATACTTTCTCTATTCCACCCACTGGCTGGATGCTCTGACACCCGAGCTTGAAAGGCATATCGAGGTGCTGATCGATGTCGTCAGCAAGCTTTTGGACAGCCACAGCCGGGAAAGACAGGTTGCTCCCGCCGGCAGGAAGGCCGGTTCCAGCAATGAAGGCCGGGCAGCCGGTCAGCCTGTAAAAAGAAAAAGGCTGGCCTTGTTGATTGCACCGTTAATTCTGGTGATTGCACTGGCGGCATTCCTGGCCGGCAGATTTTTGGGCCATTCCGAGGCGTTCCGCCCTGATACGGAACATGCGAACCAGAAGGCGCAGGGTTTGTCTGGCCGGGATGAGGCAGAAACGGCGGCAGAAGATTCCTCCCAACTGACGGGGAATCAGGATGCGGCAAATGCGGCCGGAACCACGGGGACCATCGATTCCCGACAAGCTGATGCTGCAGGCGATACAGCCGGTGAAAGCATCCCTGCGGAGCCGCCTGTGAAACAGGCTGAAGAATCAAATATGGCTTCGGCAAGTTCTGATAACCCGAAACCGAAAGGGGACGGAAAGGCCACTGCTCCTTCCCGGGTACAGGAAGAAAGCATACAGCTTAAAGTGGGGGATTACATCCGGTTTGGACGGTATAACGGCCAGCCGATCGACTGGCTGGTCATCCATGTGAACAGCAACGGGCAGCCGCTTCTTTTATCGTCAAAGATCCTGACCCTGAAACCCTTCGATGCCTCCGAAAGCGGTACCTACAATAGTACCGGCGACATCACCTTCGACAACAAGATGCCCCGGGAACAGGTGTATACCCATTATACGCCGGAGGATCTGCGGGCCATGAAGGGCAGCAATGCCTGGGTCAACTCCAATATCCGCGAATGGCTGAACTCGGACCAGAAAAAGGTGAGATATTCCACGCAGCCACCCGGCAAGGAAGCCGTCTGGTATGGCCTGAACGATTACGACAAGGAAATGGGCTTCCTGTATAACTTCACAGAGCAGGAAAAGGCCATGATCCAAACAGTCAGGCATAAAACGCTTGTCGCTGAAACGGATAAGGCCATGGCTGCAGGAGGAAATGCCCCCTATCGCTTTTCACGGGCCTCCCTGGAGGATGTGCTGTTCAATGCCGACCAGGCTTACTACATGGAAGTTGAGGACCGGGTTTTTCTGCTGTCCGTTGAGGAGGCCATTGAATACCTTTATGACGAGGGTCACCTGCTTACGGCCTATCCGACCGATGAAGCCATCAGGCGGGATGAGTCCGGCTGGTACAAGGATTTGAAAAATCAGGCCGGAGGCGCATTCATGTGGTGGCTTCGCACACCCAATGCCCAGACCCCCTGTGAGGTATGCATTGTAGGGGTGGAGGGAAACATCATATACAGCGATTATGCCGTATTGTGCGGCATAGGTGTCCGCCCGGCATTGTACCTTCGCACCTCCCGGCTTGCGGCCGACGGCACCGGTACCGGGGAAGATCCCTATGTGATGAAATAGGGGCCTGATGCCCGGATGGCGCGGAAAAACAAAATTGTATATAATAAAAGAAAATCCAGGATGGACTGAACACGGGAGGTCAAACTATGAAGGAGCATATTACGCCCCAGGATTTGCAAAGCCTGACAGCCAGCCAGAAGGAGATGCTCAGATCCCTCTGGAAACCCGAGGTAAACCAGATGGCGGTGGCATCCATCTGTACCAATGTGGAGACTGAGGAATACAAGGACATCGAGTTTGTGATCGGACAGGTCCTGATCGTCGATTCAGGCCGGTTCCCGAGGATCGTGCTCCGGCGGCTCAGGCTGACGGAGAATGAAAATGGTGAGGATGGGGATACTGCTCCTGAAAGCGATGCCGCCGAGGATATTTTTGATGAGGAGCCCGACGGTGATGCATATGATGGGGATTTCGATGCGCTTTACATTGAACCCGACGAATTCTTCAACCTGGAAGACTGCCTGCCCCTTCTGAGTATCGGGCAGATGATAGACTATATCCGGAAATCGAAGTTTGGCCAGCGCGGCTTCAAGCTGCTCATTCCCCCGGAGGAGGGCAAGCTCTTTGAGCAAAACACGTTCCGGCTTGAGGACAGCGATGAGGAAACTTATGAGAACGCAGAACTCTGCGATCTTCTGTGGGATATATTCAAAAGTTATGTTTTGGGAGTGCTATGAACGCGAAATCACCAAAAGAATCCATGATTGAAATGAATGAGCTGGTCCTTCCCAACGATACGAACCTTCTGGGAAACCTGCTCGGCGGAACCCTTTTGCACTGGGTGGACATCGTTGGGGCCATGGCCGCCCAGAAACATGCCAACAGCGTTGTGGCCACGGTCTGCATGGACAGCGTGGATTTCAGGGAACCGGTGCACATGGGGGAGATTGTCACGCTGAAAGCCCGGGTGACCTGGGTTGGCCGAACCTCCATGGAAGTCATTGTGGAGGTGTTTGCCGAGGATTACCTGAAAGGACGCAAGCGGTTCACCAACAAGGCTTACGTAACCTACGTAAGCGTTGATGAAAATGGGAAGCCCAGGGAAGTGCCGGGCCTCATTCTAGAGACCGAGGAACAGAAAAGGGAGTTCGCTGAAGCCGAAAAGCGCCGTGCGGAGAGGCTGAGCAGAAGGCAGAGCAGGCAGGATTGACAAGTCTTGAACGCCTGCGCCCTTGCCGGAAGTGTTTTTTCGTATGTCAAGTTAGGGTATAATGAAAAATGAAGGTGATTCAAGCAGCAAAGGATGGTTTGAATGACAGGCAGACAACTCTTGACAGCCCTTGCGCTCAGCCTTACCCTGGTCGTGTTCTCCGCGTGCGGCGGAAATCAGCAGGGTAAGCAGCCAGAGGAGAATCCCGGCACAACCGCGGTCAACAGCGAGAATGTTCCGAGTCCATCCGGCGGTACCAATGGAAATACCATCGCCAATGCGGGGGAACAGGTGATTAACCAGCAGGTAGTTGAGCTGCCTGATGCTGCTTTTCTGTCCGCCTATCCGGGTGTACTCCGGTGCATGTCCCTTACCCTGGAGCAGATCATCACGGTACTTGGCACGCATTTCGAGCTTTATGAAAATACTGCCCAGGGCTATGATATCTATAAATTCCCCGAACATGACCTTGTCCTGGAATATGACACCATCAGCGAGAAGCTTTCCACCATATGGGCGGGTAACACCCCCTACTATGTCTATTCAGGAACCATCGCAAGCTTTGATATTGATAACGATGGCCGGGAAGAGGAAATCGCCGCCTATGAGGATGCCAATCTCAACGGCAGGGTGACGGTTTTCAGCAAGGAAGGGCTCATCCTGGCCGATCAGACCACTGATTACTTCGGCGGCCGGTGCAGGATGCACCTGATGGTCGGTTACGGACCGGAAAAGGAAAGCCTCATCATCCTGGATACCAATAACCCGAAGGAATGCGAAGTCTTTTCCTACGCCAACGGCAAGCTGATCAGCATGCTTCCGCCTGCTCCGGCGAACACCGGCGAACATGCCATTGTGGAATCCGCCCAAGATCGTGTGATCCTGAAATTTCCCGACCAGGGTATTATCTATGACTGCCCCCTTCCACAGCATCTGATCCAGTCCTATCCTGAGGGAAGCACCGATTTCCTCTACCAGTTTGACAGAAGGATCAGGCCTGTCATCAAGGACAACGTGCTGTATCTTTCTGAGCGGACCAGCCTGCAAATCAAGTTCTATGGTATGGAAGAAGATTTCTCCACTTGCATTGATGTGGCACAGGTTGTCCGCGAATACCAATATGCAGGAGGCGGAAAATGGCAGCACCTTTCCACCACCGGCGGTCCCAAGTACGGGAAAAACTCCCTTGCTCAGGGTTTGCATGCCAATGATTTCCGAGTAGGGGATGTGGCCTTGTTGTCCCCCATCAGGGTTGTAGCGCCCAAAATTGGCATGAACCTGGATCAATACAGCGAATATGATCTTTTGGCCGGTATCCTGTACAGGCAGGGCGGGATCTGTGTTGGCGTAACCAACGAACTCGTCAGCTATATTTCGCTGGAGAAGGACGGGGAAGTTGAAACCAGCCGCGGCCTCAGGATTTTTCACTCCAAACAGCAGGCGATGGATCTTTATGGGCTGCCTGACAGGGGCTATTATGAGGACTCTGTCTGGACCTATTACAGGCTGAGGGACGAGCGAACGGCCGATGGGATCTATCGCATGGCCGATACCTTCAACATAGAATTTGATGGCGATTCTGTGAGAAAGATATGGATGTCTGAATATATCTCCATCTACTGACAGGCTTTTCGGAAATCCCGGGCCATCGTTGTGTGCAGCCCTGTTTTGACGTATAATAGGATCACGCTTGCAGGCCGAAATATGGCAGAAATGTGCAGGTCATTACATAGCTTCTGCTTTGGACAGTGACACGTGCACATTTCGTGCAATTTGCGGGAGGTAGAACGGATGAAGTGGCTGTCACGCCTTGAACTGAAATATGGCCGTTATGCCATCAGAAACCTGACCCAGTACCTGATTGGCATCAATATCGCTGTTTATGTGATAGTTTTTGTCACCCTGGATCCCAGCTTTCTGTTTCTGATCCCCAATGAAGTGCTGCGGGGGCAGGTCTGGCGCCTCGTCAGCTTCATCTTCCTTCCGGAGACCACCAATCCCATATGGGTGTTTCTGCAGCTCTACCTGCTCTATTTCATCGGAACGGCCATAGAGGGCGTGTGGGGAAGATTCAAATACAACCTGTTTTACTTCTGCGGCATGATCATTACCATCATTGCGGCATTCATATCCGGCCTTGGTGTTACCGGCCTTTATCTGAATCTGTCCCTGTTCCTGGCTTTTGCCACGCTCTTCCCGGAACAGGAACTGCTTTTCTTCTTTGTGCTTCCTATAAAGGTCAAATTCCTGGGCCTTCTGGAGGTGGCCTTTGCACTCTACCAGTTTGTTATGGCCGTTCGCATCGGCGCCTGGTATATTGTGGCGGCCATCGTTGCATCCTTTGTAAACTACCTGCTGTTCTTCGGTGGCGACATCATAAAATGGCTGCGGATGAAAAAGCAGGTCTATATGAACCGCAAGCGCTACTATGATCAGGTCAGGCCGTATAACCGGTACAGGAAGTACTGAGGGCTGATCTTAAGTGGAAGCAGACAGCCGGATTGCATTAATAAAGGGTTTGCGCCTTGTTTTGACAAAACTTCTGTTGAAGTTTCTGTGGATAGCTGTGGAGAAATCGACATATTACACTGCCGGGTTCTTTATGTAGCAATCCTGTAAAGAGCTTTTTTGACAAAATTATTTGATAATCTTGGTCATTTTACACAAAGGAGAGGCGTTCCATACGACACAAAATGTCAATAATTGATAAGAAGTTAAGTTGTAATGACGACTTGTGGACAAAACGTAAAACTATCCACAGAAAACCTGCTTAAATTGGAAATGCAGAGTAAAAAATCGCCAAAACCCGCATAAATAGCGGGTTTTAAAATTTTCATATTTTCCACAGCCCTGTGGATATCTGTGGATAACATTGGCTGAAGCAGTGGCAGAATAAAAAAAAACGGCATGGAGAACATAAGGATGTACGATCCCGGTTTGCTCGTAAGGAGGGATTCGTTCATGAGCAGACGAAAAGGCGTTATGTCGGAAAGTCTGAAGTATGAGATAGCCCGTGAACTTGGTGTGTATGATATCGTCAGCAGAGAAGGTTGGGGCTCAGTTTCCTCCAGAGACTGCGGTAACTTGGTCAGATTAGCAATCGAAAAGGCAAGCAGGAACTCCGCAAGTATGCCGGAATAGCTGAAACGGGGTAAAGGTTGTTCCGGCAGGGTAGCAGACGGGATCGTATTTTAATAACAGGGGGCATGGGAAACCATGCTCCCTCGTTATGCAAAGAGCGGCTATATGGCCAAAAAGCTCCAGTCCACAGGCGGCTTTGTCTGTTGACAACCGAAAGCCTGTATTGTAAAATAGAATGCGTCACGCTATGTGGCTAACGTGGAGAGATGGTCGAGCTGGTTTAAGGCACCGGTCTTGAAAACCGGCGTAGGCGCAAGCCTACCGTGAGTTCGAATCTCACTCTCTCCGCCACTCTTTTTCTTTGGAGAAGTACTCAAGTAGGTCGAAGAGGCGCCCCTGCTAAGGGCGTAGGTCGTTAACGCGGCGCGAGGGTTCGAATCCCTCCTTCTCCGCCAGCAATCGGAAAGCCTGACAGTGTCAGGCTTTTCTGATTTTATGCGCAGTATGGGTTTACGCTGAGGATTCTTTCCCGAAAAAATGGGCATGCGGCGTCATTAAGCGGCTCTGCCGTAAGAGCCGTTTTTTGCTGCCCATCTGTATCCCTTTGGCATACTGATTGACGATGGCAAAAAATCGCAATAGAATAGATTCCATCAGTCTGCTGAGGATGCAGATGCGCTTCGGCCGTTATCAGGCTTTAAATGCAACAGGTCAAGCGGTGACTGAATGATAAACACCTGGGGGAGTGCTAATGAGCAAAAGCAGATATCTGGCGATACTTTTGATGATTGCAATTACCATTTCGGGCTGTGGTACCGACAGAAGCAAGCACGGCGGCAACAGTAACGGGAACAAAAGAATTACTGAAAGCCTGGAACGGTTCGTGGGCGGATCCATCGAGGAACTGTCCGCGTTTTTAGGCGAAGAACCTGTTCTTGAAGAAATGGAATACAGCGATGAGGGGTATCCAACAATCGTCAACTTTGAATTTGAAAAAAGTGATATATCCGGTATGTTGAAGGTTGACTACATCCTGGTGGCCATGACAGGGGATTCCGCCTTGCACATCGAGGAAATAGGAGTCTGGCTGCCCTATGAGAATAGGCCAGGCATCGTGATGTATGATGATGTGAGTATCTCCAGAGTTTGCTCTCGGGGGATAAGGATAACGAGATTCTGTACAAGCTGACCGGTGAATGGCCGGAATAGACGAAACAGGCTCTGCAGCTTTCAAAGGCTGATGCAGAGCCTGTTTTTTATACCCTAAAGTCCAGAAACCTTTTTATTACCCGTTAACGATGGCCTGTTTGCCGGGTTCCGACAGGCTGACGATGGCGCTTTCCAGCCGGCGATCCTTGATTTTCTTCACCTTGATGATCAAACCATACTCTTCAAGCTCCGGCGTGCTGCCATCGTCGGGGATGCTTCCCAGAAGCCCGAAAACCAGGCCGCCGAAGGTGTCGTATTCATCCTCGGGAAGCATCACACCAAGATTCTTGGACACCTCGCTCAGCGATGCGGTACCCTGTATGCGCCAGGTTTTTGAATCGATGCGTTCGATGGGCGGGGCCTCGGCCGGGATGGTCATGTCGTCTTCCAGGTCGCCCACCAGTTCCTCCAAAAGATCGTTCATGGTGATGATGCCGCTCATGCCGCCATATTCGTCCACCACGACAGCAAAATGCCTTCTGGTTTTCTTCATATTGCGAAACAGGACGTCCGCCCGGACAGACTCGGGAACAAAGTATGCAGGTAGCACGGCATGCTTCATCACTTCTTCACGGCACTTGTCCTTCAGCCTGAAATAGTCCTTTGCGTTCAATACGCCCACAATGTTGTCGGGGCTTTCCGAGCAGATCGGGTAGTAGGAATGCCGGCTCTCAACAATGGTCTTTTCCCACTGTTCATCGGTTTCATCGAGCCACAGGAGGGAAACCTCCGTGCGATGGGTCATGATTTCTCCGGCGGTGATATCGTCAAACTCGAATATATTCTGGATCATGCTCTGCTCTTCAGGTTCAATGGTCCCTTTCTTTTTGCCTGCATCCAGTATCATGAGGATCTCTTCCTCGATGTTCTCTTCATCCTCGCTGTTCGGATCCACGCCCAAAAGCCGCAGGATCCCGTTGGTTGACACAGTGAAGAGCCAGACGGCGGGCGTAAAAATTCTCGATACGGTATAGATGACCCCGGACATGCCCAGGGCGATCTGTTCGGCTTTTTTCATGGCAAGGCGCTTGGGGATGAGTTCGCCCAGCAGCACGGTGAAATAGGTCAACAGAATGGTGATGATGGCAACCGACAGGATGTTGATGACGGCAACAGGGATGCGGATACCCAGGCCGACCAGCCATGCCTCAAGCCGGTCCGAGAAGTTCTCGGTGGCAACGGCGCTGCTCAAAAGATTGACCAGCGTGATCCCGACCTGGATGGTTGCCAGGAAGACGGCGGGCTGCTCAGTAAGCCTGGTAAGATGCAAGGCCCGTTTGTCGCCGGCAGCCGCAAGCTTTGCCAGCTTGTTGTCGTTCATCTTGATGACGGCTATCTCCGCACAGGCAAACATGGCGTTGAGAAAGATGAATACGAGCTGAAGCAGGAACAGCCATAGCAAGGGATTGTCGTCCAAACTAAAACCTCCTAATCATTTCATGGATGCCCCAGGCCTTCCGGGGCCCATGGAACTGTAAATAAAAACACATAACAACAAGGACAATGCAAGATTGCCCTGTGTTATGTGTATACGGCTCATCTTTATTTTATTGCTCATTAAAACAAATCTGCTGTATTTGCGACTTGGCGGTTCAATATCAGAAACAGATGAGTCTTCCACCGGATGATTCTCTCCTTTTATGGATCAGTATATAAAAATGTTGCGGGAAAGTCAAATTCCCCGATACCGGGAGACGGTGTCAACTTGTTGTAGGATTTTGCTAGACACCTTCTTTGGAGATTACTAAATAATGCTCATACTAGCCGCTATTGCTTTCAATTGCTTAA
>NZ_FQZP01000031.1 GCF_900142095.1 Thermoclostridium caenicola | reverse complement strand
AATGAATATCCAAGAAGAATGTTTGGTTATAGGTCAGCCATAGAAATGGCGGTATGATGTATAGAATTTATTCCAGTAAGCAATGGATTTACCAATTTTTTCACGGCATTTAATATTGCAATTTATAGGGGAGAAGTCAGGCGAATATGTTTGTTGACATTTCCGCGTTTATTATGATATATTAGTTTAGCCATACTATAAGGATTATGACGGATAATATATAGAGATAGAGATTTTGAATGCGTGTATGCCTTAAGTTTACCGGAATAGTCTTGGAAGGAGGCATTCATAAAAATGTCAGAAGCGAAAAAAGAGAAAAGCGCCAGGAAGAGCACAAGCGCCGAGCCCCAGAAAGCCGGCCGTGGCGTAAGAAGAGCAAAACGCAAGGTTTGTTCATTCTGTGCAGATAAGGTTGAAAGCATAGATTACAAGGACAGTTTGAAGCTGAGGAAGTTCCTCTCTGAGAAGGGCAAGATTCTGCCCAGGAGAATATCCGGTACCTGCGCAAAGCATCAGAGACAGCTCACAACAGCCATCAAACGCGCCAGACACTTAGCGTTATTGCCCTATACAACCGACTAAGAACCAACAGCCTATAGATGATATCTATAGGCTGTATTTCAATGATCCCCTTGTTGATACCCTTGCAAAAAAACCATGTCGGCTGCCTTTAAGGCGGCTCCGGGAAATTGGAACGAGCCTTCCGGACAGTGCTATAATGATGTCCGGAAGAACGTTTGATTGATGGAGTGACAGCGGCATGAGTTTTAGTGGTATGGATATCACCAGGAACAACAGGATCATTGAGAATCTCAAGAGTGAGTTGCTTAACTCGGTCGCCCACCTCTATAGCAGGCTGGCCGACGATTATTGCGACAATATCAAGGAAACGGCTCTGGACACGCTTTCCAATGTGATCATTATCAGCTATCTGTTGTCCAGACGGTTGGGCCTGGATTATCCCATGCTCGAGAAGGACATATCCGCCAAAATACGCCTGGGTCTGATCCAGGAACACGAGACAGAAAAATACTTTGGCGATCTATCCGCGCTGTCCCATTTCAGAAAAAGGCAATCATCTGCCGGTAACGCATCCTGAGGACAAGCAGCGCTTGCGCGGCGGAGGGTTCGTCATTGAACGGAGGTTGCGGGGATGAAAGTTATTCTGAAGCAGGATGTCAAGTCGTTGGGTAAGAAGGATGCCGTTGTCGAAGTCAATGACGGTTACGCAAGAAACTACCTGATCCCGAAAGGACTTGCGGTTGAAGCCACCGCTGCTGCACTCAACGAAGTGAAAATCAAGCAGGGGGCACAGAAGCACCGGCAGGAAACTGAACTGGCCGAGGCACAGATACTGAAAAAGAAGCTGGAAGATATCACCGTTGTGATAAAATCAAAAGCGGGAGCCAACGGAAAGCTGTTCGGCTCCATCACCAGCAAGGATATTGTCGAGAAGATCCAGAAAGATTTCAATATCACGCTGGAAAAGAAAATGATCAACCTTCCCGATGCCGCCATCAAGACCCTGGGCTTGACCGAGGTGGAGGTCAGGCTGTACCAGGGGGTTGTCGCAAAGGTCAAAGTGAAGGTAGAGCCTGACGAGACGGCTTAGTTCATCTGTGTGTTAGGGGGGAGATTGGCTCATGGAAGCCGGGTACAACCGAATACCTCCTCATCATGTGGAGGCTGAGCAGTCCATACTGGGCTCCATACTGATCGATCGCCATGCGCTGTCGGATGTCAGCGGCAGGCTTAAGCCCGACGCCTTTTATCTGGAAAAACACAGGGAGCTTTATGAAGTCATCCTGGAGCTCTATGAGGACAGCCAGCCCGTTGATATCGTCACCGTATCGGATGCGCTGGCCAGGCGCGGGACCCTTGAAAAGGTCGGGGATGTGGACTACATAGCCCAACTGGCCAACAGTGTACCCACCACGGCCAATGTCCTTCACTATGTTTCCATCGTTGAAGACAAGGCGCTCCTGCGAAAACTGATCGATATCTCCGGTCGGATCACCGATATGGGTTACCAGGGCTCCATGGAAGGCATGGAGGTTCTGGCCAGCGCTGAAAAGGAGATTTTTGACCTGTCCCAGGGTTTAAGCCGGACAGGTCTGGAGCCCATAAGCTCTATCCTGGACACCACCTTTACCCAGTTGGAAGAACTGTGCCGCAAGAAGGGCGAGCTCACCGGAGTCCCCAGCGGCTTTATTGATTTGGATCGGAAGACCACCGGCTTCCAGAAGTCCGATCTGATCCTGATCGCGGCAAGGCCGGCCATGGGAAAGACCTCCTTTGCGCTCAACATTGCCGTCAATGCCGCGCTGAGGCAGCATCCGGTGGCCATATTCAGCCTGGAGATGTCGCGAGAGCAGCTCGTCCAGCGCCTTCTGTCCTGCGAGGCCATGGTGGAGCTTGAAAAAATGCGGAGCGGAAAGCTTGAGGCCGATGACTGGAAGAAGATCGGCTTTGCGCTGGGTCCTCTTTCCAAGGCACCCATCTACATCGACGACAACGCCAGCACCAATGTGATGGAGATGATGTCCAAGCTGAGAAGGCTTAAGCTTGAAAGAGGGCTCGACCTGGTGGTCATCGACTATCTCCAGCTGATGGAGGGCAGGAAGAAGACCGAGAACAGGCAGCAGGAGATCTCGGAGATCTCCCGGAGCCTGAAGATCATGGCCAAGGACCTGAACGTACCGATAATTGCCCTGTCCCAGCTCAGCCGCGCTCCGGAAACGCGTACCGATCACCGTCCCATTTTGAGCGATCTGCGTGAATCCGGCGCCATTGAGCAGGATGCGGACATGGTTCTTTTTATCTACCGGGATGATTACTATAATGAGGACTCTGAGAAACGGAACATCGTGGAGGTTATCATAGCCAAGCACAGGAACGGTTCCACGGGAACCGTGGAACTTGCCTGGATTCCGCAGTTCACAAAGTTCGGAAACCGCATGCCCGATGGAGGCATGTACAAGAGCGCTCCAGGGGCGGGTAAGGCCAATGCAGGATAATGCGCTTTTGCAGCAGGTGAAAAAGGATATCCGGGATCACGGACTTATCAGGCCCGGCTCTCATGTGGTGGCAGGCTTGTCCGGCGGGGCGGATTCGGTATGCCTGCTTTATGTTTTATGGCAGCTTTCCCGGGAATACGCTCTCTCCATCACAGCGGTCCATGTCAACCATATGCTCAGGGGGACGGAGTCCGACGCGGATGAAGCCTTTGCGGTTGACCTTTGCAGGCGCTGGGATATCCCCATCAGGGTTTTTCGCGCCGATATCGCGGAAATAAGCCGGACCAGCGGCTTTTCCGAGGAAGAAGCGGGCCGTGAGGTCAGATATGGATACCTTTTCCAGGTGTTTCGGGAGGCGTCTGCGGATGTGATCGCAGTCGGGCACCATTATGAGGACAATGCGGAAACCGTCATGTTGAACATCCTGCGCGGCTGCGGCCTCGAAGGTCTTGCCGGGATGGATTACAAGAGCGGTTCCATCATCAGGCCGCTTCTTGGCATTCGCCGCAGCCAGATCGAGGCATATCTTAACCAGGAGGGCATTCCGTGGCGGACCGACAGCAGCAACGCTTCCTGCAAATATGTCCGAAACCGTGTCCGGAATCTGTTGTTCCCGGCAATAAAGGAGCAGTTTGGGTGTGATCCGGTCCCCGTGCTCAACCGCCTGTCTGTACTGGCCAGGCGGGACGAGGCTTACCTGGCTGCTCAGGCCCGCAGGATTTTTGATGAGATAAGCCGGGAAGAGGGCGTGGAAGTCAGCCTTGATGCCGGGGTTCTGTGCCGGCTGGATAAGGCCATTTCCAGCCGGATTGTCCGGCTTGCCTGGGAGAAGGCGACAGGCAGCCTGAAAGGGATTGAAAGCGTCCATGTGGATGATGTGCTCAGGCTTTGCCGGGAGTCCGGGACAGGTAAACGGCTGTGCCTGCCCAAGGGGTGGACAGCTTCACTGTCCTATGGGCGCCTGATCCTGAGGCCTGAGCGTGATGTCCGAAAAACGGAATGGTCGTATCCCGTACCCGTGCCGGGAACCGTTTGCGTCAGGGAGGCCAATGGCCTTTTAGAGACGAAGATCCTAACCAGGGACCAGTTCGTGGAATCGTTCGGAAACTGGCTTAAAATAAAGGAAACATCAAATATCCAGGTGTTTGATTATTTAAAATTCAATTGTGGAATAAATATAAGGAACAGAAGGGACGGCGATCGCATCCGCCCCTTCAAATCGCCGGGAGAGAAAAAACTGAAGAAGTTTTTTATTGATCATAAAATTCCGGCAGAAAAAAGGGACAGCATACCGCTCGTGGCAGCCGGCCCGAGGATCCTGTGGGTGATTGGCATGAGAACCTCGGATGAGTGCAGGCCGGATGAGCGAACCCAGTCCTATCTGGTTTTAACATGGCATGAATTAAGCAGCGGAGGAGAAGAACAATGAGCAAACTGAAGGTACTCATCACGAGGGAAGAACTGGCGGCAAAGGTGAAAGAACTTGGTCAGAGGATTTCAAAGGACTATGAGGGCAAGGAGCTCCTCCTGGTAGGCGTATTGAAGGGCGGCTTCATGTTCCTTGCCGATCTGGTCAGGGAAATTACCATCGATGTCAATATAGACTTCATATCATGCTCCAGTTACGGCAATTCCACCGTTTCATCGGGAATTGTCCGCATCCTCAAGGATATCGACTATGACATCACCGGAAAGCATGTGCTTCTGGTGGAAGATCTGATTGATACAGGCCTGACGCTTACATACCTGAAGGACCTGTTCATGGCAAAGCATTGCGCCAGCGTGAAGATATGCACCATTCTGGATAAGCCGTCCAGGCGCAAGGTTGATTTGCAGGTGGACTATCAGGGAATAATAATCCCTGACAAGTTTGTTGTGGGCTACGGGCTGGATTACGCCGAGAAATACCGGAACCTGCCCGAGGTCTATGTGGTGGAGGAAATATAAGGTTGTTTTTGAGCAACCGATATGATAAGATATTATAATGAGTTTTTGTACCTAAATGGCGTATACCGGAAATCTCCGACGTATAGATGCCTGCAGGCAATGGCTCTTGGATGGCTGCATATGGATGAATGTGGAGACAGTTGTTGGGTCTTCATAGGAGGTTGAAGTTTATTGAAGAATTTTCGGGGAATCAGTTTTTATATCATCATATTCGTCATAATGGCCTTGTTCCTTATGATGTATAACAACATCAGCAATCCTACCGACATGAAATACTCGGATTTCAGGAAGGAACTGGATGCGGGCAACGTCAGCAGTGTGCTGGTCCGCACACTGAACGCCGACGTGGTCCTGAGCAAGCCTTCCGGACTTTACGCTGCCGACTTCAGATATACCGTGAATTTCCTGTCGCAGGAGTCCTTTATCGACCTGCTTGAAGAAGCCTATAAGAAAGGACGTCTGACCAATTACGATTTCGAAAAGAAGGCTACACCGCCATGGTGGCTAGAAATGCTGCCTATGATTGCCATGGTGGTACTTTTTGTTTTTTTCTGGATCTTCTTTGTTCAGCAGACCCAGGGCGGCGGCAACCGCGTCATGTCCTTTGGCAAGAGCAGGGCGCGCATGGCCAATGAGGACAGCAAGATGCGCGTCAGGTTCAGCGACGTGGCCGGTGCAGACGAAGAGAAGGCCGAGCTGGAAGAAATCGTGGAGTTCCTGAAAGAACCTAAAAAGTACGTGGAGCTGGGTGCGCGCATTCCCAAGGGCGTGCTCCTGGTGGGTCCTCCGGGAACGGGTAAAACCCTGCTTGCCAAGGCAGTTGCCGGTGAGGCCGGTACACCTTTCTTCAGCATCAGCGGTTCGGATTTTGTGGAAATGTTCGTAGGCGTGGGTGCATCCCGTGTCCGTGACCTTTTTGATCAGGCAAAGAAAAATGCGCCCTGTATCGTGTTCATCGATGAGATAGATGCCGTAGGACGCCATCGCGGTGCCGGACTCGGCGGCGGCCATGACGAGCGTGAGCAGACACTGAACCAGCTGCTTGTGGAGATGGACGGCTTTGGTGTAAACGAGGGTGTTATCATCCTGGCTGCCACCAACAGGCCGGATATCCTGGATCCCGCCCTGATGCGTCCCGGCCGTTTTGACAGGCGGGTAGTTGTCAATTATCCCGACATCAAGGGACGTGAGGAGATCCTCAAGGTGCATTCCAGGAATAAGCCCCTTGGTCCCGACGTAGACCTGAAGGACATTGCAAAAACTACGCCCGGCTTTACCGGAGCCGATCTGGAGAACCTGCTCAATGAAGCGGCCCTTCTTGCTGCCAGGAAGAACAAGAAGGTCATTACCATGGAGGAGATCAAGGAAGCCAACTACAAGGTTATCATGGGACCCGAAAAGAAGAGCCGCGTTATCAGCGACAAGGAAAAGAAGCTTACGGCTTACCATGAAGCAGGCCATGCCATTGCGGTGCGCCTTGTGTCCTCCACCATGAAGGTGGACAGGGTCACCATCATTCCTTCCGGCAGGGCAGGCGGCTTCACTTCCTACAAGCCTGAGGAGGATCAGCACTATACCACCAAGTCCCAGCTGGTTGAGCAGATCATGGTGAGCCTGGGCGGACGGGCTGCCGAGGAACTGGTGCTGGGCGAGATCAGCACAGGCGCCGCCAATGACCTGCAGAAGGCCAACCAGATTGCCCGCGACATGATCACCAAGTACGGCATGAGCGAAACCCTCACCAACCTGGTGTTCGGTGATGAAAATGACGAGGTCTTCCTGGGCAAGAGCTACGGGCACATCAGGAACTACAGTGAAGAGATATCCGCCAAGATCGATGCCGAAGTCAAGGCGATCATCGACAATGCGTACAATAAAATTAAAGAGCTTCTTACAGAGAACAGGCAAAAGCTTGAGGATGTGGCCAGGGCGCTGCTCGAGAAGGAGCGTATCGAAGCCGACGAATTCGAGGAAATCTTCAAGAACGGCTACAATCCGCCGGTACCTGTATCGTAATTCTGTTTTGACAAGAACCCTCCCGGAGGTATTCCGGGAGGGTTCTTGCGCCCTTATTGCGTTCTCACAGGCTGTTTCGGCGCCTTATCGCAATACGGCCTTAACCTTTTACGGGCTCCTGCCCTTTCGAGGTGTCATTGCAAGCGGAGCGGATGTGCAACGTGGCAATCTCTCCGAGTGAAGCGAAGCAATCTCGATCACTTCAACAGGCCGGGGTTTTCGCGCACCGGCATATGCGGTATCATAGGGTATGATGATTGATGAACAAACCATAAGGAGCGCAGGTATGGAACAGGTGTTCAGAGGATACTACCAGTCCCCCATCGGGCTTATGGAAATTCAGGCAAGTGATAAGGCCATCACAGCAATACGGTTCTGCGAAGAACGGGGAGCGGAAAATCCCAACGCGGTTATCCGGGAGTGCATCACGCAGCTTGACGAGTATTTCTCGGGCAAAAGAAAGGATTTTCAGCTCAACCTTGCTCCAAAGGGATCCGCATTCAGCCGAAAGGTCTGGGGCGCGCTTTGCAGCATCCCCTTTGGGGAAACCCGTTCCTATCAGCAGATCGCGGCTGCCACAGGCAATGAGAAAGCCTGCCGGGCCGTGGGAAACGCCAACCGGAACAACCCCATCCCCATCCTCATTCCCTGCCACCGTGTAATTGGAAAGGGGGGTACCCTCACCGGCTATAACGGCGGGCTCTGGCGCAAGGAATGGCTTCTTAAGCACGAGGCGCGCGGATGAACCTGTAACCGGATGGATCTTTTACGCTTTCACGGATATGCCGGCTTTCTAGGATCTGGTATGGGCCTTGCCTATCCGTGTGTTGACGGCTGCGAACATCGCGATGGCCGACAAAGAGAACAGGGCAATTACAAGCAGTGCCTTCATCAGGCCAATCGCTTCGATCAGGAAGCCTCCCAGGACCGATCCAAGGATGCGTCCCAAGGCCATGCTCATGCCATGGATGGTCTGTCCCGTTGCTCTCAGTTCCAGGGGGACCGTTCTGTTGATATGAACCGCCAGGCTGAAAGAGAAAACAATATAGGTCAGCCCGTTGAGCAGCATGACAGGATACATGAGTACAGGGCATCTGATGATGAAAAGCAATAAAAAGCGAACGCCGACAACCCCCATGGAAAAGGCGAGGGTTTTGTGTATGCCCAGCTTTTTTTCGATCTGATCGGCATAGAGCAGGAAGGGCACTTCACTTATGCCCGAAATGAAATAGAGAATTCCCAGGATATCGCTTGTTCCGCCGATGAAGGCAAAATAAAGGGGAAAAAAGTTCTGATAAAAGGAAATACCCATGTGGGCCACCATGGAAAAGGTCATCAGGAGGACGAGTTCCCTGTTTTTGAAAATATCCGTGACGGGAACCCGGCGGGTCCTGGATTGGTGGCCTTCCACCCTGGGAAGCGACCAGGCCGAAAGGATGCTGAAAAAGGCCATGAAGGCAGTTAAGTAGAATATGGACCGGATATCCTTCTCCATGAAAAAGCCTGCAATCACCGATACAACGGCATATCCTGCCGTGCCGGCCAGCCTCACGGGACCGTATGGCTTTTGAATCCTGTCCAGGCCTTCCAGGGTGATGGCTTCCGAAACCGATATCAGGGCAGCCTGGAAGGACGCCAGCAGGAAGCTGGCCAGGGCAACATGCAGCAGTCCGTTATGCAACGGGAAAAGCAATATGGAAATCAGGGTGCCCGCGTTGAGCAGGATGAGAAAGGTGTTTTTATAAGGGGAACGATCTGCCAGTATGCCGATAAACGGCTGGAGAATGATGGACATGAGAGGGCCCAGGGCAAGCAATATACCAATATGGCTTTCCCGAAATCCCGATTTGTCCAGGTAGACGGGAAGGAAGCTGTACACAACGGGTACGCATGACCATAATAAAGCGCTTTGGAACAGGAAGACAACAGTGGACGGTTTCTGCTTTCCCACGACCATTCTCCTGACATCAGGCAATATGGTACATCCCATTATATCCGTTCTGCTTTGGCACCGCAAGGCTTGGCACAAGCCTGGGCACTGGGGCTGCGGCCTGGCCGGGAAGGGAAAAATGGTTTGTAAGAAGATCTTTCCTGTGATAAAATGATTAAAAATTACAGGTACGCTTTGCCGGCCGTGGTTTAAAAATGCGAAACCTGCGACCGGCTTACAGGGGCAAGCCCTTCGGCGCATGGATGAAAGCCGTCACAGGAACCTGAACGGAGCAATGGAAGACATCAAGATATTAAGAGGCATACGTCCATCATACAATAAAGATTACATCCTCGCACGGCTGGGCTATAAGCGCGGCACCACCGGCCTGGACGAAAATTACCGTCAGATGCTGGATGCGGCGGTTCAGAAAGCGGAAAGCATGTGCTCACTGGCCCTGGCCTATCGGATGGTGGGCATTGAAGCATGTACGGAAGATGCCGTGAAGCTGGAGGATGGAACCATACTGTCCGGCAAAGGTTTGGCCATGCTTCTTTCAGAGTCGCAGCAGGCCGTCCTGATGGCTTCAACAGCAGGCCCTCGCATCATGGAAGAGATCCGGAACCTGATGGATAACGGCAGAGCCAGCGAGGCCGTGATTCTGGACGCTGCCGCATCGGAAATCGCCGATGCCGGGCTGGATTTCTTGATGGATTACATTGGAACCTTGTTAAGAAGACAGGGAAAGGTACTTACCAGGCACCGATTCAGCCCGGGCTATGGAGACGTTGGCCTCGATCAGCAGGCCCATCTGGCAAGGCTCCTGGATATTGGCAGGCTGGGCGTCAGCCTGACCGAAACTTTTATTCTGGTCCCGGAAAAATCGGTGCTGGCCGTTGCCGGGGTTGTTGAAATAAAACAGGTTGGGAAAGATTGAGAGCCATGACAAGAAAGGATTTCAGAGACTTTTTCGATAATGGGATTGTGATTCTGGACGGAGCCACCGGGACGCAGCTCATTAAAAGCGGCATGCCCGTGGAAGCCTGTCCTGAAAAATGGGCTGCGGAGAATCCGGAACCCCTCATAACCGTTCAGAAAAACTATGTGGAAGCCGGAACCCAGATCCTATACACGTTCACCATGGGCGGCAACGCCATTAAGCTCGCCGAATACGGCCTTCAGTCCCAGACCAGGGAACTGAACAGGCGGCTGGTGGAGATTACGAGGGAAGCGGCCGCCGGAAAAGCCCTCGTGGCCGGCGACATCTCTTCATGCGGGATGCTCCTGGAGCCCTACGGCGAAGTCAGCTTTGAGGAGTCCTTGGAAAGCTACAGGGAACAGGTCCGGGGCCTCCTGGAAGGCGGCGTGGATCTCTTCGTCATTGAAACCATGCTGGATATTCAGGAAACCCGCGCAGCCCTCATCGCCATCAGGGAACTTTGCGATCTGCCCGTCATGGTAACCATGACTTTTGAGGACGGGATGAGGACCCTCATGGGTACCGACCCGGTTACCGCTCTGGTAACGCTCCAGTCCCTGGGCGCGGATGCCGTGGGTTGCAACTGTTCCGGCGGCCCTGCCGAGATGGTGGACATCCTGAAGGCCATGAAGCCCTACGCAAGGGTACCCCTCATCGCCAAGCCCAATGCGGGCAAACCCAAGCTTGTGGACGGGAAAACCGTTTTCAATATGGATGTGGACACCTTCTGCTCATATGTCCCGCTGCTGATTGAGGCAGGAGCCAATGCCCTGGGAGGATGCTGCGGTACCGCACCCGAATATATCCGCAAGCTGTCCAGGATCGCACAGAAGTTTACGCCTCAAAAACCTGTAAAGCCCATCTTCGGCATGGCGTCTTCCAACAGGCAGACCGTGCTTGTCCACCAGGATCTCCCGCTGACGGTTATCGGAGAACGCCTGAACCCAACCGGGAAGAAATTTTTGCGGGAAGCCCTCATCCAGAATAATATGGACAAGGTGGCTGCGCTGGCCAGGGAGCAGATGGAGGCAGGAGCGGCACTTCTGGATGTCAATGCCGGCGTGCCCGGCCTGGACGAGACCAGGGTATTGGTGAATATGGTCCGGGCTGTGCTGGATGCCGTGCCGTTGCCCCTGTGCCTCGACTCTTCCAGCCCGGAGGCTTTGGAAGCGGCTCTGCGTATTTATCCGGGACGAGCCGTGATCAATTCCGTTTCCGGGGAAAAGGTCAAGCTGGAAAGGATTCTACCGCTTGCGGCCAAATACGGTGCCATGTTCATCCTGCTTCCCATCGACGACAGCGGCGTTCCGGAGACGGCTGAAGAACGGATTCGCATCATACAGAAGGTATACGAGGCCGCTAAGGCTTATGGCTTTGAAAAGGAAGATATCCTGGTGGACGGTGTTGTGATGACCGTTGCCACCGGAGGGCATGCGGCCGGTGAGACCCTGAAGGTCCTGAAATGGTGTACCGATAACGGTTTCAATACGGTGGTGGGTCTTTCAAACGTATCATTCGGCCTTCCGGCAAGAGAAAACATCAATGCCGCTTTCCTGGCCATGGCTGTGGCCAATGGTCTCAGCACGGCCATTCTGAATCCCAACAACCAGCAGCTGATGGATATCAAGCGGGCATCCGATGTGCTTAAGGCCAGGGATCCCGGTGCCCAGGAGTATATCCGGCATTATTCATCCCAGGAAACTAAAAATGGTCAGGCCGCCCAGCCCGCAAAGGCGAAACCGACGGTCTATGACGCGGTGCTGAAAGGCATGAGCGAAGAGATTGCCGATGTGGTCCTTACCGACCTGGATAAGGGCATTTTGCCGCAGGACATCATTGACAACAGCCTGATACCCGCCATCCAGAAAGTAGGCGAACTGTATGAGGAAAAGAAGTATTTCCTGCCCCAGCTGATCAAAGGCGCGGAGGCCATGCAGAAAGCCATGGAGGTTCTGGAGCCGTACCTGGAAAAGGGCGCGGTGACCGGCACAGGCAAAAAGGGCAGAATTGTGCTCGCCACGGTCAAGGGCGACATCCATGATATCGGCAAGAATATTGTGGCGCTTCTCTTGCGCAACTATGGCTTTGACGTGCTTGATCTGGGCAAGGATGTTCCCGCCGACCGTATAATTCAGGCAGCCAAGGATAATAATGCTGATATAATCGGACTTTCAGCCCTGATGACCACCACCATGATCGAAATGCCCAAGGTGGCCCGCATGGCGGCTGAGGCCGGGCTCAAGGTCAAAATCATGGTAGGGGGAGCCGTATTGGACCAAGAGTATGCCAGAAGCTTCGGAGCGCACTACTCAAAGGATGCCTATTCGGCAGTGAAGCTGGCGGAATCCCTCATGCAGGGTGCTGAAAGCGATATATGCCCTTAAATCCATAAGGCGGCTGCTCCGGGAATCATCTAAACAACCGGATTGAATTGACCGATAAAATTTTGTGCGCATAAATAAAGAATCATTGGGGGTAATGACATGGAAGGAATATTGAGGCTTGGCTTTTTTACGATGGCAGAAAAGATAACCGCAGCACTCAAGGGACCCTTTCCGTTTATTGTAACCGGGGCTGTAATCGCCGCCATATGGATCTATTTCCTCTTTCTGATCCCCAGAAAAGCCAGACGCTATGACAGCTTTACGGAATACCTGAACGATGTCCTGAACTTCAAGGTGATGCTGACCGGTGTTGTAGCCAAGATCCTTTACATTGCCTTTACCATTGTCGTGTTCATTGTGGGCGTTGTGGCCATGTTTGTGGCCAATTTCTTCGTCGGGCTCATTGGCATGCTCATCCTTGAACTCATCCTCAGGATATTCTTTGAGCTCATCATGGTATTCTTCTCGATCCAGGAAAACCTGGTGATTTTCAATGACCGGATTGACGGACGGATTAAGGATGACGAGTGAGAAGGCTGATCCGGTATAACGGGCATGAAAACCACTCCAGGAGGTCATCCCAAATGATTCTCCGTTTCATCAAAAGAATATTGGATGCCCTTTTTGTGGTCTTCTTCGGTGTGCTCTGCTTTTTCATGGTATTCAGGGTGCCAACGGCCATTTTCGCTGCATATATTGCCCTCAGCCTGGTATTGGTATACAGGATCAGAAGCAAAGGCTTTGTGTTTTTTCTGGCCCTGGGCTCTTTCCTGATCCGCTTTGCCTACATCAGCATTGTTAAAACACCCTTAGAATCGGACTTCAAGCTGCTTTACGAGGCAGCCGTTCTTTTTTCCCAGGGGGACTACAGCTTCAGCGAGCTTGTCTATTTCCGGGATTGGGCCTACCAGACTGGCTTTGTCATCTATCAGGGATTGGTCGTAAAGCTGTTCGGGCCTGACGGAAGCATATGGGCCCTGAAGATCCTGAACTGCCTCTGGAATACGGGGATTACGCTCCTCATTTACCTCATCGCCGGGAATTTTTTCAAGGAACGCTCCTCACGCCTGGCCTCGGTTCTCTATATGGGGTTTGTCTTCCCGATTACCTTTGTATCGGTATTGTCAAACCAGCACATCTCCACCTTTTTTATCCTGCTGGGCCTGTATTTTCTGATGGATCAGAAGCTGATACGGATGAAGCCTCTGCCCAGAGGCCTACTTGCCGGGCTTTTTATCGCCCTGGGCAATATCATGAGGCCGGATGCGCTGCTTGTCATGGTTTCCCTGGCGGGATATTTTCTCATCCTGCTTTTGCGGCCCGGAAACGGAAAGCAGAGGCTGGAGCGGCTCATGCAATGCCTGGCTGTGTTTTTGGTCTACCTGGCAGTCAACAGCCTGGCATCCCAGGCCATTATCCGGAGCGGCGTCAATACAGAAGGCCTGAGGAACAATAATTTCTACTGGAAGTTTGTCGTGGGCCTGAATTACGAGCACCGGGGCGGCTATAACGAGGATGATTATCTTCTTATTTATGGGAGCGGGTTGACAGAAGAAAAGAGAGAAGAACTGGAAAAACAGGTGATCCTCGAAAGGCTCGGCATGGGGCCCAAAAAGTTTGCCAGTCTGTTTATGCAGAAGATCCAGTTCTTTTGGTGTGACAGCGCGCTGGACTGGAGCTACGGGCATATTCTCAGGGCCAACAAGGTGTTTTATTTGCTGTCAAACCCGGTTAAGTTCAGCGATGTCGATGCGGTGCTCAAGGATTTGAACGAATTGTTCATCTATACGGCCATGCTGCTCAGCCTCCTAGGTGTCTTTGCACGGCGAAAGGAGGAGAAGGACGACAGGCTGGCCATTCCGGCAGCGCTTCTTCTGATATCCTTCGTGGTGTATCTGCTGATTGAGGTGCAGCCCAGGTATGCTTATCTTCAGCAGCCTTTCCTGTTCATCCTCAGCGGTATGGGGCTGGACTTCCTGTCCGACAGGCTTGACGTATCCACCCTCAGGATGATCTGGGAAAAGCTTAAGGGGAAGGCCGGGCAGGAATCCATTGACTATAAAGGAAGAAAAAATGATACAATTACCCGCCATAAAAGTATGGACAACTAAATCAGCTTGTGCTACAATAAATATCGCTGCACCGCGGGGCATGCGGGTGTAGTTCAATGGTAGAACATCAGCTTCCCAAGCTGACAGCGAGGGTTCGATTCCCTTCACCCGCTCCAGTTTCATAACATGCCCTCATAGCTCAGTAGGCAGAGCGCATCCATGGTAAGGATGAGGTCACCAGTTCGATCCTGGTTGAGGGCTCCAAAAGCAATAGGGAGTAATCGTGAGATTACTCCCTATTGCTTTTGCAACTTCTCAGTTTCCCATCATAATCTTACCAAGCTACGTATATACTATGTATATACATTTTCTGAATAAGGTGATATAATGGAAGCAAAGGAAGGTAAGCAAATGAAGGGGGATGGATATATGGCAGTAGTTGTCGCTCAAAAATGGGGCAACAGCCTTGGGATACGCATACCAAAGGAAGCTGCGGAAAAAATAGGCATCAGTTTTGGATCCGAGCTCGAGATGTATGTTGCCGAGAACGGGGAATCAATCACACTTAAGCCCAGAAGCCCGCAAAAGAAATATACGCTTGAGGAGCTTTTGTCCCAGATTACGCCTGAGAACCGGCATGATGAAATCGATTTTGGAACAGAGGGACGTGAACTGATTTGACGAATAATAATATACCGGACAGAGGCGCCTTTATTGTCCTGGACTTTAATCCGCAGTCTGGCCATGAACAGGCCGGGAGAAGGAACGCAATCGTTTTATCACCCAGGGCTTTCAACCAACTGACGGGTTTTATGGTCGTCTGCCCTATCACGAACCAAAAGAAAGGATATCCGTTCGAGGTGGGACTGCCGGACGGAGGAATATCGCTTGGTAATACCAGGGACCCGATAACAGGAGTAATCCTGACCGACCAAGTAAAATCGTTGGACTGGAGGGCTCGTAATGTTAGGGTCTTAAAGCATTACGACACAAGAGATCCCCAAATCAGGGAGATAGACGCAATAGTACAGGAATGTCTTGCTAAAATAGCGACATTCCTGACGTAGAGCAATTTGCTGAAATACTACCCTGCCGATAAGGCTATCTTAAGTGTGTGGATCCTACATAGGAGATCCTTTTTTGATTCTCGACGTCGTTAAATCTCTCGTTTCTGCAAACAGTCTACCGGTACTCATAAAACGGCGGACTGGTAAAATTTGTATTGCTCATGACACCATCCCTTTCATATCTAGTTCAGGCTTTAGAAAAAATGTTCGAACCTGTACCGGATAAAGAAGTCATGGAACAGTATCCTTCATACAGAAAGTCCATTCATAGACCCGACTTCCTGCTTATAAAAGCAAGAAAAAATGAGCAGAAAACTCCTGCAAACCAGGTTTCGTTGACAATGGCATTTGCAGGATGATATCATGATTTTGACAAATAAGGGATATGCCGTTTTATCATCATTTCAGCCACATCTGCTCGCATCATAGTGCCTATGATGATCGAAACGAAGGGAAGATGCAGGATGTTCAAGGTCTTTCTCGTCGAAGATGAGAATGTCGTCCGCGAGGGCATACGCAGGAATATCCAATGGGAACAGTATGGATTTCATTATACGGGTGACGCTTCGGACGGCGAGCTTGCGCTCCCTATGATCCGGGAAATTCAGCCTGATCTTCTCATCACAGATATCAAGATGCCTTTTATGGATGGACTGACCTTAATAAAACTGGTGCGTGATGAGCTTCCAAGGACAAAAATTGTCATCATAAGCGGATACGATGATTTTACTTATGCGCAGCAAGCCATTCGCATGGGCGTGGATCAATACCTGCTCAAGCCTATTACAAAGGACAAGCTTGTGGGGATACTGGCTGAACTGCATAAGAAAATGATGGAAGAACGTCAGCAGCAGGAATACATAGAGCATTTCCGGCGTGAAGCCCAGGAGTATGAAAACTTTTCCCGCAGACGATTCTTTGAAAGAATAGTTACCGGTGCTTTAAGCGAATCGGAGATCATTAATACCGCCGAATCCATGAACATCGATATCTGTGCTCCGTTCTACAATATCGTTCTTTTCTCACTCAGCAGCGCAGAATATGACGGCAGCATGCCGGAAAGCTATACCGATGATCTCGCCGCGGTGCAGGACGAAGTGACAAAACTGTTCATCGGCAGATCCGACCTTATCCTGTTCAGATGGAACATCACCACCTATGCTGTCCTGGTGAAGGGCTCTCAGGATGAGATAGAATCAAAAACCATCAATTGCATCAAAAGTATACGGGATCGTTGTACCGCGGCAGGAAACGATGTGGGCTGGTATATCGCAAGGGGGACGCCTGTGCCACGGCTCAGCGCCCTTCCGGCCTGCTTTGCCGAAGCAAGCCGTATTCTGGCTTATCGCTACATATGCCCCGAAGAACATATCCTGACTGAAGCGAGCATACGGAACCTCAGAAAGAACAATGATTTTCAGGCAGGCACATACGGCAAGGAAATTGATCTTGAACACATCAGAAAGTTTTTAAGCAGCGGAACGGAACAGGAAATCGATGACTTTATCGAACAGGTGCTGCAAAATGTAGGGGAAAGAGTTGTTTCCACCGCCTTGCTTTGCAGGTACATGGCCATGACAGTTTATTTTGCTGCGGTAAAATACCTGGACCTGATAGGCTCCAGCATGGACACCATATGGTCGGCGGATTTCTGGCCCAATGACAGCATATCCACTGCCGAGGAGGTACGGAATTATGCGCGCCAGGTCATCAAACGCACGATCGTTCTGCGCGACTGTGAAAGCACCAGGCAGCAGCATGTTTTATTGAAACAGGCGATGGATTTTATCAACCAAAACTATTCGGACCCGTCCATCTCACTGGACAAAGTTGCTAAAAGCGTCAACATCAGTCCCAACTACCTGTCAGCCGTTTTCAGCCAGGAAGTCGGGCAGACATTGACGGAATACATCACATCAAGGCGTATCCATGAAGCGAAGAATATGCTACGCAATACCGACCTGAGACTGAGCGAAATCGCATTTGCAGTCGGATACAAGGATCCGCACTATTTCAGCTTTGTGTTCAAGAAAGTTTCGGGCTGCACGCCCAGTGAATATCGAAGAGGGACAGGCAGTGAGCATTGATAACAGGCGTAAAGAGAGAAAAATAAAGATGCAGAGCAGGCTCTGGAATATGAGCCTTCTGGTATCCCTGCCGCTGATGACGGTTATCCTGGTGATTGCATCGGTGGGGATATTGTATGTTTTTCGATACAATGCAATCCTGAACAATGTCACCATGGCTTCGGAGTTCAACCAGAACTTCAAGGATGATGTGGATCTGAAAATGTACTATTACGTGATCGACAGCCAGTACTCGGAAGGTCTGCCCCTTGAAGAGGTTAAGTCCGCAAAGGAGATTGCGCAGAAGCTGTACGACACGACAACGAAAAAAGAAAGCCTTCGGGCCATTTCCAGCGTGCTCAGCCTCTGCCACAACCTTGAGGAAAAGATGCAGCAGATCGCAGAGACAAAAGAGTACGACTCGCGTGTGGATCAACTGGAGAAAAATATCTACATATTGACCGACCTGATACAGCGATTCATGTACACTTATCTGTATTACGAAGCGGCACATCTGAACAGCCTCCAGTCCGATATGGTCAGGAACATGATCATCCTGATGGGCGTGGTGGTTCTCCTTGCGCTGATGCTGCTGTTTTTCCTGCTGAAAAGTTCAAAAAGGCTTAGCCGCAAGATCGTCGATCCCATCGATATGATCTGTGAACGCCTCGAAGCGATAGGCAAGGGCAATTTATTGGTCAAAGAACCCATCCAGGCCGATGTTGAGGAGATACAGATCCTCTCGGACGGTATAGAAAACATGGTAGGACGCCTGATATGGCAGATCCAGAAGAACACCGAGCAGGAGAAACAGCGCAGGAAAGCAGAACTGGCGTTGCTGCAGTCCCAGGTCAACCCGCATTTTCTGTATAATACGCTCGACACTATCGTATGGCTCATCGAGTCCGGTGAAATCAACGGAGCGGTCAAGATGGTTACAAGCCTCTCCAACTATTTCCGTTTTTCATTGAGCCGGGGCAAAAACGTTATCACCCTTGGAGAGGAAGAACAGCACGTCCGCAGCTATCTGGAGATCCAACAGATGCGCTACAGCGATATCCTGGAATATGAAATTGACATCCCGGATCATCTGAAACAGTACATCATTCCCAAGCTGACCCTTCAGCCCCTGGTGGAAAACGCGCTGTATCACGGAATAAAGAACAGGCGCAGAAAAGGGGTCATCCGCCTTACCGGCAGGGAAGAAAACGGACATATCATCCTCGAAGTGATGGATGATGGGCGCGGCATGTCCGAAGAACGGCTGAAAGAGATCAAGGCCTCCCTTGGCGACAGCAAGGGAGAGGGCTTTGGTTTGAGGACGGTCCATCAGAGGATACAGATATTGTTTGGTGCTGAATACGGGCTGACCATCGAAAGCGAACTGGATGTGGGGACAAAGGTCATCGTCACCATACCCATGAAGACCAGCGACAAGGAGATGGCTATATGAGAAAACTTCTTGCTGTGATACTATGCGTGGCCGCCGTGTTTCTCTGCGGATGTTCGGGAGAAGATACCCACGCTTTGCCCGGATCTGCCGAGGATAACCTGATAGTGGTGGGCTTTTCACAGGTAGGCGCCGAATCGGAGTGGCGCGTAACCAATACGGAGAACATCAAATCGGTTTTGTCAGAAGAAAACGGATACATGCTTATCTTCGATGATGCCAGGCAGGAACAGGAAAACCAGATCCGGGCCATCAGGATGTTTATTCAGCAGGACGTCGACTATATCGTGTTTTCCCCAAAAGTAGAGACTGGTTGGAACGCCATTTTGCTGGAAGCGAAAGAGGCCGGCATTCCGGTCATCGTTATCGACAGGTACATCGAACGGCAGGATGAAGACCTGTATACGGCTTATGTCGGTTCCGATTTCTACAAGGAGGGCGAGCTCGCGGTCAAATGGCTGGAGGACTTCCTGGAAGAGCAGGGCAGAGCAAATGAACCGATACGGATAGTTCACATTCAGGGCACCATTGGTTCCACCCCGCAATTAGGCAGGACTGTCCCTCTGGAAAATGCGGTAAAGCGGCATCCGAACTGGGTGATCGCAGCACAGGAATGCGGTGATTTTACAAAGGCCAAGTCATACGAAGTCATGAGTTCCATCCTGAAGCGGACAACGGATATAGACGTGGTATACTGTGAAAACGACGGAGAAGCGCTTGGAGCAATCGCTGCGCTGGAAGAAGCGGGGTTAAAATGCAACCCTGAGGACGGGGTTATCGTCATCTCGTTTGATGCGACAAGGCTTGGACTTGAGTACACGCTTGCCGGCAAAATCGCGTTGAACGTGGAATGTAACCCGCTGCAGGGTCCGTATGTGGACAAAGTCATCAAGAAGCTTGAGCGCGGAGAACCTGTAGATCGGATAAACTATGTGGATGAAACATACTTCGATTACCGGACAATAACCCGGGAAATGATTGACAGCAGGGGCTATTGACACGGAGGTTAATTATTTTACTGTAAATGTTAGAAATATTATGATCATACAATGGGAATGAATGGTGTCAGAAGCAACGCCAGGTATCCAGGAACTTGATTTTTGATTTTTAAATGACTTGGTTGAAAATCTTACGCACTTTGCACAAAAAACTTGTATATTATTCCCCTCAAATTATATGATTTTAACACAAAGATTAAACTGAAAGGGGAATAAGGCAATGAAAACAAAGAAAATCCTTGCATTGATCCTTGCTGCGGCGTTGGCGTTAAGTTTGGCAGCATGCGGTTCTGCTCAGACATCTAAGGATAAAGACGGTCTTATCAAAGTGGGTATCGTGAACAACCCGCCTTCCGAGTCCGGATACCGTGCTGCAAACGTGGCAGACTTTGAAAAGGTTTTCAGCGAAGCAAACGGATATAAGGTTTCCACCTTCTACAGCCTCAAGAATGACGAGCAGCTGAACGCAGCTCAGCAGTTCATTACCGACGGCGTGGATTACCTCCTTATTTCCGCCGCCGCGACCGACGGTTGGACCAATGTTCTTGAAAACGCAAAGAAAGCCGGCGTGAAAGTATTCCTCTTCGACCGTATGATGAATGTTGACCAAAGCCTGTTTGAGGCCGCCGTTATCTCCAACATGGAAGCCCAGGGCAGGATGGCCGTACAGTGGCTGCTGGATCAGAAGCTCCCTGAATACAATGTCGTACATATCCAGGGCGCAATGGGCAGCGACGCTCAGATCGGCCGTACAAAGCCTCTCGATGAGCAGTTTGCAAATGGCACCATGAAAAAGGTTGTCCAGCAGACCGCTACCTGGGACGAAGCAACAGCCAAGCAGATCGTGGAATCTGTTATCAACTCTGGTGAGAAATTCAATGTCATCTATGCTGAAAACGACGGTATGGCAAAAGGCGCAGTCGCAGCCCTCGATGAAGCAGGTATCACCCACGGTAAGAACGGAGATGTGGTCATCATAGGCTTCGACTTCAACAAGTGGGCCCTCAGGGAAGTGCTCGCCGGCAACTGGAACCTCGACGTTCAGTGCAGCCCGTTCCAGGCTCAGAAGATCCATGAAATGATCCAGACCCTTGAAAAAGGCGGGCAGCTTACAGAAAAAATCGTTATCAACGAAGAAAGATACTTCGATTGCAATACCATTACTCAGGCAGACATAGACAAATACGGCATCGGCGACTGATGACGGATGCGTTTGATTGAACCGGAACTGTATTGACGGTTTCAGGCGGTGCAAAGTATGCGGATCTTTCCGCATACTTGCACCGCTATAATGAAGAGACTTAAGCATTTAGGGATGGTAGCCGTATGCAGAACGACGTTGTTTTATCCATGAGAAATATCAGTAAATCGTTCCCGGGTGTTCGTGCCTTGCAGAATGTCGATTTTACGCTCAGAAAAGGCGAGATCCATGCCCTGATGGGTGAAAACGGAGCCGGAAAGTCGACCTTGATCAAGGTTTTGACCGGCGTGCATCCTAAAGATTCGGGGCAGGTTTTCTTAAATATAGACGGCAGCCTCAGGGAAATCCATGTAAAATCTCCGTATGAAGCTCAAAACCTGGGGATCAGTACCGTATACCAGGAGATAACCCTTTGCCCCAACCTTACTGTCGCAGAGAACATGTTCATCGGACGGGGCAGCTACCATACGGTAAACTGGCGTCAAATGAAAAAGAGGGCAGCGGAGATACTTGAGAAGCTCAAAATCCCGGCTAGGGCCACCCAGCAACTTGACACCTGTTCCATTGCCGTACAGCAAATGGTTGCCATCGCCCGCGCAGTCGATATGGACTGTAAAGTGCTTATCCTGGACGAGCCGACCTCCTCCCTCGACGAACAGGAGGTCGCGAGGCTGTTCTCGCTGATGCGGGATCTGAAGGCACGCGGCGTTGGCATCATCTTTATTACGCACTTCCTTGAACAGGTGTACGAGATATGCGACAGGATAACGGTACTTAGGAATGGCGAACTGGTAGGAGAGTATGAGGTAAAGGATCTGCCGCGTGTACAGCTCATTTCCAAGATGATGGGCAAAGACCTTGAGGATGTTTCGGCGCTGAAAAAAAGTCAGCTAATGGCAGAGGAAACCAATGAACCACCCGTTTATGAGGCAGTTGGTTTATCGAGTATAAACTGTTCCAACGCATTTGATTTCAAGATCAGAAAGGGAGAAGTCAACGGTTTCACCGGGCTACTTGGTTCGGGCCGCAGCGAAAGCGTGCGCGCTATTTTTGCCGCTGACAGGATTACCGGCGGCAAGATCAGGATAAACGGAAAGGATGTTAAAATCAAAAAGCCCAAGGATGCCATGAAGCATGGCATCGGATACCTGCCCGAGGACAGAAAACGGGACGGTATCGTCGAGGACCTGTCGGTCCGGGAGAATATCATACTTGCCCTGCAGGTTATGAAAGGCTTTTTCAGGCCGTTTTCAAGAGCCGAGGCAGAAGCTTTTGCCGACAAGTACATCAAACTGTTAGGCATAAAGACCGCCTCGATGGATACACCCATCAAGTCGCTGTCGGGAGGCAATCAGCAGAAAGCCATACTGGCACGCTGGCTGCTGACAAATCCCCAGTACCTGATCCTGGATGAACCAACCCGCGGAATCGATGTGGGTACGAAAGTGGAAATACAGAAGCTGGTGCTTAAACTGGCCGAGGAAGGCGTCAGCATCACGTTCATTTCCTCGGAAATAGAGGAGATGCTTCGCACCTGTTCGCGCCTGATCGTGATGCGCGATCGCAAGATTGTGGGCGAGCTTACGGGCGAAGAAATGACCCAGGACAACATCATGCATACCATAGCGGGGGAGGCGGTATAATGGGAAGTCTTTTTAAGAAAATGGCGCGCTCTCAGCTGGCAATACCGTTGTTTGCGCTGTTTCTGCTAGTTGTTTTCAACCTGATCAGGGATCCGGAGTTTTTCTCCATAACCATTGCCACCAACAACGATGGGAACGCTGTACTTTCAGGAAACCTGATCAGTATCCTGAACGGTGCGTCGGCCATTGCTATCCTGTCCATCGGCATGACGCTGATAACATCGTCCTGTAAGGGGCAGGATATAAGCGTTGCAGCCGTGGCGGCCATAGCGGGCAGCGTTTTTGTAAGCGTGCTTCGCGCCAACGAGATCACTATACCGGTTTTCCTTCTCGCTTTTTTGCTCAGCTGTGTCGTTTCAGTCCTTTTCAGCCTCTTCAACGGGGTACTGGTCGCCGTATTCAAAATCCAGCCCATGATCGCGACACTGATTCTTTTTTCGGCAGGACGTTCGATCGCCTACTGGATTAACGGCGGTGCGACGCCGACTGTTTCAAGTCCCCTGCTTACCAGTATTGGCGGTTTTATCCCCGGGATTCCTATACCCACCCCCATCCTTATCATGGTCATATTCCTTATTCTGATCACGCTGGTTTTACGATTTACCAATCTCGGGTTATATACACAGGTGGTCGGAATTAATGAGGGGACAGCCCACCTGAACGGGATCAGCCCGGTTTGGATCAAGCTCATAGCGTTTATCATATCGGGCGTTTGCGTTGCTACGGCGGGCTGTATCACCGTATGCAGGATAGGGCTTATCAACCATGAAACCCTGCTTTTGGATGCGGAAATGGATGTCATCCTGGCAGTCGCAATTGGCGGAAATGCCTTAAGCGGCGGTAAATTCAATCTCTACGGTTCAGTTATCGGTGCGTACATCATTCAGGCTCTGACCGTCACGCTTTATGCGATGAAGGTCCCTTCGGCGGCTGTAAAAGCCTACAAGGCGATTGTTATCATACTGATAGTCGTATGCAGTTCGCCGGTCGTTAAGGATTTTGTCGTCAGGATGTACAAAAAGATGTTTAAAAAACAGCCTGAAAAGGAAGTCCAGGCGAAAGCTGCCTGACAAATCGCGCGACCGGTGCATTCAGGTTGATAGATGATCCCTGTGTAGATTTTGAGAAAATCAACGGAGTAATGGGGAATAAGCTATGAAAAAAGGCAAGGATTTAATCATTGAAAATCGAGGAAAAAAACCAAGGGAGCCTATCTCAAACACCAACCTGCTGATGACCATAACGATCTGTACCTTCATCGGTATGTACCTGCTCGCCATGTTTGTCTGGGGCGGCGGGTTCCTGAACCCCCAGCAGTTCCTCGACCTGTTCAATAACAATGCATTCCTGCTCATCATTGCCTGCGGACTGACCATGGTGATGATATCCGGCGGTATAGATATTTCCGGCGGCGGTGTTACGGCCCTTGTCACCATGGCATGCGTTGTTTACCTTGAGGACCATGGCGGCACGGTTATCGGTTCGCTTTTGTTGGCCCTGGGCATAGGCCTGTTCTTCGGCCTGCTTCACGGGATACTGGTAGCTTACCTGGAGATACAGCCCTTTATCGTCACCTTGGCGGGAATGTTCTTTGCCAGGGGCATGGTAACCATCGTCAGCATTGCACCCAGAACAGCAACCCATGAAGCTTTCCTTAATCTTAAGCAGATGCGCATTACGATACCCGGAATGGGCTATTACGGGAAGACCGGTATCTTCATACCGGCCCAGATCGAGCTGGGAGTAGTGATTGCCTTGATCGTGGTGATAGCCGTAGCGATCATTCTTAAATGGACCCGGTTCGGACGCAACCTCTATGCGGTGGGCGGAAACAGCCACAGTGCGCTGACGCTCGGTATCAATGTCAAGCGTACAAAATTCTACGCTTATTTGCTGGCCGGGATATTGTCCGGGATAGCCGGCTATGTCTACCTGCTTCATACGGGCGCAGGGGATGCTGCCAACGCAACCCAGGCAGAAATGCAGGCGATCGCATCCAATATCATAGGCGGAACATTATTGACCGGCGGTGTTGGTAATGTTATCGGAACGCTTTTTGGGATGCTGTCCCTGAAGACTATCACGAACATCGTTATCGCATCTGGGCTTACCAAGCCTTATTATCAGAGCATTACCACCGGGCTTATGCTGTGCTTCTTCATCCTGCTGCAAAGCGTGATCCTTGCAGTACGGGAAAAGGGTGCAATTGGGCTTTTGCCTGAATGGCTGAGGCCGGGAAAAAAGGATAATAAGCATAGCTGATTTATGGTATGGCGCTTTACCGGGCACAATAAACTGCATGCAAAAATCTGCGCCGTATGCGCTCACCAAATGCGATTGCAATTGATCAGGACATGGGGCACAATCCGGTGTATAATTGGATCAGGAGAACCACGCCGGGGAAGACAGTTAAAACTTATATAGGGGGTACGACCATGATAGATCTTAAAAAATACGAATTCTGGTTTGTTACAGGAAGCCAGCATCTTTACGGTCCGCAAACGCTTTTGCAGGTGGAGGAAAACGCAAAAAGGATTGCAAGATCATTGGACGAAAATGCTTCAATTCCTGGCAGAATCGTTTTCAAAGCCGTGGCTACAACGCCTGATGAAATAAGAAAGGTGATTCAGGAAGCAAATGTGGATCCAGCTTGTGCCGGTATCATCACCTGGATGCATACCTTTTCGCCTGCAAAAATGTGGATAACGGGTCTTTCAATGCTCCAGAAACCTTTGCTGCATTTGCATACCCAGTTCAACCGCGATATCCCCTGGGACAGTATTGATATGGACTTTATGAACCTGAACCAGGCAGCCCACGGCGACCGTGAGTACGGGTTTATCGGTGCGCGGATGAGAATTTCCCGCAAGGTGGTTGCGGGGCACTGGGAAGATCCTGAAGTCTCACGCAGGATTGCTGTCTGGATGCGTGCGGCTGTCGGCTATGTTGAAGGCAAAAACCTCAAGATCGCCCGTTTTGGCGACAATATGCGGGAAGTAGCAGTGACCGAAGGCGACAAGGTGGAGGCCCAGATCAAGTTCGGATGGTCGATTAATGGCTACGGCATCGGCGACCTTGTCAGGGTACTGAACGATGTAACCGACCAGAGCGCCAACGAGCTTCTTAAGGAATATGAGGAAAAATATGAGATTGCTCCCGAAGGCCTTTCTGAGGGTCCGGTAAGGGATGCCATCAGGTATCAGGCCAAGCTGGAAATCGCCATCAGGACATTCCTGGAGGAAGGCGGATTTGGTGCTTTCACGACCACCTTTGAAAACCTTCATGGCTTGAATCAGCTGCCCGGCCTTGCTGTTCAAAGGCTTATGGAAGCAGGTTACGGTTTCGGAGCGGAAGGCGACTGGAAAACTGCCGGTCTTGTCAGGATCATGAAGTTGATGGCCTCCGGGCTTGATGGCGGTACATCCTTTATGGAAGACTATACCTATCACTTCGAGCCCGGCAACTGCATGATTCTTGGCGCGCACATGCTGGAAGTATGTCCTTCAGTTGCCGCAACACGGCCCAGGATAGAGGTGCATCCGCTCGGTATTGGTGGTAAGGCGGATCCTGCGCGGATGGTGTTCAACGGAAAAGCAGGAAACGCTATCGCTGCTTCACTGATCGATATGGGAGACCGTTTCCGCCTGCTTGTCAACGATGTTGTTGCCGTGAATGTGGAAAAGGATTTGCCCAAACTTCCTGTGGCCCGTGTACTCTGGAAGCCGCTGCCGTCGCTGCATGATGCCGCAGAGGCATGGATCCTGGCGGGCGGAGCGCACCATACTTCGTTCTCCTATGACCTGACTGCGGAGAACCTGCTGGATTGGGCCGAAATGGCAAATATCGAGTGTGTACTTATCAATAAAGACACCAATATATTGGCGTTTAAGAACAACCTGATGCTGAATGATATCATCTGGCGTTTCCGTTAAGGCCTGAGGATCCGGGTAAGACCTGCTGAGAGGGTGGCCTTTTGGCAGCTAGCGTTTTACCCCGTTACGAGCCAGGCCGGGATTATTCTGCATCATACGAAAACTTTAGAACTGCCGTATACTGATTGGTGTATACAATGGTGTGGGCGGCTGCTCAATGAATGGGCAGCCGCCTGCCCGTTTGTGAAGTTGTTTTTCCATATAATCTGGTTTATATTTGAAGATATCAGTTGGGAACATCCGGGAAAGGCGGGGAAGCCGAAAGGAGCCTGGAGAGATGATTATTCGTGAAGTTAATCTGAACGATGCCGGGGCGTTATCTGAAATATACAAATATTACGTGGATAATACCTGTTATACATTTGAGTATATCGCGCCTTCTGCCAGGGAGTTTGCCGGGAGAATAGAAGAAGTCAAAGAAAAATTCCCTTTCTTTGTTTGCGAGGATAATGGTGAAATAATAGGCTACGCTTATGCACACAAGTTTAAGGAACGCAAAGCATACCAGTGGGTATGTGAGACTTCCATTTACGTAAAACATGGCAGCACACAGAAAGGGGCAGGAAAGCTGCTGTATGAAAACCTTCTTCCTGCATTGAAAAAGCAGGGGTTTGTAAAGGCCATTGCCGTTCTTGGCTGCCCGAATGAAGGCAGTGAAATATTCCACCGGAAAATGGGCTTTTCTCTTGCAGCAACATTACCGAATGTTGGATTCAAACATGGTGCATGGCATGATATTAAATACTACGTTCTTGAGCTCAACCCATATCGTGATAATATGCCGGAACCGCTTGAATACCACCAAATAAGGCAGAACACCATTTAACCGATTCCACGTGATCTGCCGCCATCTCCCGGTTATGTCGCTGCAGCGGCACGCTGGCCAGAAACACCACAGTGGATGACAATGAGATGGATGTGACGGGAGCGGCGAAGGTTAAGCAAAGACAAGGGGACAGCCAATGATGAAGGCCGTCCCCTGCAAATTTATGAGCTATAAATACTCATGTCACGTGTTTCCAACAGCAACGGAGAATCATTATTTCACGGTTTATCTCAGGAATGTCGCTATTCAAACCTCATTCAAATATACTTATAATGACCCTCTGGCTTTAAATCGGGCAGATCCAGGCCCAGCTCCAGAACCAGGTGGTTCCTGATATCATAGCAAAGATCGCATTTTCCGGCATATTCGTTCTTGGGCATATAACCATATTCTTTTTCAGCCAGTTCAAACAAACCTTTTATACCGACAGATTCCACACTGTTGAATAGGCGGTATCTATCCGGATCGGTCCCGTTCTCCAGTTCCTTGAGTGGAATCGAAAATCCCGGACAGGACTGGGGAATAAAGTTGCCGTACAAGTCCACATGAAAATGATAAATGCCTGAAAGCAGCCGGCAGGGCTTTGATTCTTTAAGTATCTGATCAACAGGCTGTTTCTTCATAAAAGGCCTGTATGTCATAAAGGCCCGACCCTTCAGATTAAGTCCATACCTGCCCATCAGCCTTACGGGATAATCCTGTCCATAAAGCCGTATGTACTCTTCCAGGGAATGGGTTTTTTGATCATCCAGCGCGTCGATTTCATCCCAAAATTCCATTTGCCAGGGGAATACATTCATTTTCACGTCCGAACAGGCCTGGATTAAACCCTTGACTTTCCAAAAAGGTATATACTCGTTATGGTACGGATCCATAGATATAAGCAGGGTATTGATACCATGATCCTTAAGTTCCTTCAGGACGGCTTTCGCCGATGCCGCATCCTTATACCAGGATGCGTTGGTCTCAATATACTCAATGCCAATACTGTTTCTATGAGCAGCCTCAACAACACTCATAATTTTATCAGGTTGTAAAAGCGGTTCACCACCTCCGATGTGAATGGCATCACAACCTAACCGTTTCAGCACGGCAAATATCTCATCAGCCAAAGATGGCGTCATATAATCGTTTGGCCACTTTGGGGAACTGGAATAACAGCAATGCTTGCACTTCGACGAGCATTTATAATTTGTGATGACGCCACCGGATACCAGGTACTGAATCTTTAACAAGGTAAAACCTCCCGATTGTTCGTCTGCATAACGGCATACGCATGCCTATCCCTATAGATTTTAACTGATGATTGCTCCGGCACTCCATATCCATTTTTATACCATTCTTTTTCGTGGAAGGCTTTATGACCTGTGCTCAGGTATGACGTTGCAACAAGCAAAACAGGGAACGGACAGAGTTCCGTTCCCTGTTCTCGGGACATGCTTTAGAATTTCACAGCTCCTTCGATGACACCTTTTATAATATACTTCTGACATACCAGATAGAAGATAACAATAGGCACTATCGCCAATACCAGCATGGCCATCATGGCTCCCATATCGATAGAGCCGTATCCGCCTTTTAGATATTGAATTGCAATGGGTATGGTTCTATACTTTGAACCAATGACCAAGTAAGGCAGGAGATAATCATTCCATATCCACATGGCGTTCAGGATTGCAACAGAGATGGCTGTGGGCTTTAGGATAGGAAATACTACCATAAAGAAAGTTTGCAGGGGCTTGCAGCCGTCCAGCAGAGCGCTTTCTTCTATGTCGGCAGGTATCGATTTGATGAACCCGGAAAAGGTAAACACAGAGAGACCGGCACCGAATCCGAGGTATATCACAATTATCCCGACAGGGTTGTCAAGATTAAGTATATTGGCCATCTTGGACATGGGGAACATGACCATTTGAAAAGGCACTATCATTGAAAAGGCAAAAAGATAATACAGGAATTTTGTTAGCTTGTTTTTGATTCTTGTTATATACCATGCCGTCATTGATGTACCTATGATTATGACGAGCACGGAAAAGACCGTTATAAATAACGACCAGCCGAATGACTTTATAAAGCCCGTTTTTGAAAGGCCGTTCAGATAGTTATTGAAAGAAACAAAAGTTTCTTTAGAGGGGAAAACAAAAGGCGCATCTGCAATAAACAGGTTTCCTTTGAATGAATTCATCAGAACGATGAATAAAGGAGCAAGAAATACCACAGACAATATGGACATTATAAAAAACATTATCACATTGAAGATCTTTTGCCTGCTGTAAGCCATTATCCTTCGACCTCCTTGCTCCTTGTCAGTTTAAGCTGCAGATAGGCAATAGTTGCAACCAGGACAAAGAATATGACTGCTTTCGCCTGACCGACCCCTTCCCAATTGTTGCGTCCATAAAAAGTATTGTATATATCCAACGCAAGCATCGCAGTCTTTCTTGCCGGGGCTCCGTTTGTAAGCGCCAGATTCTGGTCAAAAAGCCTGAAAGAGTTGGTCAGTGTAAGGAATAGGCAGATTGTTATTGCAGGCATTACCGAAGGAATAATGATATGCCTGATGATCTGCAAAGGTCCTGCACCGTCCACTTTGGCGGCATCGATCAGATCGTTCGGGATATTCTGGATACCCGCAATATAAATAACCATCATATATCCTATCAGTTGCCAGTTCATCAGGATAACCAGGCCCCAGAATCCGTATTTTGCATCGTAAGTGAGAGTAACCTGATATTTGTACAGATAACCATTAATGATTATCTGCCAGATATAGCCCAGAACGATACCGCCAATTAAATTCGGCATAAAAAACACTGTGCGGAAGAAGTTTGTTCCTCTTATTCCGCGTGTCAGAATGACTGCTGTGATGAACGCAAAAAAGTTTATTGAAACAACGGACACGACGGCAAACTTTACCGTAAACCACAATGCGTTAATAAAATCCGTATTTGCAGTAAAGGCTTTAACATAGTTGTCGATACCCACCCATTTCGCGTCAACTACCGTTGTAAATTCGGTAAAGGACAGATAAACACCCATTACAAAGGGTATCAGAAAAGATATCAGGAAAGCGATTAGGGTTGGGGCTACAAATAATGGAAAATGCTTTGCCAGTGACTTCTGCATAGAACCTCTCCTTGCCGGAAGACAGTCGGCTGTTTATTGCATTTAAATATTCACACTACTCCAGGCCATAAGGCCCGGAGTAGTGTGATGATATACCATGTTACTTGGCTTTCTCGGATTTCCAGGAATCCTTTACCACATTAACGACATCGTCCCATGTCTTTGAATCCTGGGTATATTCAAGCAGGGCATCGCCGAAATAATTCTTGAACTCTTCACTCGGGAATGCTGCAAATGTCCATGCAACCGATGTTACACCATCTTTCTCCATCCATGCCAGAACTTCCTTGGCAAGAGGATCGGTGGGTTTTTCATTTTCTTCAAATGTATTGAACGGAGCAATAAAGCCAAGTTCGTTCTTTACATAGCTCTTGCCCTTTTCACTTGAGAACAGCCACTCAAGGAATGCAATCGAGGCTTCCTGCTTTTCTTTCGATACCTTACTGTTAATCGCAAAGTAGTTCTCCGTACCTATGCAAAGGCCCTGGTTCTCTTCACCCGGCATACCGATGTATATCGGCAGGAACTTGATGTCTTCGGCTTTAACAACATTCCCTTCAGTACCGGCTATCTGGCTCCATGCCCAGTTGCCGTTCTGAACCATGGCCACTTTGCCAAGTGCGAATTCAGCCATGGAATCATTTACTGATTTGCTTCCCAGCAGGTTCTTTGGCGTGCATGAATTTTCTATGTAGAGATCAAAGATATTTTTGAAATTGTTGGCATACTTGAATTCAATCTCATTGGCAGCCAATCCTGCCAAAACTGTGTTGCAATAGTTCTTGTTTTCCTTGAATTCATAGTAAAAAGGCAGGTTGGCCAGGTGGGTCTGCCATCTCCATTGCTCACCCTGGTTCAGAGATGTGGATGCAAACACACCTTCAATTCCCAACACGTCTTTCTTTGCTGTCATGTCTTCGACAACGGCTTTCAGTGTCTCAAAGTTCCTGATCTCTTCCGCTGAAGAGATATTAACCGCCTTGTCGCTCAAAGCAAAGTATTTTTCCATAATTGCGTTGTTATAGATAATGCCATAACCTTCAACAACATAAGGAATGCCGTATACACCGTCGCCTTCTGTTATTGCCAGGCTTTTGTCGGAAAGATAACTGTATAGCTTGGTGTTTTTAAGGTCTGCGCAGTAATCCTTCCATTCCTGGAACCCGACCGGACCGTTGATTTGGAATATGGTAGGCGCGTCTTTTTTCGCAATTTCAGATTTCAATGTCGTCTCATAAGTACCGGATGCAGCGGTAACTACCCGGACTTTTACACCGGTTTCCTTTTCGTAATCAGCGGCTATTTTGTCGTAAACTTCCGCAATCTCCGGCTTGAAGTTTAAAAAGTAGATTTCCATTGTGCCGGACGATGTTGCACAGGCTGCCATGGAAAATGCCAGAGTAGCGATTAAGACAAAAGCCAATATCTTTTTCATCACTCTTCCTCCTTGATTATTTGTGACAGACTATAAATATTCTTATAGCTTGCTGTACTTTCAAAAACGGAGCATCATGCGATCTGCTTTTGTGTTTTAGTGCAAACGCTTGCATTAATATATTAGCATGATTTTCCATACTGGTCAAGGAGGATTTTAATTGTTTTTTGAGCAAAGTGACATATTAATCCATCAGATACAGGTAAGTTGTTATGTAACATATATAAAACGAAAAGGTTCGTACTAAAGGTTCGTACTATTGGGGTTATTTGCAGGGAAAAAGGATGAGCGCCCTTGACAAAGGAAGGGCGCTCGTGATTAAAGGGGGAGATATAATGGTTCTATAATAAATGTTGGGGTGCCGAGGGACAGAAACTTCGGAACTCCAACATTTTTTGCAAATAAAGAGAGCATGGAGTGAAATCTCTAGTAAAATGTAGTTGCTCACACCATCATTTTAAAGGAGAATCAACCATGCTCTACAAAGATTATACGCGAGAATTTATTGGATTTGAAGATGTAACCGTTACCTTCGCAGAAAGAAAGGACAATCAGTTCCACATTTATATGAGAATGAAGCGAAAAGCCCATGAGTGTCCCCGCTGTGGTCGGACTACGGACAAGATTCACGATTAAAGAGAACAACAAATTAAGGATATATCTTCGTTTGGAAGCTATACTTTCATACATCTGCGGAAACGACGCTATGTATGTCCTTCATGCAATAAAAGGTTTTATGAAGAGGTACCTTTCCTACCAAG
>NZ_FQZP01000030.1 GCF_900142095.1 Thermoclostridium caenicola | reverse complement strand
CCCTTTATTTTATCGATTTTGGGCTATATTTTTGATATTTCAAAGAAAACAGGCATTCTCACCCACGTGAAAATGCCTGTTTTTCGACAATCTGGGGTGAAGGAAGGAGTCCTTCACCTTATTTTTATGGATAAAAGCGCTTGTACTACCAGTTGTCGTCGAGCGGAAAAAACGAAATTAAGCATTTAAAAGTCGCACCCCATATTTCTGATTTTGCAAACAAGTCACATACGGTATACAATATAAAAGTCGAATTCTGCAAATTATGATTTGCCAAGAGACATTTTGCGGGGGTCATCCAACATGAAGAAATGCATGGCTTTTGTGCTTGTTTTCGGGTTATTCATTGCTTCGGGCTGTTCCTCAAGCGAACCAAGCAAGGAAGTTGCACAACCGTCAGAGCAGAAGCTGATCCTGAACCTCAATGAATCGTCCTGGGAGACCATGCCCGAAGGCGTGGAGAGTCCGGATGAAGCTATCGAACATCTTGAGTTCTATGACCAGTTTGAAAGGTACAATGAGTACGCCTTTTTCGGCGAATTCATCATTTCGGAGGAATGGATTGACGAGGAGCCCTATTACCAGCTTTTGAACGAAGAAAAGGATGTCAGGATACTGGTTGATAAAACACGGGAGAATGCCGTGATCTATCATAACGGAAAGTCCATGGAATATCGTATGATGCTTGTGCTGGGAGGAACCCCGGCCTCCACGGCCTTTGATGTACTGGATGTGACCAATGACGGGAAGGATGAACTGATTATTACGCATGGCGCTGGCGGTACCGGCGTATGGGAAAGCACCTGCGATGTCTTTGATCTGGAAACATTCCGTGAATATGCGCTCGATGAAAGCAAGATTCTCAAGGAACTCGGCTCCCGTATTACGGTTGAGCCCGTGGAGATCGTGAAAAGCAATTATCTCAAATGCAAGGTCAAGGATTTCAAAGGCAATGTCCATTTTGGCTACACAGGGTTGTCAGGAGATGATAATGATATCTCGCAATATTTCTATGATCCTGAAAGCTTCACCGGCCACTATTCATTTGAAGTCGATCTGGAAAGGCAGTGCCTGGTTGTTTCAGGCGGCATACCCATTTTGCCCATGCATGCCAGTTATCTCGGCGACTTACGTTCACCCCTGGAATTCGATCCGGCAACCGGAGGCTTCAAACTGTCCGATGAACTCATTGTGGAGCTTGTTCAACTGGAGTAATAAAGGCCTGATGCGATTTATCGGACGGCAGTTTCCGTTGAGTGTCCAACGGGACAAACAATACGCAAAAAAATTCGGGGATGGGACAGTTAAATCTTGTTAAATCGCACATAACAGAAAAAATGCCATTTGTAGTACAATGAGATATGGTGCCGGTATAAAAGCTTTTCCGGTGCCGTGTCTCTTTTCTTTTCCAACATAATACCGAGCCGGGGGAGGATATTATGTTCCAGATCGACGATTGTGTGATCTACAACGCGATGGGCGTGTACAAGGTTGTTGACATCAGGCGAGAACAGGATATCAGCGGATCGGAAACACAGTATTATATTCTTAAACCCGTCTACGGCAATAACCTGACCATCAAGACACCCGTCGATAACAACAAAACCTTGATGAGAAAAGTTCTCAGCAAAGAAGAAGTGCTTTCGCTCATCGAATCCATGCATGAGCAGGAAACCATCTGGATTGATAATGACAGACAGAGAAAAGAGATGTTTAAGGCTGTGCTGAAAACCGGCGACAGCAGGAATTGGGTAAAGCTGATCAAGACCATTCATATGAAGGAGCAGGAGAAAAAAGCCATCGGAAAGAAGCTCACCAAGGCCGATGAAGAGATCATGAAAATTGCGGAGAAAAACCTGTACGAGGAGTTTGCCGTTGCCCTGAGCATCCCGCCCGAAGAAGTGAGCTCATACATCATGGAGCTTGTTTCTTAACATGGGTTGATCTTTTTTTGAAATATTCATATTTTGATCATAATTTTGCTGTATAATAGGAAAGTCTTATGCTTTCAGAAATCCTGACATTGGCTTTCTGCAGGCGGGATAATCTATTGGGAACAAGGAGAAAAAGATGGATACTGAGAGAATGGATAACGAAAAAATGGACGCAGCCGCCTCGAAGACTTCCGGCAAGGGCCTGGTCTACATGGTGGTTGGTATTATCGCGGTCATCGCAATCGCAGCGGTGTTGCTCATAGGTTTCGGCTCAGGTGAAGTAGTGGCCAAGGTAGGCGGAGAGAAGATTACCAAGGAAGAACTCTACAACAAGCTTGTGGAGTATTATGGCGAATCGGTGCTGGATTCCCTGATCGCCGAAAAGATCGTGGACATGGAACTGAAGAAGGCCAATATCACCGTCACCGATGAAGAACTCCAGAAAGAAATGAACGAAGTGATCGAATCCTACGGCGGTGTGGATTACGTCAACACGTACCTGGCGATGCAGGGCCTTACGCTGGAAGATTTGAAAGAGGATGTCCTGTCCTATCTGAAGGTGATGAAGCTGCTTGAGCCCAGGCTGACCGCCACCGAGGAAGAGATTGTGGCATACTTTGAGGCGAATAAATCGTACTTCGACCAGCCCGAGCAGGTGGAAGCAAGCCATATCCTTGTGTATGAAGAGGAAACAGCAAAAGAAGTAAAGCGGAAGCTGGATGAAGGCGCAGACTTTGCACAGCTTGCTGCAGAGTATTCCAAGGACACCGGTAACGCCCAGTATGGCGGAGAACTTGGGTACTTCGGCAGGGGAGAAATGGTGGAAGAGTTTGAAGAAGCGGCCTTCTCCATGAAGGTCGGCGAAATCAGCGATCCGGTTAAGACCAAATTTGGCTACCATATCATCAAGGTAACCGATCGTAAGGAAGCCAAAGCGGCCAATCTGGAAGACAGCCGGGAAGAGATCAAGGAGATCCTCAAAGGACAGAAGCTCAACACGGAATATGCAACCTGGCTTAATGAAAAGAAAACGGAATACAACGTGGTCAATACCCTTGCCAAATAACCGGTTAAAAGGCTATTGAACATAAGACCTTGCGCTCCGGGGAAGGAGCGGGGCAAGGAGCAGTGAAAAAAGGCATGACTTTCGGGTCATGCCTTTTCATATCCTTAGGCTTGGCTGTCAGGGCCTGTTCCAGTTCAGCTCAGTAAACTGCTTGACGCAAATGCCGTCGGGTCTGCAATATAAGGTTTCCAGATGCTTGTGGCTTTCATCATACAAAGCGCGGGATACAACACGGTTTCCATCCTGGTCCTGCTTATGAGTTTCAACGATGAGGTAGGCCGCATTGCTTTCCGGTGTCATCGTACCCGGCATCTGGCCTGGTGTGTACGCTTCCCGGGACAGGATATTGCTGTCCTCATCCATTTGCAGGACGATGACTTGTCTTGGCGGATTAACCGCGACAAAGGACATCCTGATTAAGGCATGATGCGTTTTGCTTTTTTCGTTCTCGGTGACGGTTGTGGTAGACTCAATGGTTTGGGTAAAAGCCGTACCTTCGCTTTGGTCACCTGCCAGTATGGTTCCTGTATTTGAAACAACGTATATCCTGCCATCCTGGCCCTGGTATATCGGATTCATAAAAAAGGATGTGCGGCTGTTGCGGAATGCCCAAAAATAGATAGTGCCTTCAAGTTCAATCCTGTCTTCCTCATCATTAAAGAGAGTCCTGGAGAAACCATCACTGATGGCCTCATCGGAACCGTTTATGGTAAAATCGTTTTCATAGCCATTGGGTGGTTTGGTCGCACAAAAATAGGGAATGCCGTCAATGCCTTCAAAGGAGAACTCCGTGATTTCAAACGATTTACCTGTTTCCGGGTTTGTAAGCGTGCGCGTGACAATTTCAGCATAAAGGCGTCCCTCATACTTGCTGATATCACCATCGATGGCGATTGAACCGCCTTTTGCAATCTTATGGATATTATCATTGAGGTACCGTTCCATATCGAAAAGGTCCAGGTGCTCCCTGGTGATGAACACCCCGATCAGCCGGTCGCTGCCCCGGGTTTCTGCCAAATCCTCCCGGGCGAGCTGGCAGCCCGGAGCAGGGGGAGTGTATACCGTTTGGCAACGTTTCTGCCAAATCCTCCCGGGCGAGCTGGCAGCCCGAAGCAAAAAAGCATGTAAAAAAGGCAAACAGCAATGCAATCGCTTTTCTATTCATCGTCCTTATCCTCCAGGTTTCCGTCGAATTTCAGGATATCTCCCACATCGCAGCCAAGATAGTAGCAAATCTTGTTCATGGTGCTGAACCGAATGCCCCTGGCTTTTCCGCTGCGCAGGATGGAAAGGTTTGCCTCGGTGATGCCGATTAGCGCGCACAGCTCTTTTGATGTCATGCCCTTTTTCTTCAGTACCTCTTCCAGGTGTACCCTAATGGCCATCTGTCCAAGCCTCCTCAGACGATCAAGTCGTTGTCTTCCTTAAGCTGCTTATTTTCCCCGATGTATTGCGCCAGGAGAAGTACGGCCAGCAGGAAGGCAATGGACGGAATGGGTACCTGTACTGTGGCGCTGATCACCCTGAGGCTGTTCACAAAGGCCAGTTGAAGCAGGTTGAAACCCACGCTTGTGACCACAATAATGATAAGGGCCTTGCAACACCGCTGCGAGAGGTTTTGCGCCGCATCCACCGCGGCCTGGGAATAACGGTTGGCCTGAAGCTCCGTCAAGAGCCTTATCCCGGCAAACACCACCCATGCGTCAAGGACATAGGGTAAAGCGTTAACAAGATACTGGAGTCCGAGGAAAATATAACTGACCCAAAGACCGTCCTCGCTCCCGGTGTTTCCGGCGCGAAGCGCTCCGATGGCATTCAGGAAATCGCCAAAGCAAACGCCGAAGGCAATTGATACGAAAAGGACAGCAAGGCCGTGGAGCAGGACGGTCATGTACTTCTGGAGTCTTGGGACATCTGCGGTATAGAACAGGCGCAAAACGCGCAGAAGGAAGTATTTTGCGATCACCGACCATGCTACCGTACCCAGAAAGGATTTAACAGCGGCAATACTGGCCGGGGTTCGGATGAAGCCGGGGTTGATCATGAGGTAAACCACGGCAAAGAGCACCAGGCTCAACAGGGGCAGCAGCGCGTCTTCCAGGACCAGCCTGCGCTTTCTCCTTATAATGGGCAACAGCGTTACCGGTAAAAGGCAGAAAACAGCATAGATGAGAATGGCCATGGCGTTGCCGAGTTGTCCGGACAGGGAAAGGGCTCTTAAGCCCAGCGCGATCTGCTCGAAGGGAAAGGCCATCATGGATGTGAATACGCCGGGAATGAACTCCCGGAAAAAGGCCGCCAGCAAGCAGAGGATCGCTTCGCATGACAGGAAAAAGAGTAACATGGTTCGTTTCATAATCTCCCTCGATTATTGTAAAACAATAATTTTTCTTTCATCATAGCATGGTAATTATTGTTTTTCAATAATTATTTCTTGATTCTACCAGCAAAATTTTACTGCATGGCTGTTTGAACGCTTGCGGGGATGTAAGGATATATGATAAGCTAATATCAGTAAAATTTTGGCATAATAAACATAATCAGATAGCGAGGGTCATGCAGGGTGATGCCTGAACTCAGGCAGAACCAAAAAGTGAGGTAGGAACCATGGAAAAGAACATTCACGCAGGCCACAGGGAACGCGTCCGGGAACGCTTTATGGAAGAAGGGCTGGACAGCTTCAAGGACCATGAGATCCTGGAGCTTTTGCTCTATTACTGCGTCAGGCAGCGGGATACCAACGCGCTGGCCCACAAGATGCTTAAGGAATACGGTACGCTCCATGACCTTCTGGAAGCCCATCCCAGGGATATCGCAAGGCGCTGCAAGGTCAGTCTCAATACGGCCACCCTCATCTCTCTCTGCGTGCCGCTGGCACGGCGTTACATGAACGGGAAATGGGGGGAGAGGCCGGTGCTCAATTCCTCCTTCAAGGCCGGGGAATACGCCATGACCCTGTTTGCGGGCAGGATCTACGAGGCTTTCTTTGCCATCTGCCTTGATTCCCAGAACAGGGTTAACCATGCCGCCCTGGTTCACGAGGGAACCATCAACGAAGCGCCGGTCTATCCCAGACTGATTGTGGAAACAGCCCTGCGGCATAAAGCCAGCAGCGTCATCCTGGCCCATAACCATCCCGGCGGGAGCCTGAAGCCTTCGGTTGCAGACATAGAAGTAACCAAAAAGATCTATGCGGCACTGAAGTCCATCTCCATCAATGTGGTTGACCACATCATTGTGGCCGGTCAAAACTACACCAGCTTTGCCGAGCAGGGGCTCATTGAGTCCATCGCGCACCAATTCTAGTTCCGTATTGGGCAAACTGACGAAAAAATAATGCAATGGATTTCGTCGGTTGTAACATTTTTCAGGAAAATTCTGTCGCAACATTCCGCCCGAAAAGGGCGATCGCTGAAAACGTTCTCTCAAGCAGGTTCTTGTGTAATCTGACGGCCTCTCAAAATCACAATATGTCGTACTATTGTCATGACAACCATACAAAATCTGGATGCTTGTCGAAAAAAATCATCCTCATGAAAGCCTTGATACATGGGCTTTTCGTCATTTTGCACAAAAAATCAGACCGAAACAGGATTGACACTATATATTGTGTATGATAAACTGAACGCGACCGAAATATTGTTTTTCGCGGCAGAGCAAAACTTGATGCCGCCATGCAAAAGCAGGAGGCAATCGTCATGATTGAGAAGATACGGAAGAGAGACGGTCGCGTCGAGAAATTTGCTCCCGAAAAAATCACATCTGCCATCTTCAAGGCAGCAGCTGCTTGCGGAGGAAGTGATCTTGCCCTTGCTCAACGCCTTTGCGATAAGGTTGTCGAGCTGGCTGAGGTGAGGTACCAGGGAAAAATCCCCGAGGTCGAGCAGATACAGGATCTCGTGGAATATGTACTCATCGAAAACGGTCATGCCAAAACGGCTAAGGCTTACATCCTCTACCGCGAGAAACGAAAGAGCGCACGGGAACTGAACGCCCTGATAGGGGCCACTATCAACATGTTTGGCGATTATCTGGGCGACAAGGACTGGAAAGTGCAGGAAAACGCCAATGCACAAAAGAGCGTCAACGGCCTTAATAATTACATAAGAGAAATCTTTACCAAGAATTATTGGCTTCATGAAATTTATCCCACAGAGGTGCGGGAAGCCCATGAGAGTGGAGACTGTCATATCCACGATCTGGGCTTCTTCGGCGCCTACTGTGCCGGCTGGGATCTGCGGCAGCTTTTGCTGGACGGATTCGGCGGTGTGCCCGGAAAGGTGGAAAGCAAGCCGGCTAAACACCTGCGAAGCTTCCTGGGGCAAATCGTCAATTCAACCTTCACAACCCAGGGAGAATTGGCCGGCGCACAGGCCTGGTCGAGCTTTGATACTTACTGCGCGCCGTTCATCCGATACGACAACTTAAGCTATGAACAGGTCAAACAGTGCATCCAGGAGTTCATCTTCAACATCAATGTTCCAACCCGTGTTGGTTTTCAGTGTCCCTTTTCCAACCTGACTTTTGATATTAAGGTTCCCAACACCCTGAAAGATGAACATGTCATCATTGGCGGACAATACACCAACGACAAGTACGGTGACTTCCAGGCGGAGATGGATATGCTGAACCGGGCGTTCTGCGAGGTGATGCTTGAAGGCGACGCCAAGGGCAGGGTATTCACCTTCCCGATTCCGACCCTCAACATCACACGGGATTTTGACTGGGACAGCCCGGCTGTGGAAGGCTTCATGAAAATCACCTGCAAGTATGGCATACCCTATTTCGCCAACTACGTCAATTCCGACTTGTCTCCTGAAGATGCCGTTTCCATGTGCTGCAGACTGCGCCTGGATACCAGCGAGCTTCGCAAAAGGGGCGGCGGATTGTTCGGCAGTAATCCCATGACGGGTTCCATCGGTGTGTTCACCATCAACCTGCCGAGAATCGGATACCTGAGCAGCACAAAGGAAGAATTCAAAGAACGTCTCTATAAGATAGCCCAGATAGGCAAAACCTCACTTGAGATCAAGAGAAAAATCATAGAGCAGCAGTCTGAAAGAGGGCTTTATCCGTATTCCTGCCATTACCTCAGGAACATCAAGATGCGGACGGGAAGCTATTGGTACAACCATTTCTCCACCATAGGCATCGTCGGCATGAACGAAGCTCTGCTCAATTTCATGGGGAAAGACATCACAACCCCTGAAGGACAGGAATTTGCCATAGAAATCATGAACTTTTTACGGGATATCATGGTTGAATTCCAAAAGGAGACCGGCAATTTCTACAACCTGGAGGCCACGCCTGCCGAAGGCGCGTCCTACAGGCTTGCCAAACTGGATAAGGAGCGTTATCCCGACATCATCACAGCGGGCAGGGATGTTTGCTATTATACCAACTCCACGCAATTGCCCGTTGGGTTCACCGACGACATCTTTGAATGTCTTGACCTCCAGGACGAGCTTCAGTCCCTTTATACCGGGGGTACGGTACAACATCTTTACCTGGGTGAGAGCATCAGCGATGTGAATGTCTGCAAGAACCTGATAAGAAGGATCTTTGAGAACTACAAGATGCCCTATATCTCCATTACGCCCACATTCTCAATCTGCAACACCCATGGCTACATCTCCGGGGAGCATTTCACCTGTCCCGAGTGCGGGCAGGAAACCGAAGTATGGTCAAGGGTGACAGGCTATTTGCGGCCTGTGGCCAATTACAATAAAGGCAAGAAAGAGGAATACGCCAACAGGAAGAAGTTCGTGCTGAAGACCCAGGCGTCCTGATGATGTGCTTTCCGGGAAAGCAAATATGATTGATGTCCCAATTGGCTGAATCTTTCTCATTCAGGACCACGGGCTTCGCATCTTTGTTGGAGGTAGGTTTCCCAGCGATGAAAATTGCCGGACTTCAGAAAAACTCTCTGGTGGATTATCCCGAAAAGCTGGCAGCCGTTGTATTCACGCAGGGCTGCAATATGAACTGCGGCTATTGCCATAACCGCTGCCTCATAGGTTCCGGGGAAAGCGGGGGCATCTCCGAGGAGGAAGTGTTTGCCTTCCTTGAAAGGCGCCGCGGTCTTCTGGACGCGGTGGTCATATCGGGTGGCGAACCCACATTGCAAAAGGATCTGCATCGTTTCGTCCGGCGCGCCAGGGATATGGGCTTTCTCATCAAGCTTGACACCAACGGCACAAACCCTGATGTTTTAGAGACCCTTATCCAGGACAAACTGCTGGATTATGTGGCCATGGACATCAAGGCGCCGTTCTGCAAATACCGCCAGGTTTGCTGTTCGCCGGTCAATGTGGAAGATCTTCAGCACAGCATTGAGATTCTGCAAAGGGGCAGCGTGGACTACGAATTCCGCACAACTTACACACCGCAACTGGAGCAGGGGGATCTGTTGGATATTGCGGCGCTCATCAGGGGAGCGAGAAAGTATGTCCTCCAGCAGTACCGTGAGGTGGATCCGTCCAGCGGGCGATATACAGGCCGTGTTGAAAAGCGGAGCCTGTCCAGTTCTGTTCGTACCCATATCGCGGACAAGGTTGCCCATATGCAGCTAAGAGGCGAATTCCTGCTGGTGTGAAAAGGTTCTCAAAGCACATTTCCATTCGATGATGAAGATTCCTTTATAGACATGCTTCAGAGATTCTTAAGCCGGTGCCAAAACCGGCTTTATTGCGTTTTTACGGCATACACCAGAAACATCCCCTTTTCATAAACTGTAATATCAGGCCACCTAAAGGGGAGGGTAAGGCTTTGCTCAGAAAAAAGTTCGCAATCATTGGCGGTGATATGCGGAATGTCTATCTTGCCGATCTCCTGAAAAAGGATTACCAGTATGTTGAGATATATGGATTTGAAAAGAGCGGCAAACCATGGGCACTGAAGAGTTCACCGCTGGATTTTGTCCTGGAGGGCTCCCGCGTGGTGGTAGGAGGGATTCCTCTGTTGAGTGATAACGGTTTCTTAAACATGCCTTTGGCAAAAGAAAAACTCTGCTTCAGCGAGTTCCTTGAAAAGATCCCCGAGGGCGCTCATCTGATCGCAGGAAGGCTAACACAGCAGGTTAAGGAACAGCTGGAGCAAAAAAAGGTGAGATACACCGATCTGTTGGATCGGGAGGAGATGGCCGTTCTGAACGCCGCTGCCACGGCGGAGGGAGCGGTCGGCATCCTGTTGCAGGAAATGCCCATTACCCTTCTGGGCAGCCGTATACTCATCGTGGGTTATGGCCGGATTGGCAAGAACCTGGCAAGGCTGCTCCATGGTTTTGGCGCCGAAGTCTGGGCCGCAGCCAGGCAATATGCCGATATCGCCTGGATTGAAGCCCATGGATACAAGCCCGTGCCCATACACCATCTGGCGCGCTTTGTGTCGGATATGGACGCCATCGTCAATACAGTACCGGCCCTCGTCATAACGAAGGATATCCTCGAAAAGGTACGCAACGATTGCTTCTTACTGGATTTGGCCTCAGCACCCGGCGGAATTGACTTTAAGGCAGCCGAGGCGATTGGCCTCAAGGTCAGATGGGCCCTTTCGCTGCCCGGAAAGGTTGCCCCCATGACTGCCGGCGATATCATCAGGCGTACGATTTACAACATCCTTGAGGAAGAGGGAGGTGTTCTGTCATGACGCTGAGCGGAAAACGCATAGGTTTTGCGGTTACGGGATCCTTCTGCACCCTTTCCGAAGTCTTGATTGAGCTGGAAAGGCTTGTTTTTCTGGGAGCGGAGGTTTTTCCCATCCTGTCCACCACGGTAGCTACCACCAATACCCGGTTCGGCCGCGCCGATGAATTCCGGAGACGCATTGAACTGGTTACGGGCAAGGACTGTATCGATACCATCACGGAAGCTGAACCAATAGGCCCGAAAAAGCTGTTGGATTTGATTGTTGTTGCTCCATGCACCGGCAACACGCTGAGCAAAATTGCCAACGGCATTACCGATACGCCGGTCACCATGGCCGTTAAAGCCCAGCTGCGGAACCAGAAGCCGGTCGTTCTGGCCATTGCCACCAACGACGGGCTCGGAGCCAACGCCAAGAACCTGGGCATTCTCCTGAACACGAAAAACATCTATTTTGTACCTTTTGGGCAGGACGATCCGGAGAAGAAGAGCAACTCCCTGATCGCCAAGTTCGGGATGATAGTGCCCACCGTTGAACAGGCCCTGGAAGGCAGGCAAATCCAGCCCATCCTGGTATGATCCCGTCAGATGGTAAGGCATTAAGATCATCTGAACGATACAGAGAATCGTCAGGAAAATCATCTTGACAACCCGGTTCCAATCGTGCAATACTGTATAGACATCCCTGTTGCCAGCGACAGGGTTTTTGTCTTTATAATCCGATAAAATTTAACTGATGCAGGAAACGCGGGACATTCCGGAGGAACCTATGAAAGTATTAGATTTAAAGGACAGAAGATTCTGGAACCTGATGATTGCCATCGGCCTGCCCATAGCCCTTCAAAACCTGATCTTCAACGGCCTCAACATGGTGGATAACATCGTGATCGGAGGCCTTGGTGAAGCCAATATCGCGGCTGTGGGCATAGCCAATAAGCTGAGCTTTGTTTTCAACCTGTTCCTGTTTGGCATCAACAGCGGTGCCAATATCTTCAGTGCACAGTTCTGGGGTAAAAAAGACCTGCAGAGTGTCCGGAAGGTTTTGGGCCTGAGCCTTATAATCGGTATAACGGTGGCTGTTCCGTTCACCCTGGTAGGACTCTTGTTCCCGGAATGGTTTATTGCATTGTTTTCCAATGATCCGTTGGTGATCAGCCTGGGCGCAGTTTATCTCAGGATAGCCGCTGTATCCTTTCCCATAAGCGCGGTTACCTCATCCTACGGTATGCAGTCGAGGGGCGTGGGACGTACCAGGATTCCGCTGGTTGCCAGCGCTACGGCGCTTACCTTTAATACCGTGTTTACCTACCTCCTGGTATATGGCAAACTGGGGATGCCCAGGATGGGCATTGCCGGAGCAGCGGTGGCCACCTTGGGAGCCCGCTTAATTGAATGCGTGATCCTGTTGAGGTTGATCTATAAGAACAAGTTTGAGCTGGCTGCTAAACTCTCCGAGTTCAGAGGTTATTCCGCCCAGTTCCTGAAACGCTTTGCCCGGTCCGTATCACCTGTTATCACCAATGAGTTGCTTTGGGCCATCGGCGTTACCGGGTATACCTATTTCTACGGTAAGCTTGGTACCGAGGCTGTGGCGACTGTCCAGATCATGGAAGTCGTTAACAGTATATTCTTCTCTTTGTTTGCCGGCCTGGGCAACGCCTGCGGGGCCATTGTCGGCAACATGATTGGTGCCAACGAGGACGACACGGCAAGGGTTTATGCCAAACGCTCGGTGGTTGTGAGCGTAGGGTTTGGCGTTGTGACAGGGCTTCTCATGATAGCTGTTATGCCGCTGTTCTTAGGCCTTTTCAATATCAGCGCCGAAACCCTGGAGATCTGCAGGAAGGCGGTATATGTTTATGCGGCCTATACCATCCCCAAGGTTATCAACATCGTCATGATTATAGGCGTATGCCGGGGTGGTGGCGATACGTTGTTTGCCATGTTTGTGGATGTGGGGGCTCCCTGGCTCATCGGACTTCCCATGGCTTATCTGGGGGTGGAGGTCTTTGCCCTTCCGGTATTCCTGGTCATGGCCATGATCAATCTGGAAGAGGTGGCAAAGTGCATCTTCGGAATTATACGGTTGCTCTCAAACAAGTGGCTGCACAACCTGGTCCACGATCTGCCGCGGGATGAGGAAGTTGCCGTTTCTGCCGATAACGCTTAAGAAAAAGGCCCATTCCTTGATGGATGGGCCTTCTTACGCTCATGTATAAAATCGTTTGATGTGTGAATGACAGGTCTTCCGGAAAAAATGCCGGGAGGGATGATTTGACTTAACCGTCAGGTTGCTGGCTAAAAAGCATAAGAATTGTATTTAACCTTGAATTTATTGTATCTTTATTATATAATTATTGGCAATGAACGCGCGTTTATTCCCACGGTGGTTCCATGAAGAGTGAAGAAATAGCAAGGCTCGCTGGAGTGTCCAGAAGCACCGTATCCAGAGTGATCAACAACTACCCCAATGTGCCTGAGAAGACGCGGGAACGGGTCATGAAGGTCATCAGGGAGTATAATTATGAGCCCAATCTTTCAGCCCGTGTACTTGCTGGAAAAAGGACCAACACCATTGGGCTGTTTTTATACAGCATATATGACATCCAGAGCCCGTACCGAATCTATGGCAACAGCTATTTTGCGCCGCTGGTGGACGCTTTTGTGGATATCGGAAACTCCATGGGCTATTACATGCTGGTTCACACCGTATACAATCCCGATGAGAGCTGGCGCATCCGCCAGACCTTCTCACAAAAGCGGATCGACGGCGGTATCATCATCGGTACGGAAAAGAGCCAGGAGATAGAATCCATCCTGAGCAAGATTTCTCACCCCATCGTGCTGATGGACTGCGATCCGGAAGAGATTCGGAAGATCGCCAATCCAAAGGCCAGGATTGCGGTGATCAACTCCGATGATGAGCAAGGCATCCATGCGGCGGTGGACTACCTGGTTGAACTGGGACATCGAGAGATCGGCATGATCACGGGAAGAACGACCACCTATTCAGGTCTGAAAAGACGCGAAAGCTTTGTAAAAAGGCTTGAAAGCCATGGTTTGACCCTGGATGAGCGCTATATGCTGAAAGGGGATTTTACCGGCAGGTCGACGGTCTCTGAGGTTGAAAGCCTGATTGCCAGCGGTAAACTTCCCACCGCCATGATAGCATCCAATGACGAAATGGCGCTGGCGGCCATGGAGGCCTTTAAGCGGCATGGCATCAGGGTTCCTGAAGATATATCCATCGTTGGGTATGATGATGCCCTTGCATCTTCCATTGTTAAACCAGCTCTGACGACGGTGAGGATACCCTTCTTTGATATGGCGAAGAAGGCCCTGGAGATGCTGGAAGAGCTGATTGAATCCGATAAACCAAGGTTTATGGTTTATAACGCCGATGTAGGATTGGTTGTCCGTGAATCCTGCACTACGATAAATACATGAGGAGGTTAACTTATGAGATTCGGCTATTTCGATGATGCAAACAGAGAGTATGTCATCGAGACCCCCAAAACGCCCTATCCATGGATCAACTATCTGGGGAATGAGAGCTTCTTTGGCCTCATATCCAACACTTCAGGCGGATACTGTTTCTATAAGGATGCCCGCCTGAGACGCGTGACCAGATACCGTTACAACAATATACCGGTAGACAATGGCGGACGCTATTTCTACATCAATGATAACGGTGATGTCTGGACACCGGGTTGGATGCCGGTCAGAAAAGACCTGGATGCCTATGAATGCAGGCACGGACTGGGCTATACCAAGATACGCGGCGAGAGGAACGGGCTGTCGGTTAGCCAGCTTTCTTTCGTACCCCTCAAGTTTGACGGGGAGGTGCATCAGCTGACCATCAAGAATAAGAGCAACGGGGAAAAGCATTTCAAGCTGTTCTCCTTTATTGAATGGTGCCTGTGGAACGCATGGGACGATATGACCAATTTCCAGCGCAATTTCTCAACCGGTGAAGTGGAAGTGGAAGGTTCGGCCATCTACCACAAGACCGAGTACCGTGAGCGCAGAAACCATTATGCCTTCTATTGGGCAAACACCCCTGTGGATGGCTTTGATACCGACCGTGAAGCGTTCATCGGCCTGTATAACGGGTTTGACTGCCCGCAGGCGGTTCTCGCTGGCCAGGCGACCAACTCCATCGCTCACGGCTGGCAGCCCATCGCATCCCACTATTTCGACCTCACCCTCAAGGCTGGGGAGGAGAAGACCATCATCTTCGTGCTGGGTTATGTGGAGAACCCGGAAGAAGAGAAGTGGGAAAGCCTCAATGTGATCAACAAGAAGCGCGCAAAGGCCATGCAGGAGCAATTTAAGTCACCGGATCAGGTGGACAAGGCCATGCAGGAACTTAGGGCATACTGGGATGAACTGCTCTCGGTCTATGTCCTCAAGAGCGATGACGACAAGCTGAACCGCATGGTGAACATCTGGAATCCCTATCAGTGCATGGTGACCTTCAACATGTCCCGCAGTGCTTCTTACTTTGAATCGGGTATCGGCAGGGGCATGGGATTCCGCGATTCCAATCAGGACCTTCTCGGATTCGTCCATCAGATCCCGGAAAGGGCCAGGGAGCGTATTCTGGACATCGCTGCCACCCAGTTCGAGGACGGCGGCTGCTATCACCAGTACCAGCCCCTCACTAAGAAGGGTAACCATGATATTGGCGGTGGCTTCAACGACGATCCCCTGTGGCTGATCCTGGCTACTGCGGCTTATATAAAGGAGACCGGGGATTATTCCATTCTGGATGAACAGGTTCCCTTCGACTGCAATCCCAATAACACGGCAACCCTTTTGGAGCACCTGACCCGTTCCTTCTACCATGTGGTCAATAATCTCGGACCTCACGGGCTGCCGCTTATCGGACGCGCCGACTGGAATGACTGCCTCAACCTGAACTGCTTCTCCACCACGCCCGACGAGTCCTTCCAGACCTATGGCGATCCCAACGGTCGTGTGGCTGAATCCATATTCATCGCGGGGATGTTCGTGTTCATCGGTCCCGAGTACTCGGCGCTGCTCAGGTACAAGGGCAGGAATGAGGAAGCCGACAAGGCCGATAAGCTGATTGAAGAGATGAAACAGAAGATCTATGAGCATGGCTACGACGGCGAGTGGTTCCTGAGAGCCTACGACGCTTTCGGTCGGAAGATAGGCAGCAAGGAGAACGAGGAAGGGCAGATCTTCATCGAGCCCCAGGGTATGTGCGTCATGGCCGGTATCGGCGTAGAGAACGGCTATGCCATCAAGGCGCTGGATGCCGTAAAGGAAAGGCTGGAAACTCCGTACGGTATCGTGCTGAACGATCCGCCGTACCAGCGCTATGACAAGAGCAAGGGTGAAATCACCTCCTATCCGCCCGGATACAAGGAAAACGCAGGCGTGTTCTGCCACAACAACCCGTGGATCATCTGTGCGGAAACCGTGGTTGGCCGTGGTACAAGGGCCTTCGAGCTGTATAAGAAGATCACGCCGTCCTACCTGCAGGACATCAGCGATCTGCATAAGACGGAGCCCTACGTATACTCCCAGATGGTAGCGGGTAAGGCTGCCGCACGTCCGGGCGAGGCCAAGAACTCCTGGCTGACGGGTACAGCCGCCTGGACATTCACCGCCATCTCCCAGTGGATTCTGGGTATTCAGCCCGATTACAACGGACTGAGGATTAACCCCTGCATACCTGCCGACTGGAAGGGCTACACCGTAAGGCGCAAGTTCAGGGGAGCAACCTACAACATCACCATCTCCAATCCCAACCACGTGGAGAAGGGCGTCAAGTCCATCACCGTGGACGGCAAGGAGATTTCCGGCAACATCCTGCCTGTCTTCAACGACGGCAAGGAGCATGATGTCCAGGTTGTTATGGGCTAAGCGTGAAGTTGAAGTCCAATCCCTTCTAAGTAAAGATATGATGCATTCCATTACATACGAAAGGAACCGCCAGAAAGCGGTTCCTTTTGCATATAACGCAACTTACCGTTTAAGGCGAAACTCAGCTAATTGATTGGCATGGCACAAGGAAAAATGAATTTAAGAGTTGAAGCTTTGAATAGGTTTAATGTACTTACTTCATACCCCAGAATCCTACCAACTATAAAAGAATGCAATAAACAACGGCAACTATAAGAATAAAGTCAATGTTTGAAAATCGTGAGTCTGGGGATATAAACAAGTGTAGTATTCACATTTCAAAACATCGCTTTCAATACTTTGATGCATGAACTCATGGAAAAGAGGGGTATTGTAATGAAATACATCCTGTTTTCACCAGTGGGCATGACGGATCCAATTTCGCACTTTCATGATGGCGCGATGCTTCACATTTGCAGAAAATACCGTCCGGAAAAAGTTCTTCTCTATTTGTCCAAGGAAATATCAGAAATCCATGATAAAGATGATCGCTATCGTCATTCCATTTCCAAACTCTGCGAACTGCTGGGCATACATATTCAAGTCGAGTTGTTGATCAACAGGAATCTCACTGAAGTCCACCGTTTTGATGATTTCTACAATGAATTTGAAACCATTCTGAAACGGCTGGAAGAAGAAAATCCGGGGCATCAGATATTGGTCAATGTCTCTTCAGGGACTCCGGCCATGAAAAGCGCGCTGCAAACCATTGCGGCGCTTAATGAGAGAAACTATCTTCCAATACAGGTGAGCACGCCGGAAGGAAAAAGCAACCCTGCCCGCGAACATGTAGATGATTTTGATGCTTTATGGGAGCTCAATGAGGACAACAGGGAAGATTTTGTCGACCGTACCTCCGTTTCGTCATACCTGAACCTCAATGCAAGGATAAAAAAGGCAATTGTCTGCAAGCATGTGGATGTCTACGATTATAACGCGGCTCTCTCTGTGGCGAACGATATCAGGCAGCAGATTTGCCCCGAAGCCATTAAGCTTTTGGAAGCCGCGAAGTGCAGATTGCTTCTGGACATTCCGGGTGTCCAAAGGGCTTTGAAGGACTGTCATTACGATGTTTTTCCCATAAAGCAAAGCGATGAGATTGCCGTTTTCGAATATTTGCTCTGGCTTCAGGTGAAAGCCGAAAGGCAGGAGTATGCGGATTTCATCAGAGGCATTACCCCGGTGGTGCTCGATCTGTTTGAGTCAATTCTTTTGGCGTATTGCGGCATAAGGATCAAGGATTATTGCCTTGCGAAGGAGAGAAAAGGTACCGTGAAGTACTGGCTGACCAGAGAGATGCTGAGCAAAAACGAGACAGGCGCAAAAATGCTGGCGATCCTCGATGGAGAGTTTTCATGCTATAAAGATTCCGTTTATACATCCGCACAACTGGCACCCGTATTGGATGAATTCCTTTCGGATAGGGGCCTGGCGGAGAAGGTAAGAGAACTGCGCGACATTGAGGAGATGTCACGCAACCTGGCGGCCCATGAAATAGTGTCGGTGACGGATTCATGGCTGCTCAAAAGATGCGGTAAAACGGCGGACGGCATCATGTCGCTTATCAGATCCGTAGCCGAAAAATCCGGCATGAAGATCAAACCCTCGTATTGGAACTCGTATCGCGAGATGAATGAGCGCATAAAAACGCTGGTCATGCTTCCTGTCAAAGAAAAATCATGAATCGGGAAGGATATGATGGAATGAGAGAGAAAACGCTTCAAGCAATATTGGGTTGTCTGCTTCACGATGTGGGGAAGCTTGTTTATCGCTCAGGTTCGGCAGAAGGTACCAATCATGGCGTTCTGGGCCAGGCATTCCTTAAAGAATGCTTCCCGCAGCCTGATGTCCTTGATTGCGTGCGTTTCCACCATAAAGCTGATCTGCTGCATGCGGACTTACCGAACGAATCTCCTGCCTATGTGGCCTACATAGCGAACAGTATCGTTGAGGGAAAAGTCAGGGGGAGCAGCAAGCGGGAAGAAGAGGAGCAGGATTATATTCATGTGCCCCTTAGGTCCGTATTCAACCTGCTGCATGGCAATACGCTCGACTACAGCTATGGAACGGCTTATTATGATGATGAACGCATTCCTTTCCCGGATAACGGCGGCAAAAATGAAATAAGCTCAGGCCAATATCTTCAGATCCTTCATGAGGTGAGAGAGCATTTAAAAAACGTTCAACCCGCAGAGACGTACATCAACGTCCTTCTTTCGGCATTGGAAAGATGCCTGTCCTTTGTGCCTTCCAGTGTCGGTAACAAAGATGCCTCGGACATCTCCATGTTTGATCATCTGAAAATGACTGCCGCGGTTGGCGCGTGCGTCAGCGAATACCTGACGGCAAACAACCGTCCAGGTTTTCGCGATGAGATATGGGGCAGGGAAGAAGCGTTCTGCCAGGAGCAGGCATTCCTGATGTTCTCGGCCGATTATTCAGGGATTCAGAAGTTTATATATAATATCAGTTCAAAAGGCGCATTGAAAACGCTTCGTAGCCGTTCTTTCATGCTGGAGCTTCTCATGGAGCATCTGTGCGATGAGTTGCTGACCGAATGCGGCCTTTCCCGTACAAATCTTATTTACACCGGCGGAGGTCATTGTTATATCCTGCTTCCCAATACGCAGGAGGTTAGAAATAAGGTCGATGCTATATCCGCAAGATTCAACCAATGGCTCCGTCAAAACTTCGGCATCAGGCTATACCTGTCGGCAGCGTATACCGAATGCAGCGCCAACGACCTGATGAATATTCCTGAAGGTGATCATCCGTATAAAAACATCTTCATGAGGCTGAGCCATGCGCTGGCCGACAACAAGCTGCACCGCTATACGGCTGATGAAATACTGGAAATGAATCAACAGCCTCTTTTGAGCGGTGAAAGGGAATGCAAAACCTGCGGAGCCATGGACAGGCTGTTGCCCGATGAGGATATCTGCCGCTGGTGCAGTGTTTTCCGCAACATATCCGGTTTGCTGCGCAAAGAGGAACTGCTTATTATGGTAACCCCAAGGCCCATTGCTGATTTGCCATACATTGAACTCCCGCGGTCGGAGGGCGAAGCGTACCTGCATCTGACCAACGAAGATCGGGTCAGGGAAGAGCTGAGCAAGGGAACCGATATACTCCGTATCTATGCCAAAAACAAAGTATATCCGGATCTGGAGCGCAGCACCACCCTCTTTATGGGCGATTACTGCCACAACAGCCTGCTGGAAGAACTGCTTGATGATTCGGAGGGGATAAAACAGATAGGCTATTTCAGGGCAGATGTCGATAACCTTGGCAGCACGTTTACGTCCGGATTTGAACGGAAAACCGATGATCCTGCGGAAAGATACAGGTATGTCTCCTTGACGAGGACAGCGTCATTTTCCAGGCGGATGACCATGTTTTTCAAGTATTATATCAACTCCATTCTAAGGGGCAATCCGCAGGTTGGCCGGTTCAGACTCAGGGGCAAGCCGGAGGATGAGCGGGGAAGGAAAGTCATCATCATTTATTCAGGCGGCGACGATATCTTCATGGCAGGCCAGTGGGCTAACGTTATTGAAGCCGCCGCAGATATCTATCGGGCATTCCGCCGTTATACGGCCGGCACATTGACGCTTTCAGGCGGCATATGCATCCATGCTCAGAAATATCCCATCCATAAAGCGGCCAATGAAGCCGGTGAGCTGGAGGATGCGGCAAAAAAGCTTGACGGCAAGTGCGGCATCACGCTGTTTGAAGCCGACGACAGCCTCACTTTCAAATGGGATGATTTCTTGAATCGGGTTATTGGAGAGAAGTTACACCAGATACAGGAGTTCTTTGATTTCTACGCCAATGAGCAAGGGCGTGGAAGTGCTTTCCTGTACCGTTTGCTTACATTCCTGAGAAGCCAGTATCTTACGGGCGATAAAATCAATATCGCAAGATACGCTTATCTGTTGGCAAGGATGAGGCCATCCGGCAGCGCTTCGGCACGGTACAGGTCCGCCTATCGCGAATTCTCAACACACATGTATCGATGGATAATGGATAACCGCGATCTGAAAGAACTGATATGCGCCATTTATATCTATATTTACCTGACAAGAGCAAAATATGACGCTTTGCAGGAAGCCAAAAACTGAATCAACGGCCTTGAAAGCTGATCAGGAATCGGAATAGCCATAAAGGAGTGAAAGGTATGGGTACGTTACAGGACGGAATTGAAAAATGGGCGGCAAGGCATAATATGCCCGCGCCATCGGCAAGAGCCACGCAATCCAAAACAGGAGGCGCTTATACCGGCGGCGGCCGCCAGCATGAACACGTGAGAAAGAAGGAAATAGGAAAGCTGGATCTCCCGGAAGACTATGTGGATAAAGCCGAACAGGTGATCCTGGAATTAATCGGGGAACAGAGCCAGAAAAAGGGGCAGGACAACAAGATCACGACATCAAAAATCAGAAAGATTCTGAGCCAGATACTGGAGATTTTCAATGTGGAGCGATTGAGAACCGACGAGAAACTCTTGCCCGAGAGCATGAAGAAGATTCAGCTGCTGCGCGTGAGAATTCTCTACGAAGCCGGTCGTGACAAAAAGGCTGTCTTGCCTTTCGTGGAAAAGAGCAAACTGCTGGAATACCTGAACGGCATCGGCGACAGCCGGGAGAAATTCATCAATTTCATGCATTATATGGAAGCGTTGGTTGCTTATCATCGCTTCTACGACGGTGATGACTGAGGAGGTTAGGGTCGTGTACGGAAAACTCATAATCAAATCCGAACTGAAAGTTCTGACAGGATTGCATATAGGCGGGTCCAACATATTTGCCGCGATAGGCTCGGTTGACAGCCCGGTTATAAAGGATACCAGGACGAACATGCCCATCGTTCCGGGCAGCAGCCTGAAGGGAAAACTCAGAACGTTGCTGGCCAGGAGCTATGCCGAGGATATTCACAAATTGCCCGATCCCAATGACGATCCGATTGAGATCCGAAGACTGTTTGGCTCCAGCGGCAAACCCATCATAAAAGGCAGGCTGCAGTTTGCCGATGCCTATGTATGCAACAGCGAAGAGTTCCAGTCCGTAGGGCTCACAGAGATCAAGTTTGAGAACACCATTGACCGGGGAACCTCGATGGCCAATCCGCGCCAGATTGAACGGGTCGTCAGCGGCGTCAGGTTTGCCGTAAATATTGTTTACGATTTGGAGTGCAAAGAAGAGGTGAAGGATGATCTTTCGAATCTGGCAAGGGCGATGAAACTGCTCCAGCTGGACTATCTCGGAGGCCACGGAACCAGGGGCAGCGGACGCGTCAGCTTTGAGAAGATTGAGATCATCCCGGCTGAAGAAGGCTATGACCTCAACCTGGACGAACTGAAATCCATTTTTGAGGAAGTTGAGTCGTATGAATTACTTTCTGTTTAAGCTGGAGTTTACGACTTCACTGCATGTGGGAGAGAGCGACGCAGGCGATTCTCTGGATACAGGCCGGATGAATTTCTGTGCGGATACGCTTTTTTCAGCTCTCTGCCATATGGCGCTGAAAGCGGAAGGCGTGCAGGGCATCGAACGATGGGTGAACCTGGCCCAAAATGATGAACTCAGGTTCAGCGACGCTTTCCCGTATAAAGGCGAAACGCTGTATGTGCCAAAGCCTTATGCAACGGCAAGTGTACGGCTTGAAATACCGCCGGAACTTCGGAAAGCTATGAAAAAGCTTTCTTATTTGCCGATAGGCCTTCTTCCGGACTTTATTGCTTCGCTGCAGGGTAAAATGGTGTTTGATGCCGCCGGGGTGGACACCGATTTTGGCGTGTACGGCATCGTTGATAAAGTGTCGATCACGGCTCAGGAAGTGCCACGGCCCTATTCCGTCGGCGTCTTTACATTTCATGATGATGCCGGACTGTATTTCATCGCCGGATGCGCGGATAAAAGCCTGGTGCCGGATCTGCAAAAGCTGATCCGGCTTTTGGGCGTTGAAGGTATCGGCGGAAAGGTCAGCTCGGGTTATGGGAAGTTCAGGGTGAAGGCATGCATTGACCTTGAGGCTGCCGAAAATGAAGACGAGCTGCTTCTTGCAGGCTATCTACAGAAGGCTACTGTGGGTGAAGCAAATCGCTATATCACCCTCACCACTTCGTTGCCCATGGACCAGGAAATGCATGATGCAGTTGAAAACAGTACATACGGTCTTGTCCGGCGGGGAGGGTTTGTGCAGTCTGAAACCTATGCTGATACGCCGTTGAAAAAGCAAACGCAGTATTTCTTCGATTCAGGCTCCATGTTCCAGTACCCGTACCGGGGAGGCATTTTTGATGTATCCGGCAACAGGGGAAAACATCCCGTGTACCGGTATGGGAAGCCTGTCTTTTTGGGGGTATGCCTATGATTCAAAAAGGACATCTGAAAGTATATGACATGCTCCTGGAAACGAAGGGTCCGTTGTTTATCGGCAGCGGCAGGAGATACACAAAAAAGGAATATTGTTTTGATCCGTCCACTAAAAAGGCGATTTTTCTGGACATGGAAAAGTTCATGAACAAAGTTGTTGAGTACGGCCTGATGGACCAGTATGAGCATTTCATGCTTTTCAGGGATTCGGCCTATCTGCATGATTTTATCCGTGAATGCGGCTTTTCCGATGCCGATTTGGAAAAGATGAAACTTTATGAGACCTATGTGGGTGATGCGCTGGTTGAAAACAGATCGCTGATGGAGATTCAGGAATTTGTTCATGACGCCCAGAATCGACCTTATGTCCCAGGCAGTTCATTAAAAGGAGCTTTGAGGACCGCTCTTCTGATAAAAATGATCCTGCAGGATCAGGACAAACCGACGGTCACCAGCATAAGAAGGCATGATGCGGATTCCATTGAAACCAGGTATCTGCATACACTTGGACTGACGCAAAAAACCAGGAATGCTGTCAACAGCGTGATGCGCGGGATTATGATTTCCGACAGTCTCCCCATTGACCGTTCAGATATGGTCCTGACCAGAAAAGATGATCTGTCCGTTTCAGGTGTGCGAAAATCCATCAATATGATAAGGGAATCGGTGAAACCGGGGGTCAAGTTGCATTTTAAGCTCACGCTTGATACTTCCGTCTTGAAAGCTATCGATATTGATGATATCCGCGATGCCATATCACAGTTTGGCCGGTTTTACAGGGAAACCTATATCCCCATGTTTAGGCTGCCTCAAAACGCCGTCCAGGAGGACTTCTCGGATTGTCTGGTTTTGGGCGGGGGAAGCGGATACTTTGCCAAGAACATCATTTACCCGTTGTGCGGAAAGCAGGAGGGGCTCAGGCTTGTATCCGAGTTCATGACACAAACGTTCAGAAACCATAAACACCATGAAGATGTTAAGCTGGGAGCTTCGCCCCATCGCCTGAAGCATACGAACTATCACGGGCACAGTTATCATTTCGGCGTTTGCAAGGTTCTCGAGATATCATGAATGGCAAGATGAAGCGATTGACAGGATTGGAGTTAGGCCAATGATTAAGCAGTTCAGGATGAATGTCACCAACGGATCCGGGCAAAGGTTTACATACGCCATGGGGTATCAGTTTTACGGCATGCTCATGGAGAAGCTGGAGCCTGAATATGTCGCAAGGCTACATGCCGAACAGTTGACCCCGATAAACCAGTCTCTGGTTCCTGTGAAAAACGGGGAAGAGGCTGTATGGACAGTCAACATACTCGGGGAAGAGGCGATAGACAAAGCGGCACCTGTCCTGGATCAGCTTGAAAGCATGACCATGACGAACAATGAGCTGGATATACGCATCGTATCGAAGGAGTGCACGGGGTTATCCACCGTTCAGGACATCATAAAATCCGCTTCAGAAGCTTATCACAGCAACAGAACGCTTATGAGCTTTTTAACTCCAACCTCCTTTAAAAGCAAAGAGACTTATATGCTTTTCCCATCGGTGGAGCATATCGTAGGAAGCCTGATAAACAAGTGGAACATGTATTCGGGATATATCAAGATTGAGGACAGCGATGCGCAGAGGTTTCTAATAGACGGCATAAAAATAGATTCATACAGGCTAAAGAGCAGTTATTATCACCTTAAGGGCGCAGTCATACCAGGCTTCATCGGGCACGTTGTTCTGAACTCCAAGCTGCCGGCCCCCCTGCAGGAGATCTGGCATCTGCTACTGTTCTTCTCGTCATACTGCGGAGTCGGCATAAAAACATCACTGGGCATGGGAAGCGTCCGTACCAATGATTATGTTAAGAAAACAGTGCGGATATCAAGTGAACAGGAGAAAACGGAGGGATTCGCACCGGGCTGAAATAAAGGGGTTTGTGTGTTTTTCATGGAGTAGTCCGGATACATTTTCAGTGATAAATTATCATTCGCACTTTTGAGGTTTGAAACTATTTTATGATGCTGGTTTTATCTTCAAGCCGTTGCAATTAGCGCTCCGTGAGGGGACGAAAACCACTCCGTTACACGATTTTTTACACGCCTTAAGTGTTGCAATTAGCGCTCCGTGAGGGGACGAAAACTGCTTTGCGTCCTCATAGGTGTATGGGATAGATGCGCGTTGCAATTAGCGCTCCGTGAGGGGACGAAAACCTGCATAGCCTGAAGCAATTCCATGAAAACATCCATGTTGCAATTAGCGCTCCGTGAGGGGACGAAAACCAACATTCTTGAGAGTGATATTCCCTCGATAAAAGGTTGCAATTAGCGCTCCGTGAGGGGACGAAAACCTGTGGTGCTGGCTCCACAATACGCAGCATATTTCGTTGCAATTAGCGCTCCGTGAGGGGACGAAAACATTAAGGGGGAAGGTCAGGTGATACTTGAAGGGCGTTGCAATTAGCGCTCCGTGAGGGGACGAAAACAATGCTGTATCTGCGTTAGGCCCGAGGTAGTATTGTTGCAATTAGCGCTCCGTGAGGGGACGAAAACGTGAAGGTGTCCTGGATGATATGCTGGCCATCGCAGGTTGCAATTAGCGCTCCGTGAGGGGACGAAAACTGGCGAGGTCATTAAAGTTTATGACACCACAAAAGTTGCAATTAGCGCTCCGTGAGGGGACGAAAACTTTGGCTTCCAGCGCAACAGCAGAATTGAAGTTGTGTTGTTGCAATTAGCGCTCCGTGAGGGGACGAAAACGGACGACAACAAGAATATACGGCGCAGAAAGTATGTTGCAATTAGCGCTCCGTGAGGGGACGAAAACTTGTGGTGTTGTTGTTAATCATAGTTTTTCCTTCGTTGCAATTAGCGCTCCGTGAGGGGACGAAAACATCAATTGCTTGATGTTTTATTTTGCATAATTCAGGTTGCAATTAGCGCTCCGTGAGGGGACGAAAACCTTGATTTTTTTTGCGCGTAGACTTGTTATTCCAGTTGCAATTAGCGCTCCGTGAGGGGACGAAAACTTCCCAGCCGAGCTGTTTCCGTATGTGATTTACGAGTTGCAATTAGCGCTCCGTGAGGGGACGAAAACGTCCATCATCATCAGAGAGGTACACCATGATAAGTTGCAATTAGCGCTCCGTGAGGGGACGAAAACATTTGCTCATCAGTGAATGTGCTCAGCAATTCCATGGTTGCAATTAGCGCTCCGTGAGGGGGACGAAAACGAGAAATAGAGTGTTTGCAACGTCAACTTGACCGGGTTGCAATTAGCGCTCCGTGAGGGGACGAATACAAGGTATATACATCCTTGTCGTTTTGGACAACCTGTTGCAATCTACGCTCCGCAAGGGGACAAAGCATTTGCATGAATACTTTTTGTAATGTATACTAAAACAAGGATAATAAAGAGGACGACATGAACAGCTTGCTTAAAGCCTTCTATTTGCATACTATGCTGGCTTCCATGTCCGATATCGTACATGATACAGCGGCTTACAGGCATGCTATGTGAATAGAGTGGTAATTTAAGTAAGCCGCACCAATAATGTGTTGTACCCGGGTAGGCTTGCCCGGGTTTTTTGTTTTGATCAAAAGGTTCCGGAACACCGTGTTGGTGATTGTTGGCCGATATTTGGCGAAGGAACCTGGTTCAATGACAATTCGGGTATGTCACACAGAACCACTGCGGACAGGACTTGAGGCTTACTCAAGTCCTTTTTTTCGGTGTTGATGTGATTAAGCAACAATGAGATTGCTTCGTCGCTACGCTCCTCGCAACGACAAACTGGAAGTTAGAGGAATGAAGTGTTTTTGCGAGCGAAGGGAAACAGAGCGCGGCAGTCGCCTGACACCCGCAGTGTAATTCCCGAACTGTCATAGCGAGCGCAGCGCGGCAATCTACCGGCCGACATACTCAGGAACATTAGGAGGAATGCAACATGAAAATGGAAGTCCGGAGCAAGCAGGAGATATTTTATTGTCGGGCATGGAAGCGATACTCTTTGTTGTATTCTCGGACTATATCAACAAGCAGATCCCATCCCGGCAGCGGGCGACCATCCTGTCCTTCCAGTCCATGTTCTTCAGTATCATGATGATCACCTTCTTCCCGGCTGTTGGGGCCATATCGGAGTACCGGGGTTTTAAGACGGCCTTTGCCGTTATAGCGGTTCTGGCCCTGATGCTGATATCCATTTCCACATTTCTCATGCTGAGGGGCAAAGGGGTTGAAAAGAAGACCGAACAAAGTGGATAATAGAAGAAACTAAACAAAGGGAGATAGATTTGAGATACGAGAAAGTCATTCCGGGCCGGTTCCTGTCCCGGCCCAATCGTTTTATCGCAAGATGCGAGATTAATGGCACCATAGAGACTGTTCATGTGAAGAACACCGGAAGGCTGAAGGAACTCCTTGTTCCTGGAGCGCCTGTCTTTTTGGAGTTCTCCGATAAACCGAACCGCAAGACCCGCTATTCGTTGGTTACCGTTGAAAAAGCGGGGCGTCTTGTGAACATCGACAGCAATATCCCGAACCAGGTTGCCCTGGAAACGCTTAAGGCAGGAATGATAAAGCTTCCGGGCATGTCAGGATTTGATCTCATCAAATCTGAGCAGAAATACGGGCAGTCCCGTTTCGACCTGTACCTGGAAGGCGGAGGCCGAAAGGCGTTTCTAGAGGTAAAGGGTGTTACCCTGGAGAAGGATGGCGTTGCGATGTTTCCGGATGCTCCCACCGAGCGCGGTGCAAGGCATATCCATGAGCTCATCGCTGCTGCTGAAAAAGGTTATGAGGCTTATATCCTGTTTGTCATACAGATGAAGGGTGTCCGCTGCTTTATGCCCAACGATGAGACCCATCGGGCTTTCGGAGAGGCTTTAAGACTTGCCGCCTCAAAGGGTGTGCATGTCTTGGCCTATGATTGCCATGTTGAGCCGGACAGCTTAAGGATTGCGGATCCGGTTGAGGTAATTCTATAAGTCTTTCTGGTCGTAAAGGGGGTGAACCCGGTTGAAGCTGGACAGGATGCTGAGCATCATCACCATTCTGCTTCAAAAGGATAAGGTGACGGCGCCGGAACTGGCCGAAAAGCTTGAGGTTTCCCGAAGGACGATTCATCGGGATATCGACGCCATCTGCCGGGCCGGAATCCCCATCATTACCCGCCAGGGTGGCGGTGGCGGTATCCAGATAGCCGATGGCTTCAGGCTGGATAAAAGCGTTCTGACCGTGGAGGAACTGCAGCAGATCATCACCGGCTTAAAAAGCCTGGGCAGCGTATCCGAGACTTCGCATGCTTCCCAAATCGAGAGGCTGATTCACAGGCTTTCTCCAGGTGGTGAGGCGGTGGTTTCCATGCAGGAAAGCATCCTCATTGACCTTGCCTCCCATTATAAAGGCAGTCTGTCTGAGAAGATCAGCCTTATCAAGTCTGCCATATCCGAGAGCCGACTGATTTCCTTCACTTATTACTCTGATAAGGGAAAAACTCTGCGTACTATAGAGCCATATTATCTGGCATTCAAATGGTCTTCCTGGTATGTGTTTGGCTATTGCAGAACAAGCAATGATTTTCGGCTGTTCAAGCTCAACCGCATGTGGCATGTGGAGAAGTTGCCAAACACCTATCAGCGACGGGAGATCCCTCCTGAAAAAAGGGATTTGGACCGGCATCTGCATGATCAGCATCGATTAACACTGCTCGTGGATAAGGAGTTGGAATACCTGCTGGTGGACGAATATGGTCCGAATTTTTATGAAACGCTTGAGGACGGCAGGCTCAGGGCCGTCATCTCCTACACCAACCGGGATTATATCGTCAGTTGGATCATGAGCATGGGAGAGAAAGCCCAGGTGCTGGAGCCAGAGGATATAGCGCAGGAAATCAGGGAAAAAGCGAAAAAAATGCTGACGCGCTATGAACAAGACAAGCAGTTGTCATGTTCGTGATGGTAAGATATCCCCAAAAGCATAAACAGGGGGTTAGAGTTATGGTGGAGTCCAGATGTGGCCTGCTTTGCAGCGAATGCTCATACAGGGAGTCTGCCGGATGCAGAGGTTGTGTGGCGACCAATGGCAATCCTTTTTACGGGCCATGTAAACTTGCAGCTTGTTGCCAGGGCAAGGGCTTCGAGCATTGCGGTCATTGCCCGAGCATGCCTTGTGAAACGCTGTATGCCTATTCGTATCTTGACAAGGAGCACGGTGACAATCCGCCGGGAGCAAGGATAGAAAACCTGAAAAAATGGCTTAAAGAGGGGAAATGAAGCATGATCCTGAATACATATGAGGATTTCATTGAACGGGTCAACCAACTTGGATATATGTCTTTTTCAAACTTGCTCCCCGGATTTCCCTCTCTGGATAGGGAGACGAGGCCGGAGCAGTGGCATACCGGGGATCCCGAAACCGATCCTTGGCAGTGGAAGGATCGGGCGGCGAATGAAAGAAAACTGGCTTTTGGGTGCCTGCTTGGCGGCCACAAAGGCTTTATTTCAGAAAGCCTGTACCCGTACTTTTATGCAGCATGCCACCCCCGGGGAGCGATGGAAGAGCGGTGGGCTGAAGGCGCGATTAGCTATACGGAATGGCAGATATGGCAGATCTTCTGCCAGAACGGAGAACCGGACACCAGAGAAATAAGAAGGCTCATGGGCGTTACCAAAAAGCAGGGAGCAAATAAAGTTGACATTGCCATGAAGGAGCTCCAGAGAACTTTTTACATCACGGTCTCCGGAAACAGGAGAAAGCTCAACCGTCGGGGTGAGCCCTACGGATGGGCGGTCAATACCTACATGAAGGTAACCGACTGGGCGCCTGAATCATGGCTTGCAAAAGCAGATAAGATATCACGAGAGGAAGCTGTTGCACGCATCCTGGACGTTGGTATTTCTATCAGCAATTCAGTTGAACGCAAGGAATTGGCCCGAGTCCTGAAACTGAGGTAATAGCAGACCGCAGTTGATTTCCCGGCATATTGAAAAAGGAGAAGGAACATGCATATCCAATATCACTCACCGGTTCTGATGGTCAAAGACATTGAAAAATCGCGATGGTTCTATGAAAAGGTCCTGAAGCAGGAAGTTGAGGTGGACCACGGCTTGCACATCGTCTTTAAAGGCAGATTTTGCTTATGGCAGGCCGATTATGCCTATTCCGTGGTTTTCGGCAAGTCATGTGCGCAACCGGAGAAGCGAGGCTGCGAGCAATTGGAAATGTACTTTGAAAGTGATAGTCTTGACGAAGTTTTCAAAGCGCTTAAAGTATCCGGTGTCGAGTTCCTCCATGAAGCGATAGAGCAGCCCTGGGGACAGCGGGTTTTCAGAGTATACGATCCGGATCGCAATGTGGTGGAAATTGCACAGCCCATGGAGGCTGTCGTGCTGCGCCTTCTGAAAACGGGGATGAGTGAGCAGGAAGTTGCCCAAAGGACTTCAGAGCCTATTGAGATGGTGCAGGAGGTGCGCAGGAAGTTGGCTGATTAATTGCAGGGATTTATTAAATGCAATATAGTTTCAATTCGTAACGATACTAAGTCATGACAACACAATGACAGGATGATATAATATATAGGTATTATACTCCTACTACGAAGAACTCCTTGAAGATAACGCGACTGGAAAATGAATTCCATATATCCAGTCGCGTTTTATTTTTGCTAATATTGACATTTAATTACACATAATGATATGATTAACTTAACCAGATTTTAGGAGGTTGGGTTATGAAAAAGTTTCTCGCTTTCCTATCGACAGTTATTATGGTTCTGGCGGTTTTGCCTTCGGGTATGAGCCGGTCACATGCTGCGGTGAGCTTCAACGATGTACCCAGAGATGCCTGGTACTATGAGCATGTCCAGTATGTGGCCAACCACCCGCGGGAACTGATGGTGGGATACGCGGGAAACTTCGGACCCTTGGATAACCTCACGGTGGAGCAGTTTATCAAGATAGCCGTAGCGGCTGCCGGCAAGGGTGTGGTTGTTCCTTCAGATAAATACTGGGGGGACGTCTATGTGTCCATTGGTCTGGAACTGGGCTTTGTACAGCCGGGAGAGTTTACCGATTACAAACGACCCATCACAAGGGCCGAGATGGCCAGGATTATCATACGTTCTCTACCCATGATAACCGGAGAGAAAGATATACCCTACAATGAAAACGAGATAAGGTCACGGATAGCGGATTACGACGGTATCCCTGTAAACCTTCGGGAATATGTCTGCAAGGCCTATCAACTCGGCATCCTTGTAGGCGGAACGGATGGGAAGTTTAATCCCAACGGCAACCTGACGCGAGCATCCGCAGCGGCGGTCATCCACAAGATGCTGGAACCCGGCCTGAGGACGATTTATACGCCTCCCGAAGAAGTTTGGAGCGATGAGGAGTTTGAGGCATATATCAGGGAGAATGCGGAGGACTTCTATGCTATTGCAAAAATAGAGGATAGAAAGATCTACCTGCGAACAGCAGATAAGCCTACCCCCACGCTACTGTCGGACAAGTACAATCCGGATATTCATGAACTTCTGTATGAGTGTGCCAAGACCATGGCGTATTATGCCCAGAAGAACGGTAATGCCTTCAGCATTGCGTATAGTGATTTTTTTGGTGGCTCAGCTATCCTTTATTACTATGTTGACAATAAAACGACTCATCCCAGCATCAAAATAGAGTTTTATGCGGAACCCCGAATGAACTATGTTGCCGAGAGATATGCGCCCGGGGAGCAAAAGAATCCTGCTTTATATTCTTGGACTCTTAGTGCCTTATATGACGACGATTACTTACTTGGACAGGGATGGGAGCCGGATAAAGACAGAAAGAAGTTTTCATGGATACAGGACAAATATGCAAAGGTCTTGCTCCATCTGAGCAACATTGTTTATGGTCCCTCTCAGGGGAAAGCATTTTATGATTTCATGATTGAGCATCAGCTTCATGCTTACTATACAGATTTCAGTAAGGATGATAAATATATCGGCAAGGTACCGAATGCAAATATCGAAGTTGCATATTACTTTAAAGTTCCAGAGGCTATGGATAAATGGTTTTGGACCACCAAACCGGAGGTTAGAAAATGAAAAAGATTATAATAGCAACATTTTTGATTTGTGCAGTATTGATTTCTACATTTTATAATATTGTATTAGCGTTTAATCCCTATTCAGAATCCAGGCGACCACTTAATATTGGTATTTCTTTGAAATATAAAACTGAAGTTTTCGGTGAGCCGTTTGGCCGTGATGATTTACCAAATAAAGGATTTATTGTTGTTCCAAACGGCGGCATGATAAATGAAAAGGGAGAGAAAGGCGAATATGCCTACCTTGGCTATAACTATAAGGATCAGCCGATAACCAATGATAAATATTTTCGAAGTATTGAAAAAATAGGCAGTGTATTTGATAGAAATTATGAAAATGTAGTGTGGCAGGATATATTACCTGAAGCACCTAATTCTTGGTATGATATAAGAAAAAATCCCGCCCTTCTCAACTACATGCTTACCACCAACTTCTATGACGAGGACCATATTACAGCAGGAAAAACCGATACTGGCCTTAACTTGCTTAAGCTGTTCAAGATTCCGGAAGGCAGCACCGACTACTCGGAAATTTTCCGGAAGGCCTGGGTTTTAACCACGCCCGATACGGGAAGTGCCCACATCCGGTTAAGATACAACGACACCAACTGGAACACGATAAGGATTCCGGCCATTCCAACCATCGAATGCATCATGACCGCTGAGGCCGACAAGAAAGCCATAGAAACAGGTAAGACGGAAAGCGTGACCGTCAAAATAGACACCAGCCACAGCTACTGGGTGATGGCCGACCAGGAAAGCAAGAACATTTCGGAGCGCAGGTACTGGGCCGGAACAAGTCCCGACAAGGTTGAGAGCGAAATTGTAACCACTCAGGGCAATGTCTGCTATATCACCCTGCCTAACGTTT
>NZ_FQZP01000029.1 GCF_900142095.1 Thermoclostridium caenicola | reverse complement strand
GACATAGTAAATAAATGTAAAATATGGAAATTTAAAGAAAGGAGAATCTAACTTAGAAAAGCTGAAAAATTGTCTTGACAATGGGGGGCATTATAAACTGGTTTTTAAGCGGCTTGTCCTTGATGGAAAGGAAGGCCGAAACCATTCCCTCGGAAGCCTCTTCGCCCCAGTCGATGGCCTCTGATACGAAATCCCCGTACTTTCCAGGACTTTCATCCCTGTCCAGCTTCTGGATCAGGGGGGAATCCACCCCGCTGTCCCTGATCCTGCGCTTCATGCCAAGATAATCATACAGCACAAAGACTGCCGGAAGAATCACGCCCAGCAGGATCAGACCGATTTCAAAAAAAGGCACCAGGATGGTCCTGTTGATGAAGGCAAGGATCCCGGCAGTCAGCATGCAAAGCTGAAGCATGAGAACGGCAGCGGTCATGACGGTCATGCGCCTGACAAACCTTATGCCCATATAGGCGGTCATGAGCAGGATCAAAATGTCCGTAAAGGCCAGCATCACGTTGTAGTCTCCGGGTATATTCGCATAAAGGTTCATGCCTTTTCCCCCGTTTGGTTGAACATTTGGTTATTCATTTTCATCTCTTCCCAGCGCTCCCGGGAAATCAGGACCCTTCTGGGCTTGCTCCCCTCGTAGCCGCTGATGATGTTCCGCTCGGCCATCTGGTCGATGATCCTGCCGGCCCGGGCATATCCCACCTTGAACTTTCGCTGGATGAAGGAAACAGAAGCCTGTCCGCACTCGATGACCGCTTCAATGGCCTGGGGCAGGATTTCATCGCATTCGTCCGGAGTTTCATCCTCATCGCCGGCGGAATCTTCGTTGATATTTTCCAGGATCTCCTCGTCATAGAGCGCCCGCATCTGGTTCTTGACAAAATCGACGACCATTTCCACCTCTTTATCCGATACAAAGGCGCCCTTCACACGGATGGGCTTCGGGACGCCCACCGGGTAGTAGAGCATGTCGCCCTTGCCCAGCAGCTTTTCCGCGCCGGCCATATCCAGGATGGTCCTGGAATCCACCTGGGAGGAAACCGCAAAGGCGATGCGGGAAGGGATATTGGCCTTGATGACGCCCGTGATGACGTTGACCGAGGGACGCTGGGTGGCTATTACCAGGTGCATGCCGGCTGCCCGTGCCATCTGGGCCAACCTGCATATGGAATCCTCCACGTCATGAGGAGCCACCATCATCAGGTCGGCCAGCTCGTCGATGATGATGACGATCTGCGGAAGTTTCTGGCCTTCCCCGGTTTCCTCGACAGATGCGTTATAGCCCAAAAGATCCCGGACACCGCGTTCGGCAAACATCTTGTAGCGGGTGGTCATCTCGGAAACCGCCCATCGCAGGGCGCCCGCCGCCTTGTTGGGATCGGTCACCACAGGGATGAGTAAATGAGGTATCCCGTTGTAAACGCCCAGTTCGACCACCTTGGGATCGATCATGAGCAGACGGACTTCTTCCGGGGTTGCCTTATACAACAGGCTGATGATGATGGAGTTGATGCATACGCTCTTACCCGAACCGGTGGCGCCCGCTATCAGGATATGGGGCATTTTGGCAAGATCCACCACCGTATTCTCTCCCGTGATATCCTTACCCAGCGCCACAGCCAGCCTGGACTGATGGTTCATGAACTCGGGTGATTCCAGGACGCTGCGAAGGCTGATGGGGGCTACTTCCCTGTTGGGAATCTCGACACCGATGGCGGCTTTCCCGGGTATGGGCGCCTCTATACGGACGCCGGAAGCCGCCAGGTTGAGGGCGATATCATCGGTCAGGTTGACGATACGGCTGACCTTGATGCCGGGGGCCGGCTGCACTTCGTAGCGCGTAAAGGCCGGACCCACCGATACGTTGATCACCTTGGCCCCTATACCAAAACTCTCCAGCGTGGTTTCCAGCTTTCTGGCGTTTTCCGCTGCGCTGGCCCGGATCTGTTTCATGCTCTTCTCGCTTTCTTTTGAGCGGTTCAGCAGTTCCAGCGGCGGAAAGACATATTGGCCTTTGGGCTCGGTGGACGGCATATCCATGGCTGGTTCATCCGTGTGCGCCATTGCCTGTGCAGCAGCCTGCAAGTCTTCGGAAACCGTATTTGCCACATCTTCCTGCGGAACCGCTTTTCTTCGGGAATTCTGTTTTGGGGCGGCTGCAGGCTTTTCCGGCGGCAGCTCCACAGGCATGGGCGCCATGACGGGTTCCTCGCTCATTGTCAGGTTCCAGTCGGCCTGCTCCGGGGTTACGGCCGCCAAAGACTCCTCCGGCTCATCCCGCCTGACTTCATGGAGCGGGAAATCCACAATCTTGGCACGCCTTCCCTCCCGGAGCGGTGTCAACATCGGGGCGTCCGCGGTTTCATCGTTATATTCCTCCCGCAGGCTTTTTTCCACAGCCCGGTCGGTCCTCTTTTTCCGGACAGCCTCCACTACGCCGTTGATGGCCTCCGTGGTTCCCCGGTAAACGCCCCTGGCCGCATCGGTCAGGGACAGCCTTGTCAGGAGCATGGCTGAGATAATGGAAAGGGTGATGAGGATGATCATGGTTCCCAGCTTCTTGAACACGAAAAGCAGCGGGACGCCGATGATACCGCCAATCACGCCTCCCGAAGCCACGAAACCATCCACACCCTTCCCGATGGCACGGATACCTTCATAATAGAAGGTGCTGATATACTGGCCCACATTCATATTCTGGTAATAGATAATCTCGTGAAGTCCCGCCTGCAAAAGGGCCGCAACCAGCGATACCAGTATCAGCGCCAGCGTGAATTTCCTGGCTCTTGAGGCGGTCCTGGGTTTGAATATGGTGACAATGCCGTAGATGAACGTCATGGCAGGAAGGATATAGCCCATGAGGCCGAAAAGGCCGCCCGTCAACCTGCCAAGGATTTCTCCGAAAGGTCCGGCGGCACCGTTAAAATAAATGCTGAGCATCATGATTATGCCTGTGACAGCGATCAGAAGCCCGCTCACTTCTTCCTTCAGTCGGCTGTTGCCCGTTGGGGTCTGCTTTTTCGCTGCCGTTTTTCCTCTGCTGCTTTTTGTTCTCTTTTGTACCTTTTTTGGAGCCACTTCATTACCTCCGGTTTCCAGCCTATTATCCCATTAAACTATACCATAATAAAATGTTCTTTGACAACGGACCCAAATCATGATATGATTTACGATAACCTACATAGCATTCTTGCGTGCGTATGGGTTGGACATTTGTCAAAACCTGCGCGGGGTATGGAATGAAACGATAAAACTGAATATAATCTATAGATAGAGGCGCATTTTCTAAGAGTAATCCGGGCAAGGGCGGCGGGCCCGATGACCCCGGACGAAAGGAGAAAATGCCGAAGGGGCATGATTCCGTCCGGTCTGCTGCCTGGTTGTATGGTTAAGAGCCATGCGACTGTCGCTGGTATATACAGTGGAGAGCTATCGGTAGATCTTTATATACTTGCTTTATGCAAAGGTATATGCTGCCGTTAACTTAACGACAGCTTTTTTAGTCTGGAGACCTATCTTGCGGAAGAAAGGAGTGCGTGTTATGAAGAAGCCGTTATTCGTTGGTTCCTGTGTTGCGCTTGTTACACCTTTCACTGAGAATGGGGTTGATTATGGCAAACTTGAGGAACTGATTGAGTGGCAGATCAAGGAAGGCACCGACGCCATTTTGATTTGCGGCACCACCGGCGAGGCTTCCACCATGCCGGACGAGGAACATATGGAGGTTTTGCGTTTTGCGGCTGAACGCATCAAGAACCGGGTACATATCATGATGGGCGCCGGCAGCAACGATACGCGCCACGCCATCAAGCTGAGCCAATACTGTGAAAGCATTGGCGCCGATTCCATACTCACCGTTACACCCTACTACAACAAAACCACCCAGGAAGGTTTGTACCAGCATTTCAAGGCCATCGCCGAAAGCGTGAACATCCCCGTCGTCCTCTACAACGTCCCGTCAAGGACCAACCTCAATATCAATCCGTCCACCTTAAAGCGCCTTTCCGAGATCCCCAATATTGTGGCCGTAAAGGAATGCAATCTGCTGCAGGTGGCAGAAACAGCCTATCTTTGCGGTGACGAACTCATTCAGTACTCGGGCGAGGACGGCAATGTAGTTCCCCTGCTGGCCATGGGCGGCAAGGGTGTGATTTCGGTTGCCGCCAACATCATTCCGGCCGATATGCACAGGATGGTAAAGGCCTTTATGGATGGCGACCTGGAGACCGCCAGGAAGATGCAGATCAGGATGGAACCGCTGGTCAAGGCATTGTTCTGCGAGACCAACCCCATCCCGGTAAAAGCGGCCATGAACCTGATGGGCATGAACGTGGGACGCTGCCGCCTGCCCCTGGTGGACATCAGCCCGCAGGGCATGGAGACGCTGAAGAAGGCCATGAAGGAGTACGGTCTGATATAGCGGTTTGCCTGTTATTTTATCTGATATCTGCCGGAGGTTGATAAAATGATTAATATACTGCTCAATGGCTGCAACGGCAAAATGGGCCAGCACATCACCCAGTGCGCCAGGTTTCGTGAAGATCTCACCATCGTAGCCGGATTGGACATCCGTCCCAACGAGAACGCGCCATACCCGGTTTACACCAACGCAGCCAATATCAAAGAGAAATTCGACCTGATCGTCGATTTTTCCCACCCCAGCGCCCTGAACACCATACTGGGCCTCGCGCTGGAAAGGAAGACGCCCATCGTCATAGCCACCACGGGACTTACCGACGAACACAAGGCGATGATCGAGAAAGCTTCGAAGGAAATACCTGTTCTGCTGTCGGCCAACATGTCGCTGGGCATCAACCTGCTGATCCAGTTGGTCAAAAAGGCCGCACAAATCCTCTATGGCTCTTTCGATATCGAAATTATCGAAAAGCACCATAATCAGAAGGTCGACGCCCCGAGCGGCACAGCCCTCGCCATTGCGGACGCCATCAATGCGGCCATTGCGCCGAACCATCTGAAATATGTTTATGACAGGCATTCCAGCAATCAGAAACGCACAAGGGATGAGATAGGTCTGCATGCCATTCGCGGCGGTACCATCGTGGGTGAACATTCGGTCATCTTTGCCGGTAACGATGAGATCATCGAGATCAAGCATACCGCCCTGTCCAAGAACCTGCTGGCGGAAGGGGCTCTCAAGTCGGCCGTCTTCCTGTACGGAAAAGAGCCCGGTCTTTACAGGATGCAGGATATCTTCAATTTCTGAGCGCCGTAAACAACACTGAAAAGGGGCCGCCTCAAACGAGGAACAGGCCCCTTTGTTTGTCTGCAGCATCAGCCCGTCAGAGTTCCGCAATGCAGGCAGGCATTCAATCAGCCGCCCTGCTTCGGTTTGTTCAGGTATTTGTCCATGGCAGGATTGATCATGAAGTTGATGACAAGTCCCGGCAGGGTGAATCCAAGGGCAAGATAATAGACATAGATCAGCGCCAGAACAATGCTGCTGGATGTGGCGGAGAAAACCAGGGAGGGCCCGATCACCAGCAGGAAGCACAGGATAAGCACCGCCAGGTTGGGAACGAAACGGGCCAGGGCGAACAAAACGGCGTTCTTGTATATATCCCGGAGCCTCAGCCTGTAGGTGACCATCATGGGATAGATGTACAGGGATGCCATGAGAAACAGGATGAACACCATGATCATCAGGCCGTTGGCGACCGAAAACAGCGCATTGCCGCCCGATACCTGCGGATAGAGATATAAGTCCATGATCAGGAAGAGCAGGATGAAAAGGTTGATCAGGCTGGCAAAGATGCCCTGTTTCAGATTCTCCTTCATCTTATCCTTGAAATCCGACCAGTCGAAAGTGGGCATCTCATAGGAATAGCAGCGCAGCAGATAGGTCAGGCCTGCCTGAGCCGGTCCCACGGTTATCAGGGGAACCGCCATGAAGAACATGACGGTCGGAAAGCCGCTGTACAGCACCAGCAGGCTGAATTCCTCCGCTGAATTGCCGGCTTCCGGCATGAACAGCATCACCAGAAAGGTGCACAGGAAGTAGGATATGATGATTGCGGGGAGATTGAAGAGAATAAACATGAAATTGAGGGTGATCAGCTTCCAGAACTTTCTGGTAAACACCCCGAAGAAAACATTCAGACGGCTCCTGTTATCCTCGTATTTTTCTCCCGGCGCCCTTTCGAAAATGGGTTCATCGGCCATTCAACACACCTCTGACTTATTTTTTCTGCACAAAACAGTTTTATTATATCATAACAGGGCCCCTGCGCGGATATATTTATGCACATGGCAGTGTTGCCTGTGATAGAATATTATCATACTGTTCATACGGAGGATGCTCATGGTTCTTTACATCAGGCAGAAGGTATTTACTCTGGGTGACAAATACCATGTCTACAACGAAAACCTCCAGCCCGTATTCACCGTGCAGGGAAGGCTCTTTTCCCTGGGCGCCAAAATCCATGTATATGACATGACCGGGCAGGAATTGTACTTTATCAGCCAGAAGCTGTTCAGGTTTCTTCCCGAATACCATATTTACACCGGGGATCTTTTGTGCGCCATCATTAAAAAGGAGTTCACCTTCTTCAGGCCCAGGCTTTCCATCCAGAGCCAGTACGGGGACTACACCATCGAAGGTAATCTTTTCGGCATGGATTTTGCCATCTTTCATGATGGTCAGCCGGTGGGCGAAATCCATAAGAAATGGTTTTCCTTCGGGGACAGTTATGAACTGATTGTTCACGATCCGAACAACGCCGCCTTTTTCAGCACCCTGGTCATCGCCATCGATCACTGCCTGCATAACGAGGACAGGCGCTGAAGCATGAAAATCCTGTCCGGACTGGCCGGACAGCCCGATTTACCGGCGGGCTTTTGAATTTTCTTCTGTACAAGCAGATTTTTGTATTGACACGGCCCACGGTTGCTTGTATAATAAGTCTTGCGTCAAAACGACACCCAAACGGATATGCGGTCGTGGTGGAATTGGCAGACACGTACGTTTGAGGGGCGTATGCGCGAGCGTACCGGTTCAAGTCCGGTCGACCGCACCAGAATGAAACCCATCCTGTGGATGGGTTTTTTACATGCCCATATTGAGGCAGCCAACGTGCACAATACGCAGCAACCAATCATGATACTATCGGAGGAAAATATGTGGACCGTCGTTTTGCTTATTCTGTCCAACATCTTTATGACCTATGCCTGGTACGGACACCTGAAAAACACCCACACCAACACGCCCCTGATTCTGGTCATTCTGATGAGCTGGGGCATTGCATTCTTTGAATACTGCCTCCAGGTGCCGGCCAACCGGATGGGATACAGGATCTTTACGGCCACCCAGCTGAAGATCATCCAGGAATGCATATCTCTGACGGTTTTCGTGGTCTTTGCAGTTTTGTATCTCAAGGAGACCATTCGCTGGAACTACATCGTTTCCTTTGCGTTTATCGCCCTGGCGGTTTTTTTCGCTTTCAAGAAATTCTGAAAGCAAGTCCGGCCGGTCTTTGAACGGGGGGCCTTTGCCCTGTCCTGCAAAATGGAGCCCATGAGATGCGAAAAGCGGTTTCTGCAAGGCTTCCCTGCAGAAACCGCCCGTGGGTATGAACAGGCTTTATTGATATCCTCTTTCCCTGTCCAGCGCCTCTTCCCGGATCTCCCTGCGCATGGCCTCCAGCGACATGGCGCGTCTTTCGTTCTTTTCCTTGAGATCCTTCTTGCTCTTGGAACCATCCTCCATCAGGGCCATCATGTCCTCGGCCTTCCGCATGTTTTTTACGGTGTTGTCGATGGTTTCCTGAATGCGTTCCACATTGTCGCTTCTATCGTCGGGTTTATGCTTTGATGCCATGGTTCCCGGTCGCCTCCGCTGCTCGTTTTTTTCTCCATTAGTATGAGGCGCGGGTTCAGTTTGTATGCCTTTCAATTTTTTCTATGATCGGATTCTGACCCTCTCTTTCGCGATAATGGATCCGTACCATATCACCTGTTTTCAGACCAAGGGCGTCAAAGTTTTCCCTGAGCGCCTCGCTGAGCTGGAAGCTTCTAAGCCCGTCATCCTCCAGTTCCAGCTCGATGAAATTGACGTCCATTCTGCCTCTGTACCTGCCCGTGCCGATGCGTCGATCATCTCCCTGCGCCGCGCCCGGGCTCTCAGCCTTTCCGCCATTTGCCCTGCCATCATACACGCCTGCTGCATTGCCTGCCCGATAGTCCTCCGCTTTTTCGGGGCCATCCTCCGGCAAAACCGGTGCCGCCCCTTCGTCGCGCGTTTTGACCAAATCAGCCCGGATTTGGGTTCCGGTGCTTACCAGGTAGGCCACCAGGCACAATACGAGAACAATCATGAGAATAAACGCGATTCTGGCTTTCATGTCAAAACCCTCCGTCAGGTTTCATTCCCGGGATTCATCTCCATGGCACCCGGTACGATGTTTCTTTGCCATCCCAGGATCTGCCCATGCTGGCCCGCATGCCCGATAACTGGTCTTTTTCGTGCCGGCGAAGCGTCGTCGATTATGGTTCGATGACTATATCCTTCTTTCGGAGCCTGTTGTGGGTGAGTTTCCGTACGATGGTCCAGATCACAGCAAAGGCCGGTATTCCGGCTATGGTACCTACAATACCGAACAGGCTGCCCCCCAGGAGGAGCGCAAACAGGATCCAGATACCTCCCAGCCCGATGGAACGACCTACAACCCTCGGGTAGATCAGGATGTTATCCAGTTCCTGGATAACCACAAGCAGAATGACAAAGAGCAGCGCTTTTTCCGGTACCACCAGCAGAACGATGATAAAGCTCAGGATTGAACCCAAAAGCGGGCCGATAATGGGGAAGAGACCCATAACGCCCAGTATCATGCTCAGCAGAAAGGCGTTGGGAATGCCCAGGACAACCGTTCCCGAAAAGGAGATCGCGCCCACAATCAGCGCGTTGATGATCATGCCGGAAAAATAGCCTTTGAAAGTGCGGTTAGCCACAACACAAATATCCACCAACCGGTTGCAGAACCTTTTGGGCAGCCAGGCATAGAGCAGTTTTCTCAGGATGAGCAGGAGCTTTTCCTTGTTGGCCAGCATATAAATGGAAATCAGTATGCCAGTGGCCATGTTGAGGATGAACCCGGTAAAATTCTTCGTGAAGGCAAAGACGCGCGGAAAGATGCTGGAAATGAACTGCCCGGCCCTTGTCACCATCTCGTTCCAGTTCAGGGAGATGTTCTTCCAGAATCCCCCCTTGAGGCCCAGATCATCGATGGTCTTGTTCAGGAAGCGCTCCACATCGGCCACATATTCGGGCATATTGGCCGCGATATTGGACACGCTGGATGACAGCTGGGGTATGGCCAGGACCATCCATGCCACAACAATGATCACCAGCGTCAGAAAGACGCAGAGAATGGACAGGGGCCTTTTCAGCCTTCGCACAAGAAAGGTTTTGCTCCTGTCCATAAAGGAAAAAAGCCTTTCAAAAAGGCGCATCAGCAGGTTGAGCACATAGGCAATGGCGATGCCGTAAAGAAAAGGACTGATAAGCCCGATCACCTTCCCTGCAAAGGCCAGTATTCCCTCCAGGTGCCATAGAACCATAAACAGCACGATGGCATATGTGATCTGTATCAGTCCCGTTTTTGCTTTTTTTATCTCGTCAACCATGCACATCCTTCACCCAAGACAGATTTTTGATCTCTATCTTGAGCAGAAGCGCAGAAAAATATGCTCAGGCCGTCGGTTTAAAAATTGTATCCCGCCAGCAGGTCCTCAAAGGTGTCCCTTCTGCGGATAAGCCTTATGTCCCCGCTTTGGGTGAGCAGCACTTCGGCGGGACGCAGTCTCTGGTTGTAGTTGGAAGCCATGGTGTAACCATAGGAACCGGCGTCCAGAACCCCTATGATATCCCCTTCCTTCAATTCCGGCATGGGCCGATCTTTCGCCAGGATATCGCCGGTTTCGCAGATATTCCCCACAATGGTCACCTTCTCGCCGTCGGGGTCGGAAACCATCCTTCCTCCCCTGATGGCCACGATCTCATGGTAGGAATCATAGAGGATGGGCCGCATCAGTACATTAAAGCCCACATCGGTCCCGATGTATTTGGTGTCATAATTGGTCTTCACCGCATGCACCGTACCGAGTATGGCGCCGCATTCGGCAAAGGGATAGCGGCCGGGCTCTATCCTGAACTTCAGATCGCTGCCGTATTTCTCCCTGAACTCCAGGAGCAGCGGGGCGAGCTGCTCAGCCAGCGCCTTAAGGTCCAGGCGCTGTTCGCCGTGGAACTTCCGGTAGGGAATGCCGAAACCGCCGCCGAAATCAACAAATTCCAGATTCTCAAACCGGGCAGCGATACGCAGCAGGGCCTTTACGCTTTCAAGGTAGGGTTTCCCGTCCAGGAAAAGAGAACCGATATGCTGGTTGATGCCCACAATCCTCAGACCGTATTTTTTTGCTATGGCTTTTGCATCCTCAACCAGGTCTTCCTGGATCCCAAACTTGGTCTTTTTGCCTGCTGTGACTACCTTTTCGTGATGTCCGGCACCAGAACCGGGATTGAATCTCAGTGCCACCCGTCCGTCCGGGTTAATCCTGCCCAGCGTTTCCAGCTGGGACAGGGAGTCCACACTGATCAGGATGTTTCTGTCCAGCGCATACTGCATCTCTTCCGCCGACACGTTATTGCACACATAGAAGATCTGCGAAGGCTCGAAGCCCGCCTTTTCCAGCAGAAAAATCTCTCCCGGAGACATGGCGTCGGCATCCATGCCCTCCTCCCGCACGATTTTCAGAAGGTGCAGGTTGGAATTTGCCTTTATGGAGCAACTGACCCCAAACCAGGGATACGGCAGCAGGTTAACCATATCCCTGATCCGCTCCCTGAGCGTTTTTTCATCATAAACATAGAGCGGGCTTCCGTACTCCTTCAGCAAAGCCTCTGCATCGATTCGGTTCAGAAAATGGTTCTCCATCAAATGGTTCATGGGCTGCGACCTCCATAGCTTGATAGTTGTATTTCGTTTTTAAGAGAATCCTTGATGAGTTCCACAAGCGGCCTGTTCCTGGAATAGAGGCAGCTGTCGTCATCAAGGCCCGCCAGTTCACCTGTCAGCACCTGGGTTGAATCCACGATGATTCGGATGGGACCGGGCTTTTTCTGAATCGTGTAGACGATGGCTCCCTCCAGTTCAACGCCGGCCGAAGTGATGGCCACCACCTTCAGGCCGCGTTGGACGGCATCCAGCAGCTCTTCCCGCACATAAGCTATTTCTTTTTCGGACAGGGATACATAAACCCTCTCCCTGGCCTGCCTGATCATGTTCTTCATCTTGTCCACGATATGCCTGAACCCCGTTATGGTGATATAAGGTTCGTGCTGCGGTTTTCCTCTCGGACATTCCCGCTTTATCTGCTCCAGCACATTCTTCATGTACTCCAGCACGTTGCTGCAGTATTCTTCCACCGGAACAGCCACATAGCGTTGAACCGGACCTTCTATCACATAGGCGCCGCCCTTGTCGGCCAGGCTGGCCAGGGCCTGATAGGCATTTGCCCGGGGAATTCCGGTAGCCTTGGCGGCTTCATACCCGTTCATCTCCCCTTCCCGGCACAGAGCGATATACAGTTCCGATTCATGGCGTGTAAGCCCGGTTTTCATCAAACACTCCACCAGCGTCACGACCATAGCCCCTTTTGGTAGTTTTAATAACTACCACTCATTAAAACATGATCCCCTCGCCTTGTCAAGCGGATGTCATCATCCGGCAGGGCGATCCCCGAAACGGGCAAGCCGTCCGAGTTCAGGCGCAGGCAAATGAAAAAGCCGCACACCCCTCAGGGCATGCAGCCTTTTGCATTGCGGTACTCCAGGTTCTGCCGGCTTCGTCCCTCAAAACACAGGGACCATGGCGGCCTTAATGATTCTGCATCGGTATCAGTTGAGCCCATTCTCCTCAATGAACTTTTTAAGCCACTGGGCGCTCTTTTTCCATTTACGCTCCAGGGTGCCGTAGTCCACATGGAAAATGCCGAAGCGCTTGCTGTAGCCAAAGGCCCATTCGAAATTGTCTATCAGGGACCAGATATAGAAGCCTTCCAGCCTGATACCCTCGGCGATCGCCTGCCTGGCCGCCTCAAGATGGCCTTGCAGGAAGCGGATGCGATCCTCATCCTGGACCACGCCGTCCATGATGATCTCATCCTTGAAGGCAGCCCCGTTCTCGGTGATGACCATGCGGGGATCCTGGTAATCCTTATGTATCCTTCCGAGAAGATCCAGCAGCCCCTGGGGCCAGACTTCCCAGCCCATCTCGGTATATTCGGAGCCTTCCGGCTTGACCTCATTAAGCTGGAGGATGTCTGTGCTTTCGCTTCTCCGGATCACTTTTCTGAAATAATAGTTGATGCCCAGAAAGTCCACAGGGTTCCTTCCGATGAGCTCCATATCCCCCGACCGGATGTCGGGCGCATTGAACCGTTCCCGGTAGATGGCCAGCATGTCCTCCGGATAGGTGCCCTTCAGCACCGGATCCAGGAACCACCTGTTATGATAGCCGTCCGCGAACCGGGCCGCCCTTTCATCCTCCTCGGAGGGCGAAGCCGGGTACATGGGATAGAGATTGAGCGCTATGCCGATCTGTCCATCCCTTCCCGATTGCCGGAAAGCTTCAACGGCCTTTGCATGGGCCAGCATCAGATGGTGGGAGACCTGGACGGCCAATGCCGCATCCCGCATTCCCGGCGCGTGCCGTCCGATATAGTGGCCGGCAAAGGCTGAAACCCAGGGTTCGTTCAGGGTGTTCCATTTCTTCACCCGATCCCCGAGCGCATTGAAAACGGTATAGGCGTAATCGGCAAAATAGTCGGTCGTATCCCGGTTGCCCCAACCGCCCAGTTCCTGCAGGGCCTGGGGCAGATCCCAGTGGTAAAGGGTTATCATGGGCTCGATATCGTTCTCCAGAAGCGCATCAACCAGCCTGTTATAAAAATCAAGACCCGCCGTGCTGGGCTTGCCCCTGCCCTGGGGAAAGATGCGCGGCCAGGCCACCGACATGCGATATCCTTTAAGCCCCACTTCCTTCATCAGGGCTATATCTTCCGGATACCTGTGATAATGGTCGCAGGCGATATCCCCCGTATCCCCGTTGAGTATCCTGCCGGGCATGTGGGAAAAGATGTCCCAGATGGATGCTCCCCTTCCGCCTTCCAGGACGGCGCCTTCGATCTGATAGGAAGCAGTTGCGGTTCCGATGACGAAATCCTTTGGAAAACCATTGATGCCCACGCAAATCCCTCCCGTCATTTTCTGCTCTTCTGCCCGCGACCATAAAATATTGCTAATGCAGGCCAGACGGCAGTATGATGTGCTGTTTTCAAGAAAAAAATAGCACAAGCCTTTATGACAGTAAAGAGCATTCGGGATCTCCAGGTGAAGATAGAGATAGGCATCATAAGATTTCAATAATGTTCGCGTACCATCAATCGCCAGACAGACATGACCATACAAAGGTTTAAATAGCCATGTTTTTCATGAAATCGCTCATGACGGACTGGATAAGGGCATGACCGCGCTGGTTGGGATGGATGCCGTCCTCGCACAGGAACTGGGTGTAATCCTTCTGCATCAGGAAGGGCTGCCGGATGTCCATGAGATCGCATCCCAGGCTGCCGGCAAGGCTCATGATGCATAAGTTGTAGCATTCATGGTGACGGTAGATGCGATGCACGTCTCCCAGCCATCTGAGAATGTTCCCGGCGTTCAGGCCCCTTGTGATCCATTTGAAATACCTTTCCGGATCGATGGGCGGAAGGTTCACCAGCACCGGACGGATATTCCTTTTCCTGAGCATGCCGACCATATCGGTGATGCATTGCCTGAACCGTTCCAGCGGTGTATGACACTCGTGCTCCTTTTCCGGATCTTCTGACACCTCTTTCCAGTTGTAGTCGCAATCGTTTCCGCCAAATTCAATGATGGCGGCCTGGCAGTCGATACCCTTTTCCAGGGCACGAGCCATCATCTCCCTGGCTTTTGGGGCAGTCAGCCCGAAGTGAGAGTTGTTGCGGATATCCAGTCCCAGGTTTTTCAGGCCGTATACCGCGTTATCCTCCCTCAGCCGGGTATACCTGCCCCTGTCCTTGTCGTAGATGACCCCTTTCAGGACCGAGTCTCCCCAGATATCTATCTTTATCTTGCTGAGCGTTTCGATCATTATAATCACATCCCATGTTTTTGTTTATTATCTTATCTAGTTATTAATACTATGTTATATTATTGACCATATTAAGTCAATAATATTATTGACCACATTGTGGCATTTTATTAATCATGTTATAATTTTTTTGAGCTTTTTAAGACAAATGAGCCGAAACCAGACTTATTTTCATGAAAGGGGCTGCCTATGGAACCGGACGGTATCAGGAAGGAAATGGACACCTGGTTCTCTGATCTGAAAGACCACCGCACCCCCGACTGGGATGCGCTACCCGATTTGGATCTCTACATGGATCAGGTGATTACCTATCTGGAGCGCCAGCTGAGAATCTTTTCCCTGGATGGCGAAGACAGGCTTATCACATCCTCCATGATCAACAACTATGTAAAGCATAACTTAATGCCAAGACCCGTCCAGAAAAAATACTCACGGGAACATCTGGCCTATCTCATCGCCATTTCCGCGCTTAAGGAAGTGCTGCCCATCACCGATATTTCGAACATCATCAGGCATCAGACCGAAAGCACAGACATGGTGGAATTCTACAACCGGTTCCGCTCCATTCAGGACGATGTCCTGCGTGCAACAGCCCGGCGTGTCGAAGAAGAGTTCCTGAAAAATCACGAGGACACCGGCAGTGCCGCTGATGCCCTTGGCATGCTCGCTTTAAAGCTGGCCTACGAAGCCGGCGCCAACATCCTGGCAGCCAAAAGGCTCATCCGCATGCTGTGCTCCCCTGAGAAAACGCAGGGCAACCCGGAAAAGGATAAGGGCAGCGACAGGAAACCGGACAAAAAGAAAAAAACCGCCCTGGTTGAGAGCGGTTCTTCCAATAATCCCGAATGATGGTATCACCGGTTTTTACCGGTACTATTGTCGGTTCTCCTGCCTGTCAGGCTGATGTTCTCCGGCTTTTTCCCCGGAGACCCGCGGCAGGACCACCCGAAACGCATTGCTTCGGCCCAGGTTGACGAACTTGACCTTGCCGATGCCTTCAAAGGCACGCTTGATATTGCTGATTCCCAGCCCGTATTTCAGGAAACGCTTTTTCTCATCCACCAGGACAAGCCTCTGGTAGAGCCAGGGGTTTCTCCTGAGGGGAAAGTCGTCCTTGTTGTAGCCATATACCCGGTTGCCGCCGAAATAGGCACCGGGATTGGTTATCTCAATGCTCTTGGCGGACAGCTTGATGACAATGCCCCTGGAAGCGTCCAGGTAATCCCTGTGGACGAGGGCATTGGCGATGGCCTCTTCCACAGCGGCAAAGGGGTACTCCGCATCGTCCATCAGCTCCCGAATCCGTGCAGAAGCCCAGTCCAGAAGCCCGGGAATATTATCGGTCCGCATCTCCACATGCTGATCCAGAACGATCCGGATATGGCTGTGGGGCATATGGACAGGCATATCCCGCCCGAACAGCAAAAGGCCGCCGATGGTGGGGCAATATTCCCCGTTTCCCTTATCACCGATGAACCCGAAGGTTTCCATGAGGATCGCATTGGGCTTGTCGCCGGCGATCTGCAGTCCGGCAAAGAACCGCCTGATGCTTTCCATATCCAGCGCATCCATTCCCACATCATTCCGGATGACGGTTTCATAGCTGAGAAGCCCGTTTTCCTGGAGAATGGAGGCCAATTCCGCCCGCCGCAGGTAATCGGTGGTGGACCCCCTGCGGATGTAGAAACAGCCGTTCTGAATCACCTGGTGGGGTGCATGGCGGCTCTTGAAAATGGTGAGGACCGCCAGTTGCTTGCCCTCGTACGCCACGAAATCCACCTGGACGGGGACCGGCGGATCGGTTCGGTTATAGATGATCTGCTGGATCTGCTCTTCATGAAATTCCGATTTGTCGATGCCGAGGATGCGCTTGGTCTTATCCTCCACACCAAAGATGATGTGCCCTCTGCCGCCCTTGGAGTTGGCAATGGCGGTGACATCCTTCACAAGTTCCTTCCTGTCGCTTTCCGTGCTCAGCTTCAGACAGGCCTTGAAATCCAGTTTCTCGCCTTCTTCCCTGGAAAGCAGCTGCTTTAATTTTTGGACATCCACGGAACCACCATCGCCTCCATCCCTGACATGGGCCTTCCGGCCCCGGGTGTCAGATATAGGTTATCTCGTATGCCTTCCAGCTGGCATTCAGAAGATCGGACTGCATGAGAATATTGTAGGTATACTTCATTTTTACGTGTTCCAGCTGATCATCGGCCAGGCTGAACCTGATCTCCACCTCTTTGTCATTGAGCTTTCCGACTCCGATGTATTCGGCGCCGGGCTCCACATTGGCATACTGCAGGAATTCAGCAACAAACACACCCTCAGCCAGCTTTTTCCGGTTTCTTTCATACATGACCTCACCGGAACTGAACAGGTACTTTTTCAAGCATCATTCCCCCCCTAAATGATAGGATACCTGTCTAATCTCTTTCAGGTAATTCAGTTTCTCATACCTTTTATCAAATCTCTCCGCAATGTAGCGGTTCGAGATATCGGAAAACCGCTCAAGATTCTCTGAAGAAAGGTTAAAACTGAAGACACCCGCCTGATCGGAGCAAAGTACATGCAGTATGGCCTTGGCCGTGCCAATGGTCACAGGGAGCGCATCGCCGTCGTTTTTGGCACAAACCTCGCAGATGAAGCCGCATTTCTTAAAACTGAAGTATATGGTTTCAAGCTCTTTGGTGTGACAATTCGCACAGCTTGTCACGTGGGGCGGATAGCCGCAAACCTGCGCAAGCTTCATACTGAAGGCTGAGGATATCAGCATGGGCTCCCTGCCCTTGTTCAGCGCATTCAGTCCATGCAGAAGAAGATTCAGCACCCTGCCCGTGGTCTGGTCATCGGTGCATGCATCCGATGCCAGCTCCATCATATGGGCGGCATATGTAAATCTTTCCAGGTCATTGGCCAGGTCAAAAAAGGAAGTCAGGATATCGCACCCGTTCAGGCTGTAACTGTTGCGGCCCTTATACAGGATATACTGGCCATAGGTCAGGATCTGCGTCCCATAGGCCTGCCTGCCGTTTTTCCTCGCCCCCCTGGCCGAAACCGAAATTTTTCCGATGTCCTCTGTCATCAGGGTGATGATCTTGTCGGCATCGTCCACATAAACCTCTTTTATGACCAGGCCCTTCGTCCGGATAAGCGCCATGGCAGGCTCCTCTCTATGATTTATACCCAAGTTCGTTGAGCATATAATCACTATTGCGCCAGTCTTCCTTGACTTTGACCCAGAGCTTGAGCACAACCTTCATGCCGAACAGCCGTTCAATATCCTCCCTGGCCCGGATACCAATCCTCTTCAGCATTTCGCCGCCCTTTCCGATGATGATGGCCTTATGGGAGGCTTTTTCACAGTAGATATTGGCATCGATGCCCAGGATATTCCTCTCCTCGTTCTCATTGTAGCGCACCACTTCGATGCCAACCCCGTGAGGCACCTCGTCATCCAGAAGCTCCAGCATTTTCTCCCTGATAAGCTCCTGGACCAGAACCTTGGCAGGCTGATCGGTCAGCATGTCGTCGGGGTAGAGCTTTTCTCCTTCAGGAAGGTATTTCTTCAGAATACCGAACATCAGCTCCACCGTTCTGGGATCGGTTGCGCTGATGGGAACGATCTCCCTGAAATCATGGGCCTTGCTGTACATGTCAATCAAAGGCAGAAGACTGGACTTTTCAACCAGATCCACCTTGTTGATGGCCAGGATGACCGGTGTGTGGACTTTTTTCAGGGCAGCTATGATGGACTGGTCGCCGGGACCGATTTCATTCTCGGTGGCCTCCACCATGTACAGGACGATATCCACATCATCCAGGGTATCCATGGCCGCATTCATCATGAATTCGCCCAGCTTGTTCTTGGGCTTGTGGATGCCGGGGGTATCCACAAAGACCATCTGGAAATCTTCCCGTGTCACGACGGTCCGTATGTTGTGCCTGGTGGTTTGCGGCTTCCTGGAAATAATGGAGACCTTCTCGCCTGTCAGAAGATTCAGCAGCGTGGATTTCCCCACGTTAGGTCTTCCGATAATGGTGATAAAACCCGATTTGAATGCCATCGCTTTCCTCCCGCCCTTTTCCTAATCTGATCGAGGTTATCGTCAATCTGCATTTGGTTTGGATTTCAGAACAAACTGGTTTGGCAGAAGCTCCCGGAACGCGTACTCCGCATACTCACCGTTACGGTTGCTCAGATAGAGGGGCATGTCTTCCGAGCAGAATTCGCTCATTACCTGCCGGCAAATTCCGCAGGGCTGTGTGGGACCCTCGCTGTCACTGGAGACCGCCACGGCCAGGATCCTTCTGGCGCCGTCGGAAACAGCCTTGGCAATGGCCGTTCTCTCGGCGCAGATGGTTGCGCCAAACGAGGCATTCTCGATATTGCAGCCTGTATAAACCTTCCCGTTGTCTGCGAGGACGGCGGCACCCACATGGAACCCGGAATAGGGTACATAGGCATGCTGCTGCGCCCTGAGGGCCATATCCACCATTTCCCGGGCCGAAAGGCCTTCCATTATTCTGTCATTGTCCTGAGCGCCCTTGCTCATATCCATTCCCCCCGAACATGCTGATTCCCGGTCAGGAAATCCTGTCAACCGGTGACCGCTTTCACGCGATCTCATGACTGAAGCATTTCCATTTTACCATGTAATAGGATGCCAAGGTAGACTCTTTTTATGAGGGCTGCATCCTGCATCCCACACTTTTTACAAAAAATTTCAGTTCATACAGTACAAAAACCCCTTGTTTTTTTCCCAATGCGTGATATACTATATAAAGCCATTATGATTTTGGATTGTTACAAATCGAACTCTGCCCCAGTCCTCCTTTAAATATCGGATGAGGGTCCCAGTTTCGAGTTTTGTATCATCCGAAATAGTTTAAGGAGGTTTTGAAAGAGATGGCAGACAAGCAGCTGAAGTGCAAAGATTGCGGCGCAGAGTTCGTCTTTACAGAAGGTGAGCAGGCTTTTTACAAGGAAAAGGGCTTTGAAAACGAGCCCCAGAGATGTCCGGAATGCAGGAGGGCCAGAAAGGCTCAGAGAATGGCAAATCGCGACAGGTATTAATTTCCGGTAACGCTGTGATGACAAAGGAGAGTAGCAACTCTCCTTTTTTGCTGCCCTGAAAATGAAAAAAGCCGGCCGGCAAAAAATCCGGCCGGGCGTATCCTTATTCCTGCTTTCTTTTGATCACAATACCTGTTCCATCGGCATCGATGAGCGCCGTATCCCCTTCCGCGATTTCTCCGTTGATGATCATCCTGCCAAGCCCTGTTTCCACGATCTTCTGGATGTATCGCCTGATGGGGCGTGCGCCGTATACGGGCGACCAGCCTTCCTCCACCATCCGCTCCAAAGCCCGTTCCGTGGTCTCGATACGGATATGCCGATCTTCCAGGCGTTTGGAAAGGCTTTCCAGCACCAGACCGACAATGGCCCTGATCTCCTTTCTGGTGAGGGGTTTGAAGAGGACGATTTCATCGACGCGATTGAGGAATTCCGGCCTGAACCCCCTTCTCAGCAGGGACATCACCCTCTCCCTCACATCTTCGCTCAGTTCACCCTCTTCGTTGGCACCCTCCAGCAGGATATCGCTTCCGATGTTGGAGGTCATGATGATGACCGTGTTCTTGAAGTTTACCACACGCCCCTGGCTATCGGTGAGCCGTCCGTCATCCAGGATCTGGAGCAGAAGATTGAAGACATCGGGATGGGCCTTTTCAATCTCATCAAAGAGGATGACACTGTAGGGCTTTCTGCGCACGGCCTCGGTCAGCTGTCCGCCCTCCTCGTATCCCACATAACCGGGTGGTGCGCCTATGAGGCGTGCCACCGCATGCTTTTCCATATACTCGCTCATGTCTATTCGGACCATGTTGTCCTCGGAATCAAACAGTGCTTCCGACAAGGCTCTGGCCAGTTCGGTCTTGCCAACGCCCGTGGGCCCCAGGAATATGAAGGAACCGATGGGGCGTTTGACGTCCTTCAGTCCTGCCCTGGCGCGCAGTACCGCATCGGCGACGGCCTGGACCGCCTCATCCTGGCCTATCACCCGTTTGTGCAGGATCCTGTCCAGGTTGAGAAGCTTTTCCCTCTCTTCCTCCATCAGGCGTGTCACCGGGATGCCGGTCCACCTGGAGATGATTTCCGCTATCTCTTCCTCGGTGACCTCCTCCTTGAGCATGCGGCCCGCCAGTTCCTTCTGCTTCTGTTTCTCAGCCGCAAGCCGGGATTCCAGCTCGGGCAGCCTGCCATGCTTCAGAACGGCCAGCCGTTCAAGGTCATAATGCCGCTCTGCCTGCTCTATCTCCAGCCGTACCTGCTCGATTTGCTCCTTCAGTTCCTTTTCCCGCCGGATGTATTCCTTTTCCAGTTCCCACTGGGCCTTCATCCGGTTGGCCCGATCCTTGAGCCCGGCGATCTCGTCCTCGATGGAAGCAAGACGTTCCTGGGATCCCCTGTCGGTTTCCTTTTTCAGGGCCTGCGCCTCGATCTCCAACTGCATGATGCGCCGGCTGATCTCATCCAGTTCGGAAGGCATGCTGTCAATCTCGGTCCTCAGCATGGCGGCCGCCTCGTCCATCAGGTCAATGGCCTTGTCGGGAAGGAAGCGATCGGTGATATACCGGTTGGACAGGACCGCGCAGGCAATGATGGCATTGTCGGTTATCCTCACGCCATGGTGTATCTCAAAGCGCTCCTTTAAGCCCCTTAAGATGGATATGGTATCCTCCACCGTGGGCTGATCCACGAGCACGGTCTGGAAGCGCCGCTCCAGGGCGGCATCCTTCTCGATATACTTCCTGTATTCATCCAGAGTGGTGGCGCCTATGCAATGGAGCTCGCCCCTGGCCAGCATGGGCTTGAGGATATTGCCGGCATCCATGGCGCCTTCTGCCCTTCCGGCCCCAACAATATTGTGAATCTCATCGATGAATAGGATGATGCGGCCATCCGACTGCTCAATTTCCTGGAGAACCGCTTTCAGGCGTTCCTCGAACTCGCCACGGAACTTGGCGCCCGCAATCAGCGCACCCATGTCCAGCGCAAAGATGGTCTTGTTCTTGAGCCCATCGGGCACATCGCCCTTGAGAATGCGCTGGGCCAGGCCTTCCACAACTGCTGTTTTACCCACGCCGGGCTCTCCGATCAGAACCGGGTTGTTCTTGGTCCTTCGGGAAAGGATCCGGATGACGCGGCGGATCTCCGCATCACGGCCAATAACCGGGTCAAGTTTTCCCTTTCTGGCCAGCTCCACCAGGTCGCGCCCGTATTTCTCCAGGGCCTGGTAGCTCATCTCCGGGTTCTGGCTGGTCACGCGGCGGCCGCCCTTAATCCGGGCCAGAGCCTCTTCAAAGCGCTCCCGGTCAACGCCGTACTGCTGCATCAGCCCCTTGATGTAACCGTTCCTTTCCTGCATGAGCGCCAGAAAGATATGTTCCACACTGACATATTCGTCCTGCTGTTTTTTCGCTATGTCCTCGGCCGCAAGCAGGATCTGGTTGAACCGCCGGGTGGCATAGACATTGGAAGCTGCTGCGCCATATACCTTGGGTTGCCTTTCCAGTTCGCTCCTGATCCGTCCGCCCAGTTCCTGCGGGCTGATACCCAGTGACAGGAGGATTCTGGGTATCAGCCCGTCTTCCTGCTCAACCAGGGCAAGGGCCATATGTTCCGCGTCCACCTGCTGATGGTCCATGCGGATGGCAATCTGCTGGGACTCAACCACCGCCTGCTGCGCTTTTTCTGTAAATCGTTCAAGATTCATAAAACCACCTCAATTCCGATGCCTGTCCCCTAAAAAAGCAGGGAACCCCTTGTCTTTTTTCTCAGCCATCCTGCCATTCTGTAAAGCCAATCAGCCAATCTGCCCTCAGGATTCATCCCGCAGTTGCTCATACAGCCTCCGCTGTTTCGGAGTCAGCGTCGGCGGATTGACCAGGCGTACGGTCAGGTAGAGATCACCGCGTCCGCCTGCCGGCGTGTAATAACCTTTCCCGGGAATCCTGATCTTGCCGCCGCTCTGAATGCCTTCTGGCACGCGCACAAGGATCCTGCCGTCGGGCGTATCGACGGTCTGCTCGCCGCCAAGGGCCGCAATCCACGGCAGAACCGGCAAATCCATGATGAGGTCGTGGCCGCTCAGCTTCAGGCCATCCTCAGAAAAGCGGACAACCAGGTACAAATCACCGTTTGGCCCGCTGCCGATACCCTTTCCGCCGAGGCCTTGCAGGCGAATCTTCCCGCCTGGCTGGATGCCCCTGGGAATCTTTATGGCCAGCGTTTTCCGTCCATCGGGGGTATCGATGGCAATCCGGCGTTCGGCGCCCTTGAGCCCGTCGGTGACCGGTATGGTGACCTCAACTTCCCTGTCCTCCCCTTTTGCAGACCCATGGGTTCCGGCACGATAGGCTCTGAAGCCCGCAGCATCCCTGCCGAATCCATCCATCCCCAGGCCGCCGAAAAGATCATCGATGTTCAGGCCACCGGGACCGAAAAACAGGTTGAAGAAATCACTGAAACCGCGGCCATTGCCGCTTCTGAACTCATACCGCGTATTTCCGAAGCCGAATTGGGAAGGGTCAAAGTCAAAGCCGTTGGCAAAATTAAACCGGCTTCCCAACTGGTCGTATTTCTTCCGGTTTTCAGGGTTGCCAAGCACCTCATAGGCCTCATTGATCTGTTTGAACTTTTCCTCATACTCCTTATTGCCCGGATGGGCATCCGGATGGTATGCCTTGGCCAGTTTCCGGTATGCCTTCTTAATCTGTTCCTGCGTCGCATCCCTTGGAACGCCCAGAATCTCGTAGTAGTCGCGGTATTGCATCGACGCACCTCCTTGCGCCGGATTTAACTTTGACTTTCTTTGACTTTAAATTATTATAATGATAATCTCAGGAAATTTCAATATTTTTAATTAATTTGTCCGTTTCATCATATCATAATCTCGTTATGGTTTTTTATATCACGTTTATTGCCGCAGTGAGCCCCGCGGCCGCAGGCTTTTCAGGCCCGCTCCGCGCCCATCGCCGACAATCGTTCTGTTTTATTGTCAGAAGGATTGGTAAATATTAATCAATACATAAGCTGGGAGGAATATACGATATGGCCCGTAAAGAGATCATTGCGCTTATCCTGGCCGGCGGTCAGGGCAGTCGCCTGGGTGTCCTCACCCACAACATCGCAAAACCGGCCGTTCTATACGGAGGAAAATACAGGATCATCGACTTTACACTGAGCAACTGCATCAATTCCAATATCGATACCGTCGGCGTCCTCACCCAGTACCAACCCCTCAAGCTTCATTCCCATATCGGCATCGGAAAGCCCTGGGATCTGGACCGAATGAACGGTGGTTTGACCATTCTGACCCCCTATCAGCGTTTTGAAAAGGGCGAATGGTATTCCGGAACCGCCGATGCCGTACTCCAGAACATCAATTACGTGGAAGAGATTTCTCCAAAATACGTCCTCATCCTCTCGGGAGATCATATCTACAAAATGAACTATTCCGAAATGCTGGAATTCCATAAGAAGAAAAACGCCGATGCCACTATCTCGGTGATCGATGTTCCCTATGAAGAGGCCAGCCGCTATGGGATCATGAACATAACCGACAGCAACAAGATTTTCGAGTTTGAGGAAAAGCCCCAAAAACCTAAAAGCACGCTGGCTTCCATGGGCATCTATATCTTCAATTGGAGCATATTGAAGGAATACCTGATGCGGGACCATGAGGATCCTAACTCGGAACACGACTTTGGAAAAAACATCATTCCGGCCATGCTGAATGACGGAAAAAATCTATACGCCTACCAGTTCACCGGCTACTGGCGTGATGTGGGTACCATACAAGCCTTCTGGGAATCCAACATGAACCTTATCGATCGCATTCCCGAGTTCAACATGTACGATCCCTACTGGAAGATCTACACGCCCAACCCGGTATATCCGGCCCATTTCATCGGTGAGACCGGAAAGGTTACCAAATCCATCATTGCGGAAGGCTGCATGATATACGGTACTGTCCGCAACTCGGTGATATTCCCCGGCGTAACCGTCCAGGAAGGTGCCGTCATACAGGATTCCATCATCATGTCCGACGCATTCATCGGCCACAACGCGGAGATCAACTGCTCCATCATCGGTGAGGGCAGCGTTATCGGCAATCATGTACGCTGCGGTGTGGGCGAGTTTGCGGAAAATCTCTACAATCCCAAGGTCTACAACACGAACATCACCGTCATAGGCTCCAACACGGTCATACCCAACGGCACCACCATCGGCAGAAATGTGGTCATTGATAATTTTGTTATACCGCAGGATTTCACCACCAGCGAAATCCCTTCCGGCGGCTATCTGATGAAGGGAGGAAACGGCCAATGAAAAGAGCCATGGGCATTATCCTGACAGGCGGAAAAAACAACCGGCTGAAAGAACTGTCCGTAGAGCGTTCCATCGCAGCCATCCCCTTTGGCGGAAAATATCGGGCCATCGATTTCACCCTGTCCAACATGGTGAACTCCGGCATCGTCAATGTGGGCGTCCTGACCCAGTACAGCATCCGTTCCCTCATCGATCATCTGGGTTCGGGCAAGGAATGGGACCTGGACAGGAAAAATGAAGGTCTGAGGATCTTCCCCCCCTATCTCTCGGAGTTTGGAAACGGATGGTATAAGGGCAGCGCAGACGCTATTTATAATAACATGACCTTCCTGGAAAGAAGCGACGAGGAGTTTGTCGTGATCGCCAACGGCTACGCCATCTATAACATGGATTATACCCCCATGCTTGAGCAGCATGTGGACAAGGATGCGGACATCACCATCGCCTGCCGTGCCCTGGACGATCTGACCGAAAACGACAAGAAGACACTGGGGATCGTGGAGATTGACGAGGACAGCAGAATCGTGGATTTCAAGGAAAAGCCCCTGAATCCCACCGGCAGTCTCGGATCCATGGGCGTTTACATCATGAAGCGCAAGTTCCTGATCGAACTGATGCAGGACAGCGCCGCCAAGGGTTATACCGATCTGGTCATGGACATCATCATTCGCAGCATAGACAGCATGCGCATTTACGCCTACATCTTCAAGGGATACTGGAGACCCCTCAACAGCATCCAGCTCTATTACCGGGCCAATATGGACCTGCTGGATCCCAGGGTTCGCCGCGAGCTTTTGATGGACAGGCGTAAGATCTATACCAAGGTAAAGGATGAAGCGCCTGCCAAATACAACGAGGAGGCGGATGTCAAAAACTCCATCATCGCCGACGGCTGCATCATTGAAGGGAAAGTGGAAAACAGCGTTCTGAACAGGGGCGTCCGTGTCATGAAGGGCGTGCATATCAAAAACAGCATCCTCATGCAGGGCACCACCGTCGAGGAAGGCGCACAGCTCAATTACTGCATCCTGGATAAGGGAGTCACCATCACGGCCGGAAAAACCCTCATCGGCGACCAGGAATGGCCGCTGATTGTGGGAAAGAAGATCACAGTCTGAGAACCATAAAGAAAGAGCCGTTTCGGTTGAAACGGCTTTTTTCATGTTCTGCACCGATATCTGCTTTACATTTCCCGTTACCATCCGGTATCCTCGAATTCGTGCTTCTTTCTCCGGGTCATCAGGTCATAAACCGCTTTCCTGCAGTCCTTACCCTCAAACAGGATCCGATAGGCTTCCAGGCAGATGGGCATGCTGATCTGGTACCGATCCATCAAGCCTTTAACGGCTCTCGTGGCGGATATGCCCTCAACCACCATCTTGACGCTGGCCACGGCTTCCTCGGGGGTATACCCCTTGCCGATAAGATTTCCCGCTCTCCAGTTGCGGCTGTGGCGGCTGGTGCAGGTCACAATCAGGTCCCCAATGCCGGTCAGCCCGGAAAATGTCTTGGCATTGGCTCCCATGGCCGTTCCCAGGCGGGCGATCTCGGTGATACCCCGGGTCATCAGGGCAGCCTTGCTGTTGTCGCCGTAGCCCAGGCCATCGCTGATACCGGCGCACAGGGCAATGATGTTCTTCAATGCGGCTCCGATTTCAGCCCCTATGATGTCCGAGCTGGTGTACACCCTGAAACTGGGTGACATGAACAAGTCCTGGACCTTCATGGCTGCATCCTGATCCGGACAGGCTGCCACCACCGTGGTAGGAATACCGATGGCTACCTCTTCGGCATGGCTTGGCCCGTACAAGGCTACAACCCTTACCCCGGGCGCTTCCTCCAGCACAACCTGGCTCAGCCTTTTTCCGGACTCCTCCTCTATTCCCTTTGAACACAGAACCACGATATCATTGGGGGAAAGATACGGCGCCAAAAGCCTTGCATTTTCCCGGACAGTCTGGGACGGGAGCACAATAACCACGAAATCATGCCCCTCCAGGCAAGCTTTCAGATCGGACGTGAAGACCACCGTTTCCGGAACCTTGACCCCCGGAAGCTTTTCCTTATGCTCCCTCTCCCTGTTGAGCAGATCCACTTCCTCCTGGAAACGGGACCAGACGCGGACCTGATGCCCGTTGTTCGAAAGCAGAACGGAAAGGCTGGTTCCCCAGCTCCCGGCACCTATGATAGAAACCACTGACATATGCATCCATTCCTTTCATCAAGCTGTAATATCGCTTCTGTCGGCAGGCTTCCCGTGCCGTCATTCCCCTGACGGTTTATCCTTGAAACTCAGTTTCTTTTCATTACCCTCCAACAGGCGCCTGATATTGGAGGCATGCCTGATGATGATCAGCAATCCCAGGAGAACGCCGGTCAGAACGAGAAGGAGCGGTTCGCCCATGAGCCAGGCCACAAGCGGAAAGGCCGCGCCGCCGATGATGGATCCGAGGGAAACATACCTGGTTATGGCCACAATCACGATGAACGCCAGGAGGCAGATCAACGCTGCCAGGGGCGAAAACATCAGAACAACGGAAAAAGCCGTCATAACCCCCTTGCCTCCCTTGAAGCCGAAATACAGGGGCCAGTTATGCCCAATCACGGCCATAATGCCTGCGGCATATTCGCCCCCATACACCCCGGCGGCAGTCTCGCCGGGCAGCCACCGGCCAATCAGACAGGCCAGGATGCCCTTCAGGAGATCACCGACTACCACAATGGCGGCAGCTGTTTTCCCCAGCGTCCTTAAGGTATTGGTGGCGCCGGCGTTTCCGCTGCCGTATTGGCGTACATCCTTCTTATAGAACAGTTTTCCAACAACCAGAGAGGTATTGATGCTGCCCAGGAGATACCCTGCCACAGCAGAAAGCAAAATCCATATCATGTCTTGTCACCCTTCTCCCTGACGGTAAACCATATGGGCGTCCCTTCAAACCCGAAATTGCTCCTGAGGGTGTTTTTCAGGTACCTTTCATAGGAGTAATGCATCAATTCTGCGTCATTGACAAAAAGCACAAAGCTCGGAGGCCGTATACCGGTCTGTGTCATGTAATAGATCTTCAGCCTCTTGCCCTTGTCGGAGGGTGGCTGAACCATGGCGATGGCTTCGTTGAGCACATCGTTCAGGACACCGGTCTGAATTCTCAGGCTGGCCTGGTCGAATACATAATCTATCAGTTCGAACAGCCTGTGGACGCGCTGCCCCGTCTTCGCGGAAACAAAGACAATGGGCGCATAGTTCATGTATTCCAGGTCCTGGCCGACCTTTTTGCGGTATTCCTCCAGCGTTCCGGTCTGCTTCTCAACCAGATCCCACTTATTGACCACAATGATGGAGGCCTTGCCCTGTTCATGGGCATATCCTGCAATACGGGTATCCTGCTCGGTCACACCGTCCCGGGCATCCAGCATGATGAGGCAGACATCGGCCCGGTCCACGGCTGCCCATGAGCGAAGCACGCTGTATTTCTCGATTTCATCATCCACCCGGCTCTGCCGCCTGATGCCGGCAGTATCGATGAACACATAGCGCTTGCCGTTCACTTCAAAATGCGTATCAATGGCATCCCTCGTGGTGCCGGGGATGTCGCTGACAATCACCCGTTCTTCGCCCAGTATCCTGTTGATGATGGAGGATTTACCCACATTGGGCCTGCCGATGACAGCCACCTTGATGGCGTCCTCGTCCTCGCTCAGCTCCTCGGCACTGGGAAAATGCTCATAAACCGCATCAAGGAGCTCGCCAATCCCCAACCCGTGAATGGAAGAAATGGGATAGATCTCGCCCATACCCAGGTTGTAGAACTCATAGATATCCGCAGGCGGCTGGCCCGGATTGTCCACTTTATTGACAGCCAACAGAACCGGTTTATCCGCTTTTCTCAGGATATTGGCCACTTCCTCATCCAGGGCTGTCAGGCCAGTTTTCACGTCCACCAGCATGATGATCACATGGGCCATGTCAATGGCGATGTGGGCCTGCTGGATCATCTGCTGCTTGATATAGTCGTCGGTGTTGGGCTCAATGCCGCCGGTATCAATGATGGTAAACTTCCGGCCTCTCCATTCGCTTTCAGCATATATCCTGTCCCGCGTGACGCCGGGAGTATCATCGATGATGGATATCCTTCGTCCTGCCAGGTAATTAAAAAATGTCGACTTACCGACATTTGGCCTTCCGACGATGGCAACAATTGGTTTTGACAAGTTCCTTTACCTCCGTATCGCTTGTTGGTTTTCATGCAGTGTGGGCTTTGGGAACAGTTTCCGTCTCGCATATACATTCTACCCGCTTTTCGAAAAGATATCAAGGAAGAGGGAACATGGCAGAAGATTTTGCCCGGCGTATGAATGTAAATGCAGCACAGGTGCCGGGAACCCGTAAAAGCCGGCCGCTGTGCTGCACGGCTGCAAAACATCAGGCTATTCGAATGGGGGTTGGCTGAACTCACTGCGCTCAAACAGCGGCCGACCTTGTCCCATTCTCGCAGGATGTTTTGGCACCTAATCGCAATGCGCCTTAACTTTTACGGGCTCCCTTTCTGGTGTCCAAGCGAGTATCGGAGTGGGAAATAATCCCGTCGGCCGGGAACCCGCGAAGCCATCATTTGTGCTGCTTTGTGTCAATGAACCAGAAGGACCGCCCCTGGTACAACAAAACGAGCCGGCACCTGGCGGAGCCGGCTCGTTCAAAGCCTTCGTAATCCTTATTTGATTTCGACAACGGCGCCAACTTCCTTGAACTTGGCAGCGATAGACTCTGCCTCTTCCTTGGATACGCCTTCCTTGATGGTGCTGGGTACCTTTTCGGTAACATCCTTGGCTTCCTTCAGACCCAGGTTGGTGATCTCGCGAACAACCTTGATAACCTTGATCTTCTCGGGACCAGCATCCTTCAGGATAACATCGAATTCGGTCTTCTCCTCAGCGGGAGCAGCAGCGCCGCCAGCAGCAACAGGGCCGGCTGCTACAGCAACAGGTGCGGCAGATACGCCGAATTCCTCTTCAATAGCCTTAACAAGCTCCTTAAGCTCGAGAATGGACAGGGCTTTGATCTCTTCAATGAACTTTGTGATCTTTTCGCTCATCTTCATATCCTCCTATTCTTTGTTAAAATCGGTTTACCGATAAAGTGTTCTGCGACAGGTTATGCTTCCTGTGCCTGCTCCTGCTTTTCAGCAATAGCATTGAGAGCAATGGCAAGACCATAGAGCGAGCTCTGCAGGCTGCCAATAAGTCTTCCAAGCAGTTCTTCCCTGGACGGGGTCTTGGCCAGCTCTTCCACACCGGCAAGGTCGATGACTTTGCCTTCTACCATACCGGCCTTGATTTCCAGTTTCTCATAGTCTTTGGCAAACTGGACGAGCAGCTTGGAAGGAGCAACCGGATCGTTTTCGCTGATGGCAATGGCCGTAGGACCTTCCAAATACTTTGTCAGCTCGCTGTAGGGCGTATCTTTCACGGCAAAGCTGATGATGGAGTTCTTGTAGACCCTGTATTCAATACCTGCTTCACGCATGGCCTTTCTCAGCTTGGTGTCCTGCTCAACGGTAAGGCCTCTGTAATCAGCGAGCACAAAGGACTGGGCGTTGACGATCTTGCCGTTCAGCTTTTCCACCTCAGCCTTTTTCTGCTGCAGTATTTTTTCACTGGGCATTTGAGCACCTCCTTGATGAGAGAATTGGTTTTCCAACGGTTATCCAGGGCTCCAGCATGAAACTTTCATTTCACAACAAAAAACCCTTCCGCGATCCAAACCGTAGACTGCGAAAGGGCATACCAATACCACTTTTCTCTAACCTCGGCAGGATGATATACGTTACACCCCGAAGGGTTCCTGCTGTCTACGGTTAAGATCACAAACGTTATTCTATAGGATTTCAGCCAATCAGTCAAGCACTTTCTGCTGATTGATGCGGATACCAGGTCCCATGGTGGATGAGATGGTAACGCTCTTCAGGTACTGACCCTTGGCTGCAGCCGGCTTAGCCTTGATGATGGCTTCCATCAGCGTGCGGAAATTGTCACGCAGCTTTTCGGTGCCGAAGGACACCTTGCCGATGGGGCAGTGGATGATATTGGTCTTGTCGAGACGGTACTCGATCTTACCGGCCTTGATATCGGCAATGGCCTTGGCAATGTCCATGGTAACCGTTCCGGCCTTCGGGTTGGGCATGAGTCCCTTGGGACCGAGGACACGACCCAGACGTCCGACAACACCCATCATATCCGGGGTTGCCACAACCACATCAAAATCAAACCAGTTTTCATTCTGAATCTTGGCCACCAAATCTTCGGCACCTACATAGTCGGCACCGTTCTGTTCGGCCTCGGTAGCCTTTTCGCCTTTGGCGAACACCAGCACGCGCACGGTCTTACCTGTACCATGGGGAAGAACCACAGCGCCCCTTACCTGCTGGTCTGCGTGCCTGGAGTCAACGCCCAGCTTGACGTGTACTTCCACTGTTTCATCGAACTTTGCTCTTGCTGCCTTCTGAACCAGGTCAAATGCCTCGGTGGGTTCATACAGTTTGGTTCTATCGACAAGCTTGAGACTTTCCAGATACTTCTTGCCTCTCTTCATGATTATCACTCCTTTGTGGTCATTGAAAAATCGGGAATTGCTCCCTCCCACATCTTATGGGACAGCCTATCAGTCTTCGACTACAACGCCCATGCTCCTGGCTGTGCCCGCAATCATGCTTATAGCTGCTTCCAGGCTGCCCGCGTTCAGGTCAGGCATCTTCATCTCAGCAATCTTGCGAACCTCTTCCCTGGAGATCTTGGCCACCTTATCCCTGTTGGGTCTGGCGGAGCCGCTCTCGATCTTGCACGCCTTCTTGATCAGGACGGCAGCCGGAGGAGTCTTCGTAATGAATGAGAATGAACGATCTGCATAAACGGTGAGTACCACCGGAATTACCAACCCTGCATCCTTTGCGGTTCTCTCATTGAATTCCTTACAGAATTGCATGATATTAACGCCGTGTTGTCCGAGGGCTGGTCCAACCGGTGGAGCAGGTGTTGCCTTACCTGCGGGGAGCTGCAGCTTTACATAGCCCAAAACCTTTTTTGCCATTAATAATCCACCTCCCAGTGTATTTGCCTTTTTTCAGGCCTCTATTCAAGTGCTTAAGCGCACATGAAAGCAAAACATGCTTGTTCTGTCGAGAAAGCGCCTTCCAGGCGCCTCCGACAGCCCTATTCCTTGTGTGTGACGAATAACCTGCTACAGCTTCATAATCTGGACAAAATCGAGTTCAACAGGAGTTTCTCTGCCAAACATGGAGACCATGACACGTACCTTTTTCTTGTCCATGCTGATCTCCTCAACGGTACCAATAAAGCTTTCCAGGGGTCCGTCGATAACGCGGACGCTGTCACCAACTTCATAATCCACAACCGTCTCAACCTGTTCCACACCCATCATGCGGACCTCTTCATCTGACAGGGGAACAGGCTTGGATCCCGGACCTACAAAACCGGTCACGCCTCTGGTATTGCGTACTACATACCATGATTCGTCGGTCATGATCATCTTTACCAATACGTAGCCCGGAAAAACCTTCTTGAGGGTCGCCCGCTTCTTGCCGTCCTTGATCTCGATCTGCTCCTCCATGGGAACGACCACATCGAGGATATAATCCTGCATTTTCCGGTTTTCTACAATCTTCTCGATATTGGCCTTTACCTTGTTCTCGTATCCTGAGTAGGTATGGACCACATACCATTTTGCTTCATCTGCCATCAAAAAGCGGAGACAAAAAGCTCCTGCCCTCCTTCCGCTTTTACTTCCCGAATATGGCCTGGAACAAGAGGCCCAATCCGGCATCAGCGATCCAAACTACAACACCAACGACCAGGCATGCCGTAAAGACGATCAGAGTGTGATTAATCAGTTGCTGTCTTGTAGGCCAGATGACCTTTTTCATCTCTGTGCGAATTTCTTTGAAAAACCTGCTTATACGCTTGGTAAACGTGACTTTTTCCTTCTGATCGGTCATGGATAACAACTCCCAATTCGTTATTTGGTTTCCCTGTGCAGAGTGTGCTTACGGCAAAACCTGCAGTACTTGTTCAGTTCGATCCTGTCAGGGTCGTTCTTCTTGTTCTTCATGGTATCATAGTTTCTCTGCTTGCATTCTGTACAAGCCATGGTTATTCTGACTCTCATTTCTGGAACACCCCTATGCATTAACTATGTTATTTTTTTGCACAAAAAAAAAGCTGGCAAAGCAATATTGAGTCTAACATATCCAAAGCCTGATGTCAAGCGTTTCACGGAATATCTGTTGTTGTTCTGTGATATTGTCAGGGTGTAACTGATCCGAGAAAATGTCAGTATGAGCAAGGAGCAGATCACCTTGACAAAGAACGAACTGAAA
>NZ_FQZP01000028.1 GCF_900142095.1 Thermoclostridium caenicola | reverse complement strand
CTTGGCAGGAAAGGTACCTCTTCATAAAACCTTTTATTGCATGAAGGACATACATAGCGTCGTTTCCTCAGATGTATGAAAGTATAGCTTCCAAATGAAGATATATCCTTAATTCGTTGTTCTCTGTAATCGTGAATCTTTTCCGTAATCCGACCACAGCGGGGACACTTATGGGCTTTTCGCTTCATTTTCATATGAATGTGGAACTGATTGTCCTTTCTTTCTGCGAAGGTAACGATTACATCTTCAAATCCAATAAATTCTCGCGTATAATCTTTGTAGAGCATGGTTGATTCTCCTTTAAAATGTTGGATTGGGTAACTTCATTTTACTAGAGAATTCACTCCATGCTCTCTTTGTTTGCAAAAAAAATGTTGGAGTTCCGAAGTGTTCTGTCCCTCGGCACCCCAACATTTATTATAGAACCCTGGTTGTTCATAAACGGATGATAGGGGGATTGGCTTATTCAGTCAATCCCTTTGTTTTGAAAACATTTATCCGAGCAGGTTGTTTTCAAGAAGCTTTTTGTGGAAAGCTCCGGAAAGGAGAAGCAGGGTCTCCCGGGTGTTGAGCCGGGGATTTTCGCAAAGGCACAGGTTCAGCAGGGAGAGGATGGCGCCGATTTCCCGGCCTTCACCGATACCCGAACGGATCAGATCGGCACCAGTTATGGCCAGGGGTTGGGGATCTGCCATCAGCAACGGATCAAGGCCGCAATTCTCACGGTTGGCCGTATCCCCGTGCTGAGCAGAAATCTTCGCGGCCATTTCCGCAATCTTCTTTCCGTACAGACGACAGGCAAGCCTGATGTTGCGCGGCGTTGGGGCTTTCATAAGTTCGGCGGCCAGGAGAAGGTTCCTGGTATCCGAAATGGTGCGATTATCGTATTTCAGCCGCCAGAGTATCCTTGCGGCCTGTTCGGTTCTGTCCCGGGCGAATGCCCAGTAAAACAGGCTGCCGAGGAAATATACCGGGGTTCCCGGGGCAAACGGTTCATGGCATGTCCTCAGGAAGGGTTCGGGTAAGGCAGGAATGCCGGGGAAAATATGATCGGACAGCCGCGTGTCCCAGATAAGTCCAAGCCTTTCCGGGTGGGCTGATGCCATGATTTTATCCAGTTCGCTGCGGATCCTTTCGAAACTGATGTAGGCGATATCCGCGTGGAGCATGCGGATGGCCTGATAAGTGCGGCTTTCTATCTCGAACCCCAACTGGGCGGAAAAACGAATGGCCCGAAGCATGCGCAGGGCATCCTCTCCGAAGCGCTTCATCGGATCCCCGACCGAACGGATGAGCCTTGATCGGATATCGTCCATGCCGCCAAAGGGGTCAATGATCCCTTCGTCGGGGTGAAAAGCCATGGCATTGATGGTAAAGTCCCTGCGTGCCAGGTCGGCTTCCAGCGAATCGGTAAACCTGACCTGTTCCGGATGCCGATGATTTATATAGCCCAAATCGGTGCGCCAGGTGGTTATTTCACACCACTGGCCTTCATGATTGACCGTAACGGTGCCATGCTTGAGGCCGGTGTCCAGGGTGACTTCAAACAAGGCTTTTACCTGTTCCGGCCTTGCGGAGGTCGTGATATCCCAGTCATGGGGTTCCTTTCCCATGATCAGATCGCGGACGCAGCCTCCCACTGCGTGGGCTGAAAAGCCCGCCTGATTCAGTACAGAGATTATAGAGCTGACTTTTTTGGGAAGAATAATGCGCATACGGAATCTCCATCCCTGGGGCGGATCTGGCCCGGGTGATGATAATATACCTAGATTATACTTGATGGAACGCTACAAATAAAGGCAACCATAAATATCAGATCGAATCATACCGAAAGCATAGAAGAATACAAAAAGAGAGTTTGGAGGTTTTTGTGGCAACAAAAAAGAAGAATAAGCTAAAAGTCATTCCCCTGGGGGGAATGGAAGAGATCGGAAAAAACATGACCGTTTTTGAATATGGTGAAAACATCATCGTGGTGGACTGCGGACTGGCCTTCCCTGAAGATGAAATGCTGGGAATCGATTTGGTCATTCCCGATGTCACCTACCTGGAAAAGAACGCGGAGAAGGTGCGCGGGATCGTATTGACCCACGGGCACGAGGATCATATCGGCGCCCTGCCCTATGTGCTCAAGCGCCTGCCGGTACCGGTCTATGGAACCGAGCTGACGCTGGCCCTTGTGGAAAACAAGCTGGTTGAGCATGACATGGCAGGAAAGGCCGATCTCCGGATTGTCAAGCAGGGTCAAACCATCCAGCTGGGGCCTTTCAAGGTGGAGTTCATCCGGGCCACCCACAGCATTGCGGATGCGGTGTCCCTGGCTATTGATACACCGGTAGGAATGGTTTTCCATACCGGCGACTTCAAGATCGACCAGACACCCATTGAGGGAGAGCCCATGGATCTGGCCAGGATTGCGGAGTTGGGCAAAAAAGGCATCCTGCTTCTCATGTCTGACAGCACCAATGTGGAGCGCCCGGGCTATACCATGTCCGAGCGCGTGGTGGGGGATACCTTTGACAGCATTTTCAGGGGAGCAAAGTCCAGGATTATCGTGGCAACCTTTGCATCCAACATCCACCGTATTCAGCAGGTGCTGAACTCGGCTGTCAAATACGGAAGAAAGGTAGCCCTGTGCGGCCGCAGCATGATCAATGTGGTTACAACGGCCATACGGCTTGGGTACCTGTCCTTCCCTGAGGATACCCTGATCGATATTGACCGCATCAAGCGGTTTAAGCCCGAAGAGCTGGTGATCATCACCACGGGCAGCCAGGGAGAGCCCATGTCGGCTTTGTCACGGATAGCCAGCTCCTCCCATAAAAAGGTGGAAATCAACGAGGGAGACCTGGTCATCATATCCGCCAGCCCCATTCCCGGAAACGAGAAGATGGTCTACAATGTCATCAATGAACTGTTCAAAAAGGGCGCGGAAGTTATTTATGATGCCCTGACCGATATCCATGTTTCCGGCCATGCCAGGCAGGAGGAGCTTAAGCTCATGCACCGGCTGACAAAGCCCAAGTTCTTTGTGCCCGCCCATGGTGAGTACAGGCACCTGAAGATGCATGCCAAGCTGGCAGCGTCGCTGGGCATGTCGGAAAAGAATATCTTCACCATGTCCAACGGAAAGGTGCTGGAGCTGACTTCCCGTTCCGCCAAGATAGCGGGCACGGTCCAGTCAGGGAGCGTGCTGGTTGACGGCCTGGGTGTAGGCGATGTGGGCGAGATCGTCCTCCGCGACAGGAAGATCCTTTCCGAGGACGGCCTGATCATCGTGGTGGCTACCATCGATTCGGTCGGCAACCAGATGGCCGACCTGGAGATCATATCCAGAGGCTTTGTCTATGTGAAGGAATCCGAAGAGCTCATCGAAGAGGTGAAGAACCTGGCCAGGGAAGCGCTGGTCAAGGCGGTGAGCAGAAGGGGGACCAACTGGGCGTCCATACGCAATGCCATCAAGGATGAGCTGAATACATTCCTGTACAAGAAGACCAAGAGAAGGCCCATGATCATCCCCATCATCGTGGAGGTCCAGCCCCAGGGAATGCAGAGGCTGGAAAGCGTTCGTTCACCCGAACTGCCCATGTAGGAAGAATGGGATACTGAAGGATTGCTTTGAAATGGTTTGACGATTATGTGAAAGGGGCTGCCCATACCGATCGAGGCAGCCTCTTGTTCTTGCTTTCGAAAAGCACATGGCGGAAAACCCGGGGTTTGACGATTTATCTGAAATTCCTGAAGCGGGCGTTTTTTCTTCTGGATGAGGAGTAGGAGGCATAACGCCGCCGTCTGCTGTTTTTCCGCGAGATGGTCCGAAGCACCAGTCTCAGGATGATCAGGAAGACCACGAGCCCGCCGGCTATTTTCAGGCCCAGGATGAACCGTTCGTCGTTGACGATCTCCATGTATTTGTCACGGATCTGGGCAATGGTGGTCTTCTCGATGGCGTTGTTGGCGATGATGTTGACGGAGCCGATGGACTTTCCTTTATAAAAGTATTCGATGCTGCCCAGGACCTGCCCCTTTTCAATGGGTGCTTTAAAGGGCTCCTGCAGTTTTTTCTGCTGGGTCAGCTCCTGGCTCAGCCGTTCACTGTCCACAGGAAGGATATGCCGGATGCTTCCCTGGGTGATCAGCTCAACCTTTTTGGCATCCACGGCATCGGCAACATCCGAGCGTCCAACGTATTCGCCGTCTTTCACCACATCACGGATACTGTAATTGGCAAATCCATATTCCAGAAGCTTCTGGGATTCCTCAAACACGAGATTCTGATCCTGGGGATCCACGCCCAGAACCACGCTGATCAGCTCCATGCCGTCGGGATTGACGGCGGAAGCGACCAGGCAGCGACCTGCGGGATCGGTGTAGCCCGTCTTGATACCCGTGACCTTGGAATAATACTTGGATCGGGATGTGAGCAGCCTGTTGGTGTATGTCAGATAACTGGCATTCCAGTCCCCGCTTTTTCTGAAATTGGTGTCCGGCATGGTGATCTCGGTCTTCCCGACGATCTCGCGGAAGGCGTCGTATTTCATGGCCTCCCGTGCCAGAATGGCCAAATCCCTGGCGGTGGTGTAATGGTCGGAATCTTCCACGCCGCATGGGTTGGTAAAGTGGCTTCCCGTCAGTCCCAGCTCGGCAGCCTTATCGTTCATCAGTTTCACAAAACCCGAAATGGTTCCGTCAGGCGAGACATTTTCCGCAATGATATATCCCACCTCGTTGGCGGAGGTCACCATCATCAGCTCAATCAGGCTTTTCAGCTTGATAATTTCGCCGGGCTTTATTCCCGCGGTGACATAGTTGTAGATATCGACACTGTTGATGGCTGTTTGGGATGCGATCATGTCGGTGTCGAGAGAAGCGCGCTCCAGCGCGATCATGGCTGTAAGGATTTTGGTGGTGCTGGCAGGCGACCTTTTCTGGTCGGCGTTTTTTTCGGTGAGGACCTGCCCGGATTCCATGTCGATCAGGATGAATGCCTCCGCGGAAAGATCAGGAACTTCTTCCGCAAAAACGGGAAGGCAGATTTGAAAAATCAATAATAGGGAGAAAAGAATGCATGCTGCCGAAAACTTCCTCAAAACGAATCACTCCTGAGCCATTCCGTAAGGTGTGGCATCTTTTGCATTTGTTCAAATTATTAAGCAGGAAATTTGAGATTCCTTAACCTTTATTATAGGTTAGGTTGTCCACATACTCAAGGCATAATGAAAACTAGCCAGGATTTTCCTTGCGTAGTTGGAATGTCGCACAAATAATGGTATAATAAGGCAAGTAAGGACAGAACAGTAATTGAACAAGCGGAGAGGTTATGCGTATTCGGATCAGAAACAGGGAGTGGCATATTCCCTGGGAGTATCTCGCGGCCCTCTTGCTGATCCTGCTTGCCCTTGTCATCCTGCTGGCCTGGAAACTGGATTATGAGAAAGGGGAAACCATACGGATTACAGCGACACAGACTCCGGCCGCTTCTCAAAAGCCGCTGCAGGAAAAAGATGCACATGAGGACGACACGCGTTACGACATGCCGGACACGGACGATGAGGAAACCAGGCCGGGGAATGAGCCGAAGGGGCCGTTCAGGATCAATATCAATAAGGCGAGTATGGAGGAGCTGATGAGCCTGCCCTATATCGGCGAGGTCAAGGCCAGGGCCATCATCGCATACAGGGAAGCCCATGGTCCGTTCAAAGTGCCCGAGGATCTCCTGAATGTGAAAGGAATAGGCCCGAAAACCCTGGAACGCCTGAGGGATTACATTACTTTTGAGTAAAAGGCGGTCTCGCCAATGCGGAACGGGTGAGCAAACATTTCGGGCTGCAAAACCGTTCCTGGAATGTCATTGGTGAACCGCGCGAAGTGGAGGGATCCAGCGTGAGCTGTCATTGCGAGCACCGCGCAGGCGGTGCGTGGCAATCTTTCTTCATCCAGGGGAGCCCGTAAAGGCCTGCCTCCACGCCGCACGGCAATCTTACCTTTTCACTATGCGACGGGCTATGCGCCTGGCCCCCCAGTTAAGCACGGCAATAATGCCAATCAACAGGGTGGCAGTGGCAAAAGCGCTGGTAAAATCTGCCTCCTCCAGCGCCACCATGTAAAGGTGGACCGACAGGGTCCTGACACTGGAACTCAGAACGCGACCAAGCTGTGGTATTTTCGGCACCGTGCCGGCGGTGAAGATGACGGCCGCCGTTTCGCCGATTATCCTGCCCATGCTGAGGATGACGGCGGAGAGGATGCCTGGGATGGCGCAGGGAAGAATTACCCGGAAGATGGTGTAAAGCTTTGTGGCGCCAAGAGCCAGGCTGGCCTCGCGATAACTGTTGTCCACCGACTTAAGCGCTTCCTCCGTTACCCTGACCACCAGGGGTAAAACCATGATGCTGAGTGTCAGCGCGCCGGAGATTACGGAGAAACCGAGCCGGAGCGTATTCTTGAAGAAAATATAGCCGAACAAGCCATAGATGATGGAGGGGATTCCGGCAAGGCTTTCGGTGGCCAGCCGGATCACCCGGACGCCAAAGCCCTGTCGTGCATATTCGATGAGATAAATGGCTGCGCAGACACCCACCGGAAGCGCTATGGACAGGGTGAAGAAGATGAGGAGCAGGGTTCCGGCTATCATGGGGAGTATGCCGGTCTTGCCCCTGTAAAGGTTATATTCGTCGGTCAGAAAGTCCAGGCTGATGCCGGACAGCCCATGGGACAGGACGGCTATGATCATCCAGAGCAAAAAAGCAGCTGAGAGAAGAGAAAACGTCCAGATAAGAGCGGTCAGGATCAAATCCCTAGCCTTCCGTTTTGTGCTCATGGCGAACCCCGCTTCCCTTCAATGGATCTTTGCACCACCACGTGCAGGACCATGTTCAGGGCAACGATGAAGAGAAAGAGCACGGCGCCGATTCCGAAGAGAGCGGCCTGGTGGAACGGACCGGCATAGGACATATCCTTGGCAATGGTGGCCGTCATGGGACTGACCGTGTCCAGCAGGGAACGGGGGATGCGGGGGATATTGCCGCATACCATGATGACTGCCATGGTCTCGCCCACTGCCCGCCCCATCCCGAGAACTGCCGAGGCCATGATTCCGGATCCTGCGGCGGGGATCATTACTTTGAAAATGGCTTCTATCCTGGATGCACCCAAAGCCAAAGCTCCTTCCATGTATTCCTTCGGCACAGCCCGGAGGGCGGTTTCGGAAAGGCTGACAATGGTGGGAAGAATCATGGCCGACAGGATGATGATCATGGCCAGAAGGCTTGTGCCGGTCGGGCTTCCCAGGTTTATCCTGATGAAGGGTACAATGACCGTAAGGCCGAAGAATCCGTAAACAACCGATGGAATACCGGCCATAAGCTCGATACAGCCTCTTAAGAAAGCAGCAAGCCTTTTTGGCGCCATCAAGGCCAGCAGAATCGCCGTAAAGAGGCCCACGGGAACACCGATTGCCGCGGCACCCGCCATGCCCAGAAAGGAGGCCAGGATCATGGGGAAAATACCGAACTTGGGTTCCTCGGCGGTGGGCTTCCATTGGGTTCCGAGAATGAACTCGGATATACCTGTCTTCAGGATGGGCGGAAGCCCTGCCATAAAGATGTAAGCCGTAATCAGGACCACGGAGATGATGGAGGCCCAGCCGCACAGCGCAAACACCGTCTCCATCAGGCCTTCCAAACGGCGGATATTACCCAGCCTTGTTGTGCCAAAACCACTTTTATGCATGGAGTTTCACGACCTTCTCATCGTCATATTGATAAATCATACGCGCAGGCAAAGCATCCCCGTACACGGATGGCTGTGAAGCCGGTTGTCCGTCAAAAGCCGGCTGCCTATCGTTCCCTGGTGATGGGGATGGCTTCCCGGCTGATAATAGCCCGTCCTTCCGGGGAAAACATGAAATCGATGAAATCCTGTTCCGCAGCATCCGGATCCCCCCTTGTCACGATCATCAGAGGGCGCCTGATTTCATAGCTGCCGCTCTGAACGTTTTCAACGGTCGGCTCCCGGCCGTCGATGCGCAGGGCTTTGACGCCCTTCCGGACGTAATTCAGCGAGACGTAAGCAATGGCGTGGGGGTTCTGGGCCACGGCTATCAGGGTCTCACCGGTTTTTGCGGCTTCCTGGTCAGCCCGGACCTGGTCCCTTATCCCAAAGAGCGCTTCAAAGGCCTCCCTCGTCCCCGAAGCGGGGTCACGGGTGATCACCACGATGGCCGCATCAGGCCCGCCAAACTCCGACCAGTTGGTAATTTCCTTCCGGTAAATCCGGGCTACCTGCTCGCTGGTCAGATTCTCTACCGTATTGGACGGGTGTACGATGACCGCGATGGCATCCCATGCGATATGGATGGCCTGGAGACCCTGGTGGAGTTCTTCCTCCATCACCACCCGGGAAACGGCGCCGATGTCGGCCGAATCGGCGATAACAGCCCGGATGCCCGCGCTGGAGCCGCTGGCCGTGTATTCCGCTGTTACATGGGCATGGGAAGCCATATAGGCATCCACCATTTCCTGCATCATTTTCTGCATGGACGTGGAACCTTCAATGGCAAGCTTGACGGCTGAATCCTTGCTGCATGCAGCCAGGAGGATGAATGCAGCCATTAAAAGGGCCGGGAGGAAATACCTGTTGGAATTTTTCATCAGCGCTCCTTCCGTATCCGGCGCGGAAAGGCTGCCATGCGCGGAGGCAGAACAGACCGGCACGGGTGAACAAGCTTGCCTATTATTACATACAAAGAGGGGAGGCAAATTATGATGGCTGTTTTTCATTTCGGATACGCATTGACAGCGCCACGGGCCTGTGGTATTATGAGGAATAATCGTTAAAGGCATTGAAGGGGACATGTCAGGACCGTACGGACGCCTTCAGAGAGGGACAGCCGCAGGCTGAAAGCTGTCCCGGTGGTTCAGGTTTTGATACCACCCCGGAGCCCGGGGGCTGAAATGGTAAAGAGTAAGCCTTCGCGTTGATCACGTTACAATCGTTCGAGTGGCAGATCAAGGCCTTTGCTTTGCTCTGCAACCAGGGTGGAACCGTGTGGGCATAAAGCTCTCATCCTTGGATGGATGGGAGCTTGTTTTATTGTAAACAACAGATTGATACCATAAATGAAAGGAATGAGCGGAATGGTTCAGGTAACATTGAAGGATGGAAGCAAGCGATCCTTTGAAAGCGGCAAGACCATACTGGATATCGCAAAGGAAATCAGCGAAGGTCTCGCCAGGGTGGCTGTGGCCGGTGAGATCAACGGTGTGGTAAAGGATTTGATGACACCCGTTACGGAGGACTGCAGCCTGAACATCCTCACCTTTGACAGCGAGGGCGGAAAGCATACCTACTGGCATACCTCATCCCATATCATGGCCCAGGCCGTCAAGCGCCTTTATCCCAATGTCAAGCTGGCCATCGGCCCGGCCATCGACAATGGGTTCTATTATGACTTTGATTCTGAGAAGACCTTTACGCCGGAAGACCTGCAGGCCATCGAGGAGGAAATGGCGAAAATCATCAAGGAGGACTATCCTGTTGAGCGCTTTACCCTGCCCAGGGATAAGGCCCTTGAACTCATGAAGGATGAGCCCTACAAGGTGGAACTCATCAATGATCTGCCGGAGGATGCCGAAATATCCTTCTACAGGCAGGGTGAGTTTGTGGATCTGTGCGCCGGACCCCATCTGCCCTCCACCGGAAAGGTGAAGGTCTTTAAGCTGATGCAGCTGGCAGGCGCTTACTGGCGCGGAAACGAAAAGAACAAGATGCTCCAGAGGATTTACGGTACGGCTTACCCCAAGAAGAGCGATCTGGATACCTACCTGCAGCGGCTGGAAGAGGCCAGAAAGCGTGATCACCGCAAGCTGGGTCGGGAGCTGGATCTCTTTGATATCTATGAAGAAGGACCGGGCTTCCCGTTCTTCATGCCAAAGGGCATGGTTCTGAGAAACCTGCTGGAGGATTATTGGCGCAAGGAACATGTGAAGAGGGGCTACCAGGAGATCAAGACCCCTATCATGCTGACCAAGGATCTCTGGTGCCGTTCAGGCCACTGGGACAATTACAAGGACAACATGTACACCGTGAATATTGACGAGGCGGAGTTTGCGATAAAGCCCATGAACTGCCCCGGTGGAATCCTGGTGTACCAGCGGAAGCTCCACTCCTACCGCGATCTGCCGCAAAGAATGGGCGAACTGGGGCTTGTGCACCGGCATGAGCTTTCAGGTACCCTCCATGGCCTGATGCGGGTTCGCTGCTTTACCCAGGATGACGCCCATATCTTCATGACCCCCGACCAGATAAAGGACGAGGTCATAGGCGTTATCCGGCTCATTGATGATTTCTACAAAACCTTCGGATTCAAATACCATGTGGAACTCTCCACGCGCCCTGAAAAGTCCATCGGTTCGGACGAACTGTGGGAGAAGTCCACGGCGGCCCTGCGTGAGGCGCTGGAAGACCAGGGCATCGCGTACAAGGTCAATGAGGGCGACGGTGCCTTCTATGGTCCCAAGATCGACTTCCACCTTGAGGATTCCATCGGCCGTACCTGGCAGTGCGGAACCATCCAGTTGGATATGAACCTGCCCGAGCGCTTCGATTTGTATTATATCGGTCCCGATGGCGAGAAGCACAGGCCGGTCATGATCCATCGCGTGGTGTTCGGAAGCATTGAGCGCTTCATCGCCATCCTTACCGAGCACTTTGCAGGTGCTTTCCCGGTATGGCTCTCACCTGTCCAGGCAAAGATCCTGACCATCGTTGAGAAACACATTCCCTATGCGGAACAGGTCAAGGCAAAGCTTGAGGAAAAAGGAATCCGCGTGGAACTGGACGGCCGCAATGAGAAGATCGGTTTCAAGATCCGTGAAGCCCAGATGGAAAAGATCCCCTACATGCTGGTGGTCGGCGACAAGGAAGCCGAAAACGGCCATGTGGCGGTCAGATCCCGCAAGGAAGGCGATCTGGGTTCCATGCCGCTGGATGTGTTCCTGGAGCGGATCCTGGGAGAAATCGAATCAAAGGCAATGTAAGAGTATTGAGGCGGGGTGAAGACCCCGCCTTTTTATGATGAAAAAGGGGAGCATGTGGATGGAAAGCTCCCGCCTCAGGACGGGGAAATACCCGATGCCATGTATACGGGTGTCAAACATGCTATAATATCTATATTGTCAATGAACAGGGAGGGTCGATATGCCATCAGCCGGCAGCTACGGCGCGAGGAAAAAGCCCGCGGGACAGGATGAACTGGCCCGGCTCAAACAACAGCTGAAAACCGGAGAACTTGGAAGCGTCTACCTCTTTTCGGGAAACGAACGTTTCCTGGTGGATTATTATGTAGGCGAAATCAGGCGGGTCGCGCTGAAGGATGATCAAAGCGGGCTCAACCTGGTCCGGTTCGAGGGAAAGCTTGATGTGGACCGACTGATTGATGCCTGCGATACCTTTCCCATATTTTCGGAACGCAAGGTGGTTCTGGTAAAGAACTCTAATCTGCTGGCAGCAAGAAAAAAAGCTGCCCCCAGGGAAGAAGCGGAGGATTTTGCACCGGAGGAAGACAGTGCAGAGGAGGGCGTTGGCCCTGCTTTGGATGAAGGCGACATCGGCAGCAAGGCACAGGAAGCATTAAAACAGTATCTTCCCCAAATTCCTGAAAGCACTTGCCTTATCATGCTGGAAGACAATGTGGATAAGCGCACGGGGTTGTACAAGACCATTCAGAAGCTTGGGCTCCATGTGCATCTGGATCACCTGAGCGAGGAGGAACTGGTCGGCTGGGTGATGAAAGGGTTCCGGCAGAGCCGCAAAACCATCCAGCCCGCTGCGGCGGAATATCTTGTATCCATCAGCGATCCGGACATGTATTCCCTCAGGAATGAGATCTTCAAGATTATCCAGTACACCGGGGATCGGGAAACCGTGACCCTGGATGACGTCCGGGCGGTGGCCACCATTACCATCAAGAGCGTCATCTTCGACCTGATGGATGCTGTGGCCGCGAGGGACAGGGCGAAAGCGCTGGCTTTTCTGGATGACATGCTGTCCCTGAAGGAGCCGGAACAGAAAATACTGGCCATGATCGCCAGGCAAACCGGTGAGATGCTCAAACTGAGAACACTGATGGACCGGCATCTTCCGCCTTCCCGGATCAGCCGTTACTTCCCCGGAAAACACCCCTATGCTTTCAGAAAGCTGACCGAACAGGCGGAGCGGGTGGACAGGGCTTACCTGACCGGTTTCCTGAAAAAATGCGCCGAGGCCGACAAAGCGTGGAAGACCGGGAAAATGTCCCCCCGGCTGTCGCTGGAGATGCTTTTAAACTGCCTGTAGCGGCTTGTCCCTTTCCGTTAATGCTTTGGCTGCGCAATCACAGCTGTGGGGCATCCTAAGTCTTCGAAAAAAGGTACATCCGGTATGACCTGCATGCAAAGAACAATTCGGAGAGTGCGGGGGTCCAAATGGCTGAGCGCGTGAAACCAAGCGTCAAGATATCCGTACGCAGACTGAATGTCCATTATGGTTCGTTTCATGCCCTGAAAAACATCGGCATGGATATCTTTGCAGGTGAGATAACCGCATTGATTGGGCCTTCAGGTTGCGGCAAATCTACCTTCCTGAAAACCCTGAACAGGATGAACGATCTGGTTGAGAACGCCCGGGTTACCGGCAGCATCAGGCTGGATGGATGCGAAATCCTTGGCGATATTGATGTTGCCGAACTGAGAAAGCGCGTGGGGATGGTCTTTCAGAAACCAAATCCTTTTCCCATGTCCATATACGACAATGTGGCTTTTGGCCCAAGAATCCATGGCATAAGGCGGAAATCCGTCCTGGATGAGATCGTTGAAGAAAGCCTGAGGCTGGCCGCCCTTTGGGATGAAGTGAAGGACAGGCTGCACAAAAACGCATTGGGGATTTCCGGCGGTCAGCAACAGCGGCTGTGCATCGCCCGGGCGCTGGCAACCCGGCCGGAAGTACTCCTGATGGACGAGCCCACATCAGCCCTTGATCCCGTATCCACCCAGAGAATTGAGGAGTTGTGCTGCCAGTTGAAGAACCGTTACACCATTGTCATGGTAACCCATAACATGCAGCAGGCAAGCCGCATTTCAGACAGGACAGCCTTCTTTCTCCTGGGGGACCTTGTTGAGTACGGCGCCACCGGGCTCATCTTCAGCAAACCGAAGGATGAGCGAACCAGGCGCTACCTTTCCGGCAGATTCGGCTGAAGTATCTGTATACATTGTCCATGCTTTGGTTTTCTCGTGCATTTCCGTCAGGCTGAAAGGATACCGAATATCATGCCTGAAACCGGGAGCTTTCTAACACTTTTGCATATTGCATTTTTGTTACAATAGGCTGTAAAATATACAAAAGCAGGTATCATGAGGGTATAATCTTATTGTGTTGCTTCTTGCATAATCCCTCTGATTTTCCAAAGGGACAATGGAACGAGCGGCACTTTTTTATGGCATTCAATCAGAGAGGCACCCTATCAGATCGCTGATCAGAAAGCTTTGACGGAGGGGCAGTGGAGTGTCGGGACAGGGCCTATTTAGAGATATCGTTTCCTATATCATGAACTTTCTGGATCTCAACGGCGTGTTTGATCTCATCCGCATGATCGTCGAGCTTGCTCTGGTGTCCTATCTGGTCTACAAGGTTATCCAACTGGTACGGGAAACCCGTGCCATGCAGCTTGTAAAAGGTATCCTGTTCATCCTCATTCTGTCGAAACTGTCCGAGATCATAGGTCTTAAAACCGTTGCCTACCTGCTGCAGAGCATGATTCAGCTGCTGGGTTTCGGTATGATCGTGCTTTTCCAGCCCGAGCTCAGGCGTGCCCTTGAGAAGCTGGGAAGCAGCGGGTTTCAGGATATATTGCTTAAAAGGGACAGCGAGGAGCGGCTAAAGACCATCGCTGCCATTGAAACCATCGTGAAGGCCTGCTCGCGTTGCGCCCAGGACTATATCGGCGCTTTGATCGTCATCGAGAGGGACACGAAGATCGGTGATATTGTCAACACCGGCACCAGAATGGACGCGGCTCTGTCCGAAGAACTCCTGGTGAATATCTTTACGCCCAAAACTCCCCTCCACGACGGGGCTGTCATTATCAGGAACAATATGATCTCAGCAGCCGCCTGCTATTTGCCCCTTACCCAGAATGCCGGTCTGTCAAGGGATCTGGGTACGCGGCACCGTGCTGCCCTGGGCATCACCGAGGTTTCCGACGCCATTGCCATTGTTGTCTCCGAGGAATCGGGCAAAATATCCTACGCCCATAATGGCGGCCTGACGAGGAATCTGACACCCGATATGCTGAGAAAGGCCTTGTCCAGATTCCTTCTCGACAACCAGGAGGATAAGCGGCGCTTTACGTTCAGGAAGGTGAAAAACAGTGAACAGGCTGATCGATAAACTATTTGAGAGGGATGCGGTTGCAAAGGTCCTCTCTGTGCTCATAGCCATCCTGATCTGGTTCCTTGTGCTGGATCAGGAAAACCCTTTCACGGAAAGAACCATCACTGTTCCCCTGTCCAGCAATGTGGAGGTGCTCGAGGCCAGGAATCTGCAGATCGTCGGATCCAGCATTCCGGCCACTGTGGATGTCCGGATAAGGGGGCGGAAAAAAAGGGTGGACAGTGTATCCAGTGCCGATTTCAGCGTTTTTCTCGATCTTTCCGACGTGAACAACTCGGGCATCCAGGTCATCCGGGTACAGCCTCCCGAATATACCGGCGACAAGGACATCATCATTCTCGGCACCAATCCCGCAACAGTCAGGCTCTACTTTGAAAAAATCGTCGGGAAACAGTATCCGGTAAACATCGAGTTCACCGGAAACCTGCCGGAGGGATATCAAATTGTCAACCAGAGGGTGGATCCCGGCATCATTCTGATCCAGGAAAAAGAAGGGACCCTTTCAAGGATCGACAGGGTGGTGGCGCTGGTCAATCTGAATGACCTGAGCGTGACCAAGGAACTGGTTGTACGTGTCACGGTTTATGATACCGAGGGGAAGCCCATGTCGCAATTTGAGGGGAAGTACCCTGCCATTGTCAGCTTTGATCTGGCCCGGAAGCTGCCCGTAACCACCACGGTCAGGGGCAAGCCCAAGGCCGGGTATTATTTCAAGGAAATCATTCCGGATACGTCTAGCGTTCTGGTTGTCGGGAGCAAAGACCTTTTGGATTCGATTTCCAGGATTGAAGCCGAGGCCGTTGACATCGAAGGCAAGTCGGAAAGCTTCAGGACTGAACTGAAACTGAACGTACCCCAGGGAGCGACACTGGCCGATAATAATGGCACCATCAGCGTCCTGGTCAATATAGAACCGTTGGCCACCCGAACCATCAGCTTTCCTACCAGCCAGATTTCCATCTACGACAGCGATACATCGGGTGCTTTTGAATACGCCATTGCCGCCCACAGCATCAGCATCCCCGTGGAAGGGCGACCGGAGCTGCTTCAGGAGCTCGATGCCAATGATATCAGGTGCAGTGTCAGCGTCAGGGATTTGAGAGAAGGCGAACACCAGGTACCGGTTACGGTCAGCCTGCCCGCCGGTATCTCCCTGAGGGAAAGGCCAACGGTCACGGTGACCATAAATGCCACGGCCCAGGAAACCGTGACAAAACCTTCCACCGATGCAACACCGGTTCCGACACCCGGAGGGTGACAGGGAATGGGCCGCTGAGTTCTGCAAGATATTCCGGAGGTAGCAGGTATGGACACCATCATTCGAAATACCACCATCTTGACCATGAATGCACACAATGAAATTCTGGAGCATGCAGATATATTGATCAGGGATGACGTCATCGCAAAGATCGGTCCGAACCTGGCAGAAACTGCAGAATGCGCACAAATCATCGACGGAAGCGGAAAGCTGGTCATGCCCGGGCTGATCAACGGGCACTGCCACGTTCCCATGACGCTGCTGCGCAATTACGCCGATGATATGGATCTCCAGACCTGGCTTTTCGATCATATCTTCCCCGTCGAGGACAGGCTGAATGATGAGGATGTCTACTGGGGTTCCCTCCTGGGGATTATGGAGATGATCGCCACCGGCACCACCTGTTTTGCCGACATGTACTATCATATGGATAGCATCGCTTCGGCCGTTGAGTCCTCCGGCATACGTGCCCAGCTTTCCAGAGGGCAGACCTGTATGGATACGGGATCTGATTTTTCCGGGAACCGGGCCATGCAGGAGAGTGTGGATTTTGTGAAAAAATGGAACGGAGCTGCAGGGGGGAGGATTACGGCCGCCATGGCGCCCCATGCTGTCTATACCTGCTCGGCGGATTATATCCGGGCCATTGCCAGGCATGCTGAGAAGCTGGAAGTGCCTATTCATGTTCACCTTGACGAAACGGCCACCGAGCATGAGGACTGCCTGAAAAACCATGGCAAGACCCCCACGGCCTATCTCTCTGACCTGGGGCTTTTTGACCTGAAGACCATAGCAGCGCACTGCGTCTGGATCAACGGGGACGATATGGCGCTGCTGAAGGAAAAGGATGTGTCGGTCATCCATTGCCCGGCCAGCAACCTGAAGCTGGCCAGCGGTATTGCGCCCGTTCCCCAGGCCCATTCCATGGGACTCAATGTCTGCATCGGGACCGACGGGGCCTCCAGCAATAATAACCTGAACCTGTGGGAGGATATGTACCTGACTTCCATCCTTCATAAAGGGAACACACGGAACCCCAAGGTCATTACGGCAGTTGAGACGCTGAGGATGGCAACGGTCAATGGGGCAAAGGCCCTTGGCATGTCCTGTGTGGGTTCCGTCGAGGAAGGCAAAAAGGCGGATTTAATCATGGTGAGCCTGGAAAAGCCGCATATCAAGCCCTTGCATAATATCTGCTCGGCCCTGGTCTACTCGGCCCAGGGGTCTGATGTGTGCATGACCATGGTCGACGGGCGCATCCTTTATCAGGACGGGGAATTCAGGACCATCGACCGAGAAAAGGTCTGGTACCACCTGGAGAAAGTCTGTAACCGGCTGTTTGGCTGAAAAGACCCGGAAGGGGGAACAAGTGCCGGCTATTGCCTTGCGGCATCATGCTTCGCCTGTTTCAGGCGCCTTCGGCGTTGCCACAATCGTCTTATAGTTTACATAAATGACCATCCCGGGCTTGGCCCCGGATGGTTTTTTTACGTTACGGACCGGTGTGTAGTCCACTTCCACTTTGGGCGCTGAACGGGCCTTGCTGAACCAGGCGGCGTATCCGGCTGCTTCCTCCAGGGTACTGTCGGGGACCTGGCGACCTTCGGTCCGGATGATCACATGGGAGCCGGGGAAGTCCTTGACATGCAGCCAGATATCCTCATGCCTTGCCGTTTTCATGGTCAATCTGTCGTTCTGCTTGTTGTTCCGGCCGATGAAGATTTCAAATCCGTCGGAAGAAACCACCCGGATGGGTGAGGAATTCAGCCCGGTCTCCCTGCGTCCCTTTCTGGGAAGGGATTTCAGGTAGCCCTGTTCATAAAGCTCAAGGCGGATATCCTGGAGCTGACTGCTGTCTTCCGTGTTTTCTAGGGCGAGCATGACGCTCTCCAGCCATGACAGCTCTTTCTTAAGGCTTTCAATCTGGTTTTTTGCGTAATTGCAGGCGTTTTTGGCCTTGGCGTAGCGCCTGAAATAGTATTGGGCATTATCCTGCGGGCTTTTCTGGGGATCCAGCGGGATCTCCACATACTCCTCGCCCTCGGCATAATAATTGCGCAGGCGTGCGCTGTTCATACCCTTCTTCAGGGCATAGATGCTGGAAGTGATAAGCTCCCCGAACAGGCGGAACCGCTCGTAGTCCATGTTTTCCTCATAAACCTGGACATTGGCGGACAAGCGCTTCTCGCATTTTTCTATGTATTTGCCCACGGTCTTGGCCAGCTCATGGCTCTTCTGTGCATTGGCTTCCTTCATCAGGCGCGACCGGTAATAGGCGTCGACGGCCTGGCTGATGGTATCGTAATGCTTCCTGGAAGGATATTGGACCAGGTCGGTTATATGATAATCAACGGGCTTTCCGGATGCGGCGTCATGCACGACAACGGGGACCGGTCCCTGGTTCAGCAGGGTGTCCATCATGTTCCGCAAGGTTTCAGCAAGGCGTGCCGCTTCTTCGGAAGTCAGGCCCGAGGCAGATCTTCTTTCATCCAGTGATGCCCGGGCGCATAATTCCCGGCATAATACCGGGCTGAACCCCTGGAGCTTGTCCAGCAGGTAATTCTCGACCGAACGACCGGATTCCGAAAGGCCTTCGACAAGGATGGTCCGGGTGCTTTCAAGGGAGGGATCGAGCTTGCCCTGGGCCGGAGGAGCAATATAGGGCCTGGCCGGAAGCAGCTCACGAACACGGTTGACCTCGCTGTCCACATGGCGCATGGCATCGATGATTCGGTCCTCGCTGTTGAGCAGGATGATGTTGCTGTGCTTTCCCATGATCTCCACGACCAGTTTTTTATGGGCACGGTCCCCCAGCTCGTCCGTGGCTTCGGCTTCCATGGTGATCACCCGCTCGAAACCGCTGGTCTGAAAGCCCCTGATGATAGCGCCTGAAAGGTGTTTGCGAAGGAGCATGCAGAAAACGGGTGGATTGTCCGGGGTCTCATACTGGTTTTCGGTCAGGTGGATGCGGGGAAAGGAAGCGTTGCAGGATGCCAGAAGCCTGTGATTCTCACCGCCCGCCCGCACATGGAGAATGACCGTATCCCTGGATACCTGGTAGATCTTTCCGATCCTTCCGCCCGAAAGCTTCGTGTTCAGTTCCTGTGCCATAAAATGGGTCAGAATTCCGTCGAAGGGCATGTCTGTACCTCCATAAGCCAATAGCACTATTCTAGCAGAGTTTATGTTGCACTAATCTTAAAATTATTTTACAAAATAAATGCAAAATGATATAATGGGTCGAGAATTTCAAAAGCCTGAACAATAGGAGGGATAAGGGTGCTCTTTAAACGCAGATCAGTTATGATAGGCGTTTTGATTATGTCCATACTGCTCCTGATCAGCATTAACCTGTCTACCTTCATCAAGTAAGTATTACCCGGAAATGGGTTTATTGAGCATACAGGATCAGGGGGTGTTATTTTGGGATATGGCTACAGAAGACAACGACCGATCGTTGATTCCATAAGCAGGCTTCCGATTGCAATTCTCTTTTTGGCAGTGGTTCTCTTTATCGCTGCCGACCTGCTGTTCGGTTTCGATTTCAACGGGGTTGACTATGCCGTTGTCGGGATCATCGCATTGTTTGGACTGAAGGGCTATTTCCGCGGCCTCATCAATACGGTGTTCAGCCTTGCAGGCTACATACTCGGCATCATCTGTGCCTCGGTTTTTTCACCGAAGCTTGCGCTCCTGGCCATGCAGAAAACCGGACTGGGGAAAAGCATCGGTGAAAGGATAGACAGCCTTCTTCCGGCCATTTCCCAATTGCCCGCCATCAGCATCGAAGAGGCGGAATCATCCCTGAAATTGCTTGGAGAGAGCCCGGAAGTCAACCAGGTCATATCCGGGAACCCTTTCCTCAGGCAACTCCTGGTGATAACCAATTCGGCTGCCGATATCGGATCCCTTTATGAGGATACGGTTGTTACATTGAATGACATGCTGACCTTCACTATCCTGAAGGTCCTGGCTGTCGTTGTTATTTTTATCGCTGTCAAGCTGCTGGTCGTGGTGATAGGGAAGATCCTGACCACTGTCCTGAACTGCAGCACCATCATGGGTACGGCGAACCGGACCGGAGGCCTGGCCCTTGGACTTGGTGTCGGTATCATCATCGCTTACCTGGTTTTTGCCATCATCATACCGTTTGTCGGATCGCTGAGCATCATTCAAATACCCGATGCTTTTTCGGAATCTGTTGTTATGGGATGGTTTAACCATCTCATCATGGCCATGAACGGTTAGAAGTGACCAAAAGGAAACCGGGCCTGAAGAAAGCCGGGAAGCCAGGGGTTATTCAGCATCGCGGCCGGTTCGTTTCGTGACCGAAATCTCAATTGTACAAGGAAGTTAGCTGCCATGACACGACAACTCAAGGCTGACCTTGCCATACTCAGCATTACTGTGGTTTGGGGATCGTCATTCATCCTCATGAAGAATATCACAGGCAATATCCCTTTCTATGCCTACCTGTTTCTCAGATTCGCAGTGGCCGGGATTCTCCTGGCTTTGATTTTTGTCAGAGAAATCGGGAGAATCAGCTTAAAAGCCCTGTTTCAGGGAACCGTGATTGGCTTGACCCTTTTTGGGGGGATGTCCCTGCAGTACATCGGGCTTAATTATACCAGCGCGTCTCATTCGGCCTTTATCACAGGTCTGAATGTCGTCATGGTGCCTGTGATTTCAGCTGTTTACCTGAAGAAAAAACCGCCTGTCCGGGCTGTGATTGGCGTGCTGCTGGCAACGGCCGGCTTGTTTTTCTTAAGCGGAGGTTTTTCGGGGGACTGGAATATCGGCGACACGCTGACGCTATTATGCGCTGTATGCTTTGCGCTCCAGATCATCTTTATTGACAAGTTTGCCCAGCAAACCGATGCCAGACACCTGGCCGTTGTGCAAATCCTTTCAGCCGCGCTGATGTACGGCATGCTCTGGCTGGTTTACGGGCTTTCGGGCGAGCGGACGCCGGTCACCATCGATACCCGGGTTATTCTGACCGTTTTATATACCGGGGCATTGTGTACCGCATTTGCCTATGGGGTTCAGACCATCGCCCAGCAATATACCACTCCCACCCGGACAGCGCTGCTTTTAACATTTGAGCCTGTATTCGGGGCACTCTTTGCGCTCATCATACCCGGTGCCGGGGGAGTGACCGAGCGGCTCACCCTGAATACGGGCATGGGATGTCTGCTGATTTTCGCCGGCATGATCATCACAGAGGTCCGGTTCCGGGAACTCAAGGGATCTTCCGGCGGAAAACCGCACCATAATGTAACAAAAAGGTAATCCTGACCGGCTTTATATGACGCTTTCATATGCCGATATTTTAGAAGAGTGAAGTATTGGGAATGGAGGCATTCAAATTGCGTTTCATCAAATCTGCCATGGTCTTCGCCATGCTGCTGTGCCTTGTCTTCAGCGGTCAGGCTGCCGTTGTTTCGGAAGCAGCCGGAGAGGAAGCGGAAGGCTATATCAGCGGAGTGGTCAGGGAAGTCAATCCGTCGCTGGGGTATATTACCCTCTACCGCTGGGACGGTTCGGGCATGTCCCCGGAAGCGCAGGACAACCTGACAAGATTTAGGACTTACAGTTTTGCCTACAGCATTCCCGTGACACGGGACGAACACCAGGCTGCCCTTGAGGATGTGCAGCCCGGCGATTATGCCTTTATCCAGCTGGATGAAGAAGGATATGTGGCCTGGCTGAGCACCCGAAGTTACTATAAACCCATATACGGCACCATTTACAGGGTGAATCTGGCCAGCCCCGTGCTTAAGCAGGATGATGGGATATACCGCAGTATATCGGTTGCTGTGAATGTACCCATCTACCAAAACGATCAGTTGATAGCCCGCAACCAGATCCAGGAAGGCGACAGGGTGAGAATTCTGGCCCAGATCGATGGTACCAATGTTCATGTGCAGGGGATTGAGCTTCTGAAGGATCCCAAACCGGTTTCGGCCATTTATCGCGGAAACGTGGAATACTACGATGAACTGAACAATACGCTGGCCTTGTCAGGTGTTCAGGAATTTGTCAACGGCCGTTGGGAATACTCCTCCTTCATAGGCGTCAGATCTTTCCCATACAGCCGCGACTATAAGGACAGGCCGTCCGGACGTATCTCCGGTATGGCCTATATCGCCGTTCAGGAAGATATTAACGGGGAAGACAGTATCGTCATGGCGGCTTTCAGATCCAAACCCCAAAATGAAATGGTCTTTACGGATAATGTACTTGCCCTGTCCAATACCCTCAACCGCCTGGAACTTCAGAATACATCCCAGGTGATCGGTTTTGACGCCGGCACCATTGCGGTCAAGAACGGCAGGCTGGTGGACATGGGGTCGTTGAATACCATGGACAATGTGCAGCTTTCGGCGGATAAACCCATCGGTTCCAGTATCCTTGTAAGCCAGGTGGTTGTGAGCAATACGAGCAAGGGCATGGGAAGCCTGGCCATATACAGGGGCAGGATAAAGACAGTGGATCCGCTGAGATCCTTTACTGTTGAGTCCTTCGCCGAGCTTTCCGGCTCAAAATGGCTGTTCAGTAATACGCCGAAAACCTTCGGCATCGATCTTTCCACCACAAGGCTCCTTGAGAACTCAGGAACAGGCAATATGCTGACTTTCGATGAAAACTTTGTCACCCAGAGCGTATATATCGTGGAAGACACCGGCAAGACCCTTTTGGTCAGCACGGCTCCCTATGCGGACGTCCAGGAAAGGGGCAGGGTGATGAGCCTGACGGATAACGGGTTCAGGCTCAGGGAAGCCATGATGTATAACAGCAGCAAACGGGTCTGGACGAGTGCACCTAACAGGGATGTCAATGTACCGGCAAACGCCATCATCATAAAAGACGGCAAAACGGCCGACCTGTCAGCCATCCGTCCGGGAGATTCTGTCCGCATTGTCAGCAACAATGCGAACCGGGACGGCATTATCATCATTGTTGAGTCATGAGGAGGGGCCCGGAATGAAAGCAGGATTGCTGAAAAAGATCAGCGTTGTCGTAATGACGATCATCATGCTCATGATGCCCACGGAAGTCCTGGCCGTTGAGGGCACCCTGGGCTACGAGGGCGGCATCTCGGCCGTCAATACCAATGTGAAAAACGGCTATTACTATACCGAGATGTGCTTTGTCAGCGGAAAACCAATATATCTTACAGGCACGCTGACCATTGACAAACGCGTAAGGAATAACGTGGAAACGGCTACCTATACCTACATGCTGGCGAATGCGGAAGAGCAGGCGACGCTGGAGCGGGTCATTATCTATGAGACCGTTTCCGAGACCAAGCCCAACGGGCAAATCACCGAATCCACACGGCTGAGCACCACCACCAGCCGACCGTTCAGGGAGCAGATTGACATTGGTGGTACGCAATATATCCTGAGTGAATACAGCTTTTCCAAGTCGCTGCTGACGGACCCCAAGCCGGCCATCAACTACTATGCCGGGGAATTTGCCGGCAGAAAGGTTTATCGGATCAACAACAACAGCAATAATACGGTTACGGTGGGGATCTCCGGCAAGCTGTACGCCTATGACCAGTACTGGAGTTCCACCCAGACGCAGAAAATCCAGTACACCCTGGAGACGCGCATTTTGGATGGGAACACACCCTACCAGTGGGGAGGCTCGGCCGAAGTGACCGTGTCCACCACCAGGCGCCAGCAGATCAAGTATGCTGAAAATGAACCCTGGCAGATCAGCTTTGACGGGGGCTATGTGAGGCGAACATGGGAGGAGGCTATCCTGGATTATCACGCAAGGCTTCCTGAATTCGACAGCAACAATATGCCTACCCCCGTGATCAAGGATTATAAAAGCAGGACCAATATCACCGTACCGCCGGTGCTGGAGCGGCTCATGGTGCCCGATATCAGGCAGCTTGACGGTCACTGGGCTCAGGAGCCCGTCAGCATCCTTTTCGGCCTGGGGGTCATTCCGGGCACCGGTGAGAATTACAATATCAATAAATACGTTACCCGCCGCGAGTTTGTTGTCATGCTGATGCAGGCGGTGAGGGACATTCCCGAGGCTCCCAAGTTGAAGACCTCCACGATCACGACCAACAGAAACAGGAGCAAAACCGTGGAAGTATCGCCGTTCCTGGATGTCTCTGTGGACGATCCCGACTACGCTTTGATCAAACGCGCCTATGAAAAGAAGATAATCACCGGTACGGGCAATTCCTATTTCCAGCCTGACGCCTACGTCACTTATGCGGAAGCCATAAAGATGATCGTCAATGCTCTGGGATTGGAAAACCTTGCGCCGCCCTACAGCAATACGCCTTATGTGGATAACGACAGCATACCGGCCTATGCCAGGAACGCTGCCGCTGTGGCTTACAGCCTGGGCATCTTCCAGGGAGATGAAAGGGGATACTTTAACCCTTCGGGCCGTATCACCAATGAACAGGCTGCCAAGCTGTTCTATAACCTGATCCGGTATATGGGCGATGAACTGGTAAAGGATTACGCGGACAGAATGCTCTCCTTCTGATACCGATTTTCTTTACAGTACCGATATGATACAATGTTGTTGAGGATCCCTGGGGTTTCTGTTTGGATAGCGGACCGTCAGGGTTCCTTGCATATATAGGCGAGAATAGCCACCTGGAGGTGGGATTTATGAAAAAACTGGCAACCATACTGGTTCTCTGCGTCTTGCTCCTTACATCGACCATCCCGGCCATGGGGATGGATTACGGGGACTATCTCAACAGTGCCCTCGAGTTCATGCAGGATATGTACTATCTGGATGTGAACGATGAAGAGACGATTAAAGCGGCTTTGAAGGGCATGTTTGGAAATCTGGATCCGTACAGCGGCTTCTTCGACAATCAGGAAACCCAGCAGCTCAATGACAGCCTGCAGGGAAGCTTCGTCGGGATTGGGGCATCCCTTGAAAAGTGCGACGAAGGGGTACGAATCGTGAAGGTATATGAGGAATCGCCGGCAGAAAAGGCGGGGCTGCGCGATGGGGATATCATTCTGGCTGTCGACGGTGTTTCCACCTTCGGCAAGGAAGCCAGCGCCGTGGCATCCGAGATACGGGGTGAAAAAGGGACCAGAGTGACCCTGACCATCCAGCGGCAATCCGAAAAACTGGATATCACCGTCCGGAGAGATCAGGTAACGCTCAACCCGGTTTCGTGGAGAATTGAGGGAGATGTGGCATACATCTATATAGAATCCTTCACCGGCAGCACGGGCGCTCAATTCGGCAAGGCGATAGATGAAATAGCACGCAGGGGCGTAACCAGGATTCTGCTGGATTTGAGGGACAACGCCGGCGGGTTTGTTGACGAAGCTGTGGCTGTCGCCAGAAGGATTGTTCCGGAAGGCCTGATCACCAGGCTTGATTTCAAATCCGAAAGGCTGACCGATAAAACGTATTATTCCGATCTCAGGAATTCTCCCTACATCATGGCTGTTCTGGTCAATGAACATACGGCCAGCGCTGCCGAGATCCTTGCAGGTGCCATCCAGGACTCCGGAAAAGGTGTTCTGATAGGGCAGAAGACCTATGGCAAAGGGGTTGTCCAGAACATGTTCTATGTTCTCACCCCCGAGGCATACGCCAAATACAGCAAGAAATACGGCCTGCATTACATCACAGCCGTCGAATGGCTTGCCTATCAGGGCTTGTTCCTGGAACCCGACGAACTTCTGGGCACCATCAAGATTACCACCGGTCATTATCTGACGCGAAACGGCAGGACCATCCATGGGGTCGGGCTGGCACCCGATATCGAGATTGCAGCCAGAAATCTTCCCAACGGCATCGACCTGGCGCTTGTGACCCCTCTGGGCAATACCGAAACGCTGACTCCGGGGGCATACGGACATGATGTCTATCAGGCAGAGAAAATTCTCCGGGCGGCTGGTTATTTTGAAAGCAGTCCCGACAGGATGATGGACCAGGAGACGCAGGAAGCGGTCAGGCGGTTCCAGGCTGAAAACCAGATTCCTGTCAGCGGGAATATTGATATCCAGACAAGGGATAAGTTCAACGAATGCCTCAATACATTGCGGGCTGAACACGATCCGGCCTTTACGAGAGGACTGTACCTGTTGGAATCCTTCTGATGAGGTTTCTGGCCGACCCTCGGTTAACTTTTGGCATGACGGAATTACAGAGAGAAAAGACAGATGATCAGGGATTTTTTCTGAGCTTTTGGATGATTGCCATTTCCGGGTAACAAAGGAGAACGCGTGATCCATGCAGGAAACAAAGGATGAAGTACAATACCGTTTTCATTTGCGCAGATTCTTGGCTTTTATACTGCTGGTACTGGCGGTGATCCTTGTCGCCTTGTACTCTTTCTTTAGCATCAACCCGCTGGATATCTTCAGGACAGGCCTGGACGGCACGTACAGGCAAATGGTTGATGTGATGGAAGCGTCTGCCCAGAAAGTTGTTGAGATTCCACTTGACGGCACTTTGACCCAATCCGGACTGGACACCTTGACGGGGAATATCATTGTGGGCTCCATCAGCACGGTAAAGTGTTTCGACAGTGCAGGCAACCAGCTCTGGTATGTCCCTGTCAGCCTGAAAAAACCTCTGATCCGGACCCAGGGCAATGATGTACTGGTTGCCGATTTGGGCGGAAGATATCTGGGGGTTGTCAGGGATGGCCAGATCCTGTGGGATAAAACCCTAGATGTGGACATCGTCAATGCGGGCATTTTTGAAAACTGGATCCTTGTGATCACCAAGAGCGATCAGGTCGGATATAAAAGGATTCTTCGGGCATATTCCCGGGAAGGCCAGGAAATTGTTTTGCGGAATATATCCGAGTATTATCCCTTTGCCATTTTCCATTATCCCCAGTTTGACCATACCGCCTTCATTGTCTGCGGTGTGGATACCCAAAGCCTTGAGGCCACATCCCTTTTTGAATTCCTGGATTTGTCCATGAATCAGAGAGGCAGCATCCGCGACAGCGCAGGCCGGGAGGATCTGTTTGTAGGCGCCCTGCCCCTTGCGGATGCAAGACTGCTGCTGTACGGCGAGAAGGACCTGATATGCATCGGCAAGGACATGGGCATGATCTGGCGGTTGGATTTGGAAAGCGATTACCTGACTGCCTGTGCAAATGCACAGAATGGCATCACCGTGGCCGCTGTTTTGGACGGCGAGATACTCAGCAGGGAAAAACGCATGCAGACTTCGCTCAAAGCCATCGACAGCAGCGGAACGACCAGGGAATGGCTGGTGTTCGATGCGGAAATCACCCAGATTAAGACCAGCGGCCGAACCATTGCCTGTGCGGCAGGATCCGAGGTATACTTTCTGAATGACAGCGGTGAGGTGATAGATGTCTATACCTCATTATCCAAAGTCGACAGCATCTGTCTTGCCAGCGAAAGCCTGGCCTATGTGGCCAGCGGCGGGAAGCTGGTGGCGGTTCGTGTGAATGTTCCAAAGAAGTTCCTGGGTATTTTCTAGAAAAGACAGCCCGGATGATTTTGTCAGCTCTTCTCCCAGAATTGCCTGACGCATGCCTCAATGTCGACGCCCATGGAAGTCCGGGGAATGGGGCACCATTCATCTGGAAGGAGCCTGATGCAGTCCGGCTGAGCGAAGCGGGAATCGATCAGCAGCAGAGCTCCCCGGTCATTTTCCGTCCGTATCAGCCGCCCTGAGGCCTGGAGCACACGGTTGATGCCGGGATAGGTATAGGCATAGGAGAACCCGCTGCCCAGCTTTTCATCATAATAGCGGCGCATGATCTCCAGTTCCGGGCAGACTTGGGGCAAGCCGATGCCTACGATGACCACGCCGGTGAGCCGGTCGCCCACAAGATCAATACCCTCGCCAAAGATTCCGCCCATGACGCAAAAACCAATCCGCGTGACGTCTCCGAAATTGTCAAACTCTTTCAGAAAAGCGCTTCGTGAAGCTTCATCCATTTCCCGTTCCTGGCAAAGGACTCTGAAAGTACCCCCAAGCTCCCTGAAAATCTCCAGAACGTCGGTCATGTACTGGTAGGAGGGGAAAAAGACCATATAGTTGCCGGTGCGGCATTTCACCCACTGATGTATGGCGAGGGCGACGCGTTCCAGGTATTTTTCCCTGTACCGGAAACGGGTCTCCACGCAGTCTTCGTTGACCACGAGCAGGTTCTCCCGGGGAAAGGGCGAAGGCAGCCTGAGGGTGGCATCCTCGCGGCGTCCCCCCAGGATATCCCGGAAGTAGGACAGCGGTGAAAGGGTGGCCGAAAAAAGGATGGCTGAACGGGCCGTATCCATGATCTTGTCCAGCATGCCGCCCGGATCCAGGCACAGCAGGGTCAGCCTGAGATGGCTTCCTGTTCCGGTTATCATCGTACGATATTCGGAGGAGTAAAGCTCCGCTATGTTCTTGAAATGCAGCAGGTCGAAAAATAGGGTGACCAAATCCTCGGTATATTCCTTTTCCTCATCGCCGCGGGTCAGCATCCAGAGCTCGGTCTCGCTGATGAAAGCCTCAACCGGAGCCAAAAGGGCATCCGGAAGGACGGGTGAGGCATGGTAACTTACGCCTGCCGCCTCGTTCCTGTCCTGTGCCGTTTGCTTTTCCAGGGAAGCAAGGGTTCGGCTGATGCCGCGGAGCGATTTGGCCACAGCCGGCAGATCCTCCCTGATGCGTCTGGCCATCTCCAGGACTTCCTTTTTGCTGATGGAGGCTGAATAAATCTCGCGGGCGCGGTCGAACAGGTTGTGGGCTTCGTCGATGAGAAGTACGCAGTCTTCGCGGGATTTCTGCTGGAAGAACCTCTTAAGGCTGACCCTGGGATCGAATACATAGTTGTAGTCACATATGATCACATCGCACTGGAGCGCCAGATCCAGGCTGAATTCAAATGGGCACAGGGTGTGTTTCATGGCTGTCTCGGCGATATTGTCCCTGTGGTAGGTATCCGTCTTCCGGATGAGTTCCTTTATCGCCTTCCTGGAACGGGAGGCATAGCCCTGGAGATAGATGCATTTCTCGGAATAGCATTCCCGTATGAGATGGGGGCAGATCTTGTCCTTGGCAGTCAGAGTCAAAACCCTGAGGCGCAGGCCCTGGTCCGCCAGAAGCTTCAGGGCGTTTTCCGCAACGTGCTGTGTGGTGGTTTTGGCGGTCAGATAAAAGATGCGCTGGATGCTGCCTTCGGCAAGGGCTTTGATGGCTGGATAAAGGACGCCCATGGTCTTGCCGGTACCGGTAGGCGCCTGGGCAAAGAGCCGCTTGCCGTCCTGGATACATCTGTAGGTGTTATAGGCCAGAAGCTTTTGACCGGTCCGGTAGGCCGGATAGGGGAATTCCAGGGCCTGGATGGACAGATCCCGCACCTGGCGCCATTTGGCCTGGGACAGGGCCCATCCCGCGAAAGGATGGACCAGGCTCTTCATGAATTTTTCAAGAGCATCCCGACTGAAAGTCCGCTCAAAGCTTTTTTCCTTCCCGCTGGCACGATGGAGATAGGTGAGGCGTACGGTGATCCTTTGCAGGTTTTTGTGGGCGGCATAGATGAAGGCATAGCACTTGCCCTGGGCCCAGTGGGCCTCGCTGAAGTCTTCGTGTATCTCTGAAAGTTGAGTGGATGTGGTTTTGATCTCATGGATGATGGCCTCGTTCTCCAGTTCCCAGATACCGTCTGCCCGCCCGCTGATCTCCACGATGCAGTTTTTTGTCCTGCAGGAATAGGTGAGATAGACTTCCGGACGGTAGGTGCCCAGGGCCTTGTGGCGGTTCTGGATTTCCGCATGGGCCTGTGAACCTTCCTGGAGCTGGGCGTAGGAGGTGAAAGACCAGGTGGTGTCTTCAGGGATTGAAAAAGCTACCAGGTTTCGAACCGAGACCTTAAAAACCGGATATGGCTGTTCCTGTTCTGCGTCGTCAGCCCGGACGAAATTGCCGGTACTCTCGTCGGCAAAAGACTTCTCCTCTGTTTCGATGATCGCCGGTTCAGTTGTCTTGCCTTTTTTCTTTCTCGCCAATCCGGTTTACTTCCTCTCTGAGAACATATGTTCACCTTTATTTTACTTGATAGGGCAACCTGTGGCAAGGTGCCGGAAAGGAAGGTAAGGCCTTACGGAATGATGGGAAATGTTTTTTCTCAACGGTGGTATAATGGACGGGGAGGGATGGCGATGGAACTCATCGAAAGATACCTGTACGCGGTATGCAGAAAAATGCCTTCCAGGCTCAGAAAAGATGCCGAAAAGCAGCTTCGGTCATCAATCATGCATGAGCTGGAAGCACGCATCCCCGACGGGACTCCCGGTGAAAAAGAGATTGTGGATGTTCTGCGCCGATTCGGACCGCCGGACAAGGTTGCCCGCCAATATGCCGGCAAATGGCTCTACGTCATCGGTCCCGAGCTTTATGATCTATACTTCCTGTTGGTGAAACTGGCCTCGCTGTGCGTTCTGGTCTACGTTTTCACAAGTTTTGCCCTTGAGAGGCTGCAGAACGGCTTCGGCGCGGGGGATATTCCCGGCCTGGTCTGGCGGATGTGTACTGGAATATTTGCCGCCATAGGAGCCGTTACAGTGGTTTTTATATTGGCTGAACGGTTGAGCCCCGGCTCGGAACCGGAAACAGGACGGGACGATGCGGATTGGGATCCCGAAAGCCTCCCCGAAGTTCCCGGCCCCGGTGAAGCCATCAGGGTATCGGACGTCGTCTTCGGCCTGATCTTTACGCTGCTGCTCTTTATCTTCCTGAACTTCTACCCGCTCCTTGTCCGGAACTACTTCCAGACCGATGATCCGGAGGTCGCAAAACTGGTCTCCCTGGTGGATCTGGGCGTCATAAAACCATACATGGTCTATATCAATATCCTTTTCGTCCTGGCCTTCCTGAAATTTTTCCTGCTGCTGAAGGATGGCCGGTACAGGCTTTATACCCTGACGATGGAAATCATCGGCGATTTGGGTTCGCTGATCATTCTGGTTCAGCTGTTGCTGGGACCTGCAATTGTGGAGGTTCCTTCACAGAACCTGGGGGCCGTGGACATGGCGGAACTGACCCGTCTCATGGACGTGATATCCATGCTTTACAGGGGGATTCTCCTGGTCTCCGGGGTTGCTCTGGCCGCAGATCTGGTCGGAAACACGCTGAAGTTCACGCGCTGTCTTGCCAAATACAGGGAGCGGGCCGGCTGAATCCGGTCTGTCGATTAAAAGGTTCCAGTATTTGCTTCATGCAATCGTACCGCATCGGGTATGAACAGGAGCATATCGGCGCATATTGATAGCGATGGGACATGCTCCATGCCTGATGATCGGAAAGGATGATTGCATGAAAAACAACCAGAAGCGGGACAAACTGTTCGTCAACCAGATAAATACGCCCAATGAAGTGAAAAAGGCTTCCAGGGAACCAAAGGGCTATGCCGATTCGGAACCCTTCTGCATCATGGCCAATCAAAGGCATGCGGTGGGCTCAAAAATCATGAACCGGGACGGTACCGAGACGGTTTGCACCGAAAAAGGATGGCAGAAGGAGAGCCATCGGGAAAGCGAAAAGAAATAGGTACCCGGATGCCGCACATGCAGCTTGAAATGAAAAAAATCCTATTCATGAGTTCAAAACTCCTGAATAGGATTTTAAACAGTGGCAGGGGAGACAGGACTTGAACCCGCGGCACGCGGTTTTGGAGTGCGTTATTGTACTTTTCGTAGTTGTTCCTGACTTTCTGGAACTCGCTATATTAAAGGGTTTTACTTTTTGTAGCTTTCTTTATATTCCCGTATTTTTGACTACTATTCGGTACTTGTAGTAGTCAAATAGTAGTCAAAAAAAGCAGGCGCTTATGCCTGCTTGGGTAACTCTTTTTTCTTTTTAAACAAGTTTTCGAGCTTTGCAGCTGCTTCCCTATCGGGTTTTTTCAAGAAGTGTGAGTATATACTGGTAGTTGTAGTTGCTTTACTATGGCCCAGCCTTTTGGCTACTGTCTGAACATCCACACCTTCTGCTATCAGTAGGCTGGCGTTTGTATGCCGGAGCCCATGGAAAGTGAGTTCAGGAAGATTATACTTCTCTCTGAACTTTTTCCACCATTTTGAAGGCGTTGACGGATGAATAGGCTTTCCATTCCATTGTACAAATACCCTGTTGCTTTCACGACCATCGCTATCTTTATACCATAAATCGCCAACTTTGAGCTTCTGTTCATTCCACCACTTTCTGTATTCTTTAACCTGATCTACTACTATATCAGGCAATGCAATAACTCTTATGCTACTTTCATTTTTGGGGCTTTTTGTAAACGTACCAATGCCAGGAATATATTGTGATGCCTTATTGATAGTTAATAGTTTGTTATCTAAATCGATATCAGGCCAATCAATACCATCTAATTCCCCAAGGCGTACACCACTAAAAATGGTCAAATACATCATTGTACGGTACTTTATTGGTTCTTTGTCTAATAAATTCAGTACCAGTTCCACAGTATCCTCATCGTAATGGGGAGCCTCTTTTTTCTCTACCTTTGGCGGTTTAATTCTTGCTGCCGGATTGCTCAATATTAGCTGCCAATGAACAGCAGTTTGAAGAATAGAGGATATCAGCCTATGATGATGTTTAATGGTCTGATCTGAGAGCGGAGCGGGTTCACCACTAGTTGTAAATATACTGTCAATAGGCACTTCTAACACGTTGCTTATAGCAACGGCGGTTGTATACTTAACTGATTTACCATTCAATACTTTTCGGACCGTTCGGATTTGAAGGTCAGCTTTTTCTGCTAATTCTTTATCTGTGATTGCTTTCTCCTTGATAACCTTTCGCAGTTCGTTAGCTTTTGCGATATAGGTTGTATCTTCGCGGATCCCTCTCTCTTTAAGATTTGCATAAAATTCAAGTAGATGAGTTGGCTGTATTTTATCAAGCCGTATATGACCTAATGCTGGCAATATTCTTGACAGCAATTGCTGATACCGATGGAATGTTTTTGGTGCTAATTCTGAGGATGCATAATCCTTGATCCACTTCTCAACAAATTCTGCAAATGTCATTTTTGAACCGTCCAGGCACTGTCCTGTTTCAACCTGCCGTTCAAATTCCAGGGCTATCTTCCGTAATTCTTTCTCCCACTGCTTGTCCGTCATGCCTGGAGGTCGCTTTATAGTCTGGGTCTTGGTTAGTTTTTTGCCGGTTATATCGTAGCCACAGGAGACGATTATCTGATATGAATTTTCCCCTCTTTATAATGATACCAGAAATTAAGACAGACAAAACGGCCAAAATAAGTTAGTATGGAACTATGGAAAAGAGAAGAAATTTTACACCGGAAGAAAAAG
>NZ_FQZP01000027.1 GCF_900142095.1 Thermoclostridium caenicola | reverse complement strand
ATGAGATAGAAGTCAGAAGCCTTGCCACCAATGACAACAGCAATGGAAGCAAGACAGAGGAGAAGGCCAATCTGAATCCGTCCAACTATGCTGCTACCGTATCGCAGTATGTGGAGGTATCGGGGCGGGTGTATGACTTCAAGGTGACCGATATTGAGGACCCGGGCTGGGAATCCTTCTTCCGCAAGGAGAAGGGAAAGCCGGAGCCTTCGGGTAAGGTGTTCTTCACAGGTCCTCGGAACATCAACGGGGAAAGGGAGGCCCAGAGGAAATACATCCTTCCGGTCATGCCCGGCAAGAACGACGAGCCCGGCTACAAGGACAGGGCAGTAAAGTTGGGCTATGCGGTGCGGTTTGAGGTAAGAACCATAGGCAACTACTACGACAGGTACGATTTTCTTCAGATCATGCCCACCTTCTACTTTGTGGACAGGAACGGGAAGAACAGGCAGGAGGTCGATCTCTACTATTCGACCCCGACCAATCCGCTGGTTAAGGTAGGTAGTCCGGAGGATACCCTGGCCCATGCCATGAAGCTGGACCTTAAGCGCAGGGGGATTGACCTGAAAGAATTCACGGATACGGCAGGTGCCATGTACCGCTTAAGAGGTGGCATGAACGAATACAGCGAGGCGGAATGGAAGGAGGTATTCCCGCAGATATCACAAAATGGGGTGAATGTTTTCAAATACCATAAGATTCTTCTGGGCGAGCCTGTACGAAGCTTTGTGGGACCGCAGCGGGAGATTCCTGAAAGCGTGGACAAGGACAAGGCCCTGGCCTCGGTCCAGAAATGGTACGGGGAGTATTTCCTTCCGGCGGATTGCCTGGCCGTACCGAAGGGGACCGATCTTTCGAAGGAAAGAAACCTGACCAGGAGCTCGCCCGTATTCCTGAGGGATGGGTACATCATCGTCAACTTTAAGGATATTTCAGTGATCAATAACGATGACTTTGACAATCCGTCGCTGAAGTATACCGGTAAAACGGGAGACGGCTGGCGTTTAGAAGGGTACAACACCAACCAGAACGGCTGGGAACTTGAGCCGGGGGATGTGATCGTCTATTACGCAGACAAGCGGGCTACCGATGATTACTTCGGTGCAGGAACGCACTAGTGAGATTGCCACGCTCATATGAGCTCGCAATGACGTTACGGGTATGGCTTCGCGAGATGAGAATGCCGCGCTCGATTCACACGCTTGCAATGACATCCAGGATATGGATCTGCTGGATTATGACCTTTGTGTCATTGCGAGGAGCTAAGCGACGAAGCAATCTCCATGGCTTCCGTGGCTGCCTGTGAAGTTTTAAAGAGATTGCCACGCACCGCTTGAGCGGTGATCGCAATGACGTTACGGGTATGCTTCGCAAGCTCAGATTGCCGCGCTGTTCCACTCGCTTGCAATGACACCAGGGGTATACCGCGCGGGATTATATCCCGTATGTCATTGCGAGAAGGCGGAGCCGACGAAGCAATCTCAGCCCTTGTCGTGTCCGCCTGCTATGACAACGCCGCATTTGCTGCACTGCACGTACAACACGATGCAAGCAGAATCTAATCCATATGGATTCATGAAAAAACCTGCACTTGTAAAGCGCAGGTTTTCTTAATATGGTCGCTTTATACCGTTCGTTCCATCCTATAGCTTATACCGCGGGCCTTCCCGTTCCTCCATGTTCTCCAGCCTGCTCACGATATAGAGGGGCCTGCCCTTGGCTTCATCGTAAATCCTTCCGATGTACTCGCCAATGATGCCCAGCATCAGCAGGATGATACCGTTGAAGAAAAGGCTGACGGCGATGAGGGAGGCCCATCCGGATGTGGTGGAATGGGGCCAGAAGGCTCTCTGGATGAGCACGGCAATCAGGTACAGGAAGCTGATGATGGACAGGATGGAACCGATATAGGTTGCAAGTTTAAGGGGCTTGTAGGAGAAAGACATGATACCGTCCAGGGCCAGCTTGATCATTTTTTTCAACGGATACTTGGTCTCTCCGGCGAAACGCTCTGCACGCTCAAATTCCAGCGCCTTTTGCTTGAACCCGACCCAGCTCATGAGGCCGCGGACGTAGCGGTTCCTTTCCGGAAGCTGTTTCAGCGCCTCGCAGACCTTCCTGTCGATGAGCCGGAAATCCCCCGTATCCACCGGAATATCCACGTCGGTGAGCGCCCGCAGAATCCGGTAGAAGCACTTGGCGGTAAACTTTTTGAAAAAGGTTTCTCCCTGGCGGGAGATGCGTTTTCCGTAAACCACATCGTAGCCCTCTCGCCAGATGCGGATCATCTCCGGGATCAGTTCGGGCGGATCCTGCAGATCGCCGTCAATGATGACCATGCAGTCCCCCGCGGCATAGTCCATGCCGGCTGTGATGGCGATCTGATGACCGAAATTGCGTGCAAAATCTATCATTTTAATATGCTTGTCCTGCTTGCAGAGCTGGCTGATGATCTCTCCGGTTTTATCCCGGCTGCCGTCGTTGATCATGATGATCTCATAACTTTCACCGAGATCGTTCATGACCTTGCTCAGCCGGCGGTATGTTTCATGAATCACCGCTTCCTCGTTATACATGGGAACGATGACCGAACAGACGACCTTTTCCATGGCTTCCTCCTCAATATTAGTGTTTGCCTGACGACATTGCCAGTATACTACAATTCGCGAAGGATTTCATCCGCGACGGTCGTGCCCAGCCTAACCGCATAGTTCATGCCCCGGTCTTCCGGGTAGATCTGCGCCATGGAGGCAAGGTATAGCCCGTCAACTGCCGTTTTGATCGACGGTACCAGCCTGGAATAATGCCTGGTGATGACAGGCTGGGCATAGGGTGCCCTGGATAAGGTGCTCCGCTTTATCCATGCCCTGTCGAACCCGGGAAATACCCTTGAAAGACCATCCAGAAAGATGGCCTCGATCTCATGGTCGCTTTTCTGCCAGATGGCATCCTGCTGGTCCACGTAACGGGAAAGATAAACCACATGGGACGGATAGTTATCCATCCCCACAAGATTGGTATGCTCTATAATGAGCACGAAGGGAATATCCCTTTGCGCCACGGTGATCCAGTAATAATCGGACAAAGGCCGGTCCAACTCCAGGTTCAGGCAGAGATTGGCCTTGGCCTTCAGCTCGGACATCATCCTTCTTTGCCCGGCATCAAGCGGTGTATCCAGCGCCGCCAGCTGCTGCGGGGAACCGGTGAATAACGCCCTGTCGAATTTTTCCCCGTCCGGACAACCGTCCAGGGAAAAACCGCCATCCGGAAGACACCGGATACCGCTGATCGGGCAATTCAGCCGGATGATTCCGCCGGCTTCGGTGATTTCCTCTGAAAGCTTTGAAATGAGCTGCGCAAAACCGCCCTTCATATAGCCCAGCTTTTCCCTGTTGATGTTCCTGCCCCTTGATGCGCCGCGCAGCTTGAACTTGTTCCAGATCCAGACGGCCGATACCAGGTCCGCATCCCTGTCAAATTTGGATGCCAGCAGCGGTTCCCACACCTTGCGGTAAGACTGCTCACCGGCTCTTTTGATCAGCCAGTCCTTTGCGGTTTGGCTTTCAAAAGGCTTATAGTCCCTGACAAAACGGGACGCCAATGTCAAAAGACCTGTGCGGATGCGGGATGCCAGGCTCATAGGGGTGAACCGGAGCAAATCCATGGGGGAGGTGAAGGGATACAACCGGTTATCGATAAAGATGGCGTTTCTGGGTTCAAACCATCCCACCAGGCTGTCAAGCCCCAGCTCCCGGCAGAGATCCAGAAGATATTTGTCGCTGGTAAAGATATGGTGATAAAACCTTTCAAGGGAAACAGTTCCCAGATCCATGGAAGCGGCGAGGCCGCCAGGTTCGGCGGCTTGCTCAAAAACAGTGACGGAAACCCCCTTTTTCACAAGCCGGTATGCGGCGGTGAGCCCGGTCAGGCCGCCGCCGATGATGCCTACACAGGATGACACGATTGACCACCAATACTTTCTCTTATTTATAAATCACTTTCTTATACAGGACAAAGTTCCAGGATACGATGAAAAACATGATCAGGATCTTGGGAAGGTACAAAACCGGCCATGAACCCTCGCCGAATCCCAATACCAGCAGATACCGTATGCCTGAGAACAGGAGCACGTTGCCCACCACCAGGTTGAAAACGAACAGGATGCCGTAGTAGAAAAGCTGCCTTTTGAAATTGTTCCTGGACCTGAAGGAGAAGAATTTGTTCAGCAGGAAGTTGAACCAGAAGATGACGGTATAAACCATGATATTGGATAAAAGCTCGTAAAGATGCAGGATATCCCGGAGTACGATGAACAGCGCATACTCCAGGGCAAAGCCCACGATGCCCACAATGAAATAGCGTATGAACTGCCCCAGGGTTTCTGGGTTCATGAAATCCTTCAGAAGCTTGCTTTGTAACAGTCGTTCCTTGATTGTCATATGTTCCTCCAATCACCAGGCCCAGCGGGGCAGGATCCGCAATGCGTTGAGGTACCATCTGGGCACGATAAGTCCCGATAATACGGGATAGTATAAAACAAACAGAACCAGGACCGAAATCATCAGGATGCTGACAAACCGTCTTTTGATAAGGTTTGTCCTTTCAAGATACCGAAGTACCATGGCCAGCATAAGGATCAGGAAGGGTACGCAGGAAAAATAATGGTAGATGAAGGTCAGTTTTCTCGGGGCCACCGCCCAGGGCAGATAGAGGGACAGGTACCCAATAACAGGGAACCATGCGTTCCTGGTTTCGGTCGTACCCAAGGTCTTCCCGAATCTTCTGCTCACAACGAGCCACAGCAGTACCCAGAACGCGATAAAGCCCGTCCACCAGACCATGGGATTGCCAAAGGCGGCAATGGAAGAGCCCAGGCCTTCGGGGAGAAGCTGTCCCGCATAGTAATAGATGGGTCTTAGCATGAGAGGCCATTCATACCAGTGGGAAGAGTAGGGATGGGGTTCCACAACCCCCTTGTGGTAATTGTACATGCTTTTGACCGAATCAATGACCTCTACCACCAGGTTCCTGTCATCGTTATGGTTCTGAATAGGAATGAAGGACAGGGTATAAATGGCTGCCGGAATGATGATGAAGAACAGCACGCAGAAAAGGCAGGTGCCCATCCAGTATTTCAGGATATACGACCGGCGAAGCTTCGGCTGGTCATTGGAGCTTATCTGATTCTGTTCTACAGCCTTATCCAGCCATCGATTGTAGTCCATGTATTCAAAGATTCGGGACATGAAGAAGAGGACGGCCAGGCCGAAGGCGCCGTACAGCCCCACCCATTTGGTGGCCCCGCCGAGACCCAGGAAGATACCCGAGAACAGAAGAGGCACCAGCGACCTGAAGAAGCCTTTCTCATAGGCCCTGGAATCATAATATTCCAGCATGCACCAGTAGGTGGCCATGACAAAGAAACAGGTATAGCTGTCGATGGTGGCCAGCCGGGTCTGGGCAAAGTGCATGAAGTCGAACATGAGAAGCCAGGTGCAGAAAAAGGCCCAGAAGCTGTCTTTGAACAGGCGCTTGGACCAGATGTACATCAATGGAAGCATAAAAACGCCGAACAGCGTGCCCATGATCCGCCATCCGAATGGATTCATGCCGAATATGCGGATGCCGACGGACAGAAGGGTTTTGCCCAGGGGCGGATGGGTGTTCTCATAGAGGATGGAACGCTGCTCGATCTGCTCCAGGGCAGTCCTGGGGAAATAGATCTCGTCAAAATAGGTGCCGTTGAGGTAACTGGGCCTGTCCGGAACCAGTTCCTGCTCATCAAAAAGAAGGCTTACATCCTTTTCGGAATTCACATCGGTGATCGTGAAATCCTTAATAAGCTCCGAACCGGAAAAGAAGGCCAGTTCGCGGTATTCGGCCCGGAAGTACCTGTTCCTGTCGTCCTCATCATCGGAGCGCAGGTATTCGTTTATGATAAGGAGCTTGCTGGTCTTAACCTTATCGGTGGAATAGTGCCAGCGGAAGATGGACTTCATGTCCACAAAGGTATAGGGCACAAAGTCCGTGCCATCCCAGGCTTTTATCTGGAGGGAGCCAAAGCAGCCCCAGGCATGCCCCAGCCCACCGAAAAGCATGATTTTGTCGATCTCGACCTCACGGCCGAAGTCCACAACGAAGCTTTCGTACAGGTGTTCCGGCTCCCAGCCGGTTTGCGGCGCTTCAAAGGATCCCAGGTTGATCAGGGCCATGATCAGGTAGATCAGCGTCATGGCTGCTACAAGCGCCCAATCCCTTTTGTTCATTCTCTTGCCGGTCTCACAGCCGGCATGGTTTGGCATGAGTTGCTCCATCATAGATACATTAGCCTTTCTTCATGTAACGTATTTATATTTTCCCGGACTCGGGGCTTTTTTTCCCGAGGCAGCGGTAACCGTTGATCATGGCAAGAATATAGGTGATCAGGGTTGCCGCGGCTATGCAAAGAGCCGTCGGATCCCATCTTTGAAGCCAATAGACCTTCCGGAAGGAAATTATATATATTACCAGCTGGTTTGAAAAGACGCACAGGCTGGTGAGGATGGCCGCAGGGATATGCATCCTGTCAAAAACCGACGCAAGCACGATGAAGATAATGGCCGGCAAAAGGTAACGCTCGTGCATCTTGGTGATCCACATAAAGGCGCTGAACAGCATCAGGTAGGAGCCATATATGACGGCAAAACCAGAGCCCCTTGCCCTGTATAGGAGCCAGAACACGTAAACGGCCGAGAAAAGGAACAGGATGTTGCCCCAGGCCTGGTAGGTAAGGCCCAGAAAAGGTAGGGTGTCCTTCTGAATCTGCCCTCCCGCGAGGGTCCAGAAATTGAAGCCGTTGGCCGTGGCATAGGGGTAGTCCTGGACGCTTTTGAGATACAGGTCAAAAAGCCACCAGAAAGGATCCAGAAAGGCAGGGACTTTTGTACCGCACAGGCTTGTGGGCTCATAAAAGGGCAGCACGATGAGAAGGTAGAGCCCGATTCCGGCGATGATGCCGGAAGCAAGCCTCATAGCGCCTTTTCGATCCAATCTGAAGTCCCTGAAATACAGGTACAGCACGATGGGGACGAGAAGTCCGCTCTGGGGCTTGGTCAGCACCGCCGTCAGAAAGAGCAAAGCCCCGGCGTTGCGCTTTCCCGATTCCAGCAAAAAGATGACGCCCAACAGCATGGTGGCCGGTATGGAATCAAACTGTCCCCAGACCGAAGAATTCATAAAGACCCCGGGATTCATGAGGTAGCATAAAGCGGCCACCATACCTGCATTCCGGCGGCCGGCCCGAACAGCCATGCGGAAGATGAGCCATGCGCCAAAGGCCTCAAAGATCACGGCCCATAGCTTAATCAGGTAAATATGTAAATGGAACGGGAGCCCAAAGGCTTTGGCAATGAGCCCCGAAAGCCATAAAAAATAAAGGTAGAAGGGGGCATATACGATATGATAGCTGGAATATATGCCGGCAGGGCCATTGTTGGCCAGGTAACGGCTCCAGGCCAGGTATCCGCCCATATCGATGGCATAAGGCTCCATGAAGGTAACGATGAGCCTGAAAATGGCAATCAGGATGATGAAGGACAGGAAGGATTCCGCCTTCCTGCTATCCCTGGCTAACTGCGTGTCCGTAAGAATTTCCTCCTTTATGGGTTTTTGGCTACCTCTCCGCCGATGAGAGGCAGGATTTTGCTTTCGATTTCCTTTTCGCTGACCGATTCCAGGACGTTGGCATGCAGGCTCCAGTCCTCCGTATGATCGCAGGAGGAACCCGGATTGAGCATGGTGAGCGGGCCAAGGGTTCCCAGTTCCAGGGTGTTCTGATTAGCGTAGATCTCGCAGGAAGAGCCAAAGTCCGGATAGCGGGCTTCTTCGTGATGGATGTAGCGCTTGATGAAGAGGGTGTCGAAGTTCAGATATGCCACCCACCCGGAAGAATTGGGCATGCCAATTTTGAAAGGATGGGCAACAGCCGGGTCCTGCCTGATCCTGAAATATTTCCGGCCCCAGACAACCCTCGGATCATCCAGCCTGGTATAGGGCCATAAAGCCAGGGACTGGCTGGGCGCAAGACCGGTATCCTTCAGGTTTCTGCGCAGATAGGCCGTGCCGCCCGGAGCCATCATGCTGATCGCCCAGGGAGCCAGTTCCACAGGCCAGGCGCCGGTATTGGTCAGGCGATGCCTGACGCAGACTTCGTTGGTATCGGAGGAAAGGCGGATGATGAGTTCCTTGCGGATATGAGTCCAGTGCTCGATCTCCTGGCGCAGGATAATGCCGTTCTCGATCTCTTCCCACTGGACGGGAGAGTTGTCGGGTACATAGGTTCTGGGCATGCTTTCAGGGCTGTGCCAAAGCCGATGGCCGCCGTAAAGCCTGTAGTCATCGCTGCCTGATGTCCCCACCTCATCTTCGATCTCATAAAAGATATTGGGCTGACCGACAAAACCAAAGCGTATGATTCTGGGACCGACATCGGTCACTGCAATCAGTTCGATTGAGCCGTTGGAAAGGCTGATACAGTTTTGCCATCCCATATACGGGACCTTTTTGACGATGACTTTTCCCATCATGCATACATCCTCCTTTTATCCTGTTCAGATGCCAAATGGAACAGCTGAACTGCTTGTCCTGCCGCGCACCAACGCCGATTGGCCAGGCGGGGAAGATGCCATAAAAATACGGCTTCTAAAAAGCCAACACCATTCTAAACCAAAAAAGGCGAAAAAAAAAGCACCTGTAACGGATTTACCTATAAATATAATACCATTCATTCCGGTGCCCAATCTGATGTCAGATGATATCAACTCATTCGAATATATAAAAGGAGGAATAAATAACTTCAACCTTATTATACCATGGAAGATTATTGCTTAATATTACATTCAGGTTAACAATTTATTAATAATTAATGAACGCGCACGGACAGGCTGCGTGCACGGATTCATTGCTTTTTACGTGCCTTTATATTATGATTATGCTGTCAGTTTCTTGCTGAATTATGCTTCCGGGAGTGAGTGCAAATGATGCTGTATGAAAGCACGAGAGGCGGAGGGGAAGCCATAACCTCTGCCGAGGCCATAAAAAGAGGAATTGCTGCCGACGGCGGCCTTTATGTTCCCAGGGAATATGTGAAGATTTCTCCCGAGGAAATCCAGGCCCTGATCCCTATGAGCTATCAGGAGCGGGCTAAATTCATCCTGAAGGGCTACCTGGACGATTTTACCCCGGACGAGCTCTCTGATTGCGTGGACAAGGCATATAACACCAGGAAGTTTTCCAGTGAAGATATTGCTCCGGTTGCTCTGCTCAACGACAGCCTCAACATTCTGGAACTCTGGCGCGGTCCTACATGCGCTTTCAAGGATATGGCTCTCCAGATCCTGCCCCATTTCCTCGTAAAAGCCATGCGGAAGACGGGAGAGAAGGACGAGATTGTCATCCTGGTTGCCACGTCGGGGGATACGGGCAAGGCGGCCCTTGAGGGATTCGCCGATGTGGAAGGCACCCGGATCATCGTTTTCTATCCGGAAAACGGTGTCAGCGAGGTTCAGAAGCGCCAGATGGTGACCCAGGAAGGCAATAACGTCCTGGTATTCGGGGTGGAAGGGAATTTCGACGATACCCAGACCGGCGTAAAGCAAATCTTTACCGACGAGACCGTTCTTGCCAAAATGAAGGAGAAGGGACTGAAGTTTTCTTCGGCCAACTCCATCAACTGGGGAAGGTTGGTTCCCCAAATCGTCTACTATTTCTCCGCCTATGCCGATATGGTGAAGCAGGGCCGCATCACCTTCGGCGAAAAAATTAACTTTGTTGTTCCCACGGGCAATTTCGGCAACATCCTGGCAGGCTACTATGCCATGAAGATGGGTCTTCCCGTGAACAGGATGATCTGTGCATCCAACGACAACAAGGTGCTCACCGATTTCATACATACCGGCGTCTATGACCGGAGAAGGGATTTCGTACGCACGGTTTCCCCGTCCATGGACATATTAATATCCAGCAATCTGGAAAGACTAATCTATGAACTCTCTGGAAGGGATGCGGAAAGGGTCTCCCGCTGGATGGCGCAATTGAGGAATGAAGGCTGCTACGATGTGGGCCCCGCGGTTCACCGCCTGCTCAACGAGCATTTCTGGGGAGGATGGTCGAACCAGGAGGAAACCCTGAAAACCATAGAATGCGTATACCGTGATTATGGCTATGTCTGCGATACCCACACCGCCGTGGGCATTGATGTATACGACAAATATGTGATCACAACCGGGGATCTGACACCGACAGTCATGGTATCCACCGCAAGCCCGTTCAAGTTCAACGCCAGCGTCTGCAAAGCCCTGTCCATGGACTGCAACGACGATGAGTTTGTGCTGCTGAAAAAGCTTTCGGAGAAAACCGGACTACCGGTTCCCGACGGGCTTAAGGACCTTGAGAGCAAGCCTGTTCGCCACAATCGGGTATGCAGGAAGGATCAGATGAAGGATGTCGTGATGGAGGCACTGGGTTTATGAGCAACGGAACGCAGAGCGTCAGGCTCGGTAAGATTGTCAAGGAGTTCATGCTGGAAAAGCTGGTGTATGCCCCGGAGTTTGACAACATCCTGGTCACTTCAACCGATATCAACAGGCCCGGATTGCAGCTTGACGGCTTCTTTGAGTACTTTGGCAACGAGCGGGTCCAGGTAATAGGAAAGGTTGAAATGACCTTCCTGGAGAAGATGTCGTCCCAGCAGCGCTACAAAAGCCTGTACGAGCTATTCTCAAGAGGGATTCCCTGCGTCATCATCGCCAGGGGCATGGAGCCTTTCCCGGAAATGGTTGAGGTGGCCCGGAAATGCAGGATACCCCTTTTGCGCACGCCCGAGGTGACCTCCCGTTTTGTGGGCAATCTCATTGCCTTCCTGAACGTGGAGCTTGCTCCCATGGAAACCATGCACGGAGAACTGGTGGAGGTGTATGGCGAAGGTATCCTGATACTGGGCGAGAGCGGTGTGGGCAAGAGCGAAACCGCCCTGGAGCTTGTGAAAAGAGGACACCGCCTGGTTGCCGACGACCTGGTGGAGATACGCCGCGTTTCCAGCAAGACGCTGGTTGGAACAGCGCCTGAAGTGATCAGGCACTTTGTGGAGATACGCGGTATCGGTATCCTGGACGTGAAGTACCTGTATGGCGTCGGCTCGGTCAAGATGACCGAAAGCATCAACCTGGTGGTCAAAATGGAGCTCTGGAATCCCCAGAAGCATTATGAGCGTCTGGGCGTGGACGAACAGTATACTGAAATCCTGGGCATCAAGGTTCCGTCCCTGACCATACCGGTAAGACCCGGGAGAAACCTGGCCATCATCATAGAAGTTGCTGCCATGAATCACAGGCAGAGAAAGATGGGATACAACGCCGCAGAAACCTTTACCCGGAGGATCACGGAGGACATCAACAAAAACCGTGAATAATGCGGGCGGGGGCCTGCCGCCTGTAAAAATCATGAAATATAAACCAATGGGCATGAATATATAATACATTGGACCAAAAGCGGGGTTTAACCCGGTTGTCAGGCCTGCTGACGGGAACATGCACGGCTGGGCTTCCAGGATCATCTTCACACTGCATGTATGCTATCCGGGGCAGGCTGTAAGGTTTGGAATTAACTCGTAGTCTCAGGAGTTGAACAATTTTGCACGAAAATGCAGTCTTCAGGGATTTGGTTTCCATACTGGGCGAGGCCCATGTTGCTCGGAATGTGCCCATGAAAGCATACACATCCATCCGAACAGGCGGGCCGGCCCGTTTTTTTGCGGAACCCGATACCATCGAAAAAGTCCTTGAACTCCTTCAATATCTGAGGGACAAAAGCATAACCCACTACATCATGGGGAACGGCACCAACCTGCTTTTCCCGGACAGCGGATACGATGGCGTTGTCATCCGGATTGGCAACAAGATATCCCGGATTACCCTTGAGGGCAATCAAATCACGGCGCAGGCCGGAGCCTCCCTGGCCGCGGTTTCGGCCAGGGCCATGGAAGCGAGCCTCGAAGGCCTGGAGTTTGCCTCAGGAATTCCGGGCACCATAGGCGGAGCGGTTACCATGAACGCGGGAGCCTATGGCGGCGAGATGAGCCAGGTGGTGAAAGAAACGCTGTGCGTGGATGAACAGGGCAAACTGCTCCGGCTTAAGGACCAAGAACATGGGTTTGGTTACAGGAAAAGCAGGATACAGACCGACGCCCTGGTTGTCCTGGAAACGACCATGGTTCTGCGACCGGGCGAACAGATGGAGATCCGGAACCGAATGGCCGATTTCAACAGCAGGAGACGGGAAAAGCAACCGCTGAACCTTCCCAGTGCAGGAAGTGTTTTCAAAAGGCCTGAGGGCTTTTATGCCGGGCAGCTCATACAGGAATGCGGACTCAAGGGACATACCATTGGGGGCGCCCAGGTATCCGACAAGCATTGCGGTTTCATCGTGAACCTGGGCAACGCCACCAGCCAGGATGTACTTGATCTGATAAAACTGGTCAGAAAAACCGTTTACGAAAAAACAGGGGTCCTGCTCGAACCGGAGGTCAGGATCATCGGAGGAGACCTATGAATCTTTTGATCATAACAGGCATGTCGGGTGCGGGAAAGAGTTTGTGCGTCAAGTATTTTGAGGATATCGGCTATTTTTGCGTAGACAACCTCCCGCCCTCACTGATTCCGAAATTTACCGAGGTGATTCTGCAAAGCAAGAATCCCGTAGATAAAATTGCTCTGATCGTGGATATACGCGGCGGCACCATGTTTTTGGACCTGTTTCCCGCCCTGCAGCAGCTCCAGGAAATCGGGATCGCCTATAAGATCCTTTTCCTGGATGCCACCGATGCGGTTTTGGTCAAGCGCTTCAAGGAGACACGGCGTCAGCATCCCCTTTCGCCCGACGGACGCATTGCCGAAGGGATAGAAGAGGAGCGGCGCATTCTGCAGGCCGTCAAGGACAGGGCCGACTATATCATTGACACATCAAGCCTCACGCCCCGCCAGCTCAAGGAGGAGATAACCCGGCTCTTTGTGGAGGGCAGGACGTTCAAGGGGCTTATTGTCCATATCGTTTCCTTTGGCTTCAAGCACGGCATTCCCATGGACTGTGACCTGGTTTTTGATGTACGGTTCATCCCGAACCCGTACTATGTGCCCGAACTTAAACCCAAATCCGGCCTGGATCCGGATGTGAGCGATTATGTGCTGTCCTTCCCCGAAAGCAGGAAGTTCCTGACCAAACTCAACGAGATGATCACTTTTCTGATCCCCTACTATGTGAAGGAAGGGAAAACGCAGCTTGTGATCGGTATCGGATGCACAGGCGGAAGGCACAGATCGGTGGCTGTTGCCAACCGTTTGGCGGAATTGCAGAAGGACAAGGGAAGCAGTGTGGTCACCCAGCACAGGGATATCGATAAAGGGGATCAGGGTGGATGATATGAAAAGAATATTCAGGTGGATTTATCTGGGATTGCGCTTCAAGCGCTATCTCGTCAGCGGCATCGCAGGTGTCCTTCTCATGGCCTGTGCCCTGCTTGTGCTGCTCAAGGATGTTGTCATTGGCTACATACAGCTGAGCATTGCCATTCTCATGGGGCTTGTGGGACTGTACTGCATCTTCATCTGCCTGGACAGGATATTTGTCAAAGTTGTGAATGTCTATTCCCAGGGTATGCACCGAAAGCTCAACCATGTAAAGGATATCGGGGATACCCTCTACAAGCGGAAGATCCTGTCCTCGGGTCCAAAGGTCGTGGTCATCGGCGGCGGCACGGGCATTTCCACCATGCTCAGAGGGCTTAAGAACTATACCAGCAATATCACCGCCGTCATCACCGTGGCCGATGACGGCGGCGGCTCGGGCATGTTGCGCGATGATCTGGGTATGCTCCCGCCAGGGGATATCAGAAACTGCATGCTGGCTCTGGCAGAAACCGAGCCCGTGCTGGAAAAACTTTTGAACTATCGCTTCCCGGAGGGGCGCCTGAAGGGACAGTCCTTTGGCAACCTGTTTCTTGCCGCCATGTGCGGTATATCGGGCAACAATTTCGTGCAGGCAGTTACCCACATGAGCGAGGTCCTGGCCGTAACCGGAAGGATCTACCCGGTTACGCAGGAGAATGTGAACCTGGTGGCCATCCTGAAGGACGGCACAGTGATCAGGGGAGAATCCCGCATCGGTTCCCACCATCTCTTCCATCCCGGGCCCATTGATAAGGTCTGTTTCGACAAGGAACTGGTGCAGCCGCTGGAACAGGTGCTTGATGCCATCGCGAAGGCCGATATCATCGTGTTAGGCCCCGGAAGCCTGTATACAAGCATTATTCCGAACCTTCTGGTGAACCAGGTTCCCCAGGCCATCAGCCGGGCCAGGGCCGTGAAGGTTTATGTCTGCAATGTGATGACCCAGCCGGGTGAGACTGAGAACTATACAGTGGGCGATCACATCGAAGCCCTGAATAAGCACGCGGGCTGTCCCATCATCGATTACTGCCTGGTCAATAACGGGCCGATTCCGCCTGACATGCTGAAAAAATACAGGGAAGACGGAGCGGGGCCTGTTGAACTGGACGCTGCCAGAGTCCGCCGCATGGGCGTGAAGGTGATCGAAAGGGACCTTGTTGGAGCTCATAAGAACTATGTGAGACACGATCCCGACAAGCTGGCGTGCGCGATCCTGGAAACCTTTAAGGACAAGTGAACCCGTTGGTGGGATGAAAGGCGTGAGTGATCCTTGTCTTTTTCGCTGGAAGTCAAAATGGAGCTGAGCCATATAGAGGAAAGCGCGGAATGCTGCAGAAGGGCGGAACTGGCCGGGATACTCCGGGCAGGATTGAGCCTGCGCCATACCCCGGACGGTCCGCGCCTTTTGCTTGCCACGGAAAATGCTCCGCTGTCCAGGCGCCTGTTCACGCTTATCAAGGAGATATACCGGTTTGAGCCGAAGATTTCCATGCTCAAAACACGCCGTTTCAAGGCCCATGCCGTCTACCGGCTGGATTTCTCGGGGCTTATGGAGGAGGGCGGAAGAAAGGTGCTGGATGGCATCGGACTTCTGGCCGACCAGGCTTCGGGTGAGATGGTATATCATCATTTCAAGACGCGAAACCGCTGCTGCAAGCGGGCTTATCTGCGCGGCTGCTTTTTGGCCAATGGTTCCATTTCCGATCCGGACAAGTCCTATCACCTGGAGGTTGCCTTCAGGAGCAAAGTCCAGGCCGATGAATTCATGAACTATCTGAAGGAGTTCGGGCTGGAACCCCGTTTTATCATGCGCAAGAACCATTTCCTGGTATACCTCAAGGAAGGCCAGGAGATCGTGGATTTTTTGAATGTGATCGGGGCTCACAACGCCCTGATGAACCTGGAGAACATCCGCATCATGAAGGAGATGCGCAACCAGGTCAACCGCATTGTCAATTGCGAGACCGCAAACCTGAGCAAGACCGTGGACGCCTCTTTCAGGCAGACCGAGAGCATCCGGTACATCAAGGAGCATTCAGGCCTTGAGAACCTTCCAAAACCACTTTATCAAATAGCCCTTTTGAGGCTGGAGAATCCGGATGTCAGCCTGACGGAGCTGGGCAAGATGCTGAATCCGCCGCTTTCAAAATCGGGTGTCAATCACCGCCTGAGAAAGATCGAAAAGATTGCCGAGTCCCTGGGCTTCGATTACAAGTCATGAAGTATTTATAGAGCAGCAAACTTCCCCGGCTTCCGCAAACGGGTTAAACCCGGAGAGGAAAACGGGGTTTTCTTTTGCCCAAAAAGAAGGATGGAGAAGGGAAATAACGAATTGAAAAGATGGACCGGTTTTTTTATGGCCGGATGCGTTTTAGGCACGTTCCAAAGGTCATTGCGGGAGCAGTTCACGATAACGGAATTTGGCTGATGTATCGGAATGAAAAACTCATTGCAATGACGAAGGGCTGCTTCAGGCAGTACCTGAAAAATCTGAGGTGATAGAATGGATGTAAGCTTTTCGCGGGAAGGCGATTCCCTGGTCGTGATGATAGAGGGTGAGATTGACCATCACACGGCATCCAGGGTGCGGGAAAGGATCGACAACAAGTTCCTGATGGAGCCGGTGAAGAATATGATCCTGGACCTGTCGCGCGTCACGTTCATGGACAGCGCGGGAATAGGCCTGATATTGGGCCGGATGAACAGGGTAACCAGCATCGGCGGCAAGGTGACGCTGAGAAAGCCACAGCCTGAAATTCAAAGGCTTCTCAGGATGTCCAAGCTTGAGGCGCTTGTCGATCTTGATGCCTGATTTTCAAATGTATTGTGAGGTTTTGAGTCATGGAACCCATAAACAAGATGAGAACGGAATTCCTCAGCAAATCGGTTAATGAATCCTTTGCCAGGGTGGTTGCCGCGTCCTTTGCGGCCCAGGTTGATCCATCCATCGAGGTGCTTGCCGATATCAGGACCGCGGTTTCTGAAGCCGTTACCAACGCCATCATCCATGGCTACGGGGAAGAAGAAGGCATGGTTGTCTTAAGCTGCGTCCTGTATCCCGACTTCATCGAGATCACCGTCGAGGATTTCGGCAAAGGGATCGAAGACGTGGAAAAGGCCAAAACACCCCTGTTTACAACCAGGCCTGATTTGGAGCGGACCGGCATGGGGTTCACGGTGATGGAAACCTTTATGGACAGCCTGGAGGTAGAGTCCAAACCGGGTCAGGGCACGAAGGTACGCATGACGAAGAAACTGAAAAACAGGTAGGCTTGTTATGGACTATAGCGATGAAAAAATCATCGAGCTCATAAAAAAAGCCCAGCAGGGCGACAAGGAAGCCCGCAGTGCCATTATTGACAAGAATACCGGGTTGGTTTGGAGCGTTGTCCGCCGATTCAAAAACAGGAATGTGGAGACCGAGGATCTGTTTCAGATTGGCTGCATCGGCCTGATAAAGGCGGTTGACAAATTCGATCCCTCTTTCAATGTCCGTTTTTCCACCTATGCGGTCCCCATGATCCTGGGCGAAATACGGCGCTATTTCAGGGACGACGGTGCCATCAAGGTCAGCCGGAGCCTGAAGGAGCTGTCCCTGAAGGCAAGGGATGTGGGCGAAAAGCTTGAACAGGAATTGGGCAGGCCGCCCACCATCAATGAACTTGCCAATGCCCTGGGAGAGGAGGCGGAAACCGTCGTTCATGCCCTGGAAGCTTCACGGGCGCCCGAGTCACTGTTCCGGGAGTTTGAGGATGACGAGGGATCGGAGAACCGGCTGATTGACCGGATTATCGCAGCGCATGCCAATGATGAGGCCGACAGGGTAGAGAGAATCTCCCTCTATAACGCCCTCAGGCAACTGAGCACAAGGGATAAGCGGCTGATTTGGCTGCGCTACTACTGGGGGCAGACCCAGCAGAATGTGGCCAAGAAGCTGGGCATATCCCAGGTGCAGGTATCCAGGCTGGAAAAGAAGATCCTGGATATGCTGAAAAGCAAGCTGGAAGGATAGCAAGAAAGGGCGGTGCCTCGCACAACGCCCTTTTTCATATCCTGTTGCTATGTAAAAGGCTGCTCACATTGAAATTTATCGGATTCTCCTGGCTTCAAGATAGAAGCGTTTTTCATTGGCTTCTCCCATGGAGAAGGTCTTCCTCGGCAAAGCGCCGTCCAGGATGACGGTTCTGAACAGCTCGTTCTTGTCCATGGGGGAGAGGAAGAAGCCCATGTTGCCTTTCTGGCGGCCAAGCCTTTCCACCACGTCGCTGCCATGGACATAATCTACGGCCGTTCCCGGGTTCTCCTTAAGATAGACATCGATAAAGCCCTGGAGCGTGGCAACGTCCAGGTTGCCGGAAGGCTTTTCCACCACAAGATAGCCGTCCGAGCCTTCCGAGACATAGCCGATCACATGGCTGCCGGGCGGAACAGAAGGCTTTTCGGTCGTTGCATAGGCCTTGCATCCCAGGGCGTTGTAATGACGGCAGAAATCCTGGATGAACCTGTCCTTGTCAACCCGGAAGAGGATCCTGTGGATGGGCTCGAAGATCAAGCCTTTATCATGCAGGTTCACCACTTCCACAAGCGCAAAGCGCGCCGGATGGTTTTCCCGCTCTTCCGGTGAAAGTGTCGCCTTCAGCTTTTCCCAGCAAGCCTTTGCCGTGGCCAGGGAATGGTTGCCGTCGCCCACGGCGAAAAGCAGGGGAGCCTGCTGCCCGGTCAAACCGTACTTTTCTGAAAAATACCCGGGATCCGAAAGCCTGAGAAGCGCCTGGTAGATGTTTTCTATGCAGGCTTCATCCTGAACGGCCCAGCCCCTGATGCTTCCGCCTTTCTTCATGAGCTGGAAGTCATATACCTTGGGAAAGTGATCCTTCCGGGCGAACAGCGGTTCAATAACCGTTTCGTTCCTGTCGTCGATCAGGAGCAGCACATGGGGCAGTTCCAGCGGAGCATTTTCGCGGATCCGGATGCGGGGCGGTATCCTTTCCAGGATGGTGCCTTCGGTAGCCCGGATCAGGCTCCTGGAACCGGCGGAGTAATCATATCTTTCCAGGTCCACCGCAAGGATTAAACCGTGCCGCGAGTTGCCGCCGGGGAATTGGCGCTCCACCAGGATGACGGTGTCTTCAAGTTCATCAAACAGGCCATCCTTAAGATATTCTTCCATTTTGGCATGTATGGCCTTGATGCGTTCAGCCTTGCTGTTTTCATCATCGGTTTCCAGATAGGCTTCGGGGAAAATGAGCCAAAGGGTGGAAGGGTTGTCGCCGACCAAAGCCTTGACCTCTTCCCAGTAGCTTTGCTCTGAAGTATATTGATCGCAGGCCACCACGGACCATTTTGTCATGTCAACCATTTGGCTTTTAGGTAGCAGGACCGATGCCACCGATACGCCCACGTCGTTCTTAAGCTTCTCTGCCAAGCGTCTGTTGATCATCTTTTGAAGCCTCCTATCTAAGATAGTCTGATTGTAATTGATATTGAAAAATATGTCAAATAAATAAAAGTATTCTCCATGTGTTTTTTGGAATACTACAGAACAGGATTAATAATACATTGAGGAATGGAGGTATTCTGACATGAAGGTTGGATTCGGAGGCGGCGTTATTGTGGGCGCCCTGGTTGGAGCAGCCATTTCCCTGATGGCTGAAGAGAATTTCAACATAAATCGTTCCCTGCGGGCCATGAACCGCGCCGGAAGAAATATATCAAGGAGTGCAGGACGCATTGTATCGTCCATTTCAAGAATGATATAGCAACATAAAACCACGGGGGCGAAGGGATTCGCTCCTTTTATTTTTGTCTTTATAAGCTCATGAGAACTGTTCTTTGCTGTAACAGGTCTGATGATTCGGCAAGCTCCCCATGGCCTGTGTGCTCATCAATCGGGATGCAATCTTTGGCGTCCAGAATCAGTTTAAGGCTTAATGCCATCATCGGGTGTTTTCATGAAGGCTTGATGTGGTATCCAGGAAAAGTATTATTCCGGTATAATAAAGATATTGATTCAGAACGGTATGTCCTCTTTTTATACCATAATCGTCCCCCTGGTATGAGGAGCCTGTTTATGATAAAGCGCAGGAATTTGCATTTGGTTATTCTTGCCATATTGATTCTTCTCACATCATGTGTTTCAGATGTGGAACCGGCAAATACATCCGGCTCGGGCACAACTGTGCCCGCATCTCTTGCTGAACCTTATCAGGCCGATGAACCTGGCACAACTTCTATACCTGTTGCACCATCTGCTCCTGATACGGCATCCACACCCGGCGCAGCAACATCCGTTCATGAAATGTCGACCCCCGGTATAGTATCCAGGCCTGATGAAGCATACGAACCCGACATGCCATCATCGTCCGGCTTGCCGCCTGAGAATGGCATGGTGTTCGCCCCTGACTCTGCATCTTTATCGGGGACGACCCCGGAGACAAGTGGGGATACTGCATCCAATCCTGATCCGGAACCGGACCAGTATACCCTTCCGGATGGGTTCGTGTATGTTACGGATATCATCCCGACAGCGCAGCTCGAAATCCGGTATTGCAGCGAGGATAATTTTGTCGGTGCGGTTATTGACGGATACGAAGCGCCAAAGGCCATACTTGCCGAGGAGGCAGCCTGGGCCTTGAAGAAAGCGGCAGACATTTTGCACGAAAAAGGATATTACATAAAAATCTTTGATGCATATCGTCCGCAACGGGCTGTCAACCATTTCATACGCTGGGCCCAGGAACCCAATGATACCAGGATGAAGGAAAAATACTATCCAGATGTGGACAAGGCTGATTTGTTCAGGCTGAGTTACCTGGCAAAACGATCTGGCCATTCAAGGGGCAGTACGGTCGACCTGACGCTGGTGGACATCTCAACGGGTGAAGAAGTTGATATGGGCAGCGGTTTTGATTACCTCGGGGAGATCTCGCATCATGGCTCCCCATTGGTTACGCCCGAGCAGGAGAAAAACAGGAACATCCTTAAGGAGGCCATGGTCGAGGCCGGGTTTAAGCCACACCCAAAGGAATGGTGGCATTACGGGCTCAAAGATGAACCTTATCCGGACACCTATTTTGATTTTCCGGTAAGGTAAGGGAAAGCTTCTGGGAAAACAGCTGCAGGACGGGAACAGTCTTGCGCCGTATGGCTTGACGCTGCCGAGGTGCATTGGATATACTAAACTGGAGTCTATTACGGTACATTATGGTACAGTATCATCATACATCCTGCGAAGAATGGCATGGTTTGCTTCAAGCCCGTTTTTTTCGGTACAGGGGTGAACCTGCCATGTTTATGCTGAAAGAGGTAGAGACACATGCGCAAATATGGAATGAATGAACTCAGAGAAATGTATCTGTCATTCTTTGAAAGCAAAGGGCATCTGCGGCTTCCCAGCTTTTCGCTGGTTCCCGTCAACGACCCCAGCATTCTGCTGATCAACGCGGGAATGACGCCGCTGAAGCCTTATTTTTCCGGGCTTGAAAAGCCCCCCAGCAAGCGTGTGACCACATGCCAGAAGTGCATCCGCACACCCGATATTGAGAATGTGGGAAAGACATCGCGCCATGGGACTTTCTTTGAGATGCTGGGGAACTTCTCCTTCGGCGATTATTTCAAGAAGGAAGCCATACCCTGGGCATGGGAATTCATGACCAAGGTCCTCGAGATTCCCGAAGAGCGTTTGTTTGTATCGGTCTATGAAGAAGACGACGAGGCTTACGATATATGGCACAAGGACGTTGGGCTGCCCCACGAGAAAATCTTCAGGTTCGGCAAGAAGGATAACTTCTGGGAACACGGAACCGGCCCCTGCGGTCCCTGTTCAGAGATCTATTTCGACCGCGGTCCGGACAAGGGCTGCGGCAAGCCGGACTGCACGGTTGGCTGTGACTGTGACCGCTTCATTGAGGTCTGGAACAATGTGTTCACCCAGTTTGACCGGCAGGAAGACGGTTCATATGTGCCCCTGAAAAACAAGAACATCGACACGGGCATGGGCCTTGAGCGCCTGGCCTGCGTGATGCAGGGCGTGGACAGCATTTTTGAGGTGGATGCCATCCGTGCCATCCTGGATGCGGTCTGTGCCAAGGCAGGGGTGGAATACGGGAAAGAATACAAGAAGGATGTCTCCATCCGCGTGATTACCGACCATGCCCGCAGCGTGACCATGATGGTATCCGACGGCATTCTCCCTTCCAATGAGGGACGCGGATATGTGCTTCGCAGGCTTCTGCGCCGTGCGGCTCGCCACGGGCGCCTTTTGGGCATCAACGAACTGTTCATGGCCGATATCGCCGACAAGGTCATTGAATGCTTCGGCGATGCCTATCCCAACCTGAAAGAGAAGCGGGATTACATCCGCAAGGTTATCAGCCTGGAAGAGGAGCGTTTCTATGCCACCATCGACCAGGGAACCAGCATCCTGGAAGAATACCTGGAACAGGTGAAAAGCAATGGCTCCAACATGCTGACGGGCGAAATGGTGTTTAAGCTCCATGATACTTATGGATTCCCGCTGGATCTGACCCGCGAGATCGCATCGGAAAAAGGTATTGCCATCGATGAAGAGGGATTCCATAAGGAGATGGCCAAGCAGAAGGAAAAAGCTCGCGAGGCTCACAAGAGCCGCGTGGGATCGGCCTGGGAAAAGGATCTGTTTGAAGGAACGGATAAGAACATACCTACCCAGTTTGTGGGGTATACGGAGTATGAATGCGATGCCGAGATCCTGTATATCCTTATGAACGATGCCCTGGTTGAATCGGCCCAGCAGGATGACCAGGTGACCCTGATCCTGGACAAAACCCCATTCTATGCGGAAAGCGGCGGCCAGGTGGGCGATACGGGCATCATCAGCAACGACAGCTTCAGGATGGAGGTTACATCCTGTACCAAGACAACCGATGACAAGTATCTCCACATCGGCAAGGTGATCTCGGGAAGCGCCATGGTGGGAGACAGGGTTAAGGCATCCATAGATGTGGAAAATCGCCTGGCAACAGCCAGGAACCATACCGCTACCCACCTGCTCCACAAGGCCCTGAAGAACGTGCTGGGCGATCATGTCAACCAGGCTGGATCCCTTGTCACGCCTGAAAGGCTCCGCTTCGACTTCACCCATTTCTCCGCCATTGAGCCGGAGCAGCTGGACAGGATCGAGAAGGAGATCAATGAGAAGATCCTTGAGAACATCCCGGTAACCGTGGAGGAAATGCCGGTGGAAGAGGCCAGGAAGTCCGGAGCCATGGCTCTGTTCGGTGAAAAGTACAAGGACATGGTACGGGTGGTCTCGGTTGGATCCTATAGCAAGGAGCTCTGCGGCGGCACGCACCTGAAGTTCACCGGTCAGGCCGGCCTCTTCAAGATTCTCGGTGAAAGCGGTATTTCGGCAGGCGTGAGGAGAATTGAGGCGCTGACAGGTTTCAATGCCCTCGCGTATTTCAAGAGCCGCGAGGATATGCTGAAGAAGGCGGCGGAAGCGGCCAAATCCTCGCCCGAGGAACTGCAGCACAAGATTGAAAACCTGTCCGATGAGATCAAGCATCTGAAGAAAGAGATCGAGCAACTGAACAGCAAGATGCTGAAGGGCTCCCTGGACAGCATCATCGCCGGTGCGCAGGATGTGAAGGGGCTTAAGATTGTGGCGGCCAGGATGGGGGATATGGACATGAACGCCCTCCGGAACGCTTCGGACTCCATCAGGGACAAGCTGGGCTCCGGAGTGGTCATCCTCGTCTCCAGCAAGGATGAAAAGGTGAACCTCATCGTATCTGCCACCCAGGACGCGGTATCCCGCGGCATCCATTGCGGCCAGATCATCAAGGAAGCGGCAGCGGCATGCGGCGGCGGTGGCGGCGGGCGTCCCGACATGGCCCAGGCCGGCGGCAAGAACCCCGCAGGCATGGATGAGGCGCTCAGAATCGCCCGAGATAAGGCAGCGGAAATGATAAAATAGGAGAATGGAACAATAACCAAGCATACCGAATAAGGAGTGAGCCAGATGGCAGAGAACTGCATTTTCTGCAAAATCATCAGGGGAGAAATTCCGTCAGCCAAGGTCTATGAGGATGAATACGTTCTGGCCTTCAAGGATATCAATCCTGCGGCGCCGGTTCATGTCCTGGTGGTGCCCAAGCAGCATATTGAAAGCCTTGAAGCGCTGGATGAAGGGAACATCCAGGCTGTGGTCCCCGTCCACAAGGCCATTCAGAAGGTTGCAGAGCTTACCGGTATCAAGGACAAGGGCTATCGCGTGATCGTCAACTGCGGTTCCGATGCGGGGCAGACCGTCATGCACCTGCACTACCATGTCCTTGGCGGCATCAAGATGGGTGAAAAGATCATCTGATCGGCGAAAACACCCACAGAAACATGCCGGAAGATGGTGAAGCATGCTGATTCGATGCGCATGCTCGGAAAAATATGTTGACGCTGTTTATGGCGCTATTATATAATATAATACGTGCTGTTACTTGGTATTTACCATTCGTCTGAACGGATAAATCCCCCGGCACGGCTATGTCGTAACAGAGGGGAGGGATAGATGTGTCTGAAGTCAAGGTTAAAGAGAACGAAACCCTCGACAGTGCGCTGAGAAGGTTTAAGAGGCAGTGTGCTAAGGCAGGTGTTCTCGCCGAAGTCAGAAAGAGAGAACACTATGTGAAGCCCAGTGTAAGGCGTAAGAAGAAGTCTGAAGCTGCGAGGAAGAGAAAGTCGAAGTAAGGAGGGACAAATTACATGTCCCTGAAAGAAAGGCTTTTGAATGATCTGAAGGAAGCGATGAAGGCCAAGGACAATGTCAGGAAGGATACCATCCAACTGATTCGTTCCGCCATTCTTCAGGTCGAAAAGGATAAGAAAGTCGTCCTTGGCGACGACGAGATATCCGAAATCCTTGCCCGAGAGCTCAAGAACAGACGCGACGCATTATCCGAAATAGAAAATAGCGGGCGAGCCGATATGAAAGAGAAGGCCGAAAGGGAAATCGAAATCATCCTTGAGTACATGCCCAAGCAATTGACCAGGGATGAACTGGAGGCCATTATCAGGGAGACCATAGCGGAAACAGGTGCGCTTTCACTGAAGGATATGGGCAAGGTCATGAAAGCAGTCATGCCGAAGGTGAAAGGCAAAGCAGACGGTACCGTTGTCAACGAAATAGTCAAAAGCTTATTGGCATAAATCAGGCTGGCCTAAACGAAGCCCGGAGTTCTAGCGACTTCGGGCTTTTCAGTATCATAAAGGCATCTGCTATGCATGTTTCTGTGACAGGTCAGCACAAAAGCATCAATTTTTGGGAGACAAAAGATGGAAAGCTTGTACACAGGGAGCTTCAAGCGATGGATCATTGATGACGCCGACGGAGAAAGCCTCTCCGGATGCGCTCAATATCCGGCTTTTTTCAGGCGTTTGCTCTGGCAGCGGGGCGTAGTTTCTGCGGAAGATGCGGAGCGCTACCTGGCCCCGGATATATGCCATTTGCATGATCCATTCCTGATGAAGGGAATGGACAAGGCTGCAGCGCGGATTGTCCGGGCCATCGAGCGGCAGGAGTCCGTACTGGTTTATGGCGATTATGACGTGGACGGTGTGTCGGCCACGGCCATATTGATCCGTTTCTTAAGGAGCGCTGGTCTTAATCCGGAGTTCTACATCCCGGACAGGGTGGAAGAAGGCTATGGCATTTCGGATGCCTCAATGGATGTGGTTTGCGCATCCGGGTATGATCTGATGATCACGGTGGACTGCGGCATTACGGCGCGGGAGCAGACCGACACCATACAGAAACGCTGCCTTGATGGCGGAAAGCCGCTGGATATCATTGTTACCGACCATCACCAGTGCCAGGAGGACCTGGTTCCCCAGGTACTGGCCATTCTGAATCCTCATTTGCCGGACTGTGGGTATCCTTTCAAATATCTGTGCGGTGCAGGGATCGCGCTGAAGCTGGTCCAGGCCGTCGGGACCCTTATGGGAAAGCCCGATGCCTACAAGGATTACCTGGATCTGGCGGCTCTGGCCACCATTGCGGATATTGTGGATTTAACGGATGAAAACCGTGTGATAGCCAAATTGGGCCTTGAAAAGATGAATTGTGACTGCTGCCTGGGTATCCGGGCCCTGGCCGAGTCTGCCGGGATTTCCCTGGGTACCATCGATTCCAGGCGCGTTGCGTTCATGCTGTCTCCCCGTGTGAATGCCGCGGGCAGGATGGGCGATGCCAAACGGGCGGTTAATCTCTTCATCACCGATGAGCCGGATGAAGCCCGGGCCATTGCGGAGGAGCTGAGCCGTACCAACAGCCTCCGCCAGGAAGTTCAGGATGCCATCTTCAGCCAGGCCGTATCCATGATTGAGGCTGAGGATGGTTACAGGGACAACAGGGTCACCGTGGTCTGGGGAGAAGGCTGGCACCATGGCGTTGTGGGAATTGTGGCTTCCAAGCTGGTGGAACGCTACCACAAACCCGCCTTTGTTTTTTCAGTGGAGGAAGGGATGGCCGTGGGATCGGGAAGAAGCATTCCCGGGTACAACCTCTTCGAGTGCATGGCATCCCAGGGCGATTTGCTGATCAAGTTCGGCGGTCATGAACAGGCTGGCGGCCTGACGCTTACGGCAGACAATATCCAGGCCTTTAGGGAAGGCGTGAACAGGCATGCGGCTGAAAACATGACCGATGAAATGACCGAACCCTCGCTGAGAATCCATACCGTCATGGAGCCCGGGGAGATCACCATGGAAAACGCCAGGCGGATGAACCTTCTGGAACCCTTCGGACAGGGAAACCCTGTGCCGGTCCTCATGGTGAAGAATGTGGAGATCACGAACAAGTGGCGCATTGGGGACGGCAAGCATCTGAAGCTGAGGTTTTCCACCGGGCGCGGAACAGCGGATGCCGTATTCTTCGGTCAGGGGGATCTGGAAAGATACATACGCATCGGCGACAGGCTGGATATGGTATTTAACCTGGGCGTCAATGTCTGGCAGGGCGCGGAATATCTGCAGGTTCGCATACTGGATATGTGCATGGATGAGGAAACCGTGGCAAGGAACCGGTTCCTGGTGGAAGCAGCCCGCCGCTTTGAATCACTTGATTGCGATTATGATTGGCTTTATAATGGGATCAATAGTCATTTGGTGAAAGCTGACGACATAACTGTTCAGAGGGACGATCTTGCCGTTGTTTATCGCTATGTGATGAAAAATGGCATTGAACGCCTGGATGTGGCGGACCTTTTTTGGCATGCCAGGCTGATTGCCGATGAATCGGGCAGAAGGATCAATTTCTACAAGCTGTTACTGTCGCTCCTGATTTTTGATGAACTGCAGCTGATGGATTTTTCCATCCAGGAGGACGGCAGCTACAGACTCAGGCGATACGAGTACACCGGCAAGGTAAACCTGGAGGATTCCGAGCTGTTCTCATACCTGCAGGAGAATACCAGGATGTGCGGGTAGGAAAAGACAGCCGATATATTGCATGGGCAATCTGCCCGGGTATTGTATAAAATGATTCAGAGGGTTGTTAAGTTTTGGGTTGAAGGGCATTGTTATGATTGATCAATTTGAAAAGCTCAAGGAACTCATAATTAAATATAATCCGGAAGCCAATCTTGAATTGATCAGCAAGGCCTATGAAATCTCAAAAGAGGCGCATAAGGGACAGGAAAGAGTTTCCGGTGATCCCTACATTATTCATCCGCTGGAGGTTGGCATCATCCTTGCAGAACTGGAGATGGATCCGACCACCATTGCCGCGGGCATCCTCCATGATACGGTTGAAGATACCATCATGAGCATCGATCGCATCCGGGAGGAGTTCGGTCAGGAAGTGGCCAACCTGGTGGATGGTGTGACCAAACTGACGAAGCTTCCCTATACCACCAAGCAGGAAGTTCAGGCCGAGAACTTCAGAAAGATGTTCCTGGCCATGGCCAAGGACATCCGCGTGATCATCATCAAGCTGGCCGACAGGCTGCACAACATGAGAACGCTGAAGTTCATGACCAAGGAAAAGCAGCAGCAGAAAGCCCGTGAAACCCTCGAAATCTATGCGCCGCTTGCGCATCGCCTTGGTATCCACAAGATCAAGTGGGAGCTTGAAGATTTAAGCTTCCGCTACATGGATGAGAAAAACTATTACGATTTGGCAGAAAAAATCGCCAAGAAACGCCGTGAACGCGAGGAATACATCAATAACATCATCGAGATCGTCCGCAGGAAAACAGAGGAAATGGGCATTTCTGCCGAAATTGAAGGCCGAGCCAAGCACCTGTACAGCATTTACCGCAAGATGACTACCCAGAACAAAACCCTGGAGCAGATTTACGACCTTTTCGCCATCCGGCTGATCGTGGAGACGGTCAAGGACTGCTATTCTGCCCTGGGCCTTATTCATGAGCTGTTCAAGCCCATGCCCGGCCGCTTCAAGGACTATATCTCCATGCCCAAGCCCAACATGTACCAATCCCTCCATTCGACGGTCATCGGACCCGAGGGCATCCCCTTCGAGGTTCAAATAAGGACCCACGAAATGCATCGCGTGGCTGAAGTAGGTATCGCAGCCCACTGGCAGTACAAGGAGGGCGCCAGGAACGAGGACAAGAACTATGTGGAGAAGCTTTCCTGGCTTCGCCAGATCCTCGACTGGCAGAAGGACGCCCGGGATCCCGATGAGTTCATGGAAAACCTCAAGATCGATCTGTTCACCGACGAGGTGTTTGTCTTTACGCCCAAGGGTGATGTGAAGAGCCTGAAGGCCGGTTCAAATCCCATAGACTTTGCCTACTCCATCCACAGCGCCATCGGTAACAAGATGGTTGGCGCCAAGGTCAACGGGCGCATCGTCAACCTGGACTATGAGCTTAAGAACGGCGATATTGTCGAGATCATCACTTCGTCTGCCAGCAATGGTCCCAGCAGGGACTGGCTGAAGATCGTCAAGACCTCCCAGGCCCGTAACAAGATCAACCAGTGGTTCAAGAAGGAAAAACGGGAAGAGAATATTGAGCAGGGCAGGGAGATATTCGAAAAAGAGGTCAAGAGGAACGGCCTGACCATGACCCAGGCCTTGAAGCCCGAATATCTCGATCCCATCCTGAAGCGTTATGGCTTTCATACGGTGGAGGATCTCTATGCGGCCATCGCCCTGGGTGCGATTACCGCTTCCAAGGTTGTAACCAGGCTGAGGGAAGTCTACAGGCAGAGCCTGCCGCCTGAAGAGCAGACCCAGATGCTGCTCAAACAGATCGAAAAGGAAAACAAGAAGAAAGCCAAAAGGGCGCCTGAAAGCGGTGTGGTCGTCAAGGGTATCGACAACTGCCTGGTCAGGTTGTCCCGATGTTGCAACCCGGTTCCCGGTGACGATATCATCGGCTATATCACCCGCGGACGCGGTGTTTCGGTCCACAGGACCGATTGTCCCAATGTTCGCAATAACCTGGTCGACGGTGACGCACGCCTGATAGAGGTCTATTGGTACAATACCGTGTCCCCCAATGTTTCCTATCTTGCAGAAATCACCCTGAAGGCCCATGACAGGCCGGGGCTCCTCGTGGATATCACCAATAACATCGGTGAATCAAGAATTCCGCTGCGTGCCCTGAACGCCCGAACCAGCAAGGATTTCTCCGTTGTTATGCATATGACCCTGGAAATCAATAACGCCGAGCAACTGGATCGGATCATTGCAAAAATCAGCAAGATCCGAGATGTGTTTGAAATCTCCAGGAACAAGTAATCAACCTGTCAGCGCCGGTATGTGCCCTGGCTTTTAGGCCACATGCCATATGGCAGGGTTTTTTGTATGATTTTTGGGTTCTGCCATAGGTATTGAAAGCAAAACGCGCATGAGATGCCTGCGGAACACGCAGGAGGTTTATATAAAGATAATACTGAATATCATCATGTTGCGGCTTGACGGACGATAAGGTTTGGAAGGCCGTATTTTATGGAAGAAAGGATATTGGTATGAGAGCAGTAGTACAGCGGGTCAGCCGCGCAGAAGTCAGAGTGGACCAAAAGACGGTGGGCAAAATAGGAAAAGGCATCCTGGTTCTTCTGGGTGTCGGTCAGGATGACGGGGAGCAGGATTTGCAGTGGCTGGCCGATAAGGTAATGAACCTGAGAATATTTGAGGATGAAAACGATAAAATGAATCTGTCGGTGCTGGACGTGGGCGGACAGGTTCTGGTGGTGTCCCAGTTCACCTTATACGGCGACTGCAGGAAAGGAAAGCGCCCCAGCTATTCTTCGGCCGCCGCGCCACAGGATGCGGAGAAGCTTTATGAAGACTTTGTGAGTTTTATTGAGGAAAAATACGGCATAAAGGTTGAAACGGGCGTTTTCCAGGCCATGATGGAAGTTGAACTGGTGAATGACGGGCCTGTGACTCTGCTTTTGGACAGTAAAAAAACATTCTAACCGAATGGAAAGGGAATGGATATGGCGTTTTATGTTCTGCCTTACGGCATTTTTGAGTCCAATACCTACATTTTATCCGATGACAGCAGTAAAGCGTGTGTCGTGATCGATTGCGGCGTTGATTCGCGAAGAATAATGGATATCGTTGAACGTAACGGGCTTTCTGTGAAATACATCATTCTCACCCATGGTCATTTCGACCATATCTACCATGTGAAAACCCTGAAGGAAAAAACGGGCGCGCAGGTTTGTGTGCATGAGGACGAACTGAACCTGTACCGGAATCCCATGCTGAACGGCTCCAGGATGTTTGGAGCCGGAAGGGACCTGGAGACCGTAGAGCCCGATATCCTGTTAAAGGATGGCCAGAAGCTCCAGGCAGGGAACTTAACCCTAGAGATCATCCATACGCCTGGTCATTCACCTGGCTCCATCTGTATCCTTACTGATGGCACGCTCTTTTCAGGGGATACCCTCTTTCACCTGTCCATAGGCAGAACCGATTTTCCCGGCGGAGATCCGGAAGCCATGGAAACTTCCCTCCACAATAAGCTTCTTACCCTGGATGAAAGCATTGTGGTGTACCCTGGTCATGGGCCGAAGACCACTATAGGTTACGAAAAGGAGAACAACCCCTATGCCTGACGGAAGGCTGTATGTCCTGATCCGGGGCATCGATATGGCCTACGATGCCAGGGTGCTGCTGGGGCTGTTCCACGATCGGGATAAGATCATCGTCATGGACGAGGACAGCGTTTCTTCGTTTGATGCGGGCAGCATGCTGATCACCCTCGAAAGAAAAGATTTAGGCGGCGGGTTTTCGGCTGAAGCCGCTTTTTATGATGCCATCAATGGACCGGATGATCTTTCTGCCGTCCTGGACGGATGCCGGAAACCGGATCTCCAGGCCACCATGAAAATATCGTGGGAAGAAATGGAGCGTCCCGGCGGGCGCCTTTTGCGCAACGGCAAGATCATCTGCGGAACGGTGCTTTACCGTGTCTTACAAAGGGCGTTCCAGAAAGACCTGCCTTATGGCTCACTGACGGGTGTGCGCCCGGTCAAACTGGCCGCCATATGCCTTGAGGATGGCATGGACGAAGAGCAGACCGTTGAATTGCTCCGGGAAGTTACGGGCATCAGCAGGGAGAAGGCGCAGCTGCTGTTTGAGGTAGCCTGCCAGGAACGCAGCTACATGGATGGGGATGCATCAGCGGTAAACCTGTATATCGGCATACCGTTCTGTGCCAGCCGCTGCCTGTATTGCTCGTTTACCTCATATCCCATCGATCGCCTGGCTTACCTTGTGGAACCTTATCTTGACGCTTTGGATAAAGAAATGGCCTTTGGCGCCCGGTGGATCAGGGAGAATCATCTTAAAATCAATTCCCTGTACATCGGAGGCGGAACCCCGACTGCGTTGCCGGAGAAAGACTTTGCACGGTTATTAGCCATAGTGCAGGGTTTTTTCGGACATGCCAGGGAATTCACCGTTGAAGCCGGCCGGCCGGATACCATTAACATGGAAAAACTGCGCATCATCAAAGACAGCGGCGCAACCCGCATCAGCATCAACCCCCAGTCCATGAACGATGAAACCTTAAGGCTGATTGGCAGGAACCATACGCCCGAAGACATCACAGAGAAGTTCCGCATGGCACGGGATATGGGCTTTGATAATATCAACATGGATATCATCGCCGGGCTTCCGGGCGAAAACCTGGATATGTTCAGGCAGACCCTGAGCCGGATTGAGGAATTGCGTCCCGACAGCCTGACGGTGCATACCATGGCCATCAAGCGGGCATCCAGGCTGCACCAGACCGTGGATGAATATGCATCCGCTCCGGATGAAGTGGTAGACCAAATGATTGAGGAAGCCCGTAAATCCGCAAGACGAATGGGCATGAAACCCTATTACCTCTACAGGCAGAAGAACATGCTGGCCAACCTGGAGAATACGGGCTATGCCGTTCCCGGCAAGGGTTGCCGTTACAACGTGGAGACCATGGTGGAGCGTCAGAGCATTCTCGCCTTTGGCGCGGGCGCCATAACCAAGATCGTGATCCCGTCTGAAAACCGCATCGAAAGAACAGATAATGTGAAGGAAGTGACGCAGTATATCGAACGGATTGAGGAGATGATTGAGCGGAAGAAAAAGCTGTTCAGTGAGACGATCAAATGAACCTCAAATTAATCAGGGTACTCAGTAAGCTGCATTTCTTAAATTCATTCTGTTACCTTTTTGGAACTTGGTAATACGATCTTATTAATTCATCGTCAGATAATTTATGCATGTCTGAGCGTTCCTTTATATGTTTGCATAAATCTTGGTATAAAAATTCAATTATTTTAGCTCAAGTATAACATTGCTATTTAACGGATACACCGATATAATTTATGTTCGTCTGCATGGTGTTTTACAAAATTATTAAATATTTCTTTATGGTTTTGGAAACTCATGCTTGAAGGAAAGGTGGTTCAAATCAATGAACAGAAAGCTGATGCTGGTATTGGCAATGCTTCTTTGTGCATCCCTGCTGTTTGGATGCAGTGTTTCCAGGAATTCCGGTGATGCGGATACCGTAAAGGATCAGAAACAGGAACAGCGTGAAGAATCGACACCTGATATTGACATTGAAGGTAAGGCTGATTCGGAACAGGACGAACAGGATAACGACAAGAAGTCTGTTTCTGAGGATAAAAAAGACTCTGAATCCGGAGACAAATCGGATAAAAAGAATAAGGATTCGGGAATCGGAAAGAAGGACTCTCCTGTTCCTAAAGGAAGCACATATACATGGTCTGGGACGACGGATTCATATTACAAAATTGAATATACCTATTCCTTGACGGTTAATGATGCAAAACCCGTCACCATTGATGAACTCAAAGAAATGAATGTAAGAGTGAATGAGGATGACAGATTTGAATACAGGATTCTTGATGTATCATGCAATGCTGAAATAAAACTTCTGGGAAGTGAATCAGGCAGCGCATACATATCATCGTTCTATCCCCATATAGTAGGAGCGGAATCAAGTGCTGGTGAAAGTGTTATTGGCTATGCTTTCTTCGGCTTTGAAGACGCTCTGAAAGATAATATCTCGGATCAAGTGGGGTTTGACAAAATAGATATTGATGAAACGGCTTCATATTCGGCTGATGGAAAAGTAATCATTCCGGTCTACAAGGGAAAAACCAATTACTTAGTCCTTCGGGATGATGGAAGCGGCGATAAAATATATTTCAGCATTGAATAATCTGTGTTGTTCCAAAAAAGCGCTTGGCAATAGGTCAAGTGCTTTTTTGATTGTTGCTTTAGCATTGGTTCCGAACGACGAAGGAGTGAGGAACAACAACCACCGGCTATGCCGGTGTGATTAAGAGCTTTAGCTTTAAGTAGAAAAAGAAAAGCCTCC
>NZ_FQZP01000026.1 GCF_900142095.1 Thermoclostridium caenicola | reverse complement strand
CAGGAAATTGCGTAACCTAACTTATGGGTAGGGGGTGAAATTTTCATGCGATAAATTTGACCCATTTAGGGTGAAATATTCAAAAAGTATTGACATACGCGATATGCCCGCATCCTCCAAATGCATATTCATTCAATTTCTTTGCATGATCTTTCGAGTTTCAGGGGCTGGAAAAATGGGATAGAATAAAAAGTGTCAAAATCGTTGACAAGGAGGTAAAGAAGTTGGAAAACTTTGTATTCCAAAACCCGACGAAAATCATATTCGGTAAGGGAACAGAAACGCAGGTCGGCGCCGAGACAAAGAAACACGCCGACAAGGTTCTGTTGCATTATGGCAGCGGAAGCATCAAGAAAAGCGGGCTTTATGATACAGTTGTGAAATCCTTGAAAGAAGCCGGTGTTGAATTTGTGGAACTGGCCGGGGTCCAGCCCAATCCCAGGCTGTCCCTCGTCCATCAGGGCATTGAATTGTGCCGTAAAGAAGGCATTAAGTTTATCCTTGCCGTTGGTGGCGGAAGCGTTATCGACTCAGCCAAGGCCATAGCCGTGGGCGTACCCTATGAAGGCGATGTCTGGGATTTCTATATTGGGAAGGCCCAGGTGAAGGAAGCCTTGGGGGTGGGCGTGGTTCTCACCATTCCTGCGGCAGGCAGCGAATCCAGCCCAAGCTCGGTTATCACCAATGAAGATGGGTGGTACAAGAGGGGACTTACCACCGACCACATCTTCCCCAGGTTCGCCATCCTGAATCCGGAGTTCACCTATACGCTCCCCAATTACCAGACCGCCTGTGGCGCTGCCGATATCATGGCCCATATCATGGAAAGGTATTTCACCAATACAAAGGACGTGGAACTCACCGACAGGCTGTGTGAGGCCACCATGAAGACCCTCATCAACAATGTACCGAAGGCTTTGGTCAATCCTACGGATTACGCAGTGCGTGCCGAGATCATGTGGACCGGCACGGTTGCCCACAATAACCTTTTGGGAACCGGCAGAGAGGAAGACTGGGCATCCCATGCCATCGAACACGAAATCAGCGGCATTTATGACATTGCCCATGGTGCAGGCCTGGCGATAGTTTTCCCTGCCTGGATGCAGTATGTATATAAAAATGATGTGGCGCGTTTTGCCCAGTTTGCATCAAGGGTCTGGGATGTGGACTACAACTTCTTCAACCCTGAGGAAACCGCGTTGAAAGGCATCCAGAAGCTCAAGGAGTTCTTCTCCTCTATCGGGCTGCCCGTCTCGCTCAGGGAGGCCGGCATCGACGACAGCAGGCTTGAAGAAATGGCCGACAAATGCACCGGTTCGGACACCTACACCGTGGGATCGTTTGTGAAGCTGAACAAGAAGGCGGTTTACGATATCCTGACCCTTGCAAAATAACGCTGGCCTTTGAAAAAATAAAAATCATGCCCATGCTTATGGTATAAATTTAAGGCTGTTTTGAGGCGGTTCAGCCTGAGCCCCAGGCATCAGGAAATATACCCTTGAAACAGCCTTTTTGCTGCAAACCCGCTCCGGCATCATCATGTCAAAACGCCCATCTTTACCGATTGCGACTTTTTTATTGAACGTATTCCTATTATTAACATAAAAAATTTCCGAAATTGTCTATTGCCTACCCGCGAAGTTGGTGTTATAATAGGTAATGCTCGAGCCGCGAAACGGCTCAGATAGCTGATGTGGGGATATAGCTCAGTTGGGAGAGCGCTTGAATGGCATTCAAGAGGTCGAGGGTTCGACTCCCTTTATCTCCACCAAGCGTTGGGAAAAGCCTTGCAGCAGATGTGCTGTAAGGCTTTTTGCTTGCTCTTTTTTAACACCTGGTCATCTGTCATTCCAGGCAAAAGATATGCGCTACTACTTTTTCTCTATTTTCTTGCTGATATATGAATATGCAAAGTATAATACACAGCCGCCAATTACATAAACTATCCCTTTGATTAACTTTACAGGATTGTTGAGTTTCGTACCGATGGCACCAGCAAGTACAAAGCAAAATGACTCACACCATTTTACCATAATTATTGAGTTGAGAAATACAGGCGTTAATCTGCAATCAGAGCTTCATTCAAAAAATAGAAACATTTCACTGGTGGATCAAACCAGACAGAACGGTTGAAAGCCGCCTGCGTGAATACTTTTACGTCTTATCTGTAAACCCACAATGGGTGCAGGTGTATTCATCATATTTTATCTGCTTCTCGGTGATGTTACTTCTTTTTTTGCAATTAGGACATAGGATTGCGATCTTGGTTTCTGATTCCCAAAATTTTATTAATGCGGTTCCTGCAAAACAATCCTTATCCCCCATATCTTTATCCTGCATTATTTTGCAAAATCACATTTGGCCAGCAACTATGATAACACTGTTTCCCTTGTCTTCAGAGGTTTACGCGAGATGATGAAACTGTCAAAAACCAAATCGCAGGACGGACAAGTTGGGGGTTACTCGCATATACCGTATTAGGACAAACTAATTATCATACTGGAGGTATCATGAGACATAAAATCATTTATCTGGCCTTAATGGTCATAGGCTTATGTTTTCTTCCGGTTGTAGCCTTTGCAGATTCGCCGGAAGCCACACTCTCCATTGACGGAGGCCCCCCTGTCACCTATCCCTCGGTGCAGGCGGCGGTGGATGCGGTAACGGCAAATCCGGGAACCGATTTCGTCATTGAAATTGCGGCCGGAACACTCACTGATGAAATCAATATTGAACAACAGGCAAACAAGAATGTGGTGATACGCCCGCAGCCCGGGGCAACTGTCACCGTTAAAAACACCATCAATATTGACGGAAGAGGAGACATTAACAGCCCGGAAACCCTGTTGATCCAAGGTCTTCATTTTGATTTGACCGGAACAACGGTAGAAAACAGTATTCTTATTCCCAATCCTGGCGTTGGGTTTAACTATGCGCATAATGTCACCATCAACGGCTGCACCTTTAAAGGCGAGCCTAGTGGTGGTGTTGCCCAGGTAGCCGTTAGGGTTGCGACCGGCGCAGGTGCAAGGAACATCGCCATCATGAACTCCAACGCGAACGACTTGCACAGCCTAGGGCAGCTGAATGCCATTTCGGGTTATGTCTTTGTCCAGAACTGCATTGTCAGTGAAGTTACAGAAGGCGGGATAAACTACTATGGAACGGCTGATTTGATCGTGGACAGCTGTAAATTTGACGTACAGAGCTATGCAGTGCGCAGCGGACAGTCTGCAGGCGCTCCCAGCACCGGTACTGTCACCATCAACAACAGCGTGCTGAATACCAACTCTGCAACAGATGGCGCTGTTGTTTTAAGAGTACAAGAGATATTAATATCATTCACTCCAATATCACCAATTCGGCTTCTCCGGCCGGACCGTCCGTGCAGGCCCTCGGTGCTTCCGGTTTCGATATTGACATCGTGGAGTCGAACTTGGTGGGAGATATTCCCGACCCTGCAACGAACACCATAACGATCATCGATGATCCCAATGTACCTAACGGACCTGTCAATATCACAGGCGATGGCAACAACACCACCCTCATTTTCCTGGCTACGTTCCTTGCGGTGCTGGTACTTATTCTGCTGCTTGTCATCTTCGCCCTGGCATGAGCAGGATAATACCGCCATAAGCCTTCTTGTGGCAACATGGAAGACATGGACCAAGGCGTCCAACAATGGATGCCTTGGCCCATGCAATGAATCACTGAAAAGAGGTTGCCCCTTTGCCGATTTCCGTTTTCCGGAAATATCGTGCCCGGTATTTAAGCGGCGTCATACCGGTGCGCTTTCGGAAAACCTCTGTAAAGTAGCTCTGGCTGGGGAAGGCCAATATGGATGAGATCTGTGCCGGGCTATAATCGGAATAAGCGAGCATATTCCGCGCTGTCTCAATCTTCTTGGACTGAATATATTCGCCGATGGTGGTTCCGGTCTCTTTTTTAAACAACCGGGAGAGATAGGACGGATTCAACCCCACCAGCCTGGCCAGGTCTGCCGCTGTAATCCGTGTATGCAGATGATCGTGAATATAGTCGATGCAGTTGGCCACATGACGGGAAACTATCTTTTTCTTGCGCAGGTTTCTCATCCTTCTGGCATAATCCAGGCACATGACGGGATGCAGTACTGCCACCTCCTGCGGCGACTTGCACTTGTCCGCCCTCTGGATATAAAAATCGCTCAATCCAAAGGCAACAGACGGCTCCATGCCCCCTTCAATACAATATCTGGCCACCAGGGCGGCAGTAATCACAAAATGGTATTTGATATTCTGGAGATAATCATCCGACAGGATCCCAAGTCCGGGTTTATCCAGCAGGGACTGTTTGCACATCTCGCGTGTTTTATGCACATCCCCCGTCTTTATGGCTGAAAAGAATTCCAGTTCCGGGTTATATGGCGCATGGACGATATCGCTCTCCCGTCGAACAAACTCTTTGTAAAACAGTTCCTTTCCGGTGCCCATGATAGTCCTCCGGCTTCTGATGAACAGGTGTTCAGTGCTTGAATCACCAACTTTATCATATCATACAAACGATAAATATGTCATAAAAACGATATATTTTTGTGGGGATTTGTGCCATGATAAAAGTGTCTGTTGACAATTTATCTACTACCAGTAAAAAAGGGGTATAGAAGCATGATGAAGCTTTGGAGAGGAATCAATCTGGGAGGCTACCTTTCACAATGTGTCCATACCGAAGATCATTATCAGCGTTTCATCGGTGAAGAGGATATTCGGCAAATCAAAGAATGGGGATTAGACCATGTCCGACTCCCGATAGATTATGAGGTTCTGGAGACAGATGCAGGCATAAAAAGGCCGGAAGGGTATGTTTATGTCAAAAACGTGGTGTCGTGGTGCCAGAAATATCAATTGAACGTGGTGCTGGATCTCCATAAGGCCTATGGTTATGATTTCAACAATGCCGGCAACATGGAAAAAAACAGCCTGTTCAACATGCCTGAGCTGCAGGATCGGTTCATCCGGCTGTGGGAGAATATAGCCAATGAATTCGGCAGCTATGATCACGTGGCCTTTGAACTGCTGAACGAAGTAGTGGAGTCGGAAAACACAGAAGCCTGGAATGTGCTTATCCGGAAAACAGTGAAAGCCATCCGCGCCATCACCAGGAGAACGCCGATTATATACGGCGGCATCTGCTGGAACAGTGCCAGCACGCTGAAATACCTGGAGGTTCCCGAGGACGATAATATCATCTTCACCTTCCATTTTTACGAACCGCTTGTCTTTACCCATCAAAAAGCCCATTGGGTCGAGAAAATTGACAAGGAAAAGGTCATCTTCTATCCAGAATCGATGGACTATTACAGAACCCATTCGGCTGATCTGGGGATCCAGGGCAGCGCCGTTTTAAACGCAAAGTCCCAAACCATGGGTCCGGAATTTATCCGCGAGATGGTTCTTGAAGCCGTGAAAGCCGCTGAAAATGCAGGCGTTCCATTATACTGCGGCGAATTTGGCGTTATCGACCAGGCGCCTGTCAAGGATACTTTGCGCTGGTTTGAAGATGTAGACAAGGTTTTCAGGGAATTCAACATCGGCTGCTCGGTCTGGACCTACAAAGAAATGGATTTTGGCCTTGTTGGTCCTCACTACGACGAAATCAGGAAAGACCTGATTGCATTATGGATAAGATAAGGATTTACAATTCATGGTCAGGGAGGTATGCGCTATGAAAAGGCATGCGAGAGCCTTAGGGATCATTTGCTGTCTTTTGCTTGCTTTTGCAGGGCTGGCCGGTTGCGGGACCCAGGACGTGAACCAGGGCCCGAACCAGGAAGTGAGCCAGAGCCCGACCCCGGATGCAACCCAGGATGCAGGCAATGACACAACCGTTCAACCAAGCCCGGCGCAGACAACGGAGCAACCATCTACTCCCCCCAAACAGGTTGAAGCTATTGACATCCCGCAGTATGAAGGCTATTACCTTTTATGGCATGATGAGTTTGACGGAGACAGCCTGAACAAGGACATCTGGAACATCGAGACGCGTCGGCCGGGCTGGACCAACAACGAGTTGCAAGAGTACACCGAGTCACCGGAGAATGTCTTCATCAGGGATGGGAAACTTGTCCTGAAGGCGATTAAGACACAGAAAAACGGAAAGGATTATTATACCTCCGGTAAGGTGAACGCAAGGAAAAAGGATTTCCTGTACGGTAAGGTAGTGGTCAGCGCCAAGGTCCCTAAAGGCAAGGGGTTATGGCCGGCCATTTGGATGATGCCGACGAAAGAGAACTATTATGGCACATGGCCCAGGTGCGGTGAAATTGATATCATGGAAATTTTGGGCAACCAGCCCCATATCACCTATGCCACCGTGCATTATGGCGAACCTCATGCGCAGCAGCAGGGCGTAAAAGCCCTTACCGACGGTACCACTTTTGCGGATGATTTCCATGAGTATTCCGTGGAGTGGGAACCGGGTGAAATACGCTTCTATGTGGACGGAGAGCTGATACATACTGTAAACGACTGGTTCACCGCCATAAGGGGCGGGCCTGAAAAACCCTATCCGGCACCGTTTGATCAGAATTTCTATGTCCAGTTGAACCTGGCCGTTGGTGGCAACTGGCCCGGGAATCCTGACGAAACCACCGATTTCTCCAAAGCGGAATTTGAAATCGACTATGTCAGGGTATACCAGAAACCGTACTATGATACCAATGTGAAAAAACCCGAGAAGCAGTTCAGAGAACCCCTGGAGGACGGAAACCTGATCTACAACGGAGATTTTGCCGAAGCAGAAGAACTGCTCGACGATATCAACTGGAAATTCCTCCTGTTCCAGGGAGGCGAGGCCACTGCGGAAATCAAGGACGGGATGATGATCATCAAGACCCGGAATCAGGGTGCGGTGGACTATTCGGTACAGCTTGTGCAGGCCGACCTTCCCATGTATAAAGGGAAAAATTACCGCATCACCTTCGATGCCCGCGCTTCAGAGCCGAGGAACATGATCGTGTGCGTTTCCGCCCCCTACGTCAATTATAGCCGATACTTCCAGGATACCCAGGTAAGCCTGTCCACCGAATGGAAGACCTATACCTACGAGTTTACCATGAAAGAAAAGGACGACAACAACGGAAGGCTTGAGTTCAATATGGGGAACGCAGGTTCAACGGCCGACATCTATATCAGGAATGTCCGGGTTGAAATCATCGAGTAAACCCGTCGTTTTTAAGCAGGATAGGCCCCTGTCCCCTACCATAGGAGCAGGGGTTTTCTCCTTCCGCATCTTCCTGGCGAATCACCTGAATGTATGGTAGAATAGAGGTATTTCTTGACCAGTATCCAGAGAGGAAACATCCCATGAGAAACAGATTGATGAAACACCAGTTGATCCGCACCCTGGTTGAGCTGCGGGGTAATCCCCGCGCCTGCGTCTATACCGAACCCCTTTGGGGACTTTCCATGAACCTGTGCCTGCCCTATGCGTCGGTATACATGCTGACATTTGGCATGAGCGACTCGCAGGTGGGTATTGTGGCATCGGTCTATATGTTTTCACAGACCATCTTCGCGTTTCTCTCCGGCGCTATCGTCGATAAGCTGGGGCGCAGGAAGAGCACGGCCATCTTTGACTTTTTGTCCTGGAGCCTTCCCTGCCTTATCTGGGCATTCAGCCAGGGGTTCTGGTTCTTTGTCGTTGCCGCGCTGCTGAACGGCATGATGAAAGTACCCACGGTATCCTGGGACTGCCTGCTGATTGAGGATGCGCCCAAGGACAAGATCACACGGATCTATTCGCTGGTGATACTTGCCGGAAACCTCTCCGCCCTGTTTGCCCCCATCTCATCTGTCCTGGTGGCGAAGCTGACGCTGGTGCCGGCCATACGCATCCTGTATATCAACGCTTTCATTGTCATGACACTGAAGCTGCTCCTCCTGTACAAGTTTTCAACCGAGACAGCCGTTGGCAGGGTCAGGCAGGAGGCGACCCGTGGCAAATCATTGGGCGAACTGCTTTCAGGGTACAAGGACGCAGCACGGAAGATAAGGACATCAAAAGGCACCATATTTGCCATCGTCATCAGCATCCTGGTGGAGATCGTCGCCATGCTGGGAAGCACTTTCTGGCAGATCATCGTATCCCGCCGAATCGGCGTTCCGGACGAACTTCTGCCCATCTTCCCCATGGCCAAAAGCATCATTGCTATCATTCTTTTCTTCACCGTCATATCACGCATCAGACAGGCAAGCCTGAAGGGACCGCTGTATGGAGGGTTCTTAAGCGGTATCATCGGCTGTGTCCTGTTGATTTCAGTGCCGGGCACCAGTATTTTGGGATATTTGCTTCTGTCGGTTTCACTGGTCTTTGACGCGCTTGGCGGCGCTGTTCTAGGCACGCTGAGGGAATCCCTGGTGGCCATTTACGCTGAACCATCGGATCGCTCCAATATTCTGGCCCTGTTACAGACTACGGTCATGCTGGTGAGCGTGCCCTTCGGCTATATCGGCGGGATGCTGAGCGATATCTCAAGGGCGCTTCCCTTTGTGCTGTGTATCGCGTTGCTCATGCTGGGAATGCTTGCGACGGCCCTGTTTTACCGGAACACAAAAAGCAGGGTATGACGATAATATTGCTATTATTGGTGCTTTTAAGATGATAATAATAAAAATACAAGCTAGATTTGATTAATTTAACCTTCCAGAACTCTTGTATCATCAATAGCAATACAATATCAAAACTTATATTTATAAAAGCGGTAGTTATATCATAAGGAAAGTTAATTTCAATTCTTCGACACCGGACACACATATTACGTCTACTATTGTATTATTTTGCAATAATATGATATTATTGTAGTTGCCATACCATTCACTAATGAATAAGCTGGGGAGGTATATATGGCATATTCTAAATGGTTAAAAACAGATTTACATATTCATAGTCATATAAGTAATCAAACAAAGCTGCATGATTATGAGGGGTCTAATTTAACATATGAAAAACTTGTAACAGCCCTAGTAAAAGAGCAAATTAATATTTTCTCAATCACTGACCACAATACAATAAATATCCCATTATATTCAGAATTGCTTAGTAATAGGGAAGATCTTGTTAAGCAGAATATAAACTTTGTTATAGGTGCTGAAGTCGATTTTGAGGACAAAAGGGTTCATGATAAAGTTTTTCATATGTTAGTTTATTTTGATACATGCGACTTAGATAGAATTGCTAAAATATTTATAGATATGTATAATAAAAACAATATTAATGAAATTGATATAGATACACAACCCATATCTTTAGATGTATTTTTTAATGCAGTTTTTGATAATGGTATCCAAAACATAATAACGATTCCTCATTTCAATAAGAAGGAGAAAGGCCTTCCTCCAAGAGATCAGATCGATAGGTTTGTTTATACAGTATTTAATGCATTAGAGGATAGTAACAATAGAGAAAATTTGATTAGAGCAATAAATGCATTTAAAAACTTTAAATACAATGATGTTCCTATTGTAGTTTTTTCAGATAATCACAATATAGATATTTATCCTCGCAGTAAAAGTGGTGATCTAAGTAAGCAAACTTCAATGTATATTCTAGGTAACATAAACTATCCTTTTAGCAGTATTAAAACGGCATTTCAAGATGTGAATACAAGAATAAGTATAGAAGGTCTTGAAATGAGAAGTTCAACCAGTGCACATAAATATATAAAGTCAGTAACTATTGACCAAACCACTATACCATTAAGTGAGTATCAAAACACCATAATCGGGGGATTTGGTTCAGGAAAATCTTTTTTTCTTAACATGTTGTTATATGGCAAGAAAAATATAAAAGAGCAATACCGTGATTTAGCTAACAAATATGAGCAATTTACATTTACTTTTTCGGATGGAACAACTAGAGAATCTTTGAGTCAACTAGAGGACGAAATAAGAATAATACAGTTTGACCAACGAAAGGATATATATTTTAAGAATGTCTTATTGGAGGAGGATAAGAATTATTTAGAGAAGCAACTTCATGTAGAATTTCCATCAATGGATACTGTTAATGAAATTGAAGAAATAGAACTTAAAGATTGCTTTAATCGTTTGAAACAAAACTGCGAAAATACCTCATCGATAACTGATATTATTAATTATGATGCACTTAATCGAAAGAATGAAAAATCTTATAGTTTTAATGTTGAAGAACTCCAACCGATATATGAATCACCAGTTTACCTAGAAGCACTGCTGAATAATCTGGAATTAGAGATTCATAGAAAGGTTTTATTTAAACCATTATATTCCGATTCAGAAGTAAATAATATAAGCACTACCAAAGGTATTATTAGTACTAAAGATAATAATTATAGGATAATATCCGAAAAGTTTAATTCCCTAGTTGATAAGCTTTCTCTGAAAATTAAAAATGTTAATGAAGAAGTTCATCGGAGCAATTCATTAATTAGCGGCAGCATAAAAGTTTTTGATGACATTAAAGAGGATCTTACCACATATATACATTTGCTCAAGGGACTAAAAAGTAAAGCTTTTGAATTTGAAAATAGATATTCAGAAGAAAAGTATAATGAACTAAAGAGCAAAAAGCAAATAAATAATTTATTTTCCTATCAATTAATAGCAAAGTATCTGGTAAATAATAATTATATTGATTATATTCAGTATATTATTAAATCGCAATACAGAAGTGGGAATTTATTTAAAGGAATAATTCGGACTTTAAATGCAAAAGATTCATTTGCGTATAACAAGACTTTTGTGCAAAGAATAGATCAATATACAGAAGAGTATTATAATAATTTCAAAACTGTATGCTATGATATTTGCGAAAACGGAGAATCCATATTAAAAAAATCTGCCGGCGAAAAAGCAAACATTATTATGAACATCATTTTTGATATAATAGAAGAATATTCCTCAAAAGGAATATCGTCAATAATCGTGCTGGATCAACCAGAAGATAATTTAGATAACAAAGGAATAAAGAATAGAATTGTAAACCGTATTCGTTCTTTAAAAATTAAAAATCGTTTACCCCAGCTTATATGTGTTACTCATAATGCAAACATTTCAATTACAGCAGATTCAGAAAACATTATTCTTGCAAAAAAAGAAGAAGATAAATGTTATTACGTTGCGTCTGGAATTGAAGATACAGATTTCATAAAGGATGTATGCAAGATAATTGAAGGAGGACAGTCTGCCTTGAAAAAAAGAGGAATCAAGTTTAATCTTCCGATTATTAAGGACTTAGAAAGGGGAGAGTCTATCGATGACTAATGTAACCGATAATATAAGGATCAGATGGTTAACTGAAAATGGTAAGAAGTACCTTGACTCTGATATGACTGATATTCGTATTGAGATTGATGAAGAGAAAAAAGAGATAAAAAATGCAAAAGCTTTCTTTAGAGAACTAGCATATAATATTTTTTTAAATGATTTATATAAACCAATAGTTCTTGAAGAAAATCAAGATATCGAAATTCCCGAAGTAAAGCAAATTATTGAAGAACTTATCGAAATATGTAATTCTGAACTAGTTGAGCTTAAAGATGATATCGCTCTTATGAAAACAATAAATGGTAATAGCAATATTGAGACAGCTATGAATGATGTTACGAATCTTTCTGAAAAAAACATGCAAAATCCAAGTTAGGTCAAGTGATACATATATTTGGTATTGGATGAAGCCAAGATCTTCAGAGTACCACAAATTAACAACTACAGCTGAAAAGCCAAAGGATAATCTTGAAAACAAGTAAAATTCTTTATACCCTGGCCTTGACCCCATACCCCAGAGCGCGCAGCGTTTCCATGCCTGCATTCATGGATTCCTGGTCCTCGAATCGGATCTCCAGGGCGCCTTCCTCGTTTTCGCGGCTGTGAACAATACCGATGTTCTTGATATTGATCCCTTTCTGCGCAAGGGCTGTGGCAATGGTGGCGATGATGCCAGGCTTGTCCTCCACATCCACCACAATATCGAAATCCCTTTGGATGATGCTCTTCTGCATATCGGCGAAAGAATTGCGGTAAACCCGGGCAGTCCTGAAAAAGTCGGTAAGCTTTTCCTTGTCGCCCTGCTGGAGCATGCTACAGAACTCGGACAGATGTTCTTCCAGCACGGCAAGGGTTTGAAGGACCTTTTCCCTGTTGGACAGGCAGATGCCGGTCCAAAGTTCCGGGGAGGATGAGGCAATCCTTGTGATATCCTTAAAACCGCCGGCGGCAATGGTCTTCATATACTCTTCGGGACCGTCCAGCCTTTTCACAAGGTTAACCAGGAGGGATGCCACCACATGGGGTACATGACTGATGGCGGCTGTTACCCGATCATGCTCTTCCGGGGTCATTTCGAGGGGAATGGCCCGCAAGTCCCGGATAACGCTTTTCAATAGCTGTTTTCTGTGTTCTGGTGTGCTTTCGTCGGCCGTGATCACATAGTAGGCGTTTTCAAAAAGATTGGCCTTGGCAGCCTGATAGCCGGATTTCTCCGAACCGGCCAGCGGATGCCCTCCAATATACTTGTCCGACACGCCCGCTTCGGCCATGATCCGGCTCACATCCCCCTTGGTGCTGCCCACATCGGTGATCACGCAATCAGGCCTAAGGTGCGGCATAAGCATTTCCAGTACGGTCTTCATGGCATACACCGGCACACAGAGGAAAACCATGTCGCAGGCCTGAAATTCCGTCAATTCAGAAGTGACGGCAATATCAATAGCCCTGTCGGACAAGGCTTTTTCGAGGGTCTTACTGTCCCTGTCCCAGGCAATGATGCGGTATTTGTCGCTTCGGTTTCTCAGCGCCTGGGCGATGGAACCGCCGATGAGCCCCAAACCGGCCAATCCTATTGTCAGTTCATGCTTCATGAATACACCTGCCTACTTGCCCAATATTCTTTGTCATGCCGTTTCCAACAGTTGTCCGGCTTCAGAAATCCAGCCCGCCGGTCTCCAGCAGCCTGGCGGTGAAAAGTATGCTGGCAATGGTCTTGGAATCCCTGATGACACCATCCTGAATCAGTTGGATAACATCATCCAGCTTGTACTTGAATGCATGAATGAATTCGTCCTCATCCGGGGATGCCTCGCCTTTGGACAGGCCTTTGGCCACAAAGACATGGAGCGCCTCGTCCGCAAAAGCAGGAGCCGGGTGAAGGGTCAGTATCTTTTTGAATTTTTCCGCGGTATACCCCGTCTCTTCCTTGAGTTCCCTTTGGGCGCACTGCAGCGGATCCTCTCCGGGATCCATTTTCCCCGCCGGCACCTCCAAAGAAACAGCCTCGATGGGCTTTCGGAACTGTTTGACCATAATGACATACCCATCATCGGTTAATGGAACGATCACTGAGGCGCCCGGGTTCCTGATCACATCCCGATAGGCGATTTTCCCGTTGGGAAGTTCCACAGTAAGTTTCTCCATATCAAAAATGGCCCCTTCATAGAGGCGTTCGGATTTGATGGTTTTCTCGTAATAATTCATGGTGTACCTCTAATCCAATAAAATATCCGGACGGTTTGAGATTGCTTCGTCGCTTCGCTCCTCACAATGACACCCAACACGTCCAAATCATTGCTTGCCGATCTCCCTGGCCCTGCGGGTGCATTCCCCCATGGCCCGGATAACGGCGCTCCTGAATCCGGCCTTCTCCAGCTCGGCCACCGCCTCAATGGTGGTGCCTGCCGGCGAGCAGACCATATCCTTCAGCTCCGCCGGATGCTTTCCTGTCTCCAGAACCATTTTGGCCGATCCCAAAACCGCCTGGGCCGCCAGCCTGTATGCCTGCTGCCTGGGTATTCCCGACTGCACGGCCGCATCAGCCATGGCCTCAATGAACATGAATACATAGGCCGGACTGCTTCCGGTCAGCGCGGTTACTTCGCTCATGAGGCCTTCTTCCAGTTCCTCGGCCATGCCCGAATACCGCAGAAGCTCCATAACAGTTTCCTTTTCCTCGCGTTTCAGGGTCCCGTCAAAGCAGACCAGGGTCATCCCCTCCCTTACGAGGGCGGGGGTATTGGGCATGGTCCGTACAACCCGCGCCTGGCTGCCGAGGATGTTCTTATACCAGGATATGGGCAATCCCACGATGATGGTGACCAGGATATTGCTTTCCAGGACATCCTTGATTTCCTCCAGTACCGCCCTGGCATATTGGGGCTTGACGGCAAGGAAGACGATATCCGATGCCGATACCAGTTCACGGGCGCTTTCGCACGCCACCAACCCGGTTTCACGGGCAAGCTGATCCAGCGCCTGGCGGTTGACATCATAGCCAAGGATTCTGTATTTCTGTTGTTCATTACCTGCCGCAATTGCTCTAATCAGGGCACCACCCATGTTTCCAGTGCCAATGAATCCAACTTTTATTGGCATTTGCTGCATCCCTCCCTGCACCACATACACTTGGCATACGATTCACTCAATCCAACAAGGAAATCTGGTCGTCATCCCCGGTCATATACGGGATGCCCAGATGCTCATAGGCAAGCCGGGTGGCCTTCCTGCCCCTCGGGGTCTTCTGCAGGAAGCCAAGCTGGAGCAGATACGGCTCGTAGACATCCTCAATGGTATCCGCTTCTTCGCCGGTGGTGGCGGCAAGCGTGTCCAGGCCCACCGGCCCGCCGTCGAATTTCTGGATGATGGAGAGAAGCACGTTTCTGTCCACGCTGTCCAGCCCCAGTTCGTCTATGTCAAGGGCGTTCAGGCCATAGCGCGCAACCTTCAGGTCGATGTGCCCGTCCCCATGGATCTGGGCAAAATCCCTGATGCGTTTGAGCAGGCGATTGGCAATTCGCGGCGTGCCCCTGGAGCGCTTGGCGATTTCCGTGGCCGCATCCGGATCGATGGTGATGCCCAGAATGGAAGCCGACCGCTCAACAATTCGTCTGAGTTCATCCGGAGTATAAAGTTCAAGCCTGTTGACAATGCCGAACCGATCCCTCAGCGGGGAAGTGAGAAGCCCGGCACGGGTGGTAGCTCCCACCAGCGTAAACCGGGGCAGATCAATGCGGATGGAACGGGCGCTGGGCCCTTTACCAATAACAATATCCAGCGCAAAATCTTCCATGGCCGGATACAGGATTTCCTCAACGGAACGGTTGAGGCGGTGTATCTCATCGATAAACAGGACATCGTAGTCACCCAGGTTGGTCAATATGGCGGCCAGATCTCCCGGCCTTTCAATGGCAGGTCCCGAGGTCACCCTCAGGTTGGCTCCCAGTTCACTGGCGATTACGCCTGCCAGCGTGGTCTTGCCCAGGCCGGGCGGACCGTACAGCAGGACATGATCAAGGGCTTCACGCCGTTTCTTGGCGGCCTGAATAAAGACCTGGAGGTTCTCCTTGACCTTCTCCTGGCCTATGTATTCATCCATGACGCGCGGCCTCAATCCTGCCTCGTCAAAATCATCCTTTCTGTATTCACGGCCTGTCAGGCGTCCTTCTTCCTGCAATGCTTTCACCTTCCTGGTCATATTGCCGGTTTCTCACGCTATAGCATGGCCTTCAGCGCGTCACGCACAATGTTCTCAACGGTCTTGTCTTCACTGTAGGCCGCAGCCACCGCACGATGAGCTTCGGAGGGTGTATATCCAAGCATGACCAGCGCACTTACGGCTTCGCTCAGCCTGGTATCTCCGGCTGTTTCGGCAGGAACACCGCGGATGTCTTCCATTTCCGGCAGATCCATGGCTTCCTTCTTCAGCTTGTCCTTCAGTTCAAGAATAATCCGCTGCGCAGTCTTTTTGCCGATGCCCGGCGCCTTGACGAAACGGTCCACGTCATCGGTCAGGACTGCCAGGCCAAACTGGGACGGCGGAATAGCGCCCACCAGTGCCAGCGCAGCTTTTGGCCCCACTCCGCTCACCGTTATCAGCTGCTCGAACATCTTCAGTTCTTCTTCGCAGAAAAAACCAAACAAGGCCAGGCGATCCTCGCGCACCATCATGTGCGTAAAGACCGTGACCTCTTTCCCCGTCTCGCTCTGGTAATAATGAGGGGTCAATGCTGTATATACCCGGTAGCCGACCCCACCCACGTCCAGGATGATGCAGTCGGCCAATTTCTTCTTCAGCACGCCCTTAAGGTAGGCAAACATTTTCAGTCACCGTTTCCTGAGAAATTGTTTTCCCTCATGCCGAGCTTGGATTGAAGCTCCTCCACAAGAACCCGGTATGCGGCAACCTCCTCTTTGAGCTCCTTGATAAGCTCATCTTTCATCCTGACAATTTCTATCAGTTCTTCTCTGCTCATTTCCTCAAGCTTGACCATGATCAATACCTCCCATATTGCGATGGAGCGCCTGCCCCGGACCTTTAACCGACTTTCTGATAGAAAAAGGTATCCAGGGGTTTCAGATTATATTTCTGGTAATTGATGATCTGCTCGGTGCTGCCAATGAACAGCACACCGTTCGGGACAAGGCTCCTGGACAATTCCTCAAACAGATATTCTTTTGCTTCCTCAGTAAAATATATAAGCACATTCCGACACAGGATGATATCCATGTTCTTCGGGAAAGGATCCTTCAGGAGGTTCAGTTGCCTGAATTCCACGCAGTTCCTGACCTTCTCGGACAGAATGTACGTATCCTTTTCGTGCTTCGTGAAATATTTCTCCACAAAATCAGCCGGCAGCTCCTTAAGATTTCTTTCAGGATAAATACCCTTTTTCGCCTTATCCATCGCATCCACATCGATATCGGAGGCCAGGATCCTGATCCTTTCGAGCGGAACGAACTTGCTCAGGATCATGGCCACCGTGTAGGGCTCCTCGCCGGTGGAACAGGCTGAGCTCCAGATCCTGAGCTCCTCCATCCTCTTGTTGGTGAGCCGGGAGACCTCAGGCAGGATCCGCTTTTCAAAAAGCTGCCACTGGACAGGATTTCGGTAAAACTCAGAAACGTTAATGGTCAGATAGCCAATGAACACATCCCTCAGTTCCTTGTTGCCCCTGATCGCATCCAGGAAGGAACAGAAGGTCGAGAAACCGTACTTCTCGGCAAAAGAGATGATACGGCGTTTCATCTGCTTTTCCTTGTATAGATTCAGATCAATGGAGGAAAGCTTGAAAAACAAAGCCTTGAACTCTTCATAATCGGCGAATCTATCCATTTGACCCCCACATTCCACAAAATCCTTTGCAGATAAAGAAAAAATGCCTTTTACATAACAGCAAGACCGGTTGTTCCGGTCTTGCCGTCTGGCAGGCAAGACCGTTTCCCGTGTCTTGCCGTTTGATCTTCAGTTGTATGGTTATTTCTTCTCATTGAGCAGGTCGCCTATGGTTGTGGACATCTCCTCGGTATGCTCGGTGGGAAGATCCTCCTCGGCCGTTTCGGCAGGTTCTTCGCCCTCGCGAACCGGATCGATGGGCTTGACCTCCTTGATGCTGAGGCTGATCTTCTTGATTTCCGGATTGACTTCCATGACCTTCATCTCAACTGTCTGGCCCACGGAAAGCACTTCGTCGGGCTTGGCAATCCGGGCGTTGGAAATCTGGGAGATATGGACAAGACCCTCAACGCCTTCTTCAAGCTCCACAAAAGCTCCGAAGGGAACCATGCGCTTGATGGTACCTGTTACGATATCGCCCACATGGTATTTCTCCTCGATCTTGTACCAGGGATTGTCCTCGGCCTTCCTGTAGCCCAGGGAGATCTTCTTCTTTTCCCTGTCCACACCGATAACCCTGACGGTTACCTTATCCCCAACCTTCAGAACCTCGGAAGGATCGTCGATCTTCTTCCAGGAGAGTTCGGAGATGTGAATCAGGCCGTCCACGCCGCCCAAGTCAACGAAGGCGCCGAACTTTGTCAGGCTCTTGACGGTACCGGTGTACTCCTTGCCTTCTTCCACTTCGTTCCAGAAGGCCTCGGCCTTCTTGTTCTTTTCCTCTTCAATGAGGACGCGGCAGGAACCGACAATGCGGCGTTTATTGGCCATTTCGGTTATCTTGACTTTTATCTTCTTGCCAACGTAAGGAGACAGATCCTTGACATACTTGTCGCTTACCTGGGATGCCGGGATAAAGATTCTGATGCCTTTGTATTCGGCAACGAGTCCGCCTTTGACAACTTCCTTGGCTATTGCTTCAACAGGTTGTTCATTCTTAAAGGCATTTTCAAGCTCTTCAAAGCCACGGATGGCATCCATCCTCTTCTTGGAGAGAGCCACATTGCCTTCACCGTCGTTCAGCTTGGTAACAATCGCTTCGATTTCGGTGCCGGGCTTTAAATCCCTCTCCGGGTCAAAATCGGGATCATCAATGAATTCATCCATCGGAATAATACCATCAGCCTTATATCCCAGATCAACGAATACATCGGTGGTATTGTATCCAATAATCTTCCCCTTCACGATGTCATTGTTCTTGATCTCCGTAAAGCTTTCCTCCAAGGCTTTGCTGAAATCGATCTCGCCTTCCTGCCTTTTTGTCATGTCTTCCATGTGAAAAATAACCTCCTTGATTACCCAATCAGGTGTTGAAGCCCCAGCGGTAATCCCAACTGTCTTTAAATTTTTAATATTTTTTAATGAAGGAAGCTCGCTGGCATTTTCTATAAGATATGTCTGCGGACAATTCTGGCGACATATTTCATAGAGCTTCTGCGTGTTGGAGCTGTTCCTTCCACCAATGACAACCATTGCATCAGCAACCTTGGAAAGCCTTGCAGCCTCCGATTGTCTCTGCACAGTCGCATTACATATTGTATCAAATTTTAATGCGAATGCAAACTTTTTCTTAAGAGTTTCAAAGATCGCATCGTATTTTGATCGCCTGAAGGTGGTCTGAGCCACCGCACACATCCGCGCGTCGGAACAGGCCAGCTCTTCTGCTTCCTTCTCATCGGATACAATCAAAGCTTTTCCATCACACCAGCCGTTTATTCCTATCACTTCAGGATGCGTGGGATCTCCGACAATGACGATCTGATAGCCTTCGTCATGTTTTTCCCTGACAATTTCGTGGATGCGCTTCACATAAGGACATGTCGCATCAATGATCCTGACGTTGCGTTCCCTGAGCATCTCATAGACATGCCTGCCGATGCCGTGGGCTCTTATAATGACGCAGTCATTTTCCCTAAGTTCATCAATGTCGTTAATTGCCTGTATGCCCTTTTTATTGAGGGCTTCTATCACCTGGGCATTGTGGATCAGCTCGCCCAGGGTAAACACCCTTCCGTCGCACTGGTCAAACTGAACATTGAACGCCGTCTTAACCGCCTTGTCCACTCCGAAGCAAAAGCCGGAATACCTGGCAACGATAATCTCCAATCTGCATACCTCGATTTCTTCCTGCGATTTTATTGATCCATCAGCGCATAAATGCTGTCGATGATCTCGTTTGAAATCCTGACAAGTTCTTCCTTGGGATAGGATTTCCCTGTGCCGTCGGCAGCTTCCGAGGTGACCTTGTAAGGTTTCCCGAATATCAGATCCACCCTCCTGAAAAGCCTGAAATCCCCTTTGATGGCCACCGGCAGAACAGGTGCGCCCGAATGGAGCGCAAACAGGGCAATACCCGGCTTCCTTTTATTGGGGTCCTTTTTCCTGGTACGCGTCCCCTCCGGGAACATCCCCACGATTTTCCCGCTTTCCAAAAGCTTGTATACGGTTTTTACCGATCCCACGTCACCCTTTCCGCGGCTGACCGGGAAAGCGCCTAGGCTTCGGATGATCCAGGCCAGGAACCTGTTTCTGAAAAGCTCCGCCTTCGCCATATAATGGACCTTCCGCCGGGGAACCATGCAAGCAACCAGGAACATATCCAGGGCGGTGGGATGGTTGGCGCATAAGAGAAGAGGACCGGAAGACGGGATGTTTTCCCTGCCGATAACCCTGAGCCTGTAAAACAGCCTGAAATAGAGGATGCATAATACCTTGCCTATGCTGTAGAGCATTGATCAAAACCTCTTCCTTACCATATCCATAATCATGGCCACAAGCTCATCGATGGACTTTCCTGTGGAATCGATCTCGACAGCATCTTCAGCCTTTTTCAGCGGGGAATGTTCCCTCGTGCTGTCGTTGCGATCCCGCTCCTCTATCTCGGCAACCAGTTCATCAAAGGTCTTGTCCAGCAGCCCTTTCTCCTTCAGCTCAAGAAAGCGTCTGCGGGCCCGCTCCTCAACCGAGGCTGTCAGGAAGATCTTTAGGCCGGCATCGGGAAGGACCTTGGTCCCGATATCCCTGCCATCCATGACGACCGGGTTGTTCCTGGCAATTTCCTGCTGCAGCGCTACAAGCTTTGCACGCACCTCCGGAAAAGCCGAGACATTGGAAGCACCCATGGAAACCTCATTGGTCCGGATGGCGGAAGAAACATCCTCCCCGTCCAGATAGATGCGCTGTGTACCGTCGTGGTATTCCACCGAAATATCAATGTCATCCATGAGGCGTGAAACGTTCTCACGATCCCTGGTATCAATCCCAAGCCTGATGGCTTTCAGCGCAACAGCGCGATACATGGCGCCCGTGTCCAGGTAGATGATTCCCAGTTCCCGGGCAATCCTTTTGGCCAAAGTGCTCTTGCCTGCGCCCGATGGGCCGTCGATGGCTATTCTGATGGTTTTCAAGCGCTTTTCCCCCATTTGCTGAACATGCTGTGCCCAGCCATGGCATACCCATGGACTAGACCACGCGGTGGCCGATACCGATGGCCACATCGTTGAGATGGAGCAAACCGATGCCGAAGAATACGGCGACGCTTACATGTACACCATGCCTTGCCACGGCAATCTTTCCGCCCACATTGAGGCCGATGGCCTTCGGCATAACCTGGGAAAGGGCTTCTCTGGCCGCGCCGGCCACAGCGCCTTCCTCGGCGTGGGATTCCTCGATAACCCCTTCCCGCTTGGCGGATACAACCGCCCGTTCAATGATCCGGGTCACCGAACTGATGAATTCCCCGCCGAAATCCACGGCGGACGTTTTGATGCCGATGCCTGCCAATTCCTTCTGCAGCATTTTCTCTTCTTCCCTGTCGTTTGTCAGCGCCATCCGTATGGCAGCCTTGACAACATCCCTGCTGCCCAGCATCTCATGGTGGTTCATAAAGGTATCCTCCATCCATTATCATTTTGATTATATTGGAAATTAACCGACAGGACAAGGGCAATTCATCAGTCCCTGACATGGGCTTGCAGGATACGGTTCATGCCCGGGCTCACCTTGACCGTTTTTTCCTTCATATCGGTATAAAGTCCGCTGCTCTTGTCCGAAAGGTAAACATAAAAGGCATGGGTATGCGGCGCGGCGTGAATCTCCACCACGTCCCCGTCATTCAGTTCCAGTCTTACAGGGAACTTGTCGATCACCATCACGTGCAGGCCGTTGATATACAGGGAAGCGCTGTTTGCCGCATACTCCCCCAGAAGGTTCAGCGTGGCATAGCCCTTGCCGATAACGGACTGGTAGGCCCCGATGGGCACCCCATTCAATTGATCGGTACGAAACCTCTCTCCGTACGGAGACAGGTGCGCCAGCTGCACGGCGATGAGCAAAAGGAGCATGGCAATGGCCATAAACTTCATGAGAAAATCCATATAACCACCTGATACCATGGATGGATATCCCCATTTTTCCCATGGCACGGATGGTTCATACGATTTCCGCAGCAGTACAGGAAATGGATCATATGCTGTTTCCGGCCGTATAACCGGTGGACAGGGCAATGGTCAGATTGTAGCCTCCCGTATAGGCATCCACATCGATGATTTCCCCGGCAAAGTACAGGCCCCTGACCAGTTTCGATTCCATGGTCCTGGGATCAATTTCGCTGATCCGGATGCCTCCTGCCGTAACAATGGCCTCAGCGATGGGCCTTGAACGCGAAACCGTCAGCCGGATGCCCTTCAGCAGGGAAACCATCCTTTGCCTGTCCTGGCGGGTTATCTGGTGCACCGGCTTTTCCGGCGGTATCCGCAGCAGTTGGATGACCACAGGAATCATGCTTCTTGGAAGGAGCTCATGGAGCGCATTGGAAAACTGTTTCCTGGAGAATTTCTCAAAGTCCCTCTGGATGCGCCTGTCCAGGGTCTCCTCACTCAGGGCGGGCTTCATGTCGATAACCAGCTGGGCTCCGGAAAAGCCGCAGTCCAGAATATGCCGGCTCGCGCTCAGGATGAGGGGCCCCGATACCCCGAAATGGGTGAACAGCATCTCGCCCTGTTCCTCAAAGACTTTTCTGCCGTTTGGATCGTACACGGTGAGGCCCACATTCTTAAGGGTCAGGCCGCTAACCTCTTTCACCCAGGTCTCGACGGTCTCCAACGGCACCAGGGAGGGTTTGAGATCGGTGACCGTGTGCCCCAGCTTCCGGGCCATCCTGTAGCCGTCCCCGGTTGAACCGGTGAGGGGATAGGACAGTCCTCCCGTGGCGATCACCACCGCATCCAGTTCATAGAAGTCGCCGTTTTCCAGGATAAGACCGTTCACCTGTCCGTCCCTGGCAACAACATCCTTAACACTGGCATTGTACCTGATGACGGCGCGGTTTTTCAGGGCATAATCAACCAGGGCGTCGCAGATATCCGAAGCCTTGTCGGATTCGGGAAACACCCTGTTTCCTCTTTCGATTTTCAGCCTGACGCCGCGATCCTGGAAAAAGGCCATTATATCGTGGTTGGAGAAACGGCTGAGCGATGAATACAGAAACCTCCCGTTTCCGGGAATATGCCTGATCAGTTCCTCTTCAGGGCATGCATTGGTGATGTTGCACCGGCCTTTCCCGGTTATCATGAGTTTGCGGCCGGCACGCCTGTTCTTCTCAAACACATACACTTTATGCCCGAGCTCGGCCGCCCGGCCTGCTGCCATAAGCCCGGCCGGGCCTGCGCCAATGATGCCTACACGCTTATTGCTCAAAACGTTGTTCAACCTCCGGCTGTTAATCGCGATTCAGCGAGGTGTGCCGATCGTCATTCTCATTTTCATAGATCTGATACTCTTCCCAGAGCTTTTCGAGCTTTTCCAGCGTCGCATGGATCTGCTCCTTTCGCTTCAGCCCGATGGCAACGATCAGGGCGTTGATCATGCTCAGCGGTGCCACCAGGGAATCAACGAAGGACGCCATGTCGCTTCGGGCGAAGAGGCAGTAATCCGCATACCTGGCCAGGGGCGAGTTCTGGTTGTCGGTTATGGCCACCACCGTGGCGCCCTGCTTGCTGACGAACTCCAGAGCCTTGGCGGTGCGCCTTGAATAACGCGGGAAGCTGATGCCTATCACCACATCCCCCGCCCTGGCATTGACGATCTGCTCGAACATTTCGCTGACACTGGTAGTATGCACTAATCTGACATTTTCAAATATCAGGTTGAAGTAAAATCCGAGGAAGCTGGCAAGGGGAGCGGAACTCCTGACGCCCAGGATATAGATCCTCCTGGCATTCAGGATCACGTCAACGATGGCGTTGAAGCTCTTTTCATCCGCTTCTTCCAGGGTCACCCGCAGCTTGTTCATATCGGCCTGAAGTACACTTTTCATCACATTTTCCGGGTCGATCTGGGTGGAGGACACTTCCAGCCTCTGGGCGGAAGTGAGCTTGCTTTTAATGATTTCCCTCAGGGCTTTCTGAAGCTTGGGATAGCCGTCGAATCCCAGTTCTATGGCAAAACGGACCACCGTCGATTCGCTGACGCCCACCTCATTTCCCAGCTTGGCAGCCGTCATGAATGCCGCTTTGTCATAATGCTCGGTTATATAGTTGGCTATAAGCTTTTGTCCCTTGCTGAAATTCGGGTAGCCTTCCTTTATTCTCGCGATCAGATTCTCCATATTCCACCTCAATCAAAATTGCAATCCGGGAATAAAACAATTTCAGAAGCATATTTCTTATAGAGGATAATACTGCGCTGGACAGACATGCTTCATCATAAATAGAATACTGTTTTACAAAGAAAAAATCAAGATAGCCTTTGGTATACCCGGTCAGGACAAATCCTGTCCATAGCCTCCAATTATGCAACCTGCCGTTTTTGGACTTGCATCTTTACCATCCAATAACCTGTGTCAAGTCATGGCACCCATGCATATACTATATTTGCGACACTGTTATGAGGTATTCAAGATGTTTCCTGCCCCTTTGGTGTCCCTATGCTCCAAACTGCTGTCGCAGTATTTGCTGGCCGGTTTTATAACAGGCCCCCAATCCTTCCCCCAACCGCTTTCTGCGGAAGAGGAGATTCGTCTCGTCGACGCCTGCCGAAAAGGCGATGAAGATGCCAGAAACCTGCTGATCGAACATAACCTCAGACTGGTGGCGCACGTGGCGCGGAAATATGCCGTGAACGCCGCCGACTCGGATGATTTAATCTCTATTGGAACCATTGGCCTGATCAAGGCTGTGTCAAGCTATGATCCGGATAAGGGAATTCGACTGGCCACTTATGCGGCGCGGTGCATTGAAAACGAAATCCTGATGCACCTGCGGGCATCCAAAAAGCTTCAGAACGAGGTATCCCTCAACGAGCCCCTGGGTACCGACAAGGAAGGTAACGAGATCTCCCTCATCGACATCCTGGGCTGCGAAGATGAGGAAGTGGAAGAAAAGGTTGACCTGACGCAGCGAATTAAAAAGCTTTACCGCCTGATACGATCCGTCCTGGAAGGCCGGGAGCAGATCATCATCCGGCTCAGGTACGGGCTGTGCGGCGGATGCGGCAAAACGCAGCGCGAAGTGGCGGAAAGCCTCGGCATCTCGCGCTCCTATGTGTCCCGTATCGAAAAGAAGGCCCTGAGCAAACTCCAGGAAGGCCTGAAACAATAGTACGTCAAGTGATCCAAACCATGATCCAGGGGGACAGCTCTCCCGGTTCTTCCTTAATTGGAAGATCCAGAAGGGATGTCCCCTTGGATCATCTTGGATTCCTTCCATGGCTGTGGTAAGATTATGCCGGAACGTTTGGAAAATCTGTGGGGTGAGGAAATGAAGTTTGAAAAAACCCTATATCGCAGAGAGAAAGGCAAAAGGATAAGCGTCCGCACCCGTCTGGCTTTTAGCGGAAACGCCAAGAAAGCATACAATACGTTGAGCATCATCTTTTTCGTCCTGATGTTTTCAGTCTTTATTGCGGCCAAAAAAGAACTCATAGGCATTGGGCTGGCAGCCGCTCTGGTCATTGCCCTCATATTGGTTTTGATTGCCGTCCCTCTAGTCATTACCGTAAAGGATAAGGGAAAGGAAGCTGTCATAAGCGAACTCAAAGAGAACATGGTCAAAACGGTAACCGAGACCGATATCAGGTATTCCGTATTCGGCGGCAGCTATGACAACAGCACTTACACTGAAATCCGCAATGCCCCCGCAACACCAACCATAATCGATGAAACCGAAAGCAAATAATGGGGTATATTGCAACGTTCTTCGGATGAAAGCATACGAAAAATCCCGCTTATGGCGGGATTTTTTATCAGCACGATTTAATCAGGCTGCGGTTCAGGGAGGCTCGGGCAAATCCTCACCCGCGTTACACGGCTCCCTGGCCGTCGATGCAGGTTCCTTTCCCCTGAAATTCCTTTCAAACCAACCTTTAAGGCCTTCGGTTTTCAGGATGCTTTCCAGGATGTACTTGATGATCACGATCGTGATGGGTCCCAGGAACATACCGAGGACACCCATGAACTTAAGACCGAGATACATGCCGAACAGGGTAAACAGCGGATGAATGCCTATCTGCTGGCCGACCACCTTGGGCTCAATGAGCTGGCGGACAAAGATGATGATCAGCCAGAGCAGCGCCAGGGAGAGCCCCTGTCTCGTATTGCCCGACAGCAGATCGATAACGGCCCAGGGCAGCAGGATGGAGCCTGTGCCCAGAATCGGCAGGGCATCGACCAGGGCGATGATGAGCGCCAGGAGAAGGGCATTTTCAATGCCGATGATCAAAAACCCGACCAGGACCTCGCTGAAGGTAATGGTCATCAGGATAAGCTGGGCTTTCAGCCATCCAAACAGCGCTGTAAAAAGGTTATTGATAACGTTCCTCGTATTCTTCAGCCATTCTGAAGGAATCTGGGAATCTAGGAACTGGGCAATCCTGTGCTTGTCGCTGGACATAAAATATGTGGCCAGGATGGTCACCAGGATGAAGATCACTGCCTGGGGCAATGATATGGCAAACTGGAACGTGCCGGTGGCCAGATCCGCAACCGGTTTGAGGAAGTTTGACAGGTTGTTGGACAGATTATTGATGGCGTTGTTGATGCTGTCGGACACCTGCACGGGAAGCTTCAGGAACAGATTGTTGGCCTCCCTGATCACACTGTCAAAAAAGTCGGCTATGCCTTCAAAGGTAATATTCAGGCTGTTGTAAACATTGATGATTTCCTTGATGAGCCTTGCGATCAAAAGGCCCAGTATGGTCAGGATGGCGCCAAGCACCACCAGGATGGAAAAAAACGAACCGATTTTTCGGGATATGCGCAGCTTGGTCTCGATAAATTTGACGAGGGGTTCTATCAGGGAAGAAAAAACGAATGCAATGATAAAAGGCACAAAGTAACGCCCGATTTTAATGAGTACAAAAACACCCAGGGCAATAAGCAGGATCTTGATTACAGAAAATATGGTCTTTTTCAGGGCATCCGGCATTGCATACCTCCAGAAAACCGGCATCTAATACGTTAGTTTTTGCTGAGCGGAAAGAACGACTGCTGAAGATAGACAAGCTTTCCTTCCCTTCGTGTGCTTTCCATCAGCGATATACCGCCCACGGCGATCCTGTGTTCGGGTACGCGCGCATGCTTAAGCAAATCGTCCAGGGGGGTGCCTTCCGATGCATGGCTGACGGCAGTTTTTCCGGCAAAACCACGGGAATCATCCAGCGCAGCTTCTCTCACAAGGGTGATGTGAGGCTTATACCTCTCCTGTCCGGAGAACTCGCTGAACGCTGCTGCCAATTCATCCGCAAGATCTTTCTGCAGGCTGAAAAGCTGCTTATTTGGTTTTATGCCGCACCATATGATCGGACGACTTCCTTTGCTGAATTTACCCAATTCCCCAAGTTCCAAAACAAAAGGCTCATGCCTTAAGGCAACTTTCTGCAATACCGATTCCAGCGCCGGCAGCGACGCTGGGCTTACCTCGCCGAGGAATTTCAGGGTGAGATGGAGGTTGGGCAGGCGGGAAAAGTTTCCCCTTATCCCGTTTTCGCGCAAATACTCCTGAATCCCGTCCAAAACTGCCCGGGTGCCGTCATCAAATTCAATCGCCACAAAACATCTCATACCCTGACCACCAATCGGACAGGGACTGAGGCCGCATGTTTTCTGCCGGCCCAGCCCCTGTTCCAATCCTCCGTTTTTCCGTATCTTCATCTGTCCAAAAGGACAGCCATCTTACTCCCCGTCTTCTTCCACTCCATGATCGTGCTTGAAACCGCATCCGCCGCAGCATCCACTGCATCCCGCATACTCGCCGTCGGTATCCAGGCCGTGTCTGGCACGATAATCCTGGAGGGCCGCCGCGATGGCTTCCTCGGCGAGAACCGAACAGTGGACCTTTGCGGGCGGCAGACCGTCAAGGGCATCCATAACAACCTTGTTGGTAATCTGTTCAGCCTCCTTGATGGTCTTTCCCTTGATGAGCTCCGTCGCCATGCTGCTGGTGGCAACAGCCGCACCGCAGCCGAACGTCTTGAACTTGGCATCCACGATCACGCCGTCTTCAATTTTCAGATACATCTTCATGATGTCGCCGCACTTGGGGTTGCCAACCTGGCCAACACCGTCGGCGTCTTCTATCTCACCCACATTTCGCGGGTTCATGAAATGGTCCATTACTTTTTCACTATACATTTATTTCAGTCCTTTCCGTTCTATATCATAAATATGAAGGTTTTTACTTATTCGCCTTTAAAAAATCCTCATAGAGAGGAGACATGCTTCTCAGCCGCTCCACGATCTCCGCCAGGCAATTCACCAGGTAATCCACTTCTTCCTCGGTATTGGCTTCCCCAAAGCTCAGCCGCAGGGAACCGTGAGCGATTTCATGGGGCAGGCCAATGGCCAGCAGGACATGGGACGGATCCAGGGAGCCCGATGTGCAGGCCGATCCGCTGGATGCCTTGATGCCTTTCATGTCCAGCAAAAGAAGGAGGGATTCCCCTTCGATAAACTCAAAGGACACGTTGAGATTCCCGGGAAGCCTGTGCTCCATGGAACCGTTTACCCTCACATAGGGAATCCGGTTCAGGATCTGCTCCCTGGCCTTGTCCCTCAGGCGCCTGATCTTTTTGGAATACTGGTCCATATTGGCAACGGCGAGCTCCAGAGCCTTGGCCATACCGACAATACCCGCGACGTTTTCGGTGCCGGCACGCTTGCCCCGCTCCTGGTGGCCGCCATGGATCAGGTTTTCCAGGCGCACGCCTTTCCTGATGTAGAGGACACCAACACCCTTGGGCCCATAGAACTTGTGGCTGGATATGGAAAGCAGGTCCACGCCCAGATCCTTAACGTCGATGGGGATGCTGCCGGCTGCCTGAACCGCGTCGCAATGGAACAGCACACCGTGCTTCCAGGTGATCTCTCCAATGGCCTTGATGGGCTGGATGGTGCCGATTTCATTGTTGGCATACATGATGCTCACAAGAGCCGTATCAGGCCTGATGGCCTTTTCCACGTCGGCCGGATCGACCAATCCCTCAGAGTTTACAGGCACAAACGTCACATCATAGCCCTCTTTTTTGAGATACTTGCAGGTTTCGAGGACCGCAGGATGCTCAATGGCCGATGTGATGATATGCTTTCCGCCCTTTTTGCGGGCTGCGTAAACCGCTCCTTTAATGGCCCAGTTGTCGGCCTCGGTACCCGATCCGGTAAAGTAGATCTCGCCAGGCTCCGAAGCCCCAATGCATCTGGCGATAGTGGCCCTGGCCTCCTCAACAGCTTTCCTGTTGTTTCTGCCAATGGAGTAAATGGAGGAGGCATTGCCATATTCTTCGACAAAATAAGGCTTCATCGCCTCAAACACTTCCGGTTTCACATAAGTGGTTGCCGCGTGATCCAGATATATCAACTTCTCCATAACAATCTCTCCGTTTCATACAGCGAGTCATTGCTTATATGCAATGCGTATCATCATAAAAGTTAGCACTGCCTAAATCAAAAGTCAACATGCGCCGTCTCTTGGTTGTGGCAAGAATTATGGTTGAAACTCCACATTTGTATTATACCTTTTCAGTGATCAAATAAACAATATGGAAACCATACGCCTTTTGCAGGTCAGAAGTCGATTTTATTAACAAAAATATACAAAACGGCAGACCTGTGTCTGCCGTCGGCATCAAAACCCGCTTATTGTCAGATGGCCGCATCCGGTTTTCCGGCATAAGCGCGGATTTCATACCTGTAATTGACTTTTCCTGACTGCTGATAGAGCTCAAAAAGAAGCTCCATCTCCTCCAGAAGGTCATCATATCTGTCATCCCCAGGTCCGGGAAGGCAGAAGGAGGAAAAAAGCCTTCCGCAGAAACCGTCAAAGTCCAGGGATAACTGACCGGAATGCGAAAAGCTCGAAACCCCGGAAGGGGAAAAGAAGGCCGAATAGACGCTGTCCATATCCGCGCCGTCCTTCCCCCGCCCGTATCCTGAATATCTCCGGATGAGCGCATCGCATTCCCGGGCAAACTCGTCGTCACCGGCAGGCTTCATGCCAATCAGGACTACGGAGCCCTCCGGCCGCAGGATGCGTCTGAACTCCCTCCGGCATTTTTCACCGTCGAAATAGTGGAAAGACTGGGCACACACGATATGATTGACGGATGCATCGGACAGCGTGGTATTCTCTGCGGATGCTTCCAGCGAAAAAAAACGCGGGAATTCGTCTGACAGAATCCTTTCCGCTGTTTCACGCAGTTCCCTGTCGGGTTCTATGGCCACCACCCTGCTGCCGCGTTCCAGCAGGTGCCTCGTGAAGGTACCTGTGCCTGATCCGATATCGGCAATCACCGATTCCCTGGAAAAGTCGCATGCGTCGTATAAAAAGTCAATCAGTTTTTCAGGATAGTCGAGCCTGTACTTCAAATAGTTTTCAACAGTACTGAGCGAATGACTGCGGCTTGCTGTTACCATAAAACCACCCTGACATATCCTTTTGGCTTTTGTAAAACAGGGGTAACCCCGCCAACAGGTGCATTATACCATAATTATGCCATGCTTTTGCGTATTGCCGGGATATTGCTCACACCCATCTTTCACCTTTTCAGGCGGTCTTTATTTTTTCATAAATTGATATAGGTTTTCGTCTTTATTTATCATTTTCGTGTTATGATAATAGTCGGTATTGCCGGACCTGGCAGGAACCACACAGGGTTTGATTCCCAAAAACAGACCAAATAGTCGGGGTTTGATTGTCGTTGTATGAAAGGAAAGCCTGAAAGCGTCATCAATACAAGCAAGAAGCGTTTTGCAATCCAGTTGTTTCTCTTCATCCTGTTCATCGGTGCCATCGTCGCACTGACCATACTGTATGCTCCTGCCATCACCAGGCTTGTGGGCAACCCGGATCATTTTCGTCAATTCATCGATTCCTATGGCGCATTAAGCATCCTGGTATTCATCGGTTTCCAGGTGCTGCAGGTCATCATTGCGGCCATCCCCGGGGAATTTGTGCAGATCGCAGGCGGATATATATTCGGAACGGTCCTTGGCACCCTGTATTCGGTCATCGGGATCATGATTGGCGCCGTCATAGCCTTTTTTACGGCCAGGCTGCTCGGGTACAGGGTGATCGCGGCGCTCATCTCCCAGGCAAATATTGATAAATTCAGCTTCCTTCTGAACAACAAGAAGGGCGAGATGATCGTCTTTCTCCTCTTTCTCATACCGGGCCTTCCCAAGGATATTCTCGTATATATTGCCGGGCTCTCCCCCCTCAAACCCTTTCGGTTCTTCGTCATTTTTCTCACGGCCCGCCTTCCCGGGCTGGTGGGATCGTCGCTGATAGGCGCAAACATTCAGCAAAAAAATTACGTTTTTGCGCTTGTCATCTTCATTGTGGCCTGTGTCCTGTTTATGATCGGCCTTTTTTCCAAGGATTTGATCATGAGAAAACTTAAGGGAAGAAGCGACGATTGACAGGCCGGGTAGACTGTGCAAGAATGTGTAATGTACTAAAAGAGGATTGGGAGTTTTATGGCAGCAAAAAAAGCAGCAGCAAAGAAAAAACGAAGCATATTGCAGAAAATCCTGATCGTTGAGATTATCCTGTTCATCCTTGCCGGACTGGCGGCACTCTATGTACTGGTCCTGCACAAAACACCTGCAGGCGAGTTCATCGGGAGGTTTTTAAGCCCGGAGGAAGGCAGCAAAAGCATCAAGGAAAGACGTGTTGCGACAAACAAGCCTTTTGCGCTGACGAAGAACCAGAAATATTATAAATCCCTGGCGAATCCGGAAAGCATCAACGTGCTGATCATCGGCGCCGATGCGGAAGGCGCCAACTACGACACGCTTATGGTGGCCAGCATCGACGAGGAGGCCAATACGGTCAAGCTGATCAACTTCCCAAGGGATATCTACATCGATTACAGCGACGAGGTTTTGGCAAAGCTCAAGAAGGCATTCCCCAAGTACACTTCTGCCAAGGGCATATTCAAGATCAATGCGGCCCATACCATCGGCAGAATGATAAAATACAAGGAGGGAGCCGGGCGTTTCCAGAACGCCGAGTTCGAATTTACCTGCGATCTCATTGAAGAGGTTTTCGGCATCTATATTGACGACTTTATCTATATGAAGCCCTCCAGCTTTGCCCGTATCGTGGATTACTTCGGCGGCGTGGATATTGAAGTGCCCTACCGCATGAAGTACACCGATCCTGTACAGAATTTTTCAGTGGACCTGAAGAAGGGCTTCCAGCACCTGGACGGCAAGCAGGCCGAAGGCTTCGTCAGGTTCAGGCAGGGTTATGACGAGAACGGCAAGTTCAGAGGCATCGGGGATCTGGAGCGGAAGCAGAACCAGATCAACTTCGTTAAGGCCTTCCTGAAACAGCACATGACCCTGGGCAACATCGGCAAGATCATTCAGATCGCGGGCGATCTGGATGAGTATGTGACCACAAGCATCGATAGAGCCCAGGAGACAGCGGAATACGGAAAAGTGGCCGAAAAGCTTTATAAGAACAAATTTACCATTGAATCCGAAGAGATTGAGTGCGAGGATGTCACCATCCAGAAGGTCTACTATCTGAAGCTGAAAACAGCAGGAAAATAAAGGTCCTGCATTGTTTGGCGCATATACATCAACACCGGAAATCACCGTGCCCAAGGAGGAACATCGGAAATGCTGGAAAAACTGAACGAACTGATAGCAGCGCTTTCCAACCAGAACATGGATATAGCCAGGGAAATTGGGCTAGAATTTCTTGGCATGCTCGTGATGTTTGCCATCGGCGGCATCCTGATCTATCTGGCAATCAAGAAGGACTATGAACCCGCCTTGCTTTTGCCGATAGGATTCGGAGCCATCCTCACCAATATCCCCATGACAAACATCTTTACAGGTCCGGACGGAGAAACGGGCGTATTCGGATTCCTGTACAACAACACCATTGCCAATGAGCTTTTCCCTGTGCTCATCTTCATCGCAGTAGGTGCCATGATCGATTTTACACCCCTGTTCCAGACACCATTCATGCTGTTCTTCGGCGCCGCTGCCCAGTTTGGCATATTCGCCACCATGATGGTGGCCCTGCTGTTCGGCTTCAGCCTGCCCGAGGCGGGAGCCATAGGCGTTATCGGAGCTGCGGACGGCCCCACATCCATTTATGTGGCCAATGCCTTCAAGCTGGACAAGGGACTCATTGCCGCCATTACCGTAGCCGCCTATTCCTACATGTCGCTGGTCCCCATCATCCAGCCGCCGGTCATCAAGCTTCTGACCACCCCTGAGGAAAGGAAGATCCGCATGAACTTCCATCAGCGTAAGGTCAGCAAGCTGGCCAAGATCCTCTTCCCCATCCTGGTGACCATATTCGCAGGGTTGATCGCCCCGGAAAGCGTAGCCCTGGTCGGCGCCCTGATGTTTGGAAACCTTATCCGGGAATGCGGTGTGCTGAACAGGTTGTCTGAGACAGCGCAAAACGTGCTGGCCAACCTGGTAACCCTCTTGCTTGGCATTACCATTGGAACAACCATGACCGCTTCCTCATTCCTCAACTGGAAAACCCTTGTGATCATGTTGATGGGCCTGGTAGCCTTTATCTTCGACACCGCCGGCGGTGTGCTGTTTGCCAAGTTCATCAACATGTTCCGGAAGGAAAAGATCAATCCCATGGTGGGCGCCGCAGGCATCTCGGCTTTCCCCATGTCCGCCCGTGTGATTCAGAAAATGGCAAAAGAAGAGGATCCCATGAATTTCGTCCTGATGCAGTCTGTTGCGGCCAATGTTTCGGGTCAGCTGGGATCGGTGGTTGCCGGCAGCATGATCCTGGTCCTTGTGGGCCGCCTGATCGGTTTGGTTTAAGATATGATGAAATAGGACATGCAATCTGTTGAAAAGGATGATGATAAAATGAGCGAAAATATCATAAATGGTTTAAAAATCAGCGGACTGGGTCTTTTGGGCGTATTCGGCGTACTGATCATCTTCTATATCATTGTCATTCTGCTGGGTAAAATAAAGGCCAAGGAAGAGGAATAATCCGGCCTGAGTCGGCCCATCTTCCCTGGCCTTTGGATGCCGGCATCCAACGCCTATGCAGCTTTTCTGTTTGTGATAAGCCCTGTTCTTTCGAGCACGGGCTTTAATTTTGGGTTCTATAATAAATGTTGGGGTGCCGAAGGGAAATAACTTCGGTGCTCCAACATTTTTTGCAAAAAAGAGAGCATGGAGTTGAAATCTCAAGTA
>NZ_FQZP01000025.1 GCF_900142095.1 Thermoclostridium caenicola | reverse complement strand
CTGTTGGTTATGTTTTATTGTGTGGGTTACTTGAAAACTATACCACATCGAGAAGGTAACTTGCTTTTTTATTCCTACATAAACTTTACACTATGATCAGGCTCGCCGGCTATCTTTCCGGCTGATTAACTGCTTTTTCCGAACTTGTAGCCGCCGGTGGCGCTCTTTTTAAACCGGTCGGAAAAGATATTGGATCCGCCCTTGTACTTGCTCTTGGGCTTTACAGGCCTGCCTGCCAGGATGCCGCCTATTGCTGCCGTTGCCATAACGATTGCCGTGAAGAGCCCGGTATTGCTGCTGATCATCAGCTTCCCCTGGATCAGGCAGCCGATGAGATAGGCCAGGATTGAATAGAACAGGCCCAGTATCAATGCAGACAGGATGCGCCTGTCCTGATTTTTTCTGGCTGCCCCGTAGCTTCCGGCCAAAACCCCCAGCACCGTGGCGGCAATAGCGGATGGCAGGGTGTACTTTTCCGGAAAATCGGTGAAACAGAGAAGCAGTGCCGCTATGACCAGGATCACAAAGGTGAGGATGAATGAAACAGCAACGCTTTTAATGAGGCTTTTCAGGTAATCCCTTATACTGGCGTTGGCATTGTATGCCCCGTCCTTCACAAACCATTCCCCCATTATGTCCGATCCACTGTCTGATCCTATTCAGAATAAAGCGAACATAGAACACTGAGCAGGGATATCAGGGCCTGCCTTCCACGGGTCTTCCCTCTCACCCATTAAAATGTTCGCGGGGGGGATTTGCCTTAAAGTCTGCCAACCCGGACCGAATGCCCGACAACGGCGTTTTTTGATTCCGGCATGTCTTGTAACCCATTTTTATGGATTGGAATAGAATGTATTGAGTTCAATAAGGCATGGGAGGTTATCATATGGGATTCTTCAAAGGTTTGGGCGACAATTGTGAAGTCCTTATGTTCATCATCCTTTTCCTGCTGCTTTTCTGGGATAGGGGCGGCTACTCCGAGTCATCCTGCTGATGCCGCTGGAGAGCATTAACTTTCCCTGGAAGGAGGTGCCATTATGGATAACGTATTAGGAGCCAGGACCGGATTCAATGGTGATTGCACAGTACTGTTCTTCATTCTGATATTCCTTTGTCTGTTCTGGGACAGAGGTCTGTTCGGCGGCGGATGCTGCAACTAAATATAGGAAGAGCGGGATTAAATCCCGCTTTTTTTGATGCCTTTTCAGAGACGGAAAAAGTTCAGGAAAAAGGCTTTTTGCCCACCTGGTTGAAATAATTCCTGGCATACATGATGGAGGCGAAAACCGCCATCCCCACACAGATCCAGAGCATCACATCGGTAATCTCCCTGGGGACGCCGAGGAAAGCCATCATGATGGCCACAAAAAACAACACCGATGTCAGTTTCCCGAACCATTTGGATGACATGTCAAACTTCTTTCTAATCAGGTACAGCCCCGAAATGAGCAGGAACAACTCCTTAAACAGGACAAGGAAAGGAATGATACGCGGAATCATATCCATTCTGCTCAGCATGAACAGGGCTGTCAGCTGCATCATCTTGTCGGCAACAGGATCGGCTATCTTGCCGAAGGGCGTGATCAGGTTGAATTTTCTGGCAATGATGCCGTCCAGCACATCGGTAAACTCGGCCAGCAGGAATACCCATGTGGCAGCGGTGATCAGGTTGTCCCTCATCAGTACAAAGAACACAGGGACAGCCGCCATTCTCAAAACAGTCAGGATATTGGGAATGTGCTTGATTATCCTATTCATTGTCCGGGTCTTTCTCCTGTTGCTTCATTGAACATCCGTATCAGCCGTTCATAGATGTCCGGTCTGTATTTGGCAAGATTGACAGGCTTCAGATCCGAAGATGTCCAGACATGCTCCGTGCAGCCCCTGGCCCTGAGCTGCGGATCACCATCAACATATACTTCATAAGCGATTAAAAGTCTGACCTTTGTTGCCTCGGCGATGGAAGTGCGAACCACGACCGTTTCACCGTAGTGAACCGGTTTTTTGTATTCCGCTTCCAGCCGAATGAGGGGAAGCATGATTCCCAATCTTTCCAGCTCATCATAGGGTAAGCCGTAGGATTTGATATGCTCGGTACGACCGCACTCGAACCATACGGGATAGACCGAATGGTGCACGATGCCCATCTGGTCTGTCTCTGCATACCGAACAGGAAATCTGGTTTCCGTTGCCATTCTAAAACCCCTTATAAAGCCAGAATTTTGCCAATTTTGATCAGTTCCTCATCGATGGTCTTCTCCATGCTGAGGGCTTCCTCGATATCATAATCCACCATTTTGCCGCCCTGGGAAGCCACGATACGGTTATACTTCCCTGCTTTGAGGAGTTCCACCGCATAGACGCCCATCCGGCTTGCCATGACCCTGTCCGTCATGGTCGGGGAACCACCCCTCTGAATATGGCCAAGGATGGTTTCCCTGGTGATGATATCGGTTTTTTCCTCGATATATCTTGCGATTTCGGCTGCACCGCCGATTCCTTCCGCCACGATTACCAGGTAGTTCTTTTTTCCGCGGTTCCTTCCCTCGATGATGGGCAGGATGATATCCTTGTCGATATCGAAATGCTGTTCCGGGATGATCACAGCCTCAGCACCACCAGCGATACCACAGTTGATGGCAATCCATCCCGCATGCCGGCCCATAACTTCCATCACGCTGCAGCGCTCGTGGGAATAGGCCGTGTCACGAATCTTGTCTATGGCATCCAGCACGGTGTTCATCGCCGTGTCGTATCCGATGGTGTAATCGGTGCAGGCGATGTCGTTATCGATGGTACCCGGTATGCCAATGACCTTCATGCCCAGCCTGGCCAGATCCCTGGCACCGCGGAAGGAACCATCGCCGCCGATAACCACGAGGGCGTCAATACCAAAAACCTGAGCCATGGACAGACCTCTCTTCACGCCTTCCTCGGTGCTGAACTCCGCTGAACGGGCTGTCTGAAGAATGGTCCCGCCACGTTGGATGATATCGCCCACCGAACGCAGGGTCAGTTCCTCCATATCTCCGTGAAGGAGCCCTTCATATCCTTTTCGGATGCCAATCACCTTGAAACCATGATAGATTCCGGCACGGGTTACAGCCCGGATGGCGGCGTTCATGCCCGGGGCATCTCCACCGCTTGTCAGCACGCCAATCGTGCGTACATCGCTCATTGCTAACCTCCATTCAGGATGTGGGAGGCGGGATAACGCCTCGCACTTTTAATTTTGGAAAAGCCCGTGTCTGATGGAACACGGGCCGATTGTTGTTCGAAACATCAATTAACCTTCCTGCTATTATCCACGGCTGCCTTTGATACCGGGGTACCAGGCTTGTCCGTAATTGGTTTTGCCTCGTACCGAAACGGATGATCCGATTTTTTTAAGGTTCAGAACCCTTTTTCAATAATGATGCCATGCGCTTCTTCCACTTCGGCTTCGGGCACCGAAACCTCAAAATAATCGTCAGCCTTTTCTTTGCGGCTTATGGGGTTGATCCTTACCAGTATGCCACCCTCTTCAAGGATGGACTTCAGCTTTTCAGCCATTTCCTTGTTCTGTGCCATGTAAACGACCGTCCACATAATTATGGATGCCCTCCCTGTCTGCTACCGGACTCAATTATACCATGACTGCAGTAAATCTTTGCCTTGCCCCTGACCTTGATGGCAGATGTCTGCTCGGTGAACTGGGCAATCAGCACTTCTCCCTTGTCGATGATTTCGGTATGATGCAATCTGGTATCCTTACCCCTTGTAAGTCCGATCACGTTCACGCCGTTTTCCTCTGCGGCAACGACGATGTAATCGGCATAAGCCCTTTCAAAATCAAACTTTTCCAACTCATCACCCCAGAATAATATATATTATTTTAGTTGAAAGTGCAAGTAGAACAATTCCCGGGCAACCCTTCTAGCAAATTTTCACCAGGTTATTACCCAGGATGTCCGCAAGCTCGGACATCACGGCCTGGTTCGCATGCGTGTGCATTTTGATGGCAGGTTTTTTGTCATCCTGAAGGTAGATCAGGGCCCGATCGGTGCCATCAAAATACTGGAGCAGTGCCAGAACCGCCTTGCGCTTGATTTCCGGCACGTCTTCGGTGAACAGGATCTTAATTATTTTTCCATTGGCGGACGGATTCATGACTGGAAGATTATCCTGCTTTTCAGGCTGGTAAGCCATGGCTTCTTCCTGGATGCTGTCATCGGCGCCTGGCTGCCCATTGCCGAGCACCAGGGGCTTGATCAGGTTGGCCAGGATCTTGGCCTGCTCATCCTCTTTCAGGTTGATGCGGCCCTCCACCCATACCTGGGAATCAACGGCCAGGAACTTGGCGTACTGTTCATAGACGTTGGGAAATACCACGACTTCCATCTGACCATAGAGATCTTCAACGGTCACAAAGGCCATCAGCCGGTTGTTCTTGGTACTGATGGTTTTGACATCGGTTACAATGCCCGCAATCCGCACGAACTGGTTATCGCAGAGCTTGTTCTGATCGGGCTGCCCCTCCTCCGAGACATCAAATTCATAAGAGAAATGGGTGGCAAATTGTCGGATCTGATCCTCGAAGCCGTCGAGCGGATGGCCTGTCAGGTACAGCCCGAGCATATCCTTTTCCATGGCTAAGAGGAGCCGCTTGTCGTATTCATCGATCTGCGGCCATTCCACGGAAGCAGCCGTATCTTCCTCCGGTATGGTGTCGAAGAGCGAGAACTGGCCCGACAACATGCTTTTTTTCCTGGCCGAGACGCGTTCCAGGATTTTTTCATAGGAGGCCATCAGCCGGGAACGGTAAACGCCGAAACTGTCGAATGCGCCGCATTTGATAAGGCTCTCTACAGCCCGCTTGTTCAGTTCCCTGCCCTCCAACCTTTCGCAGAAATCGATAAAGTTCCGGAAAGGCCCGTTCTTGCTCCTTTCCTCCACGATGCTTCTCACCAGGTTTTCCCCGACGTGTTTGACGGCGCTGAGACCAAAGCGAATCTTGCCTTTGGAAACGGAGAACCCGCCCAGGCTTTCATTGATATCGGGTGCCAGGACTTCTATGCCCATCCTTCTGCATTCAAGGACGTACTGGGAAACCTTGCCGAGGCTCCCCACGAAGCTGTTCATCAGGGCCGCCATGAATTCGACGGGATAGTGGCATTTGAGCCACGCGGTCTGGTATCCCACGTAGGCATAGGCGGCCGCATGGGACTTGTTGAAGGCGTAGCTGGCGAAATCCATCATTTCATCGAAGATCTGGTGGGCGGTCTTTTCATCCACCCCGTTGCGTATGGCTCCGGGAATGATGACGTTCCCTTCCTCATCGGTACAGCCGTACACAAAATTCTTCCGTTCGGCGTCCATGACGTCCTTTTTCTTCTTGGACATGGCTCGTCTCACCAGGTCGGAACGCCCCAGGGAATAACCGGCCAGGTCGCGGCAGACGCGCATGACCTGCTCCTGGTAGATCATGCAGCCGTAGGTTACGTCCAGGATGGGCTTCAGTTTGTCGGTGGGATAGGTGATCAGACCGGGATTGTTTTTGTTCCGGATATAACGGGGAATCTGATCCATGGGTCCCGGCCTGTAAAGCGAAATACCGGCGATGATATCCTCCATGCTGGACGGCTTAAGTTCGCGGAAGAACTGGGTCATGCCCGGGCTTTCCAACTGGAACACGCCGGCGGTCTCGCCATTGCTCAGCATTTCGTATACGGCCGGATCCTCGTAATCAATCCGATCCATGTCGATGGTTGTTCCGTGCTGTTCCCGGATAAGGTTTACAGCATCCCGGATCACCGTGATGGTCCTAAGCCCGAGAAAATCCATCTTCACCAGGCCCAGCTCTTCCAGGGTGGTCATGGGGAACTGGGTGGATATCAGGTCTTCATTGCGATACAAAGGCACGAGATCGGTGATGGGACGACTGGAAATCACCACGCCCGCTGCATGAGTTGACGCATGGCGGGGCATGCCCTCAAGGCTTTTTGCCATATCCAGCAGTTCCTTCACAACCGGATCACCGGTGTACAGGTTCTTAAGCTCCGGGTTGGCCTCAATAGCCCCTTCGATGGTGATATGTTTGCCGGGAACCATGGGTATCATCTTGGCGACCCGGTCCACTTCATTGTAGGGAATTCCCAGGACCCTGCCTACGTCGCGCACGGCTGCCCGGGCGGCCAGGGTACCAAAGGTGATGATCTGGGCCACCCGATCCTCGCCGTATTTTCTGACCACATAATCGATGACTTCCTGCCTTCTTTCATAGCAGAAGTCAATATCGATATCCGGCATGCTGATGCGCTCGGGATTGAGGAACCGCTCAAAAAGCAGGTCGTACTTTATGGGATCCACATTGGTGATCCCCAGGCAGTAGGCCACCAGGCTTCCGGCCGCCGATCCCCTTCCCGGCCCCACCATGATGCCATGGTCCCTGGCATACCTGATGAAGTCCCATACGATCAGGAAGTAATCCACGTATCCCATCTGCTGTATGACCGACAGCTCATATTCCAGCCGCCTGTAATGCGCCATGTTGTCGCCGTAGCGCTGCCGATAGCCCGCATCGCACTGCATTTTGAGGTATTCGAAAGGCGTATAGCCTTCAGGCACGTCAAAGCTCGGAAAATGCAGCTGCCCGAACGTGATCTCCACGTTGCAGCGTTCCGCTATGCGCACCGTATTCTCAAGGGCCTCGGGGTACCCGGCAAAGAGTTCCCACATCTCTTCAGCGGATCGCAGATAGAAACTGTCTGTCTCAAACCTGAGCCGATCCGGATCCTCCAGGGTTTTCCCCGTCTGGATGCAGACCAGGACCTCCTGGGCCTTGGCGTCTTCTCTGTTGATGTAATGCACATCATTGGTGGCTACAAGTGGGATGCCCGTTTCCTGGGACATTCTGACGAGCTGCGCGTTGACGATTTGCTGCTCCCTGAGACCATTATGCTGGAGTTCCAGGTAGAAATTGCCCTTCCCCATAATGGCTTCCAGGCGCAGGGCAAAGGCTTTTGCCTTTTCATATTCATGATTCAGGATGAGCTGGGGAATATCGCCGGCCAGGCATGCACTGAGGGCGATGAGGCCTTCCGAATGCTCGGCCAGTTGATCCAGATCTATTCTGGGCTTATAGTAGAAACCGTCGGTAAAGCCCAGGGACACGAGCTTGATAAGATTCCGGTAACCCGTGTTGTTTTCGGCAAGGAGGATCAGGTGTCCCTGTTCCGCATCGAGGCGCGGATCCTTGTCGTTGTGGGTGCGTTTTGCCGTATAAACCTCACAGCCCAGGATGGGCTTGATACCTGCTTTCCTGCAAGCCTTGTAGAAATCTATCACGCCATACATGACACCGTGATCGGTAATGGCAAGGCTTTTAAACCCCAATTCAGCGGCTTTTCCTACCAGCTGAGGGATTCTGCAGGCGCCGTCCAGCAGGCTGTATTCGCTATGGAGATGCAAATGGACAAACTCTTTCAAACCCATACCCCTTTTTTCGGAAAGTGCACAGGACCAGGCCGCAAGGTTTTGGCGCAAACCATCCGATCAAACAACGGCATGATCCGCCCCGTACCCTCCTTGCGGAAAAGATCCATGATCCTATTTTACCATATAAACGAACTCTTGTTCCGATCAAATATGAAGGGCCTCCTTTTCGGTCACAATCCAATGGATGGGCTGGTCAAAGGAGCTTGTCGGGATATGGTCCAGCACCTGGAAGGAATATGCCGGCGCAAGGAGGACGCAGTCCTTGCGAAGACGAGGTATAAAGCGATCGTAATATCCGGCGCCAAAGCCAAGGCGGAACCCTCTTCTGTCGAAGGCGATTCCCGGCAGGATGACCAGATCGATGGTTTCCGGATCCGCTGCGGGGATGGATGGCCTGGGTTCCATGATGCCCATGGCGCCGCTTTGGAGATCCGCATCCAAATCTTTTATGGGGACTGCCTCCATGGTTTCAGAATCCTTCACCCTGGGGAGAAGCACGGTTTTTCCTGAATCCAGGCCGGCCCGGATGAGAAGCTCGGTCCGTATCTCGTTTTTGATGGGCATGTAGGCCATTATAACAGAACTGATTTTAAAGATTTGGCTTTCCAGGATCCTGCGCTGGATCGCGGAGGAATATTCCCGGACGGTGTCCGGATCCAGTTCGCTCCTTATGCGCAGCATGGCTGCCCGGATGGTTTTCTTTTCGTTTTTAATCCTTTCCTCGTTCATTTCCGCCATGAGCCGCCTTTCTTTTATGCATACCCTATGCATTATAGCATTTTTGGCCCGGCTGTTTCTCCGCTGATTTGCTGCAAAACCTGGGACAAAAAAGAAAGCGGCCATCGGCCGCACAGCGTTTCATTCGGTCATTATTGGGCAAGCTTTGTGCCGCATTTCGGGCAGAAAGCGCTCTCCTTGGTGACCTCTGCTCCGCAATTGGGGCATTTCAATGCGTTTTTCAGTTCAAGGAGCTTGTCGTTGAGTTCCTTGATCTTGTTCTCGATCTGAGCTATCTCATTGCAGAGATCGGTGTAGCCGGTCTCGGTACCGTTCTTGAATGCCTGGTAAACCTGCTCGCCAATCTTGGTATAGATTTCCCTGATGTTGTCCTTTTCGGAATTGATCTGTGCATTGAGCTTGGTAATCTCAACAATGTCCTTGCCCTTATCCGTCAGGTTCTTGCCAAATTTCTTTACATCGTCCAGGAATGACATGTCTGAAAACCTCCTTATGGGATTATTGCTGTTCCTGCCTCCGCAACAGCATTTTGCACAATACTATCATACCACAGGTTATATCGTGATAACATTAAAAAATTCTAATCTTTGGATTAGAGCCAGTTTTGGCCGCTCTAATGATCCCGGCCCGTTTAAGCCCTGCGCCTGAGAATGCTGTACTCGGGAAATGGCGGAACACCTGCCAGATACACCTTCATCTGCGGATGGGGAGCCGCCTCTATCCGGTTGCCTTCCGCATCGTACATTTCGCCCAGCGTCAATGAAACGACAGGTCCTTTGGGCGGCAGCACTTCAATGGTCTCACCGGTCCGGAAATGGTTCCTCTGCTCCACAACAAGCCTTCCGGAAGCCTTGTCAAAACCTGTGACAAGGCCTATGAAATCATAACGGCGGATATAGGAACTGGTGGCGTAATTGTGGCTTTCCGGGCCGGGTTTGCCGAAGAGGAAACCCGTTGTAAAGTCCCTGTTGCTGACCGTCCCCACCTCTTCCAGCCAGGACTGCACATCCTGCCAGTTGCCTGCATACCAGGCATCAAGGGCTTCCCTGTAGGCCTTCACCACTGTGGCCACATAGAAGGAGCTTTTCACCCGTCCTTCAATCTTCAGGCTGCTTACACCGCTCTGTATCAGATCCGGAAGATGCGGCAAAAGGCAAAGATCCTTGGAATTGAAGATAAAGGTCCCTGTGCTGTCTTCCTCGATGGGGTAATATTGCCCCGGGCGTTTTTCCTCCACCAGCCGGTAACGCCATCGGCAGGGATGGGCGCAGTCCCCCTGGTTGGCATCACGGCCGGCCATGTAATTGCTTAAGAGGCACCTGCCCGAATAGGATATGCACATGGCTCCGTGAACAAACATCTCCAGTTCCACATTGGGAACCCTTTCCCGGATTTCCCTGATTTCCCGGAGGGACAGTTCCCTGGCCAGGACAATCCGTTTTGCGCCCAGTTCGTGCCAGAAGGCCACCGTTTCCCAGTTGGTGGTGCTGGTCTGGGTGCTGATATGAATGGGCAGATCGGGACGAACCTTCCGGATAATACGGAAGATGCCGGGATCCGAGACAATCACCCCGTCTATACCGGTCTCGGCGGCTTCCAGCACAAAGGGTTCCACCTGTTCGATGCTGTCATTGTGGGCCAGGATGTTCATGGTCAGATAGGCTTTTTTCCCATGCGCATGGGCATAGGCGACGCCTTCCCGCATCTCGTCGAGGGTGAAATTATCGGAAGCCGTACGAAGCCCGAACTGCTTGCCTGCCAGGTACACCGCATCGGCCCCGTACTGGACGGCCATCTTCAGTTTTTCCATGTTGCCTGCCGGCGCCAAAAGCTCCACTTTATTGCTCAAGAGGGCACCTCCGCTGTATCTTGCGTTTTATGTATCCGATTTACCGGATCATCAGGATACCGTATGTTCCATCACCTGAAGGAACCGGCATCATGCCGTTATAACACATATTATGCATTGCATGGTTGCGTGCCATCCCCTCCGAGCCTGTAGCTCAGTGCCAGACCGTCTCCGATGGGGATGATGGCCGTATCGAGCAGGGGATTGCGGCACAGGCTTTCCAGGTACTCGTTCAGCCTCACCGCAATGGTCCGGTGCTTGTGCTCCACCTGCCCTTCCCTGGCCACAAGCCCTTTATAAAGGACATTGTCTGAGAGCAGGATGCCGCCCTCCTTAAGAAGTCTCAGGCATTCGGGCAGGAACTCCGGGTACTGGCCCTTTGATGCGTCCAGGAAGATCATGTCGTAAGATGTGGTCAGGCACTGGAGGATGTCAACGGCATCGCCCCTCAGAACCCGGATGCAGTGGCCATAGCCCGACTGCCGGAAATGATGTTCCGCCATGCCGGCTATTTCGTCATCAATTTCTATGGTATCGATATGGGTCTTGCCTTCGGAAGCGGCTGCCATGATCAGGGCCGAATACCCGATGGCGGTGCCGACCTCCAGGATCCTCCCCGGCCTGTGTATCCTGACCAGGACTTTGAGCAGGGCTGCCGTTTCAGGAGAAATGATGGGAATAAAATGCGTGCTGGCATAATCCTCAAGACATTTCAGCAGTCCCGATTCCCTTTTGATGGTTTTCCTGATGAACCGGTCAATCTCCGGATATCTGATCCTTTCTTCCAAAGCGCTTCAACCTTTCATAATTAACGCCATGAAGTAATTGAAGGCGGCTTTTCATTGCCGCCTCAATCTCAGTTGAAACCACTGACCCCATATTTCTTCTGATCCGCCAGATGCCCTTCAAAGGTCTCGTTATAGATGTTGACGCCATCAGGAGTGGCGAAGAAATACAGATACTTGGTGCTCTCCGGATACAACGCCGCTTCTATGGCTTCCACCCTGGGCGAGCAAATCGGTCCCGGCGGCAGTCCATGGTTCTTGTAGGTGTTGTACGGGCTTTCGATTTCCAGGTCCTTGTTGAGGACCGCGGTGGTCCTGCCAAGTCCGGCATAGATCCGGGCATATTGGATGGTGGCATCGCACTGCAGCATCATGGGCGGATCAAGCTTCAGCCTGTTGTGGAAGACGCTGGATATCTTTTTGTAATCCGCCGGATACTTGGCCTCCATCTCAATGAGGGACGCGAGCGTTACCACTTCGTCAATGGTCATGCCCAGTTCCTTGGCCCGATCATAATACTGCTGGGTGAAAATACGGTCAAACTGGCCCAACATGCGCTTGATCAGATCCTCTTCCGTCCATCCCTCGTCCATTTTGTAGGTGTCGGGATAGAGATAGCCTTCCAGGGGATACTTCCGATCCGGGGATACCGCAAGCTCGTTGAGGAACAGGTATTGGGTCGGTATTTGCTCACAGAGCGCCAGGAAATGATCCTTGTCGATGTACCCCTGATCCGCAAGGATCTGTGCGGTCTCCAGAAGGGTCTTTCCTTCGGGGATCATCACGTCCTGGGTAGGATTCTTCAGGGGTTCCCCGGTGAGCGCCAGCATGATGGCATAGTAGTTCATGTCCCTGGAAAGAACATACCGGCCAGCCTTGTAGACATTATCAAAGCCCATGAACTTTGAAATGATCCGGAAAATCGTGGTGTTCTTGATAAACCCCTGTTCCTTTAGGGCATTGGCAATATCATTGGTGCTGGAGCCGTAGGCTACCTTGAACACGATGCCTTCGCTCTCGGTGATGGGGATTTCGGCCTGCTGGGCGCCCTCCATGATATAGCGATAGCCGTATAGGGCGCTGGCCATGAAGATGATCATGCATACCAGTATGAACAGAAGCGTCTTGAGAAAAATATAGCGCTTCTTCCGTCCCTTTTTCTTTTTCCTGACAACAGGCCTGGCATCGGGTTCAATGGGCTTGTTGACGGCATTACTTCTTTGCACTGTTCCTCACCTTGGCTCTCTGCTCGGTATTCAGAATCTTCTTCCGAAGCCGGATGGATTTCGGGGTAATCTCTATCAGTTCATCGTCCTCTATGAATTCAAGGCATTTCTCCAGGGTCATATTGATCGGGGGAACAAGCTTCAGAGCCTCATCGGAGCCTGAAGCGCGCATGTTGGTTACATGCTTTTTCTTGCAAACGTTGATGGTGATGTCCTCGTTCCTGGAACATTCGCCAACAATCATTCCCTCATATACCGGGACACCCGGTCCGATAAACAGGCTGCCTCTTTCCTGGGCGTTGAAGAGCCCGTATGTGACCGATTCACCTGTTTCCCAGGCAACCAGGGCGCCGCGGGTACGCTTTCTGATCTCACCCTTCCATGGCTCGTAACCATTGAAAACATGATTCATTATACCATTTCCCCTGGTATCCGTCAAAAACTCCGAGCGATAACCGATAAGTCCCCGGGATGGGATCCTGTATTCCAAACGTACGGAGCCCTGACCCGTGTTATGCATGTTGACCATTTCGCCCTTTCGTGCTCCCAGTTTTTCCATCACGCTACCCATATATTCTTCAGGGATATCCACCACCAGGTATTCCATGGGTTCAAGGATTTCACCATCACGCTCGATGGTGATTACTTCGGGCTTGGATACCTGGAACTCATAGCCTTCCCTGCGCATGGTCTCTATCAGGATGGACAGGTGGAGCTCACCCCTTCCCGATACCTTGAAGGTATCGGGGGAATCGGTATCCTCCACGCGCATGCTGATATTGGATTCGACTTCCTTGTAGAGCCGTTCCCTCAGGTGCCTGGAGGTGACATAGGTGCCTTCCTTCCCTGCAAACGGGCTGTTGTTGACCAGAAAGTACATGGATATGGTGGGCTCGTCGATATCCACAAAGGGAATGGGTTCTGGCTTATCCTTGCTGCAGATGGTCTCGCCGATGGTGATGTCGCTGATTCCCGAAACAGCCACGATATCCCCGATGGTCGCGCTTTCGATGTTGATCCGCTTAAGGCCCAGAAAGCTTTGCAAGGTGGAGATCTTCATATTCTGGATCGAACCGTCGCGCTTGCAGATGACCGCCTGCTGATCCCTGGTGATGGTTCCCCTTTCAATGCGGCCTATGGCAATACGTCCGATATAGTCGTCGTAATCGATGCTTGAAACCAGGAGCTGGAGCGGCGCATCCATGTCGCCCCCGGGAGCGGGGACATATTCCAGGATGGTCTGGAAGAGCGGTTCCAGGTTTTTGGGTTCATCGGAAAGGCTGAGCTTGGCGTAGCCATCCCTGGCGGAAGCATAGACCACCGGAAAATCCAGCAGGGATTCGTCTGCCCCCAGTTCGATGAAGAGATCCAGGATCTCGTCGATGACCTCTGCCGGCCGCGCATCCTTCCTGTCGATCTTGTTGATGACAACAATGGGTTTCAGACGCATCGAAAGGGCCTTTCTCAGTACAAACCGCGTCTGGGGCATGGGTCCCTCATAGGCGTCCACCAACAGGAGAACACCGTCCACCATCTTCAGGATGCGCTCCACCTCGCCGCCGAAATCGGCATGTCCGGGTGTATCGACAATATTGATGCGGGTATCGCGGTATTGGATGGAAGTGTTCTTGGAAAGGATGGTGATCCCCTTTTCCCGTTCCAGGTCGTTGGAATCCAGAACGCGTTCGGCCACTTTTTCATTGGCCCGGAAAATGCCTGTCTGTTTCAGCATGGCATCCACAAGGGTGGTCTTGCCATGATCGACGTGTGCGATAATGGCTATGTTTCTTAATTCGTTCCTGACTGTTTCCACTTTATCACCTGATGCTGCGTATAGTATGTACAAAAGGAAGCATGGCGCGCCATGCTCCAACTCAAGTATTCTACTTGAACGGGCGGAAGGTGTCAACGGATGCACGTCGCCACTTCAGAAAACGCCAGTCTGGCCCGAGCGACATCTGTTATAAATGTCCGGGAAGTGATATAATGCTTAACACGGACTTATACATTACGGATTTGGCGGGTGAAAGGTTTTTATCAGGCCGCAATTTATGAGCAGGGAAAACTGGGTTAAGCTAAAAAAGCAACATCAGACGGGCAGTTGGTACGGCAGTTTACGACAGACCGCCCGCCATCATATCGCTGACAATCATCACCGCTATTCTTATCGGGAGCATACTGCTGTGCCTTCCGGCGGCTACGGAATCCGGCGTGGCTACGCCCTTCATCGACAGCCTGTTTACCGCCACATCGGCAACCTGCATCACCGGTCTTGTCATCTATGATACGGCGCCCTACTGGTCCACTTTCGGGGAACTGGTCATCCTGTTCCTTATCCAGTTGGGCGGGCTTGGCTTCGTCACGCTGGCCACCTTTTTCCTGACCATGGCAGGAAGGAAGGCCGGGCTCAAAAATATGAAACTGGCGCAGGAATCCCTCAACACCATCAACATGCAGGATGCCATTCCGTTGATTAAACAGATGCTGGGCCTCGTTTTCATTGTCGAGCTGGCAGGCGCCTGCCTGCTTTCCATTGACTTTGTTCCCCGGTTTGGCCTCATCGGCTTGTATTATGGCGTTTTTCATTCGGTTGCAGCATTCTGCAATGCAGGCTTTGATCTGATGGGCGGCGGATACGCCAGCATGGCGGATTTTACCGGGAATCCGCTGGTCCTCTATACTCTCTCCCTGCTGGTTATCATCGGTGGACTGGGATTCATCGTTTGGCAGGATCTCTTCAACTACCATAAAAACAGGAAGCTGACGGCCCATACCAGGATTGTGCTCATTCTTTCTGCCGTTCTGCTGATCCTTTCTGCCCTGTTTGTCTTCCTGATGGAGCGGGATCATGCCCTGGCAGGGCTGTCACTGGGCAAAAAGCTCAACGCCTCCCTGTTCCTGTCGGTTAACGCAAGGTCGGGCGGTTTCTCAACCTTCAACGTCGACACGCTTCATGGTGTCACTAAGGTTTTCATCGCGCTGATGATGTTCATCGGCGGGGCTTCGGGTTCCCTGGCGGGCGGTATTAAGGTCAACACGCTTGGCATCCTGCTGTGCGCCGTCTACTGCCTGATCCGTGGCCGGGACGAAACCATCGTCTTCAACCGTAAAATCCCTCAGCGCATCGTCATGAAGGCCTTCGCCATCGTCTTTTTCGCAACCTTGATTATGCTTGGGGTGACCATCCTGATCCATATCATCCAGCCGGAGATTTCCCTGCTCAACACATTCTTCGATTCGGTGTCCGCCCTGGGTATTGTCGGTCTTTCCACCGGCGCGGTCCAGGACATGAACGCGCTGAACAAGATTCTGGTCATTCTCTGCATGTTCACGGGACGCATCGGGCCCATCTCCTTCGCCCTTGCGCTGGCATCCGGGAAAAAGCCCCCGGATCATACCATATATCCGGACGGCAAGTTTGTTGTGGGCTAAAAACATTTAACCGACGGTATACATAATGGCAAGGAGCCGCATGAAACGGGTGATTTCCCGCTTGCGGCTCCTTTTTATACTGTAAAGATTTTATCTGCCTTCACCAAACAGATACTGGGCAAAGGGCGATTCCGAGTCGATGATGATAGTGGTATCCTCATCGATGACCTGGCTGTAGGTTTTCAAAGTTTCCCAGAACCTGTAGAACTCCGGATCTGTGTTATAGGCTTCCGCATAGATGCGTAGGGCCTCCGCGTCCCCTTCGCCCCGGATCTTCTGGGCTTCCTCGTAGGCCTGGGCTTCAATGATGGTCGCCTGCTTCTGGGCTTCGGCCGTAATGGTCCGCGCCTGTTTCTGGCCGTCTGCCCTGTACTTGGTGGCCACGGCCTGTCTTTCGGAGCGCATCTGCTCGTAAATGCTGGGTTTTGTGGCATCGGGATACTCGGTCCGCTTGATCCGGATATCCATGATCCGGATGCCCATGGATTCCATCTGGCTGTTCAGATAGCTCTCAACATTCTGGAGCATTTCAAACACATAGTCCTTGTCGGCCACCAGGGTCCTGGCATCGATCTTACCTATCTCTTCCCGCATCTTGGAGTAGATGAATTCATCGATTCGCTGGTTGGCCTGGCTGACGCTCCCGATATTGATCATGAAAAGAACCGGGTTGCTGATGTACCACTGGGCAAAGTTATCCAGCATGATGGTCTTCTTGTCCAGCGTGAAGACGTTTTCTGCATTGGTGTCATAGGTCAGCAGCTGGTTCGGGAACCTTTTTACCTGCTGGATCAGGGGTATTTTGAAATACAGACCCTTTCCCTTTTCCACTTTGACATTGGCAAAGCGGGGATTGCTTTTTAGCTCCGCGCTGATGGTTTCATAGGATTTCTCATCAACGATGACCCTCACGATTTCCTCAAACTGCGTGATGATAACCTGCTCCCGCTCATCAACCGTAAAGATGAAAGAAGTGAACAGAATTATCAGGATAAACGCGGCGGCTGCAATGATCCCCAGGGATTTCAGGAATCCCAAAAGCTTTTCCGGATACTGCTTCGTTTTCCGCTGCGCGTTATAGGCTTGCTTGTATTCATGATAGTCGTTCATGCGATTCTCCTTTCTTCATTCCTGGTCTTAACGCAATGGGGTGTCTAAACGGTTCAGTTGCCGGTGGACGAACCTTGCGTTCCGGAATCCAGGGGCATGAACTTCATCATTTCTCCCCCATCCTTCATGATATAGATCTTGGCCTTGGGAAGGACTTCCTGCATGGTCTCCAGGTACATCCTGGTCCTGGTGACCTCAGGTCCCAGCGAGTACCTGGCCAGGACCTGCCTGAAATTCTCCACATCACCCTTGGCTTCGGCGATCCGCTTCTCCTTGTAGGCGTTTGCCTCGTTGAGGATCTCCTGGCGCTTGGCCTCGGCGGCGGGCACGATCTCATTGGCCTGCTTCTGCGCCTCATTGATGTAGCGGTTCATATCCTCACGGGCCTTGATGACATCGGTGAACGCGTCGGCCACCTCATCGGGCGCATACACGTCCTGGAGGGCAACCTTGATGATCTCAACCCCCAATCCGTATTCATCGCAGATTGCCTGCAGATCTTCGCGTATTTCATTCTGGATGGCGTCCTTCTGGTCGGTGAGCACATGATCCAGCTCATGATTGGCCACCACGCGCCGAACAGAGGATTCAGCCGCAATCTTCAGGGTTTCGGGTGCCTGGCGTACCCGGAACAGGTAATCGGCCACATTCTTGATACGGTATTGTATAACGCTTTCGGTATGTACCAGGTTTTCATCACCCGTGATCATCAGGGATTCCTCGGGAACGGCCGCATAGGTCGTTTGATGGCCGCCTGTCTGCTGCGTCCTGTAACCCAGTTCCAGGCTTCGGATTACGTCGCACTTGACAATTTCCGCTTTTTCGATGGGATAAGGAAGATGCCACTTGAGTCCGGCTTCCTCCACTGTCCGGACATGCCTGCCGAACCTCAGGATGACTGCCTGTTCACCGCCGTCGGTGCTCAGCGTGTAGAATCCGGTCATGAGCCAGATGCCGAGAACCAGCAGCAGTGCCGGGATAAAATACTTGAGTCCTAGCTTCTTCATGCCATTCTCCTTTCCAAGCATGCTACCTTTCTTCTCAAAAATAATGGACCCAATGGCTCGGCCTTACCGGCATACCATTTGTCCACGATGCCGAAAATAATACGTGAAAACACAGGAATTGTCTGATGCATATTCAGGACGGGCTTATTCCTGAAGCCTGACGTATTCCTGTATCATCCCAAGGGCCCGTTCGGCCATCTTTCTGTATTTCTCCTTCTTGTCACGCATACGGGTGCCAAGCGGTTCCATGATGCCAAAGGTGGCATTCATGGGCTGGAAATGGGTGTTGGCCGGGTTGGAAACATAATGGGCAAGAGCGCCAATGGCCGTGCAGGCCGGGAAGATAAGATCCTTCAAGCCTTTTAACTGCCTGGCGGCGTTCAGCCCGGCCACCATGCCCGAAGCGGTCGACTCGATATAGCCTTCCACGCCGGTGATCTGTCCCGCAAAGAAGATGTTCGGCCTGGATTTCAGGCGGTATGCAGCATCCAGATGCTTTGGCGAATGGATGAAGGTGTTGCGGTGCATGACACCGTATCGCTCGAATTCGGCGTTTTCAAGGCCGGGTATCATGGAGAAGACGCGTTTTTGCTCTCCCCATTTCAACCGGGTCTGGAACCCTACCATGTTGTAAAGGGAACCTGCCGCGTTGTCCTGCCTCAGCTGCACAACGGCCCAGGGCTCCCGCCCGGTGCGCGGATCGATCAGGCCCACCGGTTTCAGGGGACCAAAACGCATGGTATCGAGCCCTCTTTTAGCCATGCTCTCAATGGGCATGCAGCCCTCAAAGATCCGGTCATCCTCAAAATCCTTGAGTTCCACGGTTTCCGCATGGATCAGCGCATCATAGAATGCCAGGTACTCTTCCTGGGTCATGGGACAGTTGATATAGTCGGCATCACCCCTGCCATACCGCGACGCCCTGAATACGCGATCCATGTTGATCGTATCAGCCCGCACGATGGGTGCGGCAGCATCAAAGAAGAACAGGCTTTCCATGCCGAGCATTTGCCTGATGATCTGGGCCAGGGGCTCCGATGTCAGCGGACCGGTAGCGACAACAGTGATGTTGTCATGACTTAATGACGTTACTTCCTCATGGATGACCTCGATCAGCGGATGGCTTTCAATGGCCTCGGTCACCATGCGCGAAAAACCGTGCCGATCCACGGCCAGGGCTCCCCCGGCGGGTACGCGGGTTTTATCGGCACAGTGCATGATCAGGGAACCGAGAAGACGCAGTTCTTCCTTCAGCAGTCCCACCGCATTCTCCAGCCGATCGGAACGCAGGGAATTGCTGCAAACCAGTTCGGCATAGGTATCGCTGTGGTGGGCCGGTGTCTTTTTATGCGGCTTCATCTCGAAAAGCCTGACTTTTATACCCTGCCGGGCAATTTGCCATGCGGCTTCACAGCCAGCCAGCCCGGCACCTATGACGTGTATGACTTCATCCTTCATCCTATGCACCTCTTGATATGGGTTGAATCTCAAATGTCCACGATTATGGCGGACAACCTGTTCCATTATTCTGTCCTTTTGATATCCATCATATCATATCATAAATACCATAGTTTTGCCGGGAGGACTTTCCATCCTGCCACCGGCATCATGGAGCCTGCAGCGTGTTTTACAAGCAGCTTGCAGACTCGTTTGACAATATTATATAATGCATCTGAGCCGTTTATGGCTTTCCAGAAGCCGATAAAGGCCAGGAGGAAGCATCCATGATCAAAAAAGCCATCCTTCCCGTTATCCTATGCCTGATTCTTGTGTCATCCTGCGGTCAGAACGACAAACAGGCCTCTCTGAATGAATCTGAACTCTCTGGAAGCACGCCTGTATCCAACCAGATTGCACCGGAGATCATACCCATACCCTCACCTGAACCCACGCCTGAACCAACGCCCGAACCGCCCAGGACAGCTGTTTTGATGGCAGCCGGCGATTGCGTGCTGCATAAGACCTTCCAGGATTCGGCATACATCCCGGAAGAGGACCGGTACGATTTTTACAGCATCTTCTCTCCCATCCAGGAATACCTGGCGGAAAGCGATGTTTCCATCATCAGCTTTGAAAGTGCTGCCACCAACAACCGGAAGGATTATACAGGATATCCCCTGTTCAACTGCCCGCCCGAGATCTTCGACACCTTCAAGTTTGTGGGATTTGACATCGTCAATAATTCCAACAACCATCAATTGGACAGAAAACTTGCCGGTATGTTTGAAACCCGTGACAACATCAAAAGCCGCGGACTTGATGTCCTTGGCGTTTATGACGGAGAAGAGCCCCGTTATCTTGTGAAAGAGGTCAACGGCATCAAAATAGGTATTATGGCCTATACCTACAGCTGCAACATGAATGAACTGGCCCTGACCGAGGAGCAGCGATATAAGCATCTTGCCCTTATCGACCGGGAAAGGATTCAGAAAGAACTGGCCGATATGGAGGAAAATGTGGACGTCTCGGTGGTTTGCATGCACTGGGGTGTGGAATACCGGCAGCAGCCCACCGAGGAGCAGAAGCAGCTGGCAAGGGATATGATAAGCTGGGGCGCCGATGTGATCCTGGGCTCCCATCCCCATGTGGTGGAACCCAGCGAGATGATCGAGCACAACGGCGAGCAGAAATATGTCATCTACTCCATGGGTAATTTTGTATCCAACCAGAGACGCGGCGCTTCGGGCTATCCGCTCACCAACAAGGAACTGGCCGAGGACAGCATGCTGGTCAAGGTGACCTTTGAAAAGAACCCGGAAACGGGCAAAACCATCATCCGCGAAGTGACCCATATCCCGACCTGGCTCTGGCGTTACAGGGAGAACGGGATTTTCCGGTTCAAAATCATTCCTGTTCCGCACAAGGAATTTTACCGGAACAACGAGTATGATGCGGAAGTGCTGGCCGAGGCCTATGCTTCCTACGACAGGACCATGAGCCTGGTGCAGGACTACAAGGCCGAACCGTAAGCCATAAAATAAAGAGCACCGTTTTTATTCGGTGCTTGCCTTTGCTTTTTCCTTTCCCTTCTTCTCCTGCTCCTCCACATGCCCGCACTGGGGATTGGCGCATGTGAGAATCAAGGCTTTGCCCTTGGATTTCTGCGTCATGAAACTGCCGCATTTCGGGCAGTTCCTGCCCGAAGGCATGTCCCATGACATAAAGTCGCAGTTGGGATAGTTCTCGCAGCCCAGGTATTTTCTTCCCCTCTTGCTCTTGAGGATGATCACCTTGCCGCCGCACTTGGGACAGCTCACACCGGCTTCCTCCAGGAGAGGCTTGGTGTTCTTGCATGCCGGATAGCCGGGGCATGCCAGGAACTTGCCGTACCTTCCGGTCCGGATCACCATGGTTCTGCCGCATTTTTCGCAAACCACGTCGGACACTTCGACGGGCAGTTCCACCTTTTCGATGACCTGCTCGGCCTTTTTCACGGTTTCCTTAAAGCCCGGATAGAATTCCCGCAGGATCTGCTTCCAGGGGATCTTTCCCTCTTCTACGCTGTCCAGCTTGCTTTCCATTTCAGCGGTAAAGTTGACATTGACGATATCGGCGAAGTTCTCCACCATCAGCTTATTGACCATCTTTCCCAGGTCAGTGGGAACCAGTTGCTTCTTGTTCCGTTCCACGTAACCGCGGTTGATGATGGTGCTGATGGTAGGCGCATAGGTGCTTGGCCGGCCGATGCCTTTTTCTTCAAGCGCCTTAACCAGGGTCGCCTCGGTATACCGCGGCGGTGGCTCAGTGAAATGCTGGGCCGGTTCGATATCCTTCAGGCTGAGGCTTTCGCCTTCCGCCAGCGGCGGCAGCTGCTGGGAATCCTCGTTTTCCTCTTCGTCCTTTCCTTCCACATAGAGGGCCATAAATCCGGGGAAAGCTATCCTGGAACCGCTGGACCTGAAATTGAGCACAGGGTTCGCCGGAACATTTTCCGCAATTTCGGCCGGTTTGCCCTCTATCTCGACAGAAATGGTATCAAATACGGCATTTTCCATCTGGCAGGCGATGAAACGCTCCCAAATCAGCTTATACAGTTTGTACTGCTCGGCGGTCAGCATGCTTTTCAGCGACTCCGGTTCCCGTTCCACATAGGTGGGCCGTATGGCCTCGTGGGCATCCTGGGCGGCCGATTTGGTCTTGAACACCCTGGGTTTGGCCGGGAGATAATCCTTGCCGAACCTGTTCTGGATGTAGGTTCGGGCTTCCCTCAGGGCATCCTCGGATATCCGCACCGAATCGGTTCGCATGTATGTAATCAAACCGACAGAGCCTTCGTTCCCCAGCTCAACGCCTTCATAGAGTTGCTGGGCCACCATCATGGTCCGCTGGGCGCTGAATCCCAGCTTGCGGGAAGCCTCCTGCTGGAGCGTGCTCGTGATGAACGGGGGCGCCGGCGAACGCTTCTTGGTGCTCTTTTTCACCTGGGTAACGCGCCAGGTTGAACCCTTCATCAGGGTCACAATGGCATCGGAATCTTCCTTCGACTTAATCTCAAGCTTTTTGCCGTCCCTGCCGTAAAAACGCGAAGCAAAGACGCTGCCGTCTTCCTTGGCAAAACGGGCATCGATGCTCCAGTATTCCTTGGGAACAAACTCCTCGATCTCTTTTTCCCTGTCGCAGATGATCCGCATGGCCACGGACTGGACGCGTCCGGCGCTCAGGCCCTTTTTAACCTTTTTCCAGAGCACCGGGCTGATCTCATAGCCCACAATCCTGTCCAAAACCCTTCTGGCCTGCTGGGCATCCACCAGGTTCATGTTCAGGGGCCGTGGCTCCTTGATGGCGTTTACCACTGCATTTTGGGTAATCTCATTGAAGGTGATCCGTAAGGCGCTGGATCCGTCCAGTTTGAGAAGATGGGCCAGATGCCAGGAGATGGCCTCCCCTTCACGGTCAGGGTCGGTGGCAAGATAGACCTTTTCGGCCTTGGCTGCATCCTCTTTCATGCTCTTGATCAATTGGGTCTTTCCGGTCATGGTGATGTACATGGGCTCAAAATCGTTCTTCACATCCACACCCAGATGGCTCTGGGGCAAATCCCTCACATGCCCCATGGATGCGACGATCTTGTAATCATTGCCCAGGTATTTTCTGATGGTCTTGGCCTTGGCCGGCGATTCCACTATGACAAGGTATTTGGACATCCGTACCTCCAGCACCGTATTTTACAGTCATTTAACATTTGTTATCGTATCACTGATAGTGTATTTTGTAAACCTGGTTTTTATGCTGCGGGGCCGCAGGCGTCCAATGGGAACAGGCTTCCGGAATATCAGAAGGGGCTCGTCCGAAACGATCCCCTTCTGATGGAAAAAGATTATGCTTTATGTTCGTAACGCTGCGGCATCCTCATTACGGCAGCACATGCCTGCCGCCGGCAGGGCACTCTGTTAGCCCGGTGGCATCGTCTATTTTTGTAAACGGATGACCTTTGCAGGCAGGGACATGCCGGAGATAACCGTCGTCCACCAACTGCTGCACATCGGCGGGATAGGGCTTGCTCATCGTACCCCTTTCCATCCGCCATTCCTCCAAAGCCTTGTTAATCAGCCTCTGGTTTGAAAGGCATGCCGTTTCTTCGGCCCTTTCCCGCGAGGCATTGTATAGCGGGACAGCGATGCCGACGAGTATTCCCAGAATGAGGACCACGATCATGAGTTCCACCAGCGTGAAACCCACCGGGCTTCCCGTTGCGATGCACAACCCGCTCTTTTGGCGCAGCATTTTCACTCGTTTTTTCGCACCCATCATGTTTCTCTTAAAAAGCCAGCTTGGAAGCTGGCTTTAGTTTATTTATATGTACCGTGTTCAGAACATTCTGCCTGATCAGCATCGGTGGGGTCGGTGTGCGAGTAAGTACCACCGGAAGGGCATTTCGGTATTGTACCTCCACGGAAGAAGTCACCTGGCCAGGTCAGTCCGGAAGATACCGCATACTGGGTTTTCGCTCCGTCAATGGTTCTCAGGTTGGCATGGCATGCATTCTTCTCTGCATTACCGGTAATGCTGTTATAAATGGGCACGGCGATGGCTACCAATATGCCCAGGATGACAACAACCACCATCAGCTCTACCAGGGTGAAGCCTTTGTTGTTTTTCTTGAATCTTTTGAGCATAAAATGACCCTCCTACTTTTTTTGTTTATTATCAGCTGACAAAGCCAGCCATACTAATCAATGGTTATCTGTACAATAATATACCACACTATTGCACTTATGACAAGAATGATTGCCGCAATATCCTGTCGGATAGGTATAATATACAAATATGTCAGTACGCCGTCAGCAAACCGCAAAAAACTGTTTGGCCTAACCCATAATTTCTGCTATAATACCATAAAAAACCATGGAAAGGACAGGATGGAACCACCGTGGAACGCAAATGCGACAATATCTTCACGCTCATCGATGAAACCCTGAAACTGAACGCTTCGGATTTGCATATCTCCGTGGGAATCCCTCCTACCTGCCGGGTCAACGGTCATCTGCGCCCCCTTCCCTATGCCAGGGTGGAACCCCGGGATACGGAAGCCTATGCCGTTCAGCTTCTCAATGAGAAACAGCTGCACCATCTGCACGAAACCGGGGAAATAGACATCTCCATTTCCTCCTATGAAAAATATCGCTGCCGTATCAACATCTTCCGGCAGAAATCCTGTTACAGCCTGGCCATCAGGATGCTGAATCCCATCATCAAGGATTTCAAGGCTCTTGGGTTGCCGCCGGTGCTGGAAGACCTGTGTTCCCTGAACAGAGGGCTTATCCTGATTACCGGTCCCACAGGGGCCGGCAAGACCACCACGCTGGCTGCCATGGTGGACTGGATTAACAGCAACAGGGACTGCCACATCGTCACGCTGGAGGATCCCATCGAATACGTCCATGAGCACAAACGGAGCATAGTCAACCAAAGGGAGATCGGCTATGATTCATTGAGCTATGCCAATGCGCTCCGTGCCGTGCTCCGCCAGGATCCCGACGTGATCCTCATTGGCGAGATGCGCGACCTGGACAGCATTTCCATTGCACTCACGGCGGCCGAAACCGGACATCTGGTTCTGTCCACGCTCCATACCATCGGTGCCTCCAAGACCATTGACCGCATCATCGATGTCTTCCCCCCTTTCCAGCAGCAGCAGATACGCACCCAGCTATCGATGGTCCTGCAGGCGGTCATTTCCCAGCAGCTGATCCCGACGGTGGACGGCAGGGACAGGGCCCTGGCGACCGAGATCATGATCACCACGCCGGCCATCAAGAACCTGATCCGGGACAACAAAATCCATCAGATTTCCAATGTCATCCAGACCAGCGGCAAGCTCTTCATGAAATCCATGGATGCCTCCCTCCTGGATCTGGTCAGGGAGAACAGGATCAGTATCGAAAACGCCCTGGCTTACGCATCCGATCCGGAATATATGAAGCGGATGCTATCCTACTGATCCTATGGCTTTTTGTACTTGATCACCTTCCCGGAATCCGGATCCAGGTTGGCAATATTCTTCAGAAAAACCTCTGTGGACAGGTCGTAGGTATTGCCGTTGCGGATTCCGGTCATGCGGATGCCCAGGAAGTTCTTGTTGCCGCTGTCTTTTTTGAGCGTGAACAGGTCCTCATCCCGGATGATGGGAAGGGTGATGACTTTGGTACTCCCGTTATATTTATGGACAATCCGAGAGCCATCAAGGTATATGTAATGATAATCGGCTTCGTCCGTTGGCGCATCAAGGATTTCCACCTCAACGGCATTTCTCAGTTCATCCAGCAGGAAATCCCCCGCTGAACGCATTTCGGACTGCAGTTCGAAACGGTCGCTCCCCCTGGTAAAGGTATTCTGGCCCAAGAAGAACAGCCTGTAGCCGATGGCCAGCACCACGCCGAGCAAGGCCAGAAAAACTATCAGTTCAGCAAGCGTGAACCCTTTTTTTCCTTTCATCGCAAGAAGCACCCCGCCCGTCTTACTTGTTCGGTATAAAGACCCTGATACGTGTCCTGTCTCCCTTGGTGCCAAAGGTTGCTTCTGTCTCCATGATGCGCCCTTTTACAGCAATGGTATCCCTGTTGAAGGTGATTCTGAGGGTATCCGATGTCGGGCCGGGCGTCGCATTGGCCAGCTCATTTTCCACGGCCTGACGGACGGTATAGACCGCCTTCGTCCTTTCACCCGACTCGTTGAGCTGAATGAAGCCATATGTGATGGATGGCAAAACCATGATGACGATCAGACCGATGAGCATCAGGCATACCAGTATTTCTGCCACGCTGAATCCGCCGGTATTCTTCAAATGACATCACCCCCAGGGCTTCGCTTATTCCCAGTGGCCATAGGTATACACGGTTTTACCGGCCACATCCTTGAAATACTCCATTTCTTCTTCGCCTATCGGCTGATACTTGACCCTCGCGCCGCCTGACATGCTGAAAGAATCGCAAACCACAATGCCGGTGACCAGGGCACCTCCCCTGACCTCGATTTCGGCATTGGGCGCGTATACCACCTTCACGTCGGAGTTGGTACCGCCATCAAATTGCAGTTTGCTGCCTCCCGAAATGATATTGCCCACTACGCCGGTACCATTGGTAATATGAATCTTTGCTTCCTTGACGTGCAGCGTGGCTACCACCTTGACTGCGTTGGGGAACTTCAGGTAGTAGCTGTTGCCCGGATTCCTGATATCGTTGCCATCCTTGTCAATGGTTCCGGCATAATAGACCAGGACCTTTTTGGCCCAATCCTCCAGTTGGGCGGCAGAAGCGCTCCAACTGTGATTGATGGAACTGCTTCCGTCGATATGGAAAACATCATCTACAAAGATGTAAAGCTTTCCTGTGCCATTGTGGTTGACCTGAATATGCCCCTGGTTCAAAAGAAGCCTTCTGACCCTCAGGATGATATCTCCGTTTCCCAAATCAAAGGTCAAGGTGTTATCGGAAGATATCTGCAAATCTTCATCGATATAGATCTGCAGCGTCCGATTACCGCTCCGGATATCCGTAATCCTGCCGGAGCCGGATACCCGCAGGTACCTTGTCCGTATGACACGATCCGTGTTATTGCGGACAATTTGCAGTTCACCGTTGGTGACGTTAATTCCACCCCTGTAATAGACGTCATTCTCTATTCTCCGGGTACCGCTGCTTACGTTAAGTGTCGTGTTGTCGGAAGGAAGCCCTGCGGGATAAGGCGGAAATTCCGGGAATGGAAACGTGTCGTAGTCAAAGATCTCCGTAAGGTTCTCAATCGTTGTGCTGATCCAGGGTAGACTGCTGAAAGAAGACTCGTCCGCATCCGGGTGGATATAAATGGTTCCGGTGACCCTGCTGCCGCCGTCCAGGGCAATTCTCGACAAGCTGGCAACATCGCCTTCAACGGTACCGCCTTCGCTGATCGTGATGTTGCCTCTGGAATAAATCGCCTTGTTAAAGGGTTCTCCACCAATAACGGTCTCCAGGATATTCAGGGTGACAGACTCCTGTATACCCTGGTAAGTGGCTGTTGAACGGATGGAAATGGTATTGCCCGATCGGCTCATGTCGACGACGATGACCCCGCTGTCAGAAGAAGACAGGGTAAACGGATTGCTGGCACCGGCAGCGATCATACGGTCTACCAATGCCTTGCGTTCGCTTTCGGACAGACCGTCGGGATTTTCCACGATATAGGAAGCTACCGCTTCTGCGCCTGAATGGGCATAATAGTAGGCCTGTGACTTGTTGCTGTCATGGGCTGACATCAGCGTATCGGTGGCACCCATGCCAAGAATCGCGGTGCTGAATACCATCAGGACAACCATAACAACCAGCACCAGGGGCAGGGCCATTCCCTTGTTTGACTTTAAAATCCCAAACATCTTACCATCCCTTCTCAGGCAATCCTACATGACAACCCTGAGCAGTTCTTCCATGGATGTCAAGCCTTGCTTCACTTTCATGAGCCCATCCTGACGGAGGGTGTTCATCCCTTCGCTCATGGCAACCTTTCTGATAACATTGGTTGAAGCTTGTTCCAGAATCAGTTTCTGGATGGATTCCGATACAGTCAGAAACTCGTAAACGCCGATTCTGCCCTTATAGCCGGTATGGTTGCAGGCCATGCAGCCTACGGGTTTGTACAGGGTTACGGTTTTTTCATCCGGCTCAACCGGAAAATCCGGAACGCTCTTGAGGATATCTTCCCTGGAAAACGTAAAGGCTTTCTTGCATTCCGGGCAAAGAACACGCACCAGTCGCTGGGCCACCACACCGAGCAGGGATGAAGCGGTCAAAAAAGGTTCAACCCCCATCTCGCCCAGCCTGGTAACAGCACCGGGTGCATCATTGGTATGCAGGGTTGAAAAGACCAGGTGTCCGGTAAGGGCCGATTCCACAGCGATCTTGGCCGTTTCCATGTCACGAATCTCGCCGACCATGATGATGTCCGGATCGCTTCTCAGAATGGATCTGAGACCGGATGCGAAAGTCATGCCGGCACGGGCATTCATTTGTATTTGGTTTATGCCGTCCATGCGCCGCTCGATGGGGTCCTCCAGCGTGATGATGTTTTTGTCGGGTGAGTTGAGCTTTGCCAGCGTCGCATAGAGGGTGGTACTCTTTCCGCTGCCCGTGGGTCCCGTGATGAGGATGAAACCATAAGGAAGCCGGATGGTTTTCTCATAACGCCTCAGATGCCTGTCCGGGAACCCCAGTTCTTCCAGGGTAAAGACCTTGCTGGACCGATTGAGCAGCCTCATAGTCACCTTCTCGCCATGTGCGGATGGCAGTGTGGCTACACGGATATCGATGGTTTTGTCTTCGATCCTGACCGTTATTCTTCCATCCTGGGGCACCCTTCGCTCCGCAATATCCATACCGCCCATGACCTTAATCCTTGAAGTAATGGTGGGATGAAGCTTTAGCGGTGCCTGAGTAACTTCATGAAGGACGCCGTCGATCCTGAACCGGACGCGTGTATACTTTTCCTGAGGTTCAATATGGACGTCACTGGCATTCGTTTTCACAGCCTGATGGAGGATCTGGTTTACCAGCTGGACGGCGGGTTTTTCATTGGCCTCGTCATCAATGGAGCTTACCTTTTCCTCTTCTTCCTCGTCCTCGATATTCCGGGTATCAATCCCCTTGCTGAGGTTCGTGAATTGCTCGAGGGCCAGGTTCAGTTCCCTGTCCATCACAATGACAGGCTGGACCTCATAGCCCGTCAGCAGCTCAATGTCGTCGATGGCGATGATGTCATTGGGATTGCTCATGGCGACAAGGAGCTTGCCATTCTGAATGCGGATCGGGAGCAGTTTGTATTTCTGTGCAATCTCGGGCGAGATCAGGTTGGCCGCCGCCATATCGATGCCCTGCTGCTTCAATGTAATAAATTCCAGGCCCCATTTTCTGGCCATGGCCCTGGCAATATCCTCTTCCTTGCAATAGCCAAGCTGAGTAAGCGCCTGACCAAGCATGATCCGGATCCCCTTGGCCTTGTTCCTGGCCTGAAGCTCAAGAGCCTCCTTCAGTTGTTCCTCGTTGACGATGCCCATCTTGATGAGTTGCTCGCCCAGGTACCCCACTTCAGATCGCATAACCATAACTGTTCATCCCTAACTTTTTGTCTGGTGGTGGAATCGCTGTTATCTGTAAAACGCATGAGCTTTTATGTTGATTTTCATGTTCTTATGATCAGCCTTTTCATTGGCGATGGTAACTTCGTCCACCCGGATAAGCCTTTCTCCCGTGCTCATGCTCCTCAACAGCGTGATCAGTTGCGAGTAGCCGCCCCTGAAGGTTAATGACATTGGCATTTCATTCGGTTTATTATCTGTATTTACCACCTTTTCAAGGAATTCAACCGTCAGCAATTCCAGCCCGGCCTTTTCCGACAGGCGGTTTATGTAGGCAATCAGCTGATCCTCATGGGCCTGCTCAGGGATCATCCGATACAATCTTTCAAATGACTGCTTGAGTTCATTTTCAATGATCGACAGCAGTTCCATTTTTGCCAGCGTGCTTTCATTTTCCCGCAGGATTTGCTCTTCATTGCGGATAGAAGCAGATGTTTCGGTTATTTTGATAACCGATAAAACCGTCAGGGCGGTCAGGGCAAGGATCAGGATGCCCAATAAAACGAGGAAAAGGGTTATCTGCGTTTTCTTACCGCTTAACGTGTTCATTGACCGCTCCCCCCTGTCAGATCGGTGATATTGAATACGACGGGAATGGTGAGCTCAAACTGGATGTCGTCATAAACCTGTCCCCGCCCTGACTCCGCTGTGGAATACCTGCATGAGATCTCGCCCAGATTATTCACATCAGCCAGGTTCTTCATCAACCTGGAAACGGTTTCGTGATCGGGGGCAAAGCCTGTAATGACTATTGTGCTTGCACCATCTGAATACTTTGCATTAAGACCAATCAGGGATACATCCGGCGGCAACGCGTTGCCCACCCTGGGCAGGATTTCTCCCCAGTTGGGGCATGTGCCAAGAACTTCCGCCATCTGTCCGGTCAGATCCCGAACCCGGTTTTGCATCGCTTCCACTGGTCTTAAGGATTCAATGCGCTGAAATATCCTGTCGTTTTCCGCTTTCAGTTCCCCAAGCTCCTGATTCAGGTTGGAAGCATATAAGTTCAAAACGATCAAGGCAATTGTCAGAATAATCGCGATCACGCATTCAACTGCCAACAGACGCCTGTTTCTTCTTGCCTTGATAATGGATTCCTGGTATTCTCGCGGCAGGAGTCTGACAGCATACATGGTTCATCCCTCCAATCCCCTGATGGCCAGGCTGATGGCAGCCGAATAATCGTTGGTATTGAAATTCGCAAGCCCGCTGTTTTTCCAGGGGATATCCTTATAGGGCTGTGCGATCTTCGCTTCATACCCGGCATCCTTGAATTTACCGGCAATGTTGTTGATGTTTGGCAACCCGATCAGGTAAATGCCTTCAATGGCATCCTCGCTTTGCATACGGTAGTAGCTCATGCAGGATCGGAGTTCACTGATGAGGATGTCCGCCATATCGCCGGAACTTTCCGGTTCCTCGCTGCCGTTTTTCCATGCAGATGTCTGGGAAAACGGAACCGATCGGGCCATGGCAAGCAAACCTTTGTTAAAGATCATCAGGTTGGCGATATCATGGTTGAATCCTGCCACAGCAAAAACGCTCTCATTGACCGAAGTGATGGCTGCACGTCCGATGGCCAATGTGACCGAATCGATCTCCCTGACATTCAGCCTGGCACCGCTCAGAGCCTGTATAAAATCGTTGAGCATCTTCTGCCTGGCACCAACCAGGATGATGTTCAGGAAGTGGCCTTCCTCGTTCTGTTTTTCACCTGCAACGATATAATCCAGCTGCAGTTCTTCCAGAGGGACCGGTATGTATTCCTGGGCCTGGAACATGACCATATTCCTTATCTTGTCTTCCGGAACCTTCGGAAATGATGCAAAGCGGATGATCACATCCTGGTTTGCCACGCCGAGCAGAACATCCCGTGATTTGAAACCGTTTTGGGTAATCAGCCTTTCCAGGTACGATGACAAGGATTCCGCGTTGACAATACGGCCGTCCTTCACCGTTCCTTCGGGCAGGCTTATGCGACCCCATGCCGTTATCATGGGCTGACGGACGCTTCCGGTGATTTCTACGGCGCGTATTTCCTTAGAATCCAGCTCCAGGCCAATAATCCTTTTATCAAACAAACCCATTATTCTTTCAACCCCTGTTCGCAGACGTTCAACATGCTATCGTCAGAATCTGCTATCTTGTATTGGCTACAACGGTAAGCATCGGCAAATACAGCGAAATCAGCATGCCTCCAATAAGTGTGCCGATAAAAATGAGCAGTACCGGCTGGATAACAGCCTGAAGGCTCTTGGTGGCTACATCCACTTCCTCTTCATAAAACTCGGCCACTTTATCCAGCAAGGTCGGCAGGGTACCCGAATCCTCACCCACTGCGATCATATGGGTGACCATGGGCGGAAATACCGGGCTCTCCTCCAGTGTGGATGCAATGGTTTTTCCTTCCTCAATCCGCTTGGTGGCCAGTTTGACCGTTTCAGCCAGCACATCGCTTCCCGAAGTGGGACCGGCACTTTCCAGTGCCTGAACAACCGGAATACCGCCGTCCAGCAAGGTTGCAAGGGTTCTTGTAAACCTGGCGATGACCGACTTGACCATGATAGGCCCCAGGATGGGTATCTTCAGCTTGTACTGCTCCCAAAGATCATGACCGGCCTCACTTTTGAAGAACAGAATCATGCCGCCCACAATAACTCCCGCGACCAGTACCCAGGCATACCATCTGGTGCGTATGGAATCGGAGAGATTGAAAATGAACTGGGTAATGGCAGGGATCTCGGCAGATGACGGTATGAATCCTTTGAAAACCGGGACCATGAATATCAGCATGGCCAGGAAAATGAGCACGGTAAAAATGCAGATCATTTTCGGATAGGACATGGCTGATTTGATATTGTCCTTGACCTGCTTTTCCTTCTGAAGCTGATCAGACAGGCGCAGGAGCGTTTTTTCCAGCGTTCCCCCTACTTCACCGGCCTTCAGCATGGATATGTAAATCTTGGGAAATATCGTCGGATAGGCACTGAAGGCGTCGGTAAGGCTCATACCCCCTTCAATATTCCGGGCGATATGTTCCAACGCATTTTTCAAGGTAGGATTCTCACACTGTTTGCTCAGGGTATGGAGGGAACGGGTGACAGGGATACCTGCCCCAAGCATGGCCGCCAACTGACGGCTGAACAGGGTGATATCCGAAAGCTTCACCTTGGGCTCGTTTGAGAGAAAACTGCTCCGTACCTTTTCCCTGTATTCGGCCAGTTCAAGGACGGCATAACCGGAAGACCTCAGCCTTTCAGCTGCCGAGGCTACTGTATCCGCGGTGATTTCTCCCGTGATGAGTTCACCCTGCTTATTCATGCATTCGTAGGTGAATACAGGCATTTTACATCCTCCCCGCTAGAACTGATCGTAAAATGCGTTCTTGATAAGCCTTTCCACTTCCGCTCGGTCCACGCAATACTCCAAAACGGACTCCCTTGAAATCCTTCCGGCTCTGAACAGCTTGACAAGAGCCTGATCCATGGTCTGCATGCCATCCTTCTGGCCTGTCTGGATGGCAGAATAGAGCTGATGCTCCTTGCCCTCGCGGATCATGCTCCTGATGGCCGGTGTGTCCACCATGTATTCCACAGCAACCACCCGACCCTTTCCGTCGATGGTGGGAATCAACTGCTGGGATATGACAGCCCGGAGGGAGTTGGCCAGTTGCTGCCTGATTTGAACCCGCTTGTCCTCGCTGAATGAATCGATGATGCGCGTGATGGTCAGCGGCGCAGTTTGGGTGTGCAGGGTGGACAGAACCAGATGCCCTGTCTCGGCGGCTGTCAAAGCGATGCTGATGCTCTCCTGGTCCCGCATCTCCCCTATCATGATAATATCCGGGTCATGTCTCAGCACATGGCGCAGGGCTGAAGCGAACGAATGGGTGTCCGTGCCGATTTCGCGCTGCCTTACGGAAGATTTCTTATGCTTGTGCAAAAACTCAATGGGATCCTCTACCGTCACAATATTGCAGGCACGGGTGTTGTTGATCAGATCGATCATGGCTGCCAGGGTGGTGGATTTACCGCTGCCCGTAGGACCGGTAACCAGGATGAGTCCCCTTGGCAAATCGCACAGCCGCTTAATGTCCTGGGGCAATCCAAGCTTATCAAAATCAGGAATGACAAAGGGTACAGCCCTGAACACCGCAGCCAGCGTGCCTCGCTGGAACATCACATTCCCCCTGAACCGGGCACAGCCGGGAACCGCATAGGAAAAATCCAGTTCCATTTCCTGTTCCAGTTTTTCCTTCTGATAATCCTGGATGATGGAAAGGATCATATGCTCCACATCCTGGGCCTTAAGCACAGGCGCATCCACCGGTACCAGATCCCCATGAATACGGATGCACGGCGGCATGCCCACAGCCAGGTGGAGATCCGAACCCCGGCGCTCAACGGTCATCCTGAGCAAATCATCTATGGAAAGTGCATAAGCAGAATCAGTTACACCAGTAAATCGCATCGTCCATCACCACTGTCCTTATTTATGGGTGCCTTATACGGCTCAGTAATTCGGTTCATATTCGTTTTCGCGAGGATTATCCAGTTTATCGATCAAATCCTCCACCATCTTGATCCTTTCGGGAGTTTCTTCAAGGATGAGCACAAAGTAAGGGTTGTTATCCCTGGATATGTTCCTGGATATCATGAAGCTCTCCTTGGGAATCCCGGTCAGAGTCACCAGAAGCTCAAGCCTTTGCTCCAGCCGGTAGGTTCCTGAAGCATCGTCCGAATAATCAATCGGCACCTTGATTTAGTCAAGTCCAAATTAGTGTGTAAATTACCTCGGTCATCAAACGGTAGCTAATGAGACAATAGCCTAAGCGTTTATGCCGCGAAAGCTGTTGACG